>NZ_NCVK01000060.1 GCF_002096845.1 Streptococcus mitis
GGGTGAAAACAATACACCAATCACTGTCACAATTGGCGACAATGGTTCAGGTGAAGTACCAAATGACAAGCTTCCTAAGAAAGATGTCCCAGGAACAGGAACAGTAACCGAACCGAACAAGAAACCATCACAACCAGTGGATGTAACAACCCCAGCTAAAGTAACTCCAACCGTAGAGTTGGAACAAGATCCTAAGACTGGTGATGTTACAGTGATACCGAAGAAACCAGATGGCTCAATCTACCCACCAGGAACAGTAGTAGAAATTCCAGGTAAAGGTGACAAGCCAATCACAGTAACAATAGGAGAAGATGGAAAAGGTAAAGTACCAAACAGTGAATTACCAGACGGTAAGGTACCAGGAACAGCTAAGATTACTGAACCAGGAAAACCAGCTGTGGAAGTTCCAGTAGAAACTCCAGCTAAGGTAACACCAGCAACACCAACAACTGAAACACCAAGTGAGATTGAAATCACACGCAAACCAAATGGTGATGCAGTTGTAACGCCTAAGAAACCAGATGGTTCAACATACCCATCAGGCAGCAAGGTAGTGATTCCAGGTGAAAACAATACACCAATCACTGTCACAATTGGCGACAATGGTTCAGGTGAAGTACCAAATGACAAGCTTCCTAAGAAAGATGTCCCAGGAAAAGGAACGGTAACCGAACCGAACAAGAAACCATCACAACCAGTAGATGTAACAACACCAGCTCGTAAGACACCAACAGTAGATGTTGAACAAGATCCTAAGACAGGTGACGTTACAGTAACACCGAAGAAACCAGATGGCTCAACATTCCCACCAGGAACTACGGTAGAAATTCCAGGTAAAGATGGTAAGCTAATCCCAGTCACAATCGGTGAAAACGGTAAAGGTAAAGTACCAAACAGTGACTTACCAGACGGTAAGGTACCAGGAACAGCTAAGATTACTGAACCAGGAAAACCAGCTGTAGAAGTTCCAGTAGAAACTCCAGCTAAGGTAACACCAGCAACACCAACAGATACAATTCCAGTTGCACCAGTGACACCTGATACACCAGTCAAACCTGACACTAATGGAGGTTCTGGTCAAGATACACCTGCACCAGCTACTCCAACTCCAAATGCAGTTACGCCGAATGCAGATAAGGTAGATACTAAGACTGCTGTTGATAATGGAGCTAAGTCAAATGATTCTCAAAATGTATTGCCAAATACAGGAACAGAATCAAATGCGACTCTTGCATCTCTAGGACTTCTTGGACTATTGAGTGGATTTGGACTTGTAGCTCGCAAGAAAAAAGAAGACTAAAAATTTAGTCAAATGAACATTCATTCTTTTGTATTGTAAAGACAAACTAGATTGGTTCTGGGAATCGTGTTAGTCATAAAATACAAAGAATGATTATATAAAGAAAGCGAACAATGCTAGGATTTTGTTAAACGGAATTCTGAGTATTGTTCGCTTTTTGTGGTATAATAAGACTATGCAGAACAAACCAACGTCAGCCTATGTGCACATCCCATTTTGTACCCAGATTTGTTATTATTGTGATTTTTCGAAAGTTTTTATCAAGAATCAGCCGGTAGATAGTTATTTGGAACATCTGTTAGAAGAGTTTCAATCTTATGATATTCAAAAGTTGAGAACCCTCTATATAGGTGGTGGAACACCAACAGCCCTGTCAGCTTCGCAACTGGAAGTGTTATTGGATGGATTGACTAAAAACTTGGACTTGTCTGTCTTAGAGGAGTTGACCATTGAAGCCAATCCAGGTGACTTGGATGCGGATAAGATTGCTGTTTTGAAGAACTCAGCTGTCAATCGTGTTTCGCTAGGTGTGCAGACCTTTGATGATAAGATGCTGAAAAAGATTGGGCGCAGTCATTTGGAGAAGGATATTTATGAAAATATCGACCGTCTGAAACTGGCTGGTTTTGACAATATCTCTATTGATTTGATTTATGCACTGCCTGGTCAGACCATGGAGCAGGTCAAGGAAAATGTGGCTAAGGCCATTTGGCTGGACATTCCCCATATGAGTTTGTATAGCTTGATTTTGGAAAATCATACGGTCTTTATGAACCGTATGCGACGAGGGAAATTGCCTCTGCCTAAGGAGGAATTGGAAGCTGAGATGTTTGAATATATCATCGCAGAGCTGGAGCGAGCAGGTTTTGAACATTATGAGATTTCCAATTTCTCAAAGCCTGGTTTTGAAAGTCGCCACAATCTCATGTACTGGGACAATGCTGAATACTATGGCATCGGTGCTGGAGCATCTGGCTATGTCAATGGTATTCGCTATAAAAATCATGGTCCCATTCGTCATTATCTTAATGCGGTTGAGGAAGGCAATGCTCGTATCACAGAAGAGCACCTGAGTCAAAAGGAGCAAATGGAAGAGGAAATGTTCTTGGGCCTCCGTAAGAAATCAGGAGTCTCCATGGCGCGATTTGAAGAAAAATTTGGACGGTCTTTTGATGGACTTTATGGAGAAATTGTCAAGGACTTGGTTCAACAAGGTCTCATACAAATAGAGAATGACCGAGTTCGCATGACAAAAAGAGGTCTCTTTTTGGGAGACACCGTAGCAGAACGATTTATTTTGGAGTAGGATGATGGGCTTAACTTATCAAATGAAAATGAAAATTCCTTTTGATATGGCTGATATGAACGGTCATATCAAGCTTCCAGATGTGATTTTGCTTTCCCTGCAAGTTTCAGGGATGCAGTCGATTGAACTGGGTGTTAGTGATAAGGCCATTTTGGAAAACTATAATCTGGTCTGGATTATCACAGATTATGATATTGAGGTGGCTCGTTTGCCTCGTTTTGCGGAAGAAATCACCATCGAAACGGAAGCTTTGAGCTACAATCGACTCTTTTGTTACCGTCGCTTTACCATTTATGATGAAGCAGGTCAGGAACTCATCCACATGATGGCGACCTTTGTTCTCATGGATCGCGACAGTCGAAAAGTCCATGCTGTCGAACCAGAGATTGTGGCTCCTTACCAGTCTGAATTTAATAAAAAGCTCATCCGTGGACCAAAGTATGAGTCCTTGGAAGAGCCGATCAGCAAGGATTACCATGTTCGTTTTTATGACTTGGATATGAATGGCCATGTCAATAACAGTAAATACTTGGACTGGATTTTTGAGGTCATGGGAGCGGACTTTTTGACCCAATATATTCCCAAGAAAATCAACCTCAAGTATGTCAAGGAAGTTCGACCAGGTGGGGTGATTACATCGGCTGTTGAACGGTCTGGACTGGAAAGCAAGCATGAAATTACAAGCGACGGGGCTACCAATGCACAGGCTATTATCACTTGGCAAGAAATAAAAAAGGATTAGGGAGAAATAGATGAAATATAAAGGCTATTTAATTGATTTAGATGGAACCATTTATAAGGGGAAAGACCGAATTCCGGCAGGAGAGGCTTTTGTCCATGAATTGCAAAAGCGGGACATTCCCTATCTCTTTGTGACCAACAATACAACCCGCACTCCAGAGAGTGTTCAGGAGATGTTGGCTCAGAATTTTAATATCGATACGCCTCTATCGACTGTCTACACAGCGACTTTGGCGACTATCGACTATATGAACGACTTGGGGCTTGAAAAGACGGTCTATGTTATCGGAGAAACCGGGCTCAAGGAAGCCATTAAGGCGGCTGGATATGTCGAAGACAAGGAAAATCCAGCCTATGTAGTAGTAGGACTGGACTGGCAAGTCGACTATGAAAAATTTGCGACAGCAACTCTTGCTATCCAAAAGGGTGCCCACTTTATCGGAACCAACCCTGACCTCAACATTCCGACAGAACGCGGTCTTTTGCCAGGTGCTGGTTCACTGATTACCCTTCTTGAAGTGGCAACACGAGTGAAGCCTGTTTATATTGGGAAACCAAATGCCATCATTATGGACAAGGCGGTTGAGCACTTAGGTTTGGAACGTGAAGAATTAATCATGGTTGGGGACAATTATTTGACTGATATTCGAGCAGGGATTGACAATAGCATTCCAACGCTCTTGGTGACGACAGGTTTTACCAAGGCAGAAGAAGTGGCAGACCTGCCAATCGCACCGACTCATGTGGTTTCTAGCCTTGCGGAGTGGAACTTTGATGAAAACTAAACTGACCTTTTGGAGCTCTATGCTCTTTCTCCTCTCTCTTTCTATCCTTCTGACCATTTATTTGGCTTGGATTTTTTATCCGCTGGAAATTCAGTGGTTAAGTTTAACGGATAGGGTCTATTTAAAACCCGAAACCATTCAATATAACTTTCATATCTTGATGGATTACCTGACCAATCCATTTAGCCAAGTCTTAGAGATGCCAGATTTTCGTTCGTCAGCAGCTGGTCTGCACCACTTTGCGGTTGTGAAAAATCTCTTTCATCTAGTTCAATTTATTGCCCTTGTGACACTACCAAGCTTCTATTTCTTTGCCAATAAGATTGTGAAAAAGGGATTTTTATCTCTATTCAGTAAGGGGCTTTTGACTCTAGTAGTCTTGCCTGTGCTGATTGGGCTTGGGGGAGTGTTGATTGGTTTTGACCAATTCTTTACTCTTTTCCATCAAATTCTCTTTGTGGGAGATGATACCTGGCTTTTTGATCCAGCCAAGGATCCAGTGATTCTGATTTTGCCAGAGACCTTCTTCCTTCATGCCTTCCTCCTCTTTTTTGCCCTCTATGAGAGCTTCTTTGGCTATCTGTATCTGAAAAGTCGTAGGAAGTGAAACGAAAGATGTTCTTATTTTACATGTATAAATTAGGTATGTAATTCGAAACTATCGTTAAGATTGAATTAACTAATTCAGAAATGTATTAATCGTTCGCAAACAGTCTATTTTTCTTGAAAAAATAGGCTTTTTTTCTAAAAATCCCTAGTCAAGCGCTTTATTTTTTTGTATAATAGAATTAGCAAAGTATAGATAAGAAGAGAAAAGCATGATTACACTATTTCTATCACCGAGCTGTACTTCATGTCGTAAGGCAAAGGCCTGGTTAGAAAAACATAAGGTGCCCTTTGAGGAGCACAATATTATGACCAGTCCTTTAACAAGAAAAGAATTGCAACACATCCTTTCCTTGACCGAAAATGGTACTGATGACATCATTTCAACTCGTTCAAAAATTTTTCAAAAATTAGATATTGATGTAGAAAGTATTTCGGTATCAGAATTGCTTCATTTGATTGAGCAGTATCCTAGTCTTTTGCGTCGTCCCATTATTATCGATGCCAAACGCATGCAAATCGGCTTTAATGAAGATGAGATTCGTGCTTTTCTCCCTCGTAGTTACCGTAAGCAAGAACTAAAAGAAGCAAGAATGAGAGCTGGTATTAGTTAATGAACAAACAGTATAGTTACCCACTAGATTTGTCGTGGAGCACTGAAGAACTTGCTTCAGTGCTTTCTTTTTTTAATGATGTTGAAGCTGCCTATGAAGGCAAGGTAGAGGCTAGAAAGCTACTGGACTCCTATAAGGGATTCAAGTTGGTTGTGCCAAGCAAGAGTGAAGAGAAACGTTTGGGACGAGAATTTGAAACAGTGAGTGGTTATTCGCTTTACCGAGCAGTTCAGGCGGCTAAGGAAAAAGGGGAAGGAAAGATTTCTCTTGGAAAGTAAGTTTGAATTTGCTAAAGAGCTAATTAAGAAAGCAGGCCAGTACATCCTTGACCATATGCAGGAAGACTTGTGTGTTGAGACCAAGACCTCTCCAACAGATTTGGTGACCAGACTGGACAAGGAAGTTCAGGAACTATTGGTTGGTGAGATTTTGTCCCGTTATCCTGAGGATAAGATTTGTGCTGAAGAAGGTTGTCTGCGAGCCTCGGTTCAAGAGGGCAAGGTTTGGGTCATTGATCCCATTGATGGGACCAATAATTTTGTAGCCCAGCAGGAAGATTTTGCTGTCATGATGGCTTATTTTGAGAATGGTCAAGGGCAATTTAGCCTAATTTATGATGTGGTCAAAGGGGATTGTTATCACGGTGGTGGTAAGTTTCCAGTTTGTCTAAATGATAAGCCCCTAGCTCCCTTTAAAGCAAAACCACTTGGAGATTTTCTCATTGCAGGGAATAGTGGTATGCTGGAAACCAATGAATGGGGCTTGGCTGATTTGGGTCGAGCGGTCCTCGGTGTTCGTGTCTATGGGAGTGCGGCCATTAGTTTTGCCAAGATTTTGTCAGGGCGTTTGTTGACCTATGTCACCTATCTGCAACCATGGGATTATGCTGCGGCTAGTATTTTAGGGGAAAGTCTGGGCTATCGGGTTGTGACCCTATCTGGTCAACCGCTTGATTTTCAAACCAGACAGCCGGTCATGATGCTACCTCTTGAGATGCAGGAGGAAATTCAGTCCTATATTTACGAAAGGAAAAGAACTTAAATGCAACTTCCAGAAGGATTTGTTGAAAAATATGAAGAGATACTAGGAGATGAGGCAAGAGATTTTCTTGCCTCTTTTGAGGAGGAAGCGGTTTCGGCTTTTCGGGTCAATCCTTTAAAAGAAGCGCCAGTTTCCTTTTCTGATGCCATTCCTCAAACTCCTTGGGGCCACTATGGGAAGGTTTCAGGGAAATCGCCTGAGCATGCTACTGGTTTGGTTTATTCGCAAGAACCCGCTGCCCAGATGGTTGCTCAGGTAGCTCAGCCCAGTCCTGGTATGAAGGTCTTGGATTTGGCTGCTGCACCGGGTGGCAAATCAACTCAGCTGGCAGCCTATCTAGCAGGGGAGGGTCTCCTTGTTTCCAATGAAATTTCAAGCAAACGGGCCAAGATTTTGGTAGAAAACATGGAGCGTTTTGGAGCGACAAATGTTGTGGTGACCAATGAATCTGCTGACCGCTTGGCCAAAGTTTTTAAGGGCTATTTTGACCTCATTGTCCTTGATGCCCCTTGCTCTGGTGAAGGGATGTTCCGTAAGCAACCAGATGCTATGGACTATTGGAGCTTAGATTATCCAAGTCAATGCGCTAACTTGCAAAAAGAAATTCTGGAAGATGCAGTAACCATGCTAGCTGAAGGTGGTCGCTTGGTTTATTCAACCTGTACCTGGGCACCTGAGGAAAACGAAGAGATTGTCAATTGGTTGCTGGAAGAGTATGATTTTGATTTGCTGCA
The DNA here is from genome assembly GCF_002096845.1 of Streptococcus mitis. Taxonomy (GTDB): domain Bacteria; phylum Bacillota; class Bacilli; order Lactobacillales; family Streptococcaceae; genus Streptococcus; species Streptococcus mitis_A. Next base: position 7,128 of record NZ_NCVK01000060.1, read on the forward strand.
AGTAGAGCATATCAATGGAATGGTAGCTGGTATTGACTTGCCAGAAACGGCTCGTATGTACCCTCATCATTTTAAGGGAGAGGGTCAGTTTGTCGCACATTTACAATTTAAAGGTGAAAATCCAGCCCCTAAATTTAAGACAAGTAAGAGCAATCTCAGCCGAGAACAAGTTACTTTGTGGCAGGAATTTGCCCAAAAACATTTGAAGGACAATCTAAGGGGAATCTTGCAGACTTTTGGTGACCAACTCTATCTCCTGCCAGAACTTTTGCCAGATTTAGGAAAACTCAAGATTGCTCGGAATGGACTGCATCTAGGGACCTTTAAGAAGAAACGCTTTGAGCCTAGTTTTGCTCTTGGTCTAGCCTTGAAACCAAGTCAGGTCAAGCAGTCGGTTGAAATTGACCAAGAGGAATTTGTAAAGTATGTGGCTGGAGAAACTGTTCAGCTGGCAGAAAGTCTGCCAAATGGTTGGTACCAAGTTTTGGTTCAAGGCAATGGGTTGGGCTTTGCTAAGGTGACGGGAAATGTTTTGAAAAATTATTTTCCAAAAGGCCTCAGATTCAAGTGAAAATGCTAGTCAAAGTAGCTTGTCTATGTTATAGTGGAAGTATGGATTTTTTTCAAATTGTCTTTCATTTTAAGTCAAAATTGGTAGAGAAGGCAACTGAGCAAATTTCTAGTAAAACCAAGCTAGCAACGTCAGTTGGCTCCCAATTTTCAAAAGAAAAACATAAATAAATAGTTGAAAAAATTCACAGCATTCACCATTATTTTCAAGGAGAAAAACAGTGAAAAAAAGGAAAAAACTCGCTCTATCCCTTGCAGCTCTCTTGCTGGCAGGTTCTTTGGTGGGATGTGCTAGCTGGATTGATCGTGGAGAATCCATGACAGCTGTTGGTTCAACGGCTCTTCAGCCTTTGGTCGAAGCAGCAGCAGATGAATTCGGCTCTATGCACGTTGGAAAAACAGTCAACGTCCAAGGTGGAGGATCTGGTACAGGTTTGTCTCAGGTTCAGTCTGGAGCTGTTGATGTAGGAAATTCAGACGTATTCGCTGAGGAAAAAGACGGTATCAACGCCTCCGCTCTAGTGGACCATAAGGTAGCCGTAGCGGGCTTGGCAGTGATTGTAAACAAGGAAGTTGACGTTGAAAATCTGACAACAGAACAACTCCGTAGCATCTTCACAGGTCAAGTAACCAACTGGAAAGAAGTCGGTGGGAAAGACCTAGCCATTTCCATTATCAACCGCGCGGCAAGTTCTGGTTCGCGTGCAACCTTTGATAGTGTTGTCATGGATGGTCAATCTGCCGTGCAGAGTCAAGAACAGGATTCAAATGGGATGGTCAAAAACATTGTTTCCCAGACACCAGGAGCCATTTCTTACCTAGCCTTTGCCTATGTAGATGACTCAGTTAAACGCATGAAGTTGAATGGCTATGAGCCGATTGCAGAAAATGTTACAAGCAATAACTGGCCTTTGTGGTCTTATGAACACATGTACACCCTAGGTAAGCCCAATGAATTGGTGGCAGAATTTCTCAACTTTGTCCTCTCAGATGAAGCGCAAAGTGGAATCGTTAAGGGAATGGGCTATATTTCTGTCAAGGAAATGAAGGTTGAAAAAGATGCTGTAGGAACGGTGACAGCACTAGAAGGGAGTCACTAATGAATCAAGAAGAATTAGCTAAAAAATTACTTTCTCCCTCAAAGAACTCTCGTCTAGAGAAACTAGGAAAAGGCTTGACCTTTGCCTGTCTGTCTTTGATTGTCATCATTGTGGCCATGATTTTGATTTTCGTAGCCCAAAAAGGTCTGTCGACCTTCTTTGTCAATGGGGTCAATATCTTTGATTTCCTTTTTGGCCAAACTTGGAATCCTTCAGGTAAACAATTTGGTGCCCTTCCCATGATTTTGGGTTCCTTTATTGTCACAATCCTATCAGCCCTTATCGCAACTCCTTTTGCCATTGGTGCGGCAGTCTTTATGACCGAGGTTTCACCAAAAGGTGCTAGAATCTTGCAACCAGCTATTGAATTGCTAGTTGGGATTCCTTCAGTCGTGTATGGATTTATCGGTTTGCAGGTCGTAGTTCCCTTTGTCCGAAGTGTCTTTGGTGGAACTGGTTTTGGGATTTTGTCAGGGATTTTTGTTCTCTTTGTCATGATTTTACCGACGGTAACCTTTATGACAACGGACAGTTTGCGTGCGGTGCCTCGTCACTACCGCGAAGCTAGTTTGGCTATGGGGGCCACTCGTTGGCAAACCATCTGGCGTGTGACCTTGAAGGCAGCGCGTTCAGGGATTTTTACAGCAGTGGTCTTTGGAATGGCACGTGCCTTTGGTGAGGCTCTGGCTATTCAGATGGTGGTCGGAAACTCAGCTGTTGTCCCAACTTCATTGACAACACCTGCTGCAACCTTGACCTCTGTGTTGACCATGGGTATCGGAAATACCGTTATGGGAACAGTTGATAATAACGTTCTCTGGTCTCTGGCCTTAGTCTTGCTCTTGATGAGTTTGGCCTTCAACAGTGTGATTAAATTGATTACGAAAGAAAGAGGAAAGAAAAACTATGCACGCTAAGAAATTAGATAAAATTGCAACAGCTGTCCTCTATACGATCGCAGGAATTATTGTTGCCATCTTGGCATCATTGATTCTTTATATCTTGGTTCGTGGTTTGCCCCACATCTCTTGGTCTTTCTTGACTGGCAAATCATCTTCTTACCAAGCAGGTGGAGGAATCGGAATTCAGCTCTATAATTCCTTCTTCCTTTTGGTCATTACCTTGATTATCTCTGTACCCTTGTCTATGGGAGCTGGGATTTTCCTAGCTGAATATGCCAAAAAAGGTCCTGTGACCAATTTTGTCAGAACCTGTATTGAAATCTTGTCTTCACTCCCATCAGTGGTTGTGGGTCTCTTTGGTTACTTGATCTTTGTAGTTCAGTTTGAGTATGGATTTTCAATCATTTCAGGTGCCTTGGCCTTGACGGTCTTTAACCTGCCTCAGATGACTCGTAATGTTGAGGACAGTTTGAAACACGTTCACCATACGCAGCGTGAGGCTGGTCTAGCCCTTGGGATTTCTCGTTGGGAGACAGTGGTCCATGTGGTCATTCCAGAAGCTCTTCCAGGGATTGTAACTGGGGTTGTCTTAGCTTCTGGTCGCATCTTTGGTGAGGCTGCTGCTCTTATCTATACAGCAGGACAATCCGCTCCAGCTCTGGACTGGTCTAACTGGAATATTCTCAGTGTGACCAGCCCAATCTCTATCTTCCGTCAAGCAGAAACCTTGGCTGTCCATATCTGGAAAGTTAATAGTGAAGGAACCATTCCAGATGGAACTATCGTATCAGCAGGTTCTGCAGCCGTGCTCCTCATCTTTATCCTCATCTTTAACTTTGGAGCCCGTAAACTCGGAAGCTACCTACATAAGAAATTAACTGCTGCCTAAAGGAGAAGCCATGTCAAAATATAATTGGGATGAAAAGCATATCATCACCTTTCCTGAAGAGAAAGTGGCCCTCTCTACTAAGGATTTACATGTTTACTACGGTAAAAATGAATCCATCAAGGGCATCGATATGCAATTTGAAAAAAATAAAATTACGGCCTTAATTGGCCCTTCTGGTTCAGGAAAATCAACCTATCTTCGCAGTCTCAACCGTATGAATGATACCATTGATATTGCCAAGGTAACAGGTCAAATCCTCTATCAAGGGATTGATGTCAACCGTCCAGAAATCAACGTTTATGAAATGCGTAAGCACATTGGAATGGTCTTCCAACGCCCAAATCCCTTTGCCAAGTCTATCTATCGCAATATCACTTTTGCCCATGAACGTGCAGGGGTTAAGGACAAGCAAGTCTTGGATGAAATTGTGGAAACTTCTCTCCGTCAGGCTGCCCTTTGGGACCAGGTCAAAGACGATTTGCACAAGTCAGCCTTGACCCTATCAGGTGGTCAGCAGCAACGTCTCTGTATCGCTCGTGCTATCTCTGTTAAACCAGATATTCTCTTGATGGATGAGCCGGCATCAGCCTTGGATCCGATTGCGACTGCTCAACTTGAAGAAACCATGTTGGAGTTGAAGAAGGATTTTACCATCATCATCGTGACCCACAGTATGCAGCAGGCTGCGCGTGCTAGTGATTACACAGGGTTTTTCTACTTGGGTGACTTGATTGAGTATGATAAGACCTCTAATATTTTCCAAAATGCCAAACTACAGTCAACCAATGACTACGTAACAGGACACTTTGGATAGAAAGGAAACAGTATGACAGAAGCGATTTTACAGGTGTCAGACCTGTCCGTTTACTACAATCAAAAAAAGGCCTTGAATAGTGTTTCTCTATCTTTCCAACCTAAGGAAATTACAGCCTTGATTGGTCCATCTGGATCAGGGAAGTCAACTCTCCTCAAGGCTATCAACCGCATGGGGGATCTCAATCCAGAGGTGACCACAACTGGTTCGGTGGTTTACAACGGTCACAATATTTACAGCCCACGTACAGATACAGTTGAATTGCGTAAGGAAATCGGAATGGTTTTCCAACAACCAAACCCCTTCCCTATGTCTATCTACGAAAATGTTGTTTACGGACTTCGTATCAATGGAGTGAAGGATAAGCAGGTTCTGGATGAAGCGGTAGAAAAAGCCTTGCAGCGTGCTTCTATCTGGGATGAGGTCAAGGATCGCCTGCATGATTCAGCTATCGGGCTTTCAGGTGGACAACAGCAACGTGTCTGCGTTGCCCGTGTCTTGGCAACCAGTCCTAAAATCATTCTCTTGGATGAACCGACTTCAGCCTTGGACCCTATCTCGGCCGGTAAGATTGAGGAAACCTTGTATGGTCTAAAAGATAAATACACCATGCTCTTGGTTACGCGTTCCATGCAACAAGCCTCTCGTATATCTGACAAGACAGGATTTTTCCTAGATGGAGATTTGATTGAGTTTAACGATACCAAGAAGATGTTCCTCAACCCACAACACAAGGAAACAGAAGATTATATTTCAGGAAAATTTGGATAAGGAGATAAATGATGTTACGTTCTCAATTTGAGGAAGATTTAGAGAAATTGCACAACCAGTTCTATGCTATGGGACAAGAAGTGCTATCCCAAATCAATCGTACAGTGCGTGCCTTTGTTACGCATGACCGTGATTTGGCCAAGGAAGTCATCGAAGACGATGTAGAAGTAAACGAATACGAAGTGAAATTGGAGAAGAAATCATTTGAAATGATTGCCCTTCAACAACCGGTTTCTCAAGACCTACGCACCGTTTTAACAGTTCTCAAGGCTGTATCTGACTTGGAACGTATGGGGGACCATGCTGTTTCTATTGCTAAAGCGGCAATTCGTATGAAGGGGGAGCAACGCATCCCAGCGGTTGAAGAAGAAATCAAGAGAATGGGGCGCGATGTCAAGAATTTCGTTGAAGCAGCCCTGGAACTCTATCTGAATGGTTCAGTGGATCAGGCCTATGAAGTAGCAGCTATGGACGAAAAAATCAACCATTACTTTGATAGCATTCGTGACTTGGCTACAGAAGAAATCAAGAAAAATCCTGATGCCATTGTTACAGGTCGTGATTATTTCCAAGTGATTGCCTTCTTGGAACGTATTGGAGACTATGCCAAGAATATCTGTGAATGGGTTGTTTACTTTGAAACAGGTAAGATTGTCGAACTATAAAGCAGGTTCATCCTGTATAAAAAGGAGCTTGAAATCAACAGATAGCTCCTTTTCTTGAATGAAAAAAATATTTTTAAGATAAAAATTCAAAAAACACTTGACAAGCAACTTGAATAGCGTTATAATTATACAAAATTAATAGAGAGGTTGTTTATTTATGAAATCAAAAAAATGGATATTTGTTTTATGTAGTTTTCTTGCAAGTTTCTTTTTAGTAGCTTGCCAGTCGGGTTCTAATGGTTCTCAGTCAGCTGTTGAAGCCATTAAGCAAAAGGGGAAATTAGTTGTGGCGACCAGTCCTGACTATGCACCTTTTGAATTTCAATCTTTAGTTGACGGAAAAAACCAGGTAGTCGGTGCGGATATTGATATGGCTCAAGCTATCGCTGATGAACTTGGGGTGAAGTTAGAAATTTCAAGCATGAGTTTTGACAACGTCTTGACCAGTCTTCAAACTGGTAAGGCTGATCTAGCAGTTGCGGGAATTAGCGCTACTGACGAGAGAAAAGAAGTCTTTGACTTTTCAATCCCTTACTATGAAAACAAGATTAGTTTCTTGGTTCGTAAGGCTGATGTAGAAAAATACAAGGATTTAACTAGCCTTGAAAGTGCTAATATTGCAGCCCAAAAAGGGACTGTTCCAGAAGCTATGGTCAAGGAACAATTGCCAAAAGCTCAATTGACTTCCCTAGCTAATATGGGTGAAGCAGTTAATGAATTGCAGGCTGGAAAAGTTGATGCTGTTCACATGGATGAGCCAGTTGCCCTTAGCTATGCTGCTAAAAATGCAGACCTAGCTGTCGCAACTGTCAGCTTGAAGATGAAGGATGGCGAAGCTAATGCAGTTGCCCTTAGAAAAAATAGTGCTGATTTGAAAGAAGTGGTGGACAAGGTCATCCAAAAACTCAAGGATGACGGTACCTACCAAAAATATCTTGAAAAAGCGGCAACCTTAACAGAAGTTGAACAATAAGAAAAAAGCAGAGTTGGAAGTCATTCCAATTCTGCTTTTAAATAGTTTAAAACCTTTTCCAGATTCTCTAAGGACACCTTGGCAAATTGATAAGGGCAGGCATCCAAGTAAGCCTCCTCAAAGAAGTCCAATTTCAGCTGACTGTGTTTGAGACTAGCAATTTTAGGATACTGTCTCAGGTCTAGTAATAAACCATCGTGTAGGGGAAAGTGAGGGAGGGGACAAGGAGTTGTGGTTAAACTTTTCTCGATTTGCTTCTGGTAAGTTTCTTGATTGTTCAAGCGAGCTAGCCGATTTTTTTCAAATAATTGACTGTCGATATAGAGTGATAAGGCCTTTTGCATGATGAGGTTGCTATCGTAATCTAGGATATTTTTGTAGGCCACAAAGGATTCCTTGATAGCATTTGGAAGGATGAGTGCTGTTATCCGCAGGGCTGGAAAGAGGCTGGTTGAGAAGGACTTGATATAAATGACGCGCTCCTCTGTATCTAGATAGTGGAAGGTCTGGCCCTTTTTAGAGTCCAAATCCCCCAGATAGTCGTCCTCTACGATATAGATTCCATACTTGGCAGCTAAGTCAAGAATAGCCCGTTTGTCCTGCTCTGAATAGGAATGTCCCAGAGGATAGTGAAAACGAGGAATGGTATAGAAAAACTTAATTTTTCCTGTTTTGAAATGGCCTTCCAATTCCTCCATGTCAATCCCAGCTATGCCTCGTTCGATCGTTTGATAATCCAGACCTTGAGCAATCAAGAGGCGATTCATCCGATGGTAGGTCGGCTGTTCCACCAAGATTTCCTTAGCTTGACTAGGAAAGGAAATTTGAGAGAGGATAAACAAGGCTTGTTGGGTTCCAGAAGTCAATACCAGTTGGTCTGCCTTGCAGTAGAGGGCTTGGTCAAAGAGGAGTTTATGAATGGACTGTCTTAGGTCTTCTAATCCTTCTTGGTTATCATAGTAGTTGAAGAGGTAGTTTTCCCGGCCAATCAAGGTTTCATTGACACAGAGTCGGAAATCGTCATAGGCACTGGCATGTTCGTCAGTGACTTCGATTTCTAGATCCTGGTGTTGCCCTTGTTCTAGGACATAGTAACCACTATGGGGCTTGGCATAGAGGTATTGTTCGTGCCGTAATTCCAACAGGGCTCGTTGGACAGTATCCTTGCTACAGTGGAAGTCAAGGCTCAGTTGACGGATAGAAGGCAGGCGACTACCCGTCGGAAAGCGTCCAGACTCGATGCCATTTTTCAGATAGGAAACGACCTCTTGGTACTTGCTTTGTTTCTTCATTCCAGACCTCACTTGATTTTGTTACATTGTACCCTTTTTTTTCCTTCTTGGCAATGTCTAGAGTGTTTCTCTCGTTCACATCTAGGGGTAAATGTGGTATACTTAGGAGTAACATTTATAGAATAATACTCTTCGAAAATCTCTTCAAACCACGTCAGCTTCGCCTTGCTGTAGATATGGTTACTGACTTCGTCAGTTTTATCCACAACCTCAAAACAGTGTTTTGAGCTGACTTCGTCAGTCTTATCTACAACCTCAAAGCAGTGTTTTGAGCTGACTTCGTCAGTCTTATCTACAACCTCAAAGCAGTGCTTTGAGCAACCTGTAGCTCGCTTCCTAGTTTGACCTTTGATTTTCATTGAGTATAACAGACAAGAAAGTGAATGGATAAGAACGTGCAGGAACCAGTGAAATTATTTCAATACAATACCCTTGGAGCCTTGATGGCTGGCCTTTATGGTGGTACCATGACAGTGGGAGAATTGCTAGAGCATGGTGACCTTGGTTTGGGAACCTTGGATTCTATTGATGGGGAATTGATTGTATTGGATGGCAAGGCCTATCAGGCCAAAGGCTCAGGAGAGCAACCGGAAATTGTAGAAGTGTCACCAGATGCCCTTATTCCTTACGCAGCAGTGGTACCTCATCAGGCAGAGGTCATTTTCCGCCAGCGCTTTGAGATGACGGACAAGGAATTGGAAGAGCGAATTGAGTCTTATTATGATGGGGAAAATCTTTTCCGCTCTATCAAGATTCGGGGGGAATTTTCGCATATGCATGTACGCATGATTCCCAAGTCGACACCAGATACCAAGTTTGCTGAGGTCGCAACCCATCAACCGGAATATAGTCGTGACAATGTGGCGGGAACCATCGTTGGTTTCTGGACGCCTGAGATTTTCCATGGGGTTAGTGTGGCAGGCTACCATCTGCACTTCATTTCAGATGATTTGACCTTCGGTGGACATGTCATGGACTTTGTCATCAAGGAAGGGATTATCGAGGTGGGAGCAGTTGACCAGTTGGACCAACGTTTCCCAGTCCAAGATCGTCAATACTTGTTTGCTAAGTTCAATGTTGACGAGATGAAAAAAGATATTGAAAAGGCGGAATAGGAGAAGAAAATGACCATTCATATTATCATTACCATGTTGCTGTTGCTGGCTTTCTTGATAGGAAGCATTTGGTATGCCAAAAAGAAACACCAGATTAATCTAGCTGTCTTGGGCTTGGGGGCTGTTGCCTTCTTTGTCTCTTCACAGATTTTAGAAAAACTGGTGCATATCTTGGTTTTGCATCCTCAAAAAGACGGTAGTATTGCCCTCTTGCAAGACCATCCGCTTGTCTATATCATCTATGGCCTAGCCATGGCAGCATTTTTTGAGGAAACAGCTCGTCTTGTTTTCTTCAAATGGTTGGAGAAAAAGAGAAGTTTGGAAAAGGCAGACGCTTTAGCCTATGGACTGGGGCATGGTGGCTTGGAGTTGATTTTCCTAGGTCTTACTAGCCTCGTCAATCTCTACATAGTTCTTTCGGCAGTTCAAACTCAGAATCCACAGGTCATGCAATTGCTGTCTGAAAATATGTTGAAAACTATTCAGTCGCTATCAGTCTGGCAGATTTATTTGCTTGGTTTTGAGAGAATCTTGGCCCTAGGTTTCCAATTACTCTTGACTGTTTGGGTTTACCAAGCTGTTCGCCAGAAGAAATGGATTTATCTCCTAGCAGCCTATGGCCTACATGCCTTCTTTGACCTAGCACCATCTCTAGTCCAAGTTGGTTGGCTGACAAGTCCTGTCTTGGTGGAAGTTGTCCTAGCACTTGAACTTGTTCTGGTTGCCTATGGAACAAAGGCAATCTTTTGTAAAAAATCATAAGAAAAGGGGGAAACCTCTTTTTCTTATGCAAAATCCAAACAAGGTCTTTTTATGGTCGTCAAATGTCTCTAAAAATGGTATAATGGAATGAATTTTGTAAAAGGAAGAGTGACATGTCTGTAAGAGAAAAAATGCTTGAAATCTTAGAAGGAATTGATATCCGTTTTAAGGAACCCTTGCATAGCTATAGTTATACAAAAGTAGGTGGAGAGGCCGATTATTTGGTCTTTCCACGAAATCGTTTTGAGTTGGCGCGCATTGTTAAATTTGCCAATCAAGAAAATATCCCTTGGATGGTTCTTGGGAATGCCAGCAACATCATTGTTCGTGACGGTGGGATTCGTGGATTTGTCATCTTGTGTGACAAGCTTAATAACGTTTCCGTTGATGGCTATACCATTGAAGCTGAAGCTGGTGCCAACTTGATTGAAACAACTCGCATTGCCCTCCGTCATAGTTTGACTGGCTTTGAGTTTGCTTGTGGCATTCCTGGAAGTGTCGGTGGTGCTGTCTTTATGAATGCGGGTGCCTATGGTGGCGAGATTGCTCACATCTTGCAGTCTTGTAAGGTCTTGACCAAGGATGGAGAAATCGAAACCCTGTCTGTCAAGGACTTGGCTTTTGGTTACCGCCATTCAGCCATTCAGGAGTCTGGTGCAGTTGTCTTGTCAGCTAAATTTGCCCTAGCCCCAGGAACCCATCAGGTTATCAAGCAAGAAATGGATCGCTTGACGCATCTACGTGAACTCAAGCAACCTTTAGAATATCCATCTTGTGGTTCGGTCTTTAAGCGTCCAGTAGGACATTTTGCAGGTCAGTTAATTTCAGAAGCTGGCTTGAAAGGCTATCGTATTGGTGGAGTAGAAGTCTCAGAAAAACACGCAGGATTTATGATTAATGTTGCTGACGGAACGGCTAAAGACTACGAAGACTTGATTGAGTCTGTGATTGAAAAAGTCAAGGAACACTCTGGCGTTACTCTTGAGAGAGAAGTTCGTATCTTGGGTGAAAGCAAGTAGGAAGCTGTAGTTGGAAAGCTGCTGCTATGTCATGGCAAGGGGGTGAAAGCCTATCGTTAGTGCAGATGTATGCAGGTGGTTTTACACTCTGCAAGAGGTAGTGGCGGCCTGACAGAGCCCTGATCTGTTAATCTATGAAAAAGAAGGAATAAATGACAATTGAAAAAACCAATTATTGAATTCAAAAACGTCTCAAAAGTTTTTGAAGACAGCAACACCAAGGTTCTCAAAGATATCAACTTTGAGTTGGAAGAAGGGAAATTTTATACCCTTCTAGGCGCATCTGGTTCAGGAAAATCAACCATCCTAAACATTATTGCAGGTTTACTGGATGCGACGACAGGAGATATTTTGCTGGACGGTGTTCGTATCAATGACATCCCAACCAACAAGCGAGACGTTCATACTGTCTTCCAATCCTATGCCTTGTTTCCACATATGAATGTGTTTGAAAATGTTGCCTTTCCACTTCGCTTGCGTAAAATTGATAAGAAAGAAATCGAGCAGCGTGTAGCGGAAGTTCTCAAGATGGTTCAGTTGGAAGGTTACGAAAAACGTTCCATTCGAAAACTCTCTGGAGGACAACGTCAGCGTGTGGCTATTGCCCGTGCCATCATCAACCAACCCCGTGTGGTTTTGTTGGACGAGCCCTTGTCAGCGCTGGACTTAAAATTACGAACAGATATGCAGTACGAACTACGTGAACTGCAACAACGCTTGGGCATTACCTTTGTCTTTGTCACTCACGATCAGGAAGAAGCCCTGGCTATGAGTGACTGGATTTTTGTCATGAATGATGGCGAGATTGTCCAGTCTGGAACTCCTGTGGATATCTACGATGAGCCAATCAACCACTTTGTTGCTACCTTTATCGGCGAGTCAAACATCTTGCCAGGTACCATGATTGAGGACTACTTGGTTGAGTTTAACGGCAAACGCTTTGAAGCGGTCGATGGTGGGATGAAGCCAAATGAACCTGTTGAGGTTGTTATTCGTCCAGAGGACTTGCGGATTACCCTTCCTGAAGAAGGCAAGCTCCAAGTTAAGGTCGATACCCAGCTCTTCCGTGGGGTTCACTATGAAATTATCGCCTATGACGAACTTGGAAATGAATGGATGATCCACTCGACTCGTAAGGCCATCGTGGGTGAGGAAATCGGTCTGGACTTTGAACCAGAAGACATCCACATCATGCGTCTCAACGAAACCGAGGAAGAGTTCGATGCCCGTATCGAAGAATACGTGGAAATTGAAGAGCAAGAAGCAGGTCTGATCAATGCAATCGAGGAGGAGAGAGATGAAGAAAACAAGCTCTAAACTCTTTGTAGTGCCCTATATGCTTTGGATTGCACTCTTTGTATTGGCACCCTTGGTCTTGATTTTCGGTCAATCCTTTTTCAATATTGAAGGCCAGTTCAGTTTAGAAAACTATAAATCCTACTTTGCATCACAAAACTTGACCTATCTAAAGATGAGTTTCAACTCAGTGCTTTATGCAGGAATTGTGACCTTTGTAACCCTGCTTATCAGCTATCCGACAGCCCTCTTTTTGACCCGTCTCAAGCACCGTCAACTCTGGCTCATGCTGATTATCTTGCCAACCTGGATCAATCTGCTCCTCAAGGCCTATGCCTTTATTGGGATTTTTGGTCAAAATGGCTCTATTAACCAATTCTTGGAATTTATCGGAATCGGTTCACAGCAGTTGCTCTTTACCGATTTCTCCTTTATCTTTGTCGCAAGCTATATCGAGCTTCCTTTTATGATTTTGCCCATTTTCAATGTCTTAGACGATATGGATAACAATCTCATCAATGCCAGCTATGATCTAGGTGCGACCAAGTGGGAAACCTTCCGACATGTCATCTTCCCACTGTCTATGAATGGAGTGAGAAGTGGGGTACAATCAGTCTTTATCCCAAGTTTGAGTCTCTTCATGCTGACACGTTTGATTGGTGGAAACCGCGTTATCACCTTGGGGACAGCTATTGAGCAAAACTTCCTGACCAATGACAATTACGGTATGGGTTCAACCATCGGTGTGATTCTCATCCTGACTATGTTCATCACCATGTGGGTGACCAAGGAAAGGAGAGAACGATGAAAAAATTTGCCAACCTTTATCTGGGACTGGTCTTTCTTGTCCTCTACCTGCCAATCTTTTACCTGATTGGCTATGCCTTTAACGCAGGCAATGACATGAATAGCTTTACAGGCTTTAGCCTGAGTCATTTTAAAACTATGTTTGGCGATGGTCGTCTCATGTTGATTGTGACTCAGACCTTTTTCTTGGCCTTCCTGTCAGCCTTGATTGCGACCATTATCGGGACTTTTGGAGCTATTTATATTTACCAGTCTCGTAAGAAATACCAAGAAGCCTTTCTTTCACTCAATAATATCCTCATGGTTGCGCCTGATGTTATGATTGGTGCCAGCTTCTTGATTCTCTTTACCCAACTCAAGTTTTCACTTGGCTTTTTGACCGTTCTATCTAGTCACGTGGCCTTCTCCATTCCTATCGTGGTCTTGATGGTCTTGCCACGTCTTAAGGAAATGAATGGCGACATGATTCATGCGGCCTATGACCTTGGTGCCAGTCAATTTCAGATGTTCAAGGAAATTATGCTTCCTTACCTGACTCCGTCTATCATTGCTGGTTATTTCATGGCCTTCACCTATTCGCTAGATGACTTTGCCGTGACCTTCTTCGTAACGGGAAATGGCTTTTCAACCCTGTCAGTCGAAATTTACTCTCGTGCTCGTAAAGGGATTTCGCTTGAAATCAATGCCCTGTCTGCCCTTGTCTTTCTCTTTAGTATTATCCTAGTGGTTGGATATTACTTTATCTCACGTGAGAAGGAGGAGCAAGCATGAAAAAACTCTATTCATTTTTAGCAGGAATTGTAGCCATTATTCTCGTCTTATGGGGAATTGCGACGCATCTAGATAGTAAAATCAATAGCCGAGATAGTCAAAAACTGGTCATTTACAACTGGGGGGACTATATCGATCCTGAACTCTTGGAGCAATTCACAGAAGAAACAGGCATCCAAGTCCAGTATGAGACCTTTGACTCCAACGAAGCCATGTATACCAAGATCAAGCAGGGTGGAACGACCTACGACATTGCCATCCCAAGTGAATACATGATCAACAAGATGAAGGACGAAGACCTCTTGGTTCCGCTTGATTATTCAAAACTTGAAGGTCTTGAAAATATCGGACCAGAGTTCCTCAACCAGTCCTTTGACCCAGGCAATAAATTTTCCATCCCTTACTTCTGGGGAACCTTGGGAATTGTCTACAATGAAACTATGGTAGATGAAGCGCCTGAGCATTGGGATGATCTCTGGAAGCCAGAGTATAAGAACTCTATCATGCTCTTTGATGGGGCGCGTGAGGTATTGGGACTAGGGCTTAACTCTCTTGGCTACAGCCTCAACTCCAAGGATTCCCAGCAGTTAGAAGAGACAGTAGACAAACTCTACAAGTTGACTCCAAATATCAAGGCCATCGTTGCCGACGAGATGAAGGGCTACATGATTCAGAACAACGCTGCTATAGGCGTGACCTTTTCAGGGGAAGCCAGCCAAATGCTAGAAAAAAATGAAAATCTACGCTATGTGGTACCGACAGAGGCCAGCAACCTTTGGTTTGACAATATGGTCATTCCCAAAACAGTTAAAAACCAAGACGCAGCCTATGCCTTTATCAACTTTATGTTGAAACCCGAAAATGCTCTTAAAAATGCGGAGTATGTCGGCTATTCAACACCAAACCTACCAGCTAAGGAATTGCTCCCAGAGGAGAAAAAAGAAGACAAGGCCTTCTATCCTGATGCTGAAACCATGAAACACCTAGAAGTTTATGAGAAATTTGACCATAAATGGACAGGAAAATATAGCGACCTCTTCCTACAGTTTAAAATGTATCGGAAGTAGGAGCTAGCAGTTATGAAACGAACCAGTCAAGCTGGTTCGTTTTTTTATGTAAAAGGCAATTTTTGTAACGGTAACTTTTTCTATAATAGTTGCTGTGTTTAGTAATATGAAAATTGAGGATAAAAATAGTGATAAGTGAAATAACGGCGCATTTATTTCAAGATTTTTTTATTTGTTGAATTCTATCTCCTTCATTAAAATTTTTAAAATTGACTACTAGCTACATACGCTTTTACCTCCTTTTATGCTATAATATTCTCAATAGAATCTTTAATCTTCAAATAAATATTCCTTATGGAATAATTCCGTTTTGTACCGTTTAGAATATTTAAGAGGATACAATGTTTAATAATGATTCTTTTGGAGCTCGTCTTAAGGAACTGAGAAAGATCAAGAAGTTAACTCAGGTACAAATTTCTGAGATGATTGGTGTATAACAAGGTACTTATTTTCGTTGGGAGAATGGAACTTTAGAGCCTAATTTAGACGCCGTCGTCAAATTAGCAAAATTATTTGATACCACGACAGATTATTTACTAGGAAAAACGATTTATAGTACTCTAGATGGTATTTCTCATCCAATCACTAGAATTGATATGAAGAAGTTAAAAGATAAACTTAATGATTTGAAATTTGCGCTTGTTATGAATGGAATAAAAAAACATTTCACTGTATTTGACTATATGGATGAGCTAGTTTCTGAATATAATTTAGACAAAGAAGAGCAAGGAATATTGCCGACTCTCTTTAAAGAGGTTTATGATTATTTTAATGCAGATTAATGGTTTATAAGATTAAGCCTCAATAGATAGAGAATAGTATATTCTTGTTGAGTGATTCTATTTTATGAAGGTTGTTTGTAGTTGAAGGGGGAAATAGATGGACTCTAAAATTGATACAGCTTGGGACTTGTTTCTGGAGGGAAAAACATCAGAAGCTAAAAAGTTGGTTGAACAAGATTTTTCCATTGATACCTGTACAGATTTTAGCCTATTAAATCTGATGGGGTATTTATTATTGGCAGAAAAAGACTATGCTTCATGTACCCATATCTTTGAGAAATACATTTTATTGGCTCAACAAAATGAAGATAAAGAAAATGAACACATTGGCTTACATCAATTAGCTATGATCTACAGAGATCAGGGGGATTTTCATAAGGCTTTAAAACTTATTGAAGATGAAGAGAAGATAGTTGAAGAGCATTTTCCAAATGATAATCTAAAGAAAGCTGTGAATAATTACGAACAGGGCTATGTGAGATTTAAATTAAACAATCTTGATGAGGCTCTTACATTCATGAATCTGTCATTGGAACAATCTTTAGAGACTGATGATGTAATTTCTCAAGCTTGTAGCTATAGAGGGTTAGGTGAAATCTATTTAGCCTTGGAAGATACGGAATTATCCAACACACATTTCAAACGAGCTATAGAACTTTTCGAAAGTGTTGGAGAATTTGAAGGGATAAAGGAAATTGAGGAATTGATTAATGAATGATTTTAAATTTAGATTTTGTTATTAGTTTGCTTTATCTTAAAGAATGTAGATATGCAATTGACAGTCTAGATAATATTAAAGCGAGAGAGTGATATGTTATTTTGGATTTGTTTAATATCAACAATTATATTGGCTAATTTTGTTCTCCTGAAAGAGTAATCAAAGATACAGGAAATTGCTCTGATTCAACGGAGATGATTTCCAGTTGACGCAAGCTTAAAAAAACGTTATAATAAGAAAGTTGAGAATTGATTTTCAGTTGTCTTAGTCCAGAGAAGTGGCGGTGCTGCGAGCCATCTAAGCTAGGAAGTCATGCTACTCAATCATACAATTGCATAAGAACAAGAGAATGACAAGTTCATTGAATGAAGGTGGTACCGCGGTTTTTCGCCCTTCGTGATATGAGCTTGTCTTTTGATTTTTGGAGGTGTTGATGAAAACATTTCTTGTCAAACAAAAGTTTCGTCTTGGTGGCGAACGCTTCGCTATCAAGGATGACAGGGGAGAAATCGCCTATCAGGTAGAGGGATCATTTTTTAAGATTCCTAAAACCTTTACCATATATGATGCTAATGGTGAACAGGTCAGTCAGATCAGTAAAGAAATCTTGACCTTGCTTCCTCGTTTTGAGATTCAGCTTCGGGATGGCTCGAGTTTTGTCATTCGTAAGAAGTTGACCTTCTGGCGAGATAAGTATGAGTTTGATAATCTAGGGCTTCGTATCGAGGGTAATATCTGGGATTTGAATTTCAAATTGCTGGATGATCGCGATCAGATGATTGCAGAAATTAAGAAGGAACTCTTCCATTTGACCTCTACCTATACTGTAACGGTTCTTGAGGACGCTTATGCAGACCTAGTCATTTCCCTTTGTGTCGCGATTGACTATGTGGAAATGCTGGAAAGCCAATCACATTAAACAAGTAAATAAGGAGACAATATGAAACAACTATCTAGTGCACAAGTACGCCAAATGTGGCTTGATTTCTGGGCGACCAAAGGTCACTCAGTAGAACCATCAGTGAGCTTGGTTCCTGTAAATGACCCAACTCTATTGTGGATTAACTCTGGGGTAGCAACCCTTAAGAAATACTTTGACGGGACTATTATTCCTGAAAATCCACGTATTACCAATGCCCAAAAGGCCATCCGTACCAACGACATCGAGAACGTAGGGAAGACTGCACGTCACCATACTATGTTTGAAATGTTGGGGAACTTCTCTATCGGGGATTACTTCCGTGACGAAGCCATCACTTGGGCTTATGAGCTTTTGACAAGCCCTGAATGGTTTGACTTCCCTGCTGAAAAACTTTACATGACCTACTATCCAGATGATAAAGATTCTTACAACCGCTGGATTGAAGTGGGAGTGGATCCAAGTCACTTGATTCCAATCGAGGATAACTTCTGGGAAATCGGTGCTGGACCTTCTGGACCAGATACAGAAATCTTCTTTGACCGTGGGGAAGCCTTTGACCCAGAAAATATCGGTCTTCGCCTGCTTGCAGAAGATATTGAAAACGACCGTTATATTGAAATCTGGAACATCGTTTTGTCACAATTTAACGCAGACCCTGCTGTTCCTCGTAGCGAGTACAAGGAATTGCCACACAAGAACATTGATACGGGCGCTGGTTTGGAGCGTTTGGTTGCGGTTATCCAAGGTGCTAAGACAAACTTTGAAACAGACCTCTTCATGCCAATCATTCGTGAAGTGGAGAAATTGTCTGGTAAGGTTTATGACCAAGATGGCGACAACATGAGCTTTAAGGTCATCGCTGACCACATCCGTTCACTTTCATTTGCTATCGGTGATGGTGCCCTTCCAGGAAATGAAGGCCGTGGTTATGTCCTTCGTCGTCTCCTCCGTCGTGCGTCTATGCACGGTCAAAAATTGGGAATCAACGAGCCTTTCCTTTACAAACTCGTTCCAACCGTTGGAAAAATCATGGAAAGCTACTACCCAGAAGTGCTTGAAAAACGTGACTTTATCGAAAAAATCGTTAAGAGCGAGGAAGAGTCATTTGCCCGTACCCTTCACTCTGGTCAACACTTTGCCCAAGGCATTGTAGCTGACTTGAAAGAAAAAGGTCAATCTGTCATTGCTGGTTCAGATGTATTCAAACTTTATGACACTTATGGATTCCCAGTTGAATTGACTGAAGAAATCGCTGAAGAGGCTGGTATGACTGTAGACCGTGAAGGATTTGAAGCCGCCATGAAAGAACAGCAAGAACGTGCGCGTGCGTCAGCTGTTAAGGGTGGCTCAATGGGTATGCAAAATGAAACCCTTCAAAACATCACTGTAGAAAGTGTCTTCAACTACAATGCTAGCCAATTGTCTTCTAAATTGGTGGCTATCGTGGCTGACAATGCAGAAGTAGAAGCTGTATCAGAAGGAACTGCCTCACTTATCTTTGCGGAAACGCCATTCTATGCTGAAATGGGTGGACAGGTCGCTGACCACGGACAAATCTTGAATGAGTCAGGTAAGGTCGTGGCTACTGTGACAAATGTTCAAAAAGCTCCGAATGGACAAGCCCTTCATACGGTTGAAGTTCTTGCACCGCTTGCCTTGAATCAGGAATATACCTTGGCAATTGATACAAATCGTCGTCACCGTGTTATGAAAAACCACACTGCGACTCACTTGCTTCACGCTGCCCTTCACAACATTCTTGGAAACCATGCGACACAAGCAGGATCTCTTAACGAAGTTGAATTCCTTCGCTTTGACTTTACCCACTTCCAAGCAGTGACTGCTGAAGAATTGCGTGCGATTGAGCAGCAAGTCAACGAGAAAATCTGGGAAGCTCTTGAAGTGAAGACAGTTGAAACGGATATTGACACTGCCAAAGAAATGGGAGCTATGGCTCTCTTTGGTGAGAAATACGGCAAGGAAGTCCGTGTTGTTACTATCGGTGACTACTCTATCGAGCTTTGTGGTGGTACCCACGTTGGCAACACTTCTGAAATTGGTCTCTTCAAGATTGTCAAAGAAGAAGGGATTGGATCAGGAACTCGCCGTATCTTGGCAGTGACTGGTAAGGAAGCCTTTGAAGCCTACCGTGAACAAGAAGATGCTCTTAAAGCAGTCGCAGCAACCTTGAAAGCACCTCAACTTAAAGAAGTACCTCACAAGGTAGAAGGACTTCAAGAACAACTTCGTCAATTGCAAAAAGAAAATGCTGAGTTGAAAGAAAAAGCCGCAGCGGCTGCTGCAGGCGATATCTTCAAGGATGTGAAGGAAGTCAATGGTCACCGTTACATTGCTAGTCAAGTTTCTGTATCTGACGCAGGTGCCCTTCGTACATTTGCAGATAACTGGAAACAAAAAGACTACTCTGATCTTCTTGTCCTAGTTGCTGCTATCGGTGACAAAGTCAATGTCCTTGTAGCAAGCAAGACAAAAGACCTTCATGCAGGAAACCTTGTCAAAGAATTAGCACCAATCGTAGATGGACGTGGTGGTGGTAAACCAGACATGGCCATGGCAGGAGGAAGCAACCAAGCTAAAATCCAAGAATTGTTGGATGCCGTAGCAGGTAAATTGTAATCAAGTAAAGATCTATCCATTTGGGTAGGTCTTTTTGTGAATACAAAAAAGCCAAATCTGATTGGATCTGGCTTGAATATTATGAACTATTAGATTGTATTGGCTGCCCAGACACTTACGGATCTAGCTGAGACTGGGAATTGTCCATAACCTTCCTCATCGATTGTAACTTGACTTTGGTGGTTTCCAAGTAAGTCAACGAAGGTTTGGTTAGCCCATTCTTGGCCGACAAACATTGACTTGCTGTTTTCTTGGTCATTTGAGATAAGGACTGCGATTGGGGATTGATGTTCAGCACCTGAACGTACCCAACCGATACAGTTAGCATGGTCAAAGTAGTCATTTTGTTCTCCATAGGCCAAATCTTTTCGGATGGTTAGGAGGCGGTCAAGGACTTCTTTGAAATCTTGTTGAGCATACTGCCCTGAAATCCCATAGTAGTCGCCGTAAAAGACACATGGAAGGCCATTTTGGCGTAACAGAATGAGGGCATAGGCTGCTGGTTTGAACCATTCTTCAACGGTAGACTCAAGAGCCTGACCTCGTTGTGTATCGTGGTTGTCGACAAAAGTCACAGCCTTGTCAGGCTTGAGTTTAACCAAGCTATCTGTAAAAATACCACGAAGGTCGTAGTTGGAACCTGCTCGGCTAGCATCAAAGAGATTCAGGTGGAGACGAACATCGACAAGGTCAAAGCGTTCTTCCGTTTTTTCAAGATAGTCCAGATTGGCTTCCTTGTCTGGATTCCAAAATTCACCGAACACATAGAAATCCTCACCATATTTTTCCTTCATATCACGGATGAAATTACGCATAAAGAAGGAGTCAATGTGCTTAACGGCATCCAAGCGGAAACCAGCTACACCAGTCGTCTCCATGAACCAGTCAGCCCAGTCATAGATATTTTTGATAACTTCAGGATGTTTAAAGTCTAGGTCGGCATACATGAGGTAGTCGTAGTTACCGTTTTCGTTATCGACCAATTCCTCGTTGGCCCAGCCCTTGTTGTCTCCTTGGATCAGATAAATCCCAGACTTACGGCGTTTGGCATCGTAGTCTGTACCTGTGAAGTGGTACCAGTGCCAGTGGAAGTCATTGTAGGTATCTTGGCGACCATCGAAGGTAAAGCTAGTCCAGCCATTGATGGTGAAGGGTTCTCCAAGTTCAACTGTACGGTCTACAGGATCAACTTCGATAACCTGAAAGGCTTCCCTGTGATCGGCAGCAGCCTTGTGGTTGAGAACTACATCGGCCATAGGTTGGATTCCCTGTGCTTTTAGGGTTTGAATAGCTTGAAGATAGTCTTCTTTGAAACCATACTTGGTGCGGATAGTACCTTTTTGGTTAAACTCTCCTAGGTCGAATAAGTCATAGACCCCATAGCCGACATCTTTTTCATTGGTTGCCTTAAAAGCTGGTGGCATCCAGACGTGGCTAATCCCCAGATGAGCTAGGTGTGGAGCATCTTCAGCCAGACGAGTCCAGTGCTGACCATCGTGGGGCAGATACCATTCAAAGTATTGCATGAGTGTTTGATTTTGCATGATGTTTCCTCTTACTTGTCAATCTTGTTCTTTATTCTATCATAAAGTATTGGTTAGCGCCAACGTTTGCATAAAATAGAAGGAAACTATTTTAACTACTTAAAATAAAGTATTGATTTTTTTGTATCAAAGTGCTAGTATAATAGTATGTAATATAGATAAAGATAGGAGTCATCCCATGATTGAATTTCAAAATGTTAGTAAGTTGTATGGTGATAAAGAGGCTTTGAGCAATCTCAATTTGCAGATTGAAAATGGGGAGATTATGGGCTTGATTGGCCATAATGGTGCTGGGAAATCGACCACCATAAAATCCTTAGTCAGTATCATTTCGCCCAGCAGTGGTCGTATTTTGGTAGATGGTCAGGAGTTATCGGAAAATCGCTTGGCTATTAAACGTAAGATTGGCTACGTAGCAGACTCGCCTGACTTATTTTTACGCTTAACGGCCAATGAATTTTGGGAATTGATCGCCTCATCCTATGATCTGACTAGCTCTGACTTGGAGGCTAGTCTAGCTAGGCTATTGAGTGTTTTTGATTTTGCTGAAAACCGCTATCAGGTTATTGAAACCCTTTCTCACGGAATGCGTCAGAAAGTCTTTGTCATCGGGGCACTCTTGTCTGATCCTGATATTTGGGTCTTGGACGAACCCTTGACTGGTTTGGATCCCCAGGCTGCCTTTGATTTGAAGCAAATGATGAAGGAGCATGCACAAAAAGGCAAGACGGTCTTATTTTCAACCCATGTCTTAGAGGTAGCTGAGCAAGTCTGTGATCGGATTGCCATTTTGAAAAAGGGACATTTGATTTATTGTGGTAGCGTGGAGGACTTGAGAAAAGACCACCCAGACCAGTCTTTGGAAAGCATCTACCTTAGCCTTGCTGGTAGAAAAGAGGAGGTTTCAGATGCGTCTCAAGGTCATTAAAAAATTAGTTGATATCAATATCCTCTATTCATCTCAAGAAGCTAATCTGGCTAATCTACGAAAGAAGCAGGCTAAGAATCCTGGGAAAAAAGTAAATGTTTCCGCTAGAGTCCTAAGTTCTTACATTTTTTCTAGTCTCTTGATGCTTTTCATGTTTATAAATATAGCCTTTCGTTTTCCTTTTGAGGAAATGCCAAGTTTTTTTAGTAGCATGGTTGCTATTTTACTGGTGCTTTCCTTTTCAACTTCTTTCACTGCATTTTACAATGTCTTTTATGAGAGTAAGGACTTGGCATCGTATAGGCCCTATGCCTTTAAAGAATCAGAGATTATAATTGCTAAAGGACTGTCTGTTCTCTTGCCAGCTCTAGCTGGAATTGTACCAATCCTAGCTTATTTTCTAGTCCTCTATATTAGGCTAGCTCCTTCTCTTTGGCTGGGCTTGCCTTTGATGCTGCTGTCCTTGGCCTTATTATTTGTCTCTGTTACTTTAGTGATGGTAGTGGCAGTACATTTCTTGGCTCAGACTAGGGTCTTCAGAAAGTATCAGTCTATTTTTTCGAATGTGATGATTGGGATAGGGGTTCTCATACCTTTAATATTTGTCCTCTTTCTACAGTCGACTTTTGGAAGTATTGTTGACAAAGTTAGAGACATTCCATTTCTCCTTTATCCTCTTCATATCTTTTACAAAATAGCAGTGGACCCTTTTTCGACTGAAGCCATACTGGGTCTGCTAGCTTGGATAGGACTAACTCTCTTCCTGCTTTATCTGACCAAAAAGAAGGTCCTTCCTCGTTTTTATGACGTTATCCTGCTTAATAGTGAGGAGAAGGTCAAAAAAGAACGTCGCAGCAAGGAGAGAATTTCAACTACTAAAAAGGGATTTTTCCGCATGGTTTTACGCTACCACCTCACCCTCTTGGGACAGGGGACTGGCGTGGTTACAGTGCTTTTTACAAGTGCTTTCCTTCCTTATCTCATGATGATTGGTCTGATTTCCAAAATCCGAGATTCTCAGATAGTTCCAGACATTCATCCTCCATACTGGTTACCCTTGTTTTTTATAGGAGTGTTTATAGCAGTTGTCAATAACAATATCACCAGCCTGCATTCAATTGCCTTGTCCTTGGAGAGGGAAAATGTTGATTTTCTTAAGAGTTTACCCTTTGACTTTGCTCGTTATGTGAAAGTGAAATTTTGGATTATATTTGCTGTCCAGTCCTTTTTACCAGTTCTGACTTTACTTGGCCTTTCTCTATATCTAGGCTTGCCCATCCTTTCGATGATTTACCTCCTTGTGGCATGGATCCTTGCCAGTGTCATCCTTTCTTGCCACCATTACTTTAAGGACGTGAAAAATCTGTCAACCAATTGGAGTAGTATTACGGACTTGGTGAACCGTTCAAATCGTATAGTAGCAATTGTTTTGATTTTGGTTTATAGTGCAATCTTGATGGCCCTTGTAATAGGGAGCTTATTCTTGGTTCAGTCTCTCTCTACTATCCTTGCCGTCAGCTTGGGAGTAGGAGTTCTTATCCTCTTGCTTGCTCTTGCTATTTTTAGCTATCATTACTACCTGTCACGCATATTGGCAGAAATAGAAAAAAGATGAGATAGTTGGTCGCTTGCTTGATAAATTTTATAAAAAGAAATGAAGCTGAGCAAAAAACTACTTCTAACTATCAAAAAACGAGTATTTCCGTAGATGGAGATACTCGTTTTTCTATGCCATTTTTCTTATCATAACAAAAAACGACTAGAAATTTATAACAACATATAAATCCTATAGCATCAATTGCTTAAATTTTGGACTAGATTTTATCTATGATGTTTTGAAGGTTAATGGAGCTTGAGATGTTTGCTATTTATGGATAGCATACAAAATCATTGTTACTGGCGAGCTCTCTTATATTTCCGGGTTTACCTTTATCTAGTTATTCTTATAAAAATCTGTTTTATACTCAATGAAAATCAAAGAGCAAACTAGGAAGCTAGCCTCAGGTTGCTCAAAGCACCGCTTTGAGGTTGCAGATAAAGCTGACGTGGTTTGAAGAGTATTAGACTAATTTCCACTTTGGTGAGTCAAGTGGAAGTTACTGAAATAATTCCTATTTGTAAAACTCTGATAAGTCTTGGCTGATTTTGGAGAAATGTGGTATAATTTTTCTTATGGAAAAGATTATCATTACAGCAACTGCTGAAAGTATTGAACAAGTTGAACAACTGCTCGAAGCTGGCGTAGACCGTATCTATGTCGGTGAGAAAGATTTTGGCCTTCGTCTGCCAACAATCTTTAGTTATGACCAATTGCGTGAAATCGCTAAGCTGGTTCATGATGCTGGTAAGGAATTGATCGTTGCGGTTAACGCCCTCATGCACCAAGATATGATGGACCGTATCAAGCCTTTCTTAGATTTCTTGGAAGAAATCAAGACAGACTACATTACGATTGGGGATGCAGGTGTCTTTTATGTGGTCAATCGCGATGGTTATTCCTTTAAAACCATCTACGATGCTTCAACCATGGTAACAAGCAGTCGTCAGATTAACTTCTGGGGACAAAAGGCTGGCGCATCTGAGGCTGTTTTGGCGCGTGAAATTCCATCAGCTGAACTTTTCAAAATGCCAGAGATTTTGGAAATTCCTGCCGAAGTTTTGGTGTATGGTGCTAGTGTGATTCACCATTCTAAACGTCCGCTCTTGCAAAACTACTATAACTTTACGCATATCGATGATGAAAAGACCCGCAAGCGTGACCTTTTCTTGGCTGAGCCAAGTGACCCAGAGAGCCACTATTCCATTTTTGAAGATAATCATGGTACCCACATCTTTGCCAACAATGACCTTGATTTGATGACAAAATTGACAGAATTGGTAGAGCATGGCTTTA
This sequence comes from Streptococcus mitis, assembly GCF_002096845.1. Lineage (GTDB taxonomy): Bacteria > Bacillota > Bacilli > Lactobacillales > Streptococcaceae > Streptococcus > Streptococcus mitis_A. The sequence goes on from NZ_NCVK01000060.1 coordinate 32,365, forward strand.
CTCACTGGAAACTAGAAGGGCTCTACACACCTGGTCAGAACTTTGTCGAGATTGCAAAACTCTTTATCCAAGCGCGTAGCTTGATCCAAGAGGGTAACTTTAGCCATGACCAAGCCTTCTTGCTAGATGAAGAAGTTCGCAAGTTACACCCTAGAAACCGTTTCCTTGATACAGGATTTTATGACTACGATCCTGACATGGTTAAATAAAGTAAATGGATAGTTGAGAGAAGGAAGATGCAAACATTTCTTCTCTCAATTTTTCTTATTCTCCAATATTTTCAAAAAATAAGTAGGCTAGGATGCTCTGTTTACTGGGATTTTTCAGAAAAGTGACCTTCTCGAGTTTGAAAATTATCCTATGTTTGCAGGTGCCAAATGGCCCTTTTTTTGGTATAATTTTTTATAATGAAAACGATTGGTAATCGCTATGTTGTGGTTGATTTAGAGGCAACTAGCACAGGTAGTAAGGCTAAAATTATCCAAGTGGGAATTGTCGTGATTGAGGACGGAAAAATCGTCGATCACTATACGACGGATGTCAATCCACATGAACCCTTAGATGCTCATATCAAAGAACTGACAGGATTGACAGATCAACGTCTGGCGCAAGCACCTGATTTTTCGCAAGTTGCCAGAAAAATCTTTGACTTGGTGGAGGATGGGATTTTTGTAGCCCACAATGTTCAGTTTGATGCCAATCTTTTGGCGGAAAATTTATTTTTTGAAGGCTATGAACTAAGAAATCCTCGTGTTGACACGGTCGAATTGGCACAAGTCTTTTTCCCAGAACTGGAAAAATATAGTTTGCCGATTTTGTGTCAGGAATTAGGAATTCCTCTAAAACACGCCCACACAGCCCTTTCAGATGCCCAAGCTACTGCGGAATTCCTCTTATTTTTACGAGAAAAGATGGCCCAGCTTCCGAAAGGTCTCTTGGAACGCTTGCTGGAAATGGCTGACGCCCTCCTATATGAGTCCTACCTGGTTATTGAAGAAATTTATCGCAACCAATCTATCCTGAGTTCACCAGACTTGGTCCAAGTTCAAGGACTATATTTCAAGAAACCTGCAACCCCAAATGAGCCACGAAAATTATCTCAAGATTTTTCTAAGAATATTTCTCTGTTGAACCTTGAAGTGAGGGAGGAGCAAGAAAATTTTGCTAAAGAGGTTGGCTTGCTATTGAAAGATGAGCCTGTCTCATTAATTCAAGCGCCGACAGGAATTGGGAAAACTTATGGTTATCTCTTACCCGCTTTGTCCCAAGTAAAAGAGCGTCAAATTGTTCTTAGTGTTCCGACAAAGATTCTTCAAAATCAAATCATGGAAGAAGAAGGTAAATGCCTCAAGGAAGTGTTCCATATAGATATTCATAGTTTAAAGGGACCACACAATTATCTGAAGTTGGATGCCTTTTATCGTTCCTTGCAGGAAAGTGATGAAAATCGCTTATTTAGACGCTTTAAAATGCAACTCTTGGTCTGGCTGACTGAGACAGAGACAGGGGATTTGGATGAAATCGGGCAACTCTACCGTTACCAACATTTTCTAACATATCTTCGTCATGACGGAAATTTATCATCTCAAAGCTTATTTGTGACGGAAGATTTTTGGAAACGTAGTCAAGAAAGGGCACAAACCTGCAAGCTTTTAGTGACCAATCATGCCTATCTTGTAACCAGACTTGAAGATAATCCTGAATTCGTCAGTGACTGTTTATTGATTATTGATGAAGTTCAAAAGATTTTGTTAGCTCTAGAAAATCTGCTTCAAGAGACCTACGATATCCAGTCTATTGTCGATTTGATTGATAAGGCTTTAGTAGGAGAAGAAAACAGGGTTCAACAACGAATACTAGAAAGTATTCGCTTTGAGTGCCTCTACTTGATAGAACAATTTCAGTCTGGAAAATCTAAGAAAAATATCTTAGATTCTCTGGTCAATCTCCACCAGTATTTTTCAGAATTAGAAGTAGAAGGCTTTGAGGAACTGGTTCGCTATTTTACGACTGAAGGTGATTACTGGCTTGAAGCAACTGAAACGAGTCAAAAGAAAATTCAGATTTCTTCTACGAAATCAGGCCGTATTCTTCTATCTTCCTTAGTGCCTGATTCATGCCAAGTCTTGGGAGTGTCGGCCACTCTTGAGATTAGTCAGAGAGTTTCTTTGGCAGACCTGTTAGGCTATCCCGAAGCTAAATTTGTCAAGGTTGAAGCTGGTAAAAAACAGGATCAAGAAGTGGTCTTGGTCAAAGATTTTCCTCTAGTAACAGAAACTTCCTTAGAAGTCTACGCCAAAGAGGTATCTGATTTGCTGATGGATGTTCAAGCTTTTCAGCAACCGATTTTAGTTCTCTTTACTGCTAAAGACATGCTTCTAGCAGTATCGGATTTACTTCCAGTTAGCCATCTGGCCCAGTATAAAAATGGCGATGTTCATCAACTGAAGAAACGCTTTGAAAAAGGAGAACAACAAATCCTGCTTGGTGCAGCAAGTTTCTGGGAGGGAGTTGACTTTTCAAGTCATCCTTTTGTGCTTCAAGTTGTACCAAGACTTCCTTTCCAAAATCCCCAAGAGCCCTTGACGAAAAAGATCAATCAGGAACTGAATCAAGAAGGGAAAAATGCCTTTTATGATTATCAATTGCCGATGGCTATTATTCGTTTAAAACAAGCTTTGGGAAGAAGTATGAGACGCGAACACCAACGTTCCTTAACTCTTATTTTGGATAGGAGAATTGTCGGAAAGAGATATGGCAAACAAATTGTGACTTCTCTAGCAAAAGAAGCGACTGTTAAAACCGTCTCTCGATCCGAAGTTGATGAGGCTGTTGATAAATTTTTAAATGAACTTTGATAAATAGTATTGTATGAAAGTATAAGGTTAGTATATATGAAACGTTCTCTCGACTCTAGAGTCGATTATAGTTTGCTCTTGCCAGTATTTTTTCTACTGGTTATTGGCGTGGTGGCTATCTATATAGCTGTTAGTCATGATTATCCAAATAATATTTTGCCCATTTTAGGGCAGCAGGTCGCCTGGATCGCCTTGGGGCTTGTGATTGGTTTTATCGTCATGCTCTTTAATACAGAATTTCTTTGGAAAGTGACCCCCTTTCTGTATATTTTAGGCTTGGGACTCATGGTCTTGCCAATCGTCTTTTATAATCCAAGCCTAGTTGCATCAACGGGTGCCAAAAACTGGGTATCAATAAATGGAATTACCCTATTCCAACCGTCAGAATTTATGAAGATATCCTATATCCTCATGTTGGCCCGTGTCATTGTCCAGTTTACAAAAAAACATAAGGAATGGAGACGCACAGTTCCGCTGGACTTTTTATTAATTTTTTGGATGATTGTCTTTACCATTCCAGTCCTAGTTCTTTTGGCACTTCAAAGTGACTTGGGGACGGCTTTGGTTTTTGTAGCCATTTTCTCAGGAATCGTCTTACTATCAGGAGTTTCTTGGAAAATTATTATTCCAGTATTTGTGACTGCTGTAACAGGAGTTGCTGGCTTCTTAGCCATTTTTATCAGTCAGGGTGGTCGGGCTTTTCTCCATCAATTGGGGATGCCGACCTACCAAATCAATCGTATCTTGGCTTGGCTCAATCCATTCGACTTTGCCCAAACAACCACTTACCAACAGGCTCAAGGGCAGATTGCCATTGGGAGCGGTGGCTTATTTGGTCAAGGTTTTAATGCTTCGAATCTGCTTATTCCAGTTCGTGAGTCGGATATGATTTTCACGGTTATCGCAGAAGATTTTGGCTTTATTGGCTCTGTCCTTGTTATTGCTCTTTACCTCATGCTGATTTACCGTATGTTGAAGATTACTCTTAAATCAAATAACCAGTTCTACACCTATATTTCTACAGGTTTGATTATGATGTTGCTCTTCCACATCTTTGAGAATATCGGTGCTGTGACGGGCTTGCTTCCTTTGACTGGGATTCCCTTGCCTTTTATTTCGCAAGGAGGATCGGCTATTATCAGTAACTTGATCGGTGTTGGCTTGCTTCTATCGATGAGTTATCAAACCAATCTAGCTGAAGAAAAGAGTGGAAAAGTCAGATTCAAGCGAAAAAAGGTTGTATTAAAACGAATCAAATAAGGAGAAAATCATGGTTAAAGTAGCCGTTATGTTAGCTCAGGGCTTTGAAGAAATTGAAGCTTTGACAGTTGTGGATGTTTTGCGTCGTGCCAATATCACTTGTGATATGGTTGGTTTTGAAGAGCAAGTGACAGGTTCGCACGCAATCCAAGTAAGAGCAGATCGTGTCTTTGAGGGTGATTTATCAGACTATGACATGATTGTTCTTCCTGGAGGGATGCCTGGTTCTGCACATTTACGTGATAATCAGGCCTTGATTCAAGAGTTGCAAAGCTTCGAGCAAGAGGGGAAGAAACTGGCAGCTATTTGTGCGGCGCCAATTGCCCTCAATCAAGCAGGGCTATTGAAAAATAAGCAGTACACTTGCTATGATGGCGTTCAAGAGCAAATCCTTGATGGTCAATATGTCAAGGAAACAGTAGTGGTAGATGGTCATTTGACAACCAGTCGAGGTCCCTCTACAGCCCTTGCCTTTGCCTACGAGTTGGTGGACCAACTAGGAGGAGACGCAGAGAGTTTACGAACAGGAATGCTCTATCGAGATGTCTTTGGTAAAAATCAGTAAAACGGGAGTCAAACTCTCGTTTTTTTATGTGGAAAACTCAGGGAAATCATCGCTTTTTTCATAAAAAAATGCTATAATGAAGGGTATGAAATATCACGATTATATCTGGGATTTAGGTGGAACTTTACTGGATAATTATGAAACTTCAACAGCTGCATTTGTTGAAACATTGGCATTGTATGGCATCACACAAGACCATGACAGTGTCTATCAGGCTTTAAAGGTTTCTACTGATTTTGCGATTGAGATATTCGCTCCCAACTTAGAGAATTTTTTAGAAAAGTATAAGAAAAATGAAGCCAGAGAGCTTGAACACCCGATTTTATTTGATGGAGTTTCTGATTTATTGAAAGATATCTCCAATCAAGGTGGCCGTCATTTTTTGGTTTCTCATCGAAATAATCAAGTCTTGGAAATTTTAGAAAAAACCTCTATAGCAGCTTATTTTACAGAAGTGGTGACTTCTAACTCGGGCTTTAAGAGAAAACCAAACCCTGAGTCCATGATTTATTTAAGAGAAAAGTATCAGATTAACTCTGGTCTTGTAATTGGTGATCGACCGATTGATATCGAAGCCGGGCAAGCTGCAGGACTAGCTACCCACTTGTTTACCAGTATCGTGAATTTAAGACAAGTATTAGACATGTAAGAAAAAGGAATAAGATGACAGAAGAAATCAAAAATCTGCAGGCACAGGATTATGATGCCAGTCAAATTCAAGTTTTAGAGGGCTTAGAGGCTGTTCGTATGCGTCCAGGGATGTATATCGGGTCAACCTCAAAAGAAGGTCTTCACCATCTAGTCTGGGAAATTGTTGATAACTCAATTGATGAGGCCTTGGCAGGATTTGCCAGCCATATTCAAGTTTTTATTGAGCCAGATGATTCGATTACTGTTGTCGATGATGGGCGTGGTATCCCAGTCGATATTCAGGAAAAAACAGGTCGACCTGCCGTTGAGACTGTCTTTACAGTCCTTCACGCTGGAGGAAAATTTGGCGGTGGCGGATATAAGGTCTCAGGTGGTCTTCACGGAGTGGGGTCTTCAGTAGTTAATGCTCTTTCTACTCAATTAGATGTTCATGTCCACAAAAATGGTAAGATTCACTACCAAGAATACCGTCGTGGTCATGTTGTCGCAGATCTTGAAGTAGTTGGAGATACGGATAAAACTGGAACAACGGTTCACTTCACACCAGACCCAGAAATCTTTACGGAGACAACAACCTTTGATTTTGATAAATTAAATAAACGGATTCAAGAGTTGGCCTTTCTAAATCGCGGTCTTCAAATCTCCATTACAGATAAGCGCCAAGGTTTGGAACAAACCAAGCATTACCATTATGAAGGTGGGATTGCTAGCTACGTTGAATATATCAACGAGAACAAGGATGTAATCTTTGATACACCAATCTATACAGACGGTGAGATGGATGATATCACAGTTGAGGTAGCCATGCAGTACACAACTGGTTACCATGAAAATGTCATGAGTTTCGCCAATAATATTCATACACATGAAGGCGGAACGCATGAACAAGGTTTCCGTACAGCCTTGACACGTGTTATCAACGATTATGCTCGTAAGAATAAGTTACTGAAAGATAATGAAGACAATTTAACAGGGGAAGATGTTCGCGAAGGATTAACTGCAGTTATCTCAGTTAAGCATCCAAATCCGCAGTTTGAAGGACAAACAAAGACCAAACTTGGGAACAGTGAAGTGGTCAAGATTACCAATCGTCTTTTCAGCGATGCCTTCTCTGATTTCTTAATGGAAAATCCACAGATCGCCAAGCGCATCGTGGAGAAAGGGATCTTAGCTGCCAAGGCTCGTGTGGCTGCCAAGCGTGCGCGTGAAGTCACTCGTAAAAAATCTGGTTTGGAAATTTCCAACCTTCCAGGGAAACTAGCAGACTGTTCTTCTAACAATCCTGCTGAAACAGAACTCTTCATCGTCGAAGGAGATTCAGCTGGTGGATCAGCCAAATCTGGTCGTAACCGTGAGTTTCAGGCTATCCTTCCAATTCGCGGTAAGATTTTGAATGTTGAAAAGGCAAGTATGGATAAGATTCTAGCTAACGAAGAAATTCGTAGTCTTTTCACAGCGATGGGAACAGGATTTGGAGCAGAATTTGATGTTTCGAAAGCCCGTTACCAAAAACTCGTTTTGATGACCGATGCCGATGTCGATGGAGCTCATATTCGTACCCTCCTTTTAACCTTGATTTATCGTTATATGAAACCAATCCTAGAAGCTGGTTATGTTTATATTGCCCAACCACCAATTTATGGAGTCAAGGTTGGAAGCGAGATTAAAGAATATATCCAGCCAGGGGCAGATCAAGAAATTAAACTCCAAGAAGCCTTAGCACGCCACAGTGAAGGTCGTGCCAAACCAACCATTCAGCGTTATAAAGGTTTGGGTGAGATGGATGATCACCAGTTGTGGGAAACAACTATGGATCCCGAACACCGTTTGATGGCTAGAGTTTCTGTGGATGATGCTGCGGAAGCAGATAAAATCTTTGATATGTTGATGGGGGATAGAGTAGAGCCTCGTCGTGAATTTATCGAAGAAAATGCTGTCTATAGTACACTTGACGTTTAAAAAATGGGAAATGGTTCCCATGGTTTAAAAAATATGATATAATCATTACGATTGTTTCTAGTATAAAAGGAGTTTAATATGTCTAATGGACAACTAATTTATCTAATGGTTGCGATTGCAGTCATTTTGATTCTGGCTTATGTGGCAGCTATTTTTCTACGCAAGCGAAACGTAAGTAGATTAACAGGTCTTGAAGAAAGAAAAGAACAGCTCTATAATCTTCCTGTTAATGATGAGGTCGAAGCAGTAAAAAATATGCACTTGATTGGACAAAGTCAGGTGACTTTCCGTGAATGGAATCAAAAATGGGTTGATTTATCTCTTAATTCTTTTGCCGATATTGAAAATAATCTTTTCGAGGCAGAAGGATACAATAACTCATTCCGTTTTTTCAAAGCGAGTCATCAAATTGATCAAATCGAGAGTCAAATTACCTTGATTGAAGAAGATATTGCGGCAATTCGCAATGCCTTGGCAGACTTGGAGAAACAAGAGTCTAAAAATAGTGGACGTGTTCTTCATACCTTGGACTTGTTTGAAGAGTTGCAACACCGAGTTGCTGATCATTCTGAAGAATATGGCCAAGGTTTGTCTGAAATTGAAAAACAATTGGAAAATATCCAATCCGAGTTTTCTCAGTTTGTAACTTTAAATTCGTCAGGTGACCCAGTAGAAGCTGCTGTGATTTTGGATAATGCTGAAAATCATATCTTGGCTTTAACGCATATTGTTGATCGTATACCAGCAATTGTAGCAACATTATCTAAAGACCTACCTGATCAGCTGGAAGATTTAGAAGATGGCTACCGTAAGCTTTTAGATGCTAATTATCATTTTTCTGAGACAGATATTGAAGCGCGTTTCCAACTGCTTTATGAAGCTCTCAAGAAAAATCATGAGAATATTGCGAAACTAGAATTGGATAATGCAGAGTACGAAAATACTCAAATCCAAGAAGAGATTAATGCACTTTATGATATCTTTACAAGAGAAATTGCGGCACAGAAAGTAGTAGAAGGTTTAGTAGCAACACTTCCTACTTATCTTCAACACATGAAGGAAAATAATGCTTTATTGATAGAAGACATTGAGCGTTTGAGTAAAAGTTATTTACTTTCTGAATCGGATGCAAGTCATGTTCGTCGTTTACAGTCCGAATTAGAAAGTTTTGAGACTGCTATTATTGAGGCAACTTCAAATCAAGATGAACCAACTCAAGCATATTCAATTCTTGAAGAAAATCTTGAATCTTTACAGGAAAATCTTAAAGAGATTGAAGATGAACAGATTTCAGTTAGTGAGCGTCTTGCACGAGTTGAGAAAGATGATATCAATGCACGTCAAAAAGCAAATGTATATGTTAATCGTCTCCATACAATTAAGAGATATATGGAAAAACGGAACCTACCTGGTATTCCACAAACTTTCTTGAAGTTATTCTTTACAGCAAGTAATAATACGGAAGATCTAATGGCTGAATTAGAGCAAAACTTAGTCAATATAGAATCGGTTAACCGTATTCTTGAAATTGCAACGAAGGATATGGAGGAGCTTGAGGCGGAAACTTATAATATTGTACAGTATGCAACCTTGACAGAACAACTATTGCAATATTCTAACCGCTACCGCTCATTTGATGAACGCATTCAAGAAGCCTTTAATGAAGCTTTAGATATTTTTGAAAAAGAATTTGATTATCGCGCTTCATTTGACAAGATTTCTCAAGCATTGGAAGTGGCAGAGCCTGGTGTAACCAACCGCTTTGTTACCTCATATGAGAAAACACGTGAAACAATTCGTTTCTAAAATAATAAAAAGATTTGATTGTGTGAGAAGCAGAATCAAATCTTTTTTATAGTAATACTCATCAAAAATCTCTTCAAACCACGTCAGCTTCACCTTGCCTTATATATGCCATTGCTTTCGTCAGTTTTATCTGCAGCTTCAAAGTTATGCTTTGAGCAACCTGTGGCTAGCTTTCTAGTTTGCTCTTTGATTTTCATTGAGTATTACTTCATTTTTTCCGATCCTCTCTATCCCCCACCTCAAAACAGTGCTTTGAAGTGACTTCGTCAGTATTATCTGTAGCTTTAAATCTGTACTTTGAGAAACTATTGCCTAGCTGCCTAGTTTGCTCTTTGATTTTTCATTGATTAGCAATAGACTTCAAAATTATAAAAACGCATAATACAGGTGTAGAAAAACTTGCTACTATGCGTTTTATTATGGAAAGACTTACTGGACTTTTTCTTGAATCGAGTTTTTACTCAACTTCTTTACTTGGTTGGAATCGAAATCCCAATTAATTTTTCTGAGTAGAGTGTTTTGATATTGGCATCATCAATAGAGTCCTTATCAATTTTACGTTTCAAGAAAAACTCTTGGATGGCTTCGATTTCAGTTTCTCGAATAGCACGGTGTTTATTTGAGATGAGGATTTCATAGTGAAGCGGAGCTTGGGTAAAAATAACATCTGTATTTCCAGCAGAATAGACCTCAACAAGGGTTGCATCTGTACTCTCTAGCTGGCCTTTTACAAGTTGCGAGTGTGAGTTTGTCGTATTGATAAGCTTCATAATATTTCCTCCGATTTTCTAATTCTATTATAGCACTTTTTGGATAAAGTAGCTTGGTTTAGTCAATCTTATGCTGTTTTTTCCAAGATTGGATGGCCCATTTATGGCTACCACGTTTAAGATTTTTAATAGCCTCGTCGATAGGGAACCAGGCAATATGATTAAAGTCTTCTAGTGGTTTTTGAACTTCCTTGAAAGAAGTAGCTTCATAGAGGTAGGCAGGATTGTAGTAGTAGGTATCACGGTGACGAGAGTAGAAATATTCGTCAGCTTGTCCGTAATAGACACCAATTTCAGCTGTGAATCCAAGCTCTTCAATCAATTCGCGTTTTAGGGCTTCCTGATGATTTTCCCCTGCTTCAATTTCGCCACCTGGTAAGAACCAAGCACCATTAGGAGCTTGAACTAAAACTATTTGTTTTTGTTCAGCGTCAGGGATAACTGCATACACTCCATAGCGTGCAACATAGTCTGTATTCGCTTTTTTTTCTCCGAAAGTTGGGTTTGCCATTGCATTTTCCTCATTATCTAGTATCGTTATTATTATCATAATGGACAAAGGGCAAGCTGTCAAGAAATTACAGTTATTTTAGTAAAAAAGAAGCAGAAACATTTCACTTTCTACTCCTTTTTTATAGAATTTATTTTTCTGTTTCAGAAGTTTTCACTTCAGCTTTTTTGGCAGATTTGATTTGAATCTTGCCCTTGCTGGTCATAACTGCCTTGAGGTCTTTTTCGCTTGGATTTTCAAGGTAGTAGTCAGTGATTGCGTCCTCAATATAGTCTTGAATAGTACGACGAAGTGGGCGTGCTCCCATTTTTGGATCATAACCTAGGTCAACCAACTTTTCCTTGACCTTGTCAGTCACATCGAGATGAATGTTGTTGCTATAAAGACGTTTGTTAACGTCTGCTAGCATAAGCTCGACAATCTGAAGGAGGTTATCTTTGCTGAGAGCCTTAAATTCGATAATGCCATCAAAACGGTTCATAAACTCTGGGCTAAAGAAGTTACCGAGTTCACCGAGAACAGAGTTGGTACGTCCTTCTCTAGCAGCCCCAAATCCAACGCTGGCTTCTGCCTTACCTGTACCTGCATTTGAAGTCATGATGATGATGGCATCCTTGAAGCTAACGGTACGTCCTTGCCCATCTGTCAAACGACCATCGTCCAAGACCTGGAGGAACATGTGCATAACATCTGGATGGGCTTTCTCTACTTCATCCAAGAGAATAAGAGAATATGGATTGCGGCGAACTTTTTCAGTTAATTGCCCAGCCTCATCGTAGCCAACATAACCTGGAGGGGCACCGACCAACTTAGCTACGCTGTGTTTTTCCATGTATTCGCTCATGTCAAAGCGAATCATGCTATCAGCAGAACCAAAGAGTTCGATAGCTAATTGTTTGGAAAGTTCTGTCTTACCGACCCCAGTTGGTCCGACGAAGAGGAAGCTTCCGATTGGGCGGTTAGGCGTACCGAGACCGACACGATTCCGGCGAATAGCCTTGGCAATCTTATCGACAGCATCATCCTGTCCAATAACATGAGACTTGAGATCTTCGGCTAGATGGATGAGTTGAGATTGTTCTTTCTCTTTCAAATCGCCAACAGGAATATTGGTTTTCTGCTCGATAATGTGCTCAATGGTTTTCTCACTGATGATAGGAGTATCCTGGTCTGTGACCTTTTTCTTTTGCATTTCCTTATACTTGGCAATCTGGTCGCGGAAATAAGCCGCCTTCTCAAAATCTTCCTCTCGTGTAGCTTGAGATTTGAGATTTTCAGCCTCAATCAAGCGCTGATCGATCACTTTAGGATCTACAAAATTCAAGGTCAAGTTCATCTTAGAACCAGCTTCATCTAGGAGGTCAATGGCCTTGTCAGGTAAGAAGCGATCTTGGATGTAGCGATTGGAAAGAGTTGCAGCTGCTTCAATCGCAGCATCGGTATACTGAACGTGGTGGTAGTCTTCGTATTTCTTTTGAATTCCTTTGAGGATAGTGATTGTTTCTTCCACTGTTGGTTCATCGACTTTGACAGGCTGCATTCGACGCTCTAGGGCAGCATCCTTTTCAATGATACGGTATTCATTAAGGGTAGTAGCGCCGACCAGTTGCAGTTCACCACGGGCAAGGGCTGGTTTGAGGATATTTCCTGCATCCATATTGCCATCGCCCGCAGAACCAGCACCGACAATTTCATGGATTTCATCGATAAAGAGGATGATATCCTCACGTTTGCGAATTTCTTCCATGAGCTTTTGCATACGTTCTTCAAATTGTCCACGGATACCCGTTCCTTGAACCAGGCTAACTACATCCAGACGTATGACTTGTTTACCTTGGAGTTTATGTGGAACATTGCCATCAACTATTTTCTGAGCTAGACCTTCGACAACGGCCGTTTTTCCGACACCAGGTTCACCGATAAGAACAGGATTATTCTTGGTTCTACGATTGAGAATCTCGATGACACGAATAATCTCATCATCGCGTCCAATAACGGGGTCGATATCGCCACGACGAGCAATCTCAGTTACATTGATACCAAATTCTTCTAGCAGGCCTTTTTCTTGGCTTGGAGGCGGAGTTTGAGCAGATCCACGATTTTGGGAACCATAACCGCCATTTCCACCATAACCTCCACCTGATTGGGTTGGGGGAGTAGGAGGAGTGTTGTTAGAAGGTCTGAAATTGTTTAGATCATTGAAGAAATCACCAAAAGGATCAAAGTCACGATTGTTCAGATCCGTCATACCTTTAAAGAGGCTATTGTTAGGATCTGTCTTGATAATCTTATAGCAGTTTTGACAGAGGTCAATTTGTTTTTGCTTTCCATTAAGATTGGTATAAAGATGAATTGTTGAGTCATTGATTTTACAGTTTTGACAAAGCATACATCTACCTCATTTCTTTCTTTAGCCTGACCTGTTTAATGGTCAAAAATAGTCAAATTTCTATACTCTCATTATAACAGGATTGGGGTGTAAAGCAAGTAAAAAGATTGCAGCTTTGAGAAGTTGTTACAATGAAAATCTTCGTGGATTTGGACTATAAAAAAATCCTATTTGTGAGACAAAAAGGATTTTGGTTAGACATGCAGGGTGTAATCCCAGCTTGTTTTGTATTAGTAAAGGAGTTCGTAAATCTCCATTGCAATCAAGTCAATGCTGTCAAACGTATAAGTTTCGCGAGCTTCTACATCACGAAGGGTAAAGATTGATCCATTTTCTTCGTCGTGGCTGTATGCAACTTCTGCAACAACAACTCCTTCGCGTTCAAAATTACGTTTTAAATTTCCGCCGTCTTTTGCCATTGCTTCAAGGCGGTTGATGATTCTAACCAAATGTGATTCCATTTTGATTCTCCTTCATTTCTTATCGTTACTATTTTACCATAAAGGAGGCCAACTTGACTAGAAAAAACTAAGATTTCTCGCTAATTCTACCAGCTTAAAGTTTTTTTGAATAAATCGGATAAAAGGTTTGAATTTTAATTCAATACATGTTATAATCATACAGTATTCTATTTTAGAAAGCAGTGTGACTATGAATTTTTCTTTTTTACCTAAGTATTTACCTTATTTTAACTATGGGGCTGTCGTGACGGTTCTCATTTCTATCTGTGTTGTCTTTTTGGGAACCATTTTGGGTGTTGTCTTGGCTTTTGGGCAACGTTCAAAGTTTAAACCGCTTGTTTGGCTGGCCAACTTGTACGTTTGGATTTTCCGTGGGACACCGATGATGGTTCAGATTATGATTGCCTTTGCCCTTATGCACATCAATGCTCCGACTATTCAGGTTGGAATTTTAGGTGTTGATTTTTCTCGTCTGATTCCAGGGATTTTGATTATCTCTATGAACAGTGGTGCTTATGTTTCTGAGACTGTTCGTGCTGGGATTAATGCGGTTCCAAAAGGTCAGCTAGAGGCGGCCTATTCTTTAGGGATTCGTCCTAAAAATGCGATGCGCTATGTGATTTTGCCACAAGCTATCAAAAATATCTTGCCAGCCTTGGGGAACGAATTTATCACCATTATCAAGGACAGCTCCCTCTTATCAGCTATTGGGGTTATGGAGTTGTGGAATGGGGCTACAACAGTTTCCACAACAACCTATCTACCTTTAACACCACTTTTATTTGCAGCCTTTTACTACTTGATTATGACCTCTATTTTGACCGTAGCCTTGAAGGCTTTTGAAAAACGTATGGGACAAGGAGATAAGAAATAATGACAGAAACCTTGATAAAAATTGAAAATTTACATAAATCATTTGGAAAGAATGAAGTATTGAAGGGCATCAACCTCGAAATTAAAAGAGGAGAAGTTGTCGTTATCATCGGTCCTTCGGGGAGCGGGAAATCTACCTTGCTTCGCTCTATGAATTTGTTGGAAGAAGCAACTAAGGGGAAGGTTATCTTTGAGGGAGTCGATATTACGGACAAGAAGAATGACCTGTTTGCCATGCGTGAGAAGATGGGCATGGTTTTCCAACAATTTAACCTCTTTCCTAATATGACTGTGATGGAAAATATCACCTTGTCACCTATCAAGACCAAAGGTGAAAGCAAGGCAATTGCAGAGAAGAGAGCCCAAGAGCTGTTGGAAAAAGTTGGTTTGCCAGATAAGGCAGACGCTTATCCACAGAGTTTGTCAGGTGGCCAGCAACAACGGATTGCCATTGCGCGTGGGTTGGCTATGGAACCAGATGTTTTGCTCTTTGACGAGCCAACCTCTGCCTTGGACCCTGAAATGGTAGGTGAGGTGTTGGCTGTTATGCAAGACCTTGCCAAGTCAGGGATGACTATGGTTATCGTAACACATGAGATGGGATTTGCCCGTGAGGTGGCAGACCGTGTTATCTTTATGGCAGACGGTGTGGTTGTTGAAGACGGAACACCAGAGCAGATTTTTGAACAAACCCAAGAACAACGGACTAAAGACTTCTTGAGTAAGGTTTTATAATCTATTTTAAAATTTCAAGACAAGATTAGTGAAAAGCTCGACCCGAGCTTTTTCTTATAGTTTGAAACTATAGGATTGCCTAGGAAAGAAGTGTTAGAGGGTGTTGGCAGTTTTTGGTATAATGGAAGATATTTGAAAGAAAAGAGAAGTGATATGACACAGATTATTGATGGGAAAGCTTTAGCGGCCAAATTGCAGGGACAGTTGGCTGAAAAGACTGCAAAATTAAAGGAAGAAACAGGTCTAGTGCCTGGTTTGGTAGTGATTTTGGTTGGGGACAATACAGCCAGCCAAGTCTACGTTCGCAACAAGGAGAGGTCAGCTCTTGCGGCTGGTTTCCGTAGCGAAGTAGTGCGAGTTCCAGAGACCATTACTCAAGAGAAATTGTTAGACCTGATTGCTAAATATAATCAGGATCCAGCTTGGCATGGGATTTTGGTCCAGTTGCCATTACCAAAACACATTGATGAAGAGGCGGTTTTGTTGGCCATTGACCCAGAAAAGGATGTGGATGGTTTCCATCCTCTAAATATGGGACGCCTTTGGTCTGGACATCCAGTCATGATTCCTTCGACACCTGCAGGAATTATGGAAATGTTTCATGAATATGGGATTGATTTGGAAGGTAAAAATGCGGTCGTCATCGGTCGTTCCAATATCGTTGGAAAGCCCATGGCCCAGCTTCTTTTGGCCAAGAATGCAACAGTGACTTTGACTCACTCACGCACCCATAATCTTGCCAAGGTTGCTGCTAAAGCAGATATTCTGGTGGTCGCAATCGGTCGTGCTAAATTTGTGACTCCTGACTTTGTCAAACCAGGTGCGGTAGTCATTGACGTTGGGATGAATCGTGATGAAAATGGTAAGCTCTGTGGGGATGTGGATTATGAGGCAGTTGCCCCACTTGCTAGCCATATTACGCCAGTCCCTGGAGGTGTCGGCCCTATGACCATTACTATGCTGATGGAGCAAACTTATCAGGCAGCACTTCGGACATTGGATAGCAAATAAGAGAAAAATCTCTGAATAGAGTGTATTTTCTATAGCTATATCTGAAATGGCAGAAATGAATATTAAATTTTAGATATAAGATTAAAAAAGATAAACTATAAGAAAAGTCAATAGTTTTATCTAAAATATTTCTTGTTTCAAATTTGCTGATTTTAGAGCACGTCAAAAATCCCTTGAAAAAATCCATTTTTTCAAAGGTAATCCTGTGTCAAATTCAGAAGTTACATCACTTTTTGTTCGTCAAAGGGGAGCTCGTTTTTGAGAAGATAAAACAGCATTCTGATAAGTTTTTTTGCAAGGTAAATGATGGCTACATTGTAATGTTTTCCTTGTTCTAACTTATACTCATCTGTTTTCAAAAAGCATTCTAGTCCATCGTCGATTAACGATGGACTTTATCATTTCCTTATCCAGTCCTTGTATGACATCTTGAAGTTGCTTCATGACATCTTCCAAAGTTCGAAAGGCTTTATTCTTAAATCCACGTTTACGAATCTCTTTCCACACTTATTCAATGGGGTTCATCTCTGGTGTGTATGGAGGAATAAAGGTAAAGCCAATATTAGTCGGAATCTTTAAGGTACTTGATTTATGCCATATAGCATTGTCTATGACAAATAAAAGATAATCATCTGGATAAACTTGTGAAAGCTCTTCTAAAAAGGCGTTCATCCACTAGACTTCCTACGAAACAAAAATATGATACAATAGAATTATGAAGCAAGTAAACAATTAACTGATGTTCGGTTTAAGCGCCTTGTTGGTGTTCAGCGTACTACTTTTGAAGAGATGTTAGCTGTGTTAAAAACAGCTTATCAACTTAAACACGAAAAAGGTGGACGAAAACCTAAATTAAGCCTAGAAGACCTTCTTATGGCCACTCTTCAATACACGCGAGAATACCGCACTTATGAACAAATTGCGGCTGATTTTGGAATTCACGAAAGCAACTTAACTCGTCGGAGTCAATGGGTTGAAGTGATTCTTCTTTAAAGTGGTTTTACGATTTCAAAAACTCACCTTAGTGCTGAGAATACGGTGATTGTGGATGCAACAGAGGTAAAAATCAATTGTCCTAAAAAAACAATTAGAGAATTATTCTGGTAAAAAGAAATGCCATGCTATGAAGGTTCAGGCGATTGTCACAAGCCAAGGGAGAATTGTTTCTTTGGATATTGCGGTGAACTATTGCCACGATATGAAGTTGTTCAAAATGAGTCGTATAAATATCGGACAAGCTGGTAAAATCTTGGCTGACAGTGATTATCAAGGACTCATGAAGATGTATTCACAAGCGCAAACTCCGAGGAAATCAAGCAAACTTAAGCCCCTAACTCTTGAAGATAAAGCCTATAACCATGCGCTATCTAAAGAAAGAATCAAGGTTGAGAATATTTTTACCAAAGTAAAAACGTTTAAAATGTTCTCAACAACCTATCGAAATTATCGTAAACGCTTCGAATTACGAATGAATTTAGTTGCTGCTATTATCAACCGTGAACTAGGATTTTAGTTTTGTAGGAAGTCTAATAAAATATATGAATTTGTGGAAGGTGAAAAAAGATCATACCCTGGTGAAATATGTTTTAAAAAATGTGATATCGACCTGTGCGATGTATTGATATTTAACAAAATCGTGGGTGAAGGACGTTTCAATGGAAATTCTATTGGTTTACAACAATTTATGGATGAATATACAGACTCAGAATTTGAAATCATTATTGAAGGCTATTATGGCAACACAACTACATATACAGGATGGCTGCGGGAAGAGGGAAACGACCAGTGACGGCAATTATGTATGTTTGGAACATCGGAGATATGGTGTATAACGTAAAAAAATAAATGATTAAAAAAAAACAATTTAATAAAGGAGAAAAGCTCATGAACAAATTTGAGAAGAGAAAATTGTTACAAGAATATCAAGTCAAACAAATGGAAGAATTTGAAGAGAACTTACCGATGGAAAAGAAATTATTTTATGAATTATTTGATTATCTAAATGATAAATCAGAAACGGTAGAGTGTAATCACGATTTTTCTTTAACAAATGAGTTTTTGAAAGATAAAAATGCGGATATTGAAAAGGTTATAGAATTTTTGCGAGAAAATGGTGCTGGTTGCGATTGTGAAGTGATTTTTAATGTTGAGGAAAAGTTTGAAGAATAAAATGTTTGTATTAGAAACAGACCGGTAAATTTGAAGGTGTAAGGAAAAATAGTGATAGATGAAACTAATAAATGATATTTTATGTGAAAAACTAAATCCGAGAAGTGGAGTTATCAAAATAAGTAGTTCTAATGATGAAGATAGAATTTATTTCGATATAAGTTGGGAGGGAGATTTCCATTTTATAGTTACTGGTTGGGTGCATTACGGGTGGTATTATGTACAAAGAGATAAACAATGTATATCGCCATCTTATGTTTATCAAAGAATAGATGATAGAGCGTTATCTGTAATGCAACACATTATAGACGAAATTGAAAATGGGAAATATAACAACAAAAAAACTGAAAAAGAAAAAATTAAACAGGTTCTTGAAGAAAGAAATCTAACCTCTTTTATGAACAATACAAAATGGAAAGAACTAATAGATTCCATCATGGAGAACATGAGAGATATCCCGATACAATATAAGACGTTTTTTGATGAAGAAGAGCCTAGCGTGTATTGGACGATTGATACTGATGAACATTTTTTTCATATGAATATGAGAATTGTTGAATGGTTTAAAATTAGAAGTAAATTTGAGAAAGTTCTTGGTCAAGGACGTTTAATTGAGCCAAAGATATGTGTTACTGATAAAAAAACAGAAATAGAGTGTATGCTTAATAAATTTAGTATTCCTTATGAATATGATGATATTGAAAAATGTTTTATTATTTTTGGGTATAGATAATGAAAATTGAAAATTAGAAGTTAAAGGGGTAATTGTTCCATTAAATAGAATAGTTTGTTGTGATACTCCTCTTTATATTAAAATATCCGACTATAAATATGAGGTGCGGTTAGGCTATGAATTAGTTTTTAAATATAATTTTTTTGTATAGCTTTTGGGAAGAATGTGTTGTTATCACTGATAAGTTTTAGCAGCAAGGATTATAAAAATATTTGGATATCACAAATGAAAAAGGCCTGGTAAACGCCTAACCGAAGCGATAAAACAGAAGAGGAAATGTGGAAGTCTTATCAAAAAATTGCAAACAGACAAACTTTTGAGAAACTATGCAATATGGAAGAGATTGCAAATGAATCTGATATAGTAAATAAAAAATCGGAAAATAGTTACCACCTTATCGCTCTGTACAAAATGATTGGATACGGAGTTACAGGGTTTTATCCTGCCTTGGAAGAAAATAAAGATGAGCTGGAGAGAAAAATCGAAGAATACATTATGTGCTTAAGAACAAATCCCATTTTGTTGGATTAGTAACTAAATATAAATTTTAAATTTTAAATTTTTAATAAGGAGGTCTGCGCCTCCTTTTTGTTGTATAATAAAAGCGAGAGGAAAAAAGGATGAAAGTGATTGATCAAACCTTACTAGAAAAAGTTATTATTGAACGTTCTCGTACAAGTCATAAAGGAGACTACGGTCGTCTGCTGTTGCTTGGTGGGACTTATCCTTATGGTGGTGCCATCATCATGGCTACTTTGGCAGCTGTTAAAAGTGGAGCTGGTTTGGTGACAGTTGGAACGGACAGGGAAAATATCCCAGCTTTGCACAGTCATTTACCTGAGGCTATGGCCTTTTCTCTTCAAGACCAGCAATTGTTAAAAGAGCAATTAGAGAAGGCAGAAGTTGTCTTGCTGGGGCCTGGTTTACGAGACGATGTTTTTGGAGAAAATCTAGTAAAACAAGTCTTTCTTAATTTAAGCCAAAATCAGATTTTGATTGTAGATGGTGGTGCCCTGACCATTCTTGCTAGAACAAGTTTGTCATTTCCATCTAACCAGCTTATCCTAACTCCCCACCAAAAGGAGTGGGAAAAACTGTCTGGAATTACGATTGAAAAGCAAAACGAAGATGCAACGGCTAGTGCCCTAACTTCCTTCCCTCAAGGAACAATTTTGGTAGAGAAAGGTACAGCTACTCGTATTTGGCAAGCTGGCCAATCTGATTATTACCAGTTACAGGTTGGCGGTCCCTATCAGGCGACTGGGGGAATGGGAGATACTCTGGCTGGAATGATTGCAGGATTTGCAGGCCAATTCCGACAGGCCAGTCTCTACGAGCGTGTAAGCGTAGCGACTCATCTTCATTCAGCCATAGCCCAAGAATTAGCTCAAGAACATTATGTGGTCTTGCCGACGGAAATTAGTAATTGTCTTCCTAAAGTAATGAATAAAATATCTCAAAAAAGACTGGGATAAAATTCAATTTTAGGAGAAAACGAAGTAAATATTACCACAATAAAACGCATAATATCAAGTTTTTTTTAATACCTGATATTATGCGTTTTTGACTTTAAAACCTTTTTGGTTTGTCTCTATTTTGGAGCAATCTTTTGCTCAGTATGTTTTATAATTTCTCGTTGATAAATCGGATAAACTGATTCCACCAAACTTTTAAGAAGAAGGCTTTTTCAACTTTCTTTTCTGCTACCATTTCGAAACTAGGACGTTCTGTGGTAATGTAACCTTGACCAATCAAATCCTTGTCTTCGTAAGTCAAATGGCCAACCACTGTTCCAGCTTCAAGCGGTGCGAGGATTGCTTTAGAATCAGGTGTAAATTGAACAGATTGAGAAGATTGATTCCCACCACGTTCAATTAGATAGATATCCTCTGGGGCCACTGCAGTTACCGTATCTTCTTTTCCATCTTGTACAGGGACTTTGCTATCTTGATAGGCATCGCCTTGCTGAACGATTTTGCGAAGTGTAAATGTAGAAGAAATATAATCCATTAGGGAAGATGTAGCTGTAAAGCGAGCGTAGGGATTATTGTCTTGATGATCTGCATTTAAAACAACTGTGATAACCCTCATGCCTTTTTCGACAGTAGTACCAACAAAAGACTCCCCAGCCTTATCTGTTGTTCCTGTTTTAAGGCCATCAAAACCACCTCGATAAGCAGGCATACCTTCTAACATGTAGTTGGTCGAAGTGATTGTCATTCCAGAAAAAGTAGAAGAAGGTTTTTTCGTTATTTCCAAGACTTGTGGGTACTTTTTGATGAGATTGCGAGCAACGATAGCAACATCATAAGCACTGAGCTTGTTTTCATCATCTTTTTTAGAGCCTGGGTAAATGTTATCCCCTAGAGTCTCATTGTTAAGACCTGTCGTATTGACAACAGTGGCATCCTGAATTCCCCATTCCAGGAGTTTAGCGCGCATCATATCGACGAAATCTTTTTCTGAGCCAGCAATTTTCTCAGCTAGAGCAATGGCTGCACTGTTAGCACTAGATACTAGTGTTGCTTCTAGTAGTTGTTCGACGGTATAATTACGTGCTTCCATAGGGACGTTGCTTGCTTCGGAATTTGTTGTTAGTTTATAAGGATAATCAGAAATATATACTGGAGTTGATAAAGTGATTGTTCCTTTATCTAATGCATCATAAACAAGGTAGACTGTCAGTAGTTTTGTAATAGAAGCAATTTCGACAGGTTGCGTTGCATCTTTTTCATATAGAATTTTACCAGTATTGGCCTCAACAGCAATCGCATGTTTAGCAGCAATATTAAAATCTTGGGCAGCAACAGTAGATGCTGACCCAATTACGAATAGACTTAAGAGAGTTAAAATGATTTTTTTCATAGTAAGTTTATTCTAACATAAAGAAAAAAATATTCCCAGTTTCATGATAGAAGAAAGAAGCTTTTTTGAAAGTATGGTAAAATAGATGAATGGAGGTAGCTCATGTTTCGTAAGAATAAATTATTTTTTTGGACCAGTGAGATTTTATTAGTAACAATCATTTTTTATTTATGGAGAGAGATGGGGGCTATTATCACGCCTTTTGTAAGCGTCGCAAACACCATCATGATTCCTTTTCTTCTAGGTGGTTTTTTATATTATTTGACCAATCCTATTGTAAATTTTTTACAAAAGTATTTCAAAATTAATCGTATCATTGGTATTCTACTAACCTTGTGTGCTTTGGTTTGGGGGCTTGTCATTGGGGTAGTCTATCTCTTACCGATTTTGGTTAATCAGTTGACCAGCTTGATTGCGACTAGTCAGACTATCTATAGTCGTTTACAAGATTTGATTGTGGATTTATCTACTTATCCAGCCTTTCAAAATTTGGATATTCAAGCGACTATTCAACAGTTAAATTTATCCTATGTAGATATTTTACAAAATATCCTAAATAGCGTTACCAATAGTGTTGGAAGTGTCCTATCAGCTCTCTTTAGTACCGTTTTGATTATTATTATGACCCCTGTATTTTTGGTTTATTTTTTGTTAGATGGTCATAAATTTTTACCGATGCTTGAGCGCACTGTTTTAAAGAGAGATAAGTTGCATATTGCAGGTCTGCTAAAAAATTTGAATGTGACAATTGCTCGATACATTAGTGGAGTCGCAATTGATGCTATTATTATCGGTTGTTTGGCCTTTATCGGATATAGCGTTATCGGTTTAAAATATGCTTTAGTCTTTGCCATCTTTTCGGGATTGGCCAATCTCATTCCTTATGTAGGACCAAGTATTGGCTTGATTCCAATGATTATCGCCAATGTCTTTACGGATCCTCATAGAATGCTAATTGCAGTTGTTTATATGCTAATCATTCAACAAGTGGATGGGAATATCCTCTACCCTCGAATCGTTGGTGGCGTGATGAAAGTCCATCCAATAACAATTTTAGTATTACTTTTGTTATCAAGCAATATCTATGGGGTCATTGGCATGATTGTCGCAGTACCAACCTATTCTATTTTAAAAGAAATTTCTAAGTTCTTATCACGTTTGTATGAAAACCATAAAACAATGAAAGAACGAGAAAGAGAATTAGCTAAGTAAAAGTCAGGAAATTCCTGATTTTTCTTTTTCATTAAAGAAGTGATAGGAGTAGAAGTGCCATTTAGATTAGCCGATTAAGAATAATTCACAAAAACTTTGTAAAACACTTGCAATTTAGCTGAAATTTGATAAAATAGTAAGGAAAGTTAGACTGTATTGCCTACTGTCTATCTATAAAATATATTTTATTGGAGGCTTTTACTCAAATGGCAAAAGAAAAATACGATCGTAGTAAACCACACGTTAACATTGGTACTATCGGACACGTTGACCACGGTAAAACTACCCTAACTGCAGCTATCACAACTGTTTTGGCACGTCGCTTGCCTTCATCAGTTAACCAACCTAAAGACTATGCGTCTATCGATGCTGCTCCAGAAGAACGCGAACGCGGTATCACTATCAACACTGCGCACGTTGAGTACGAAACTGAAAAACGTCACTACGCTCACATCGACGCTCCAGGACACGCGGACTACGTTAAAAACATGATCACTGGTGCTGCTCAAATGGACGGAGCTATCCTTGTAGTAGCTTCAACTGACGGACCAATGCCACAAACTCGTGAACACATCCTTCTTTCACGTCAGGTTGGTGTTAAACACCTTATCGTCTTCATGAACAAAGTTGACTTGGTTGACGACGAAGAATTGCTTGAATTGGTTGAAATGGAAATCCGTGACCTATTGTCAGAATACGACTTCCCAGGTGACGATCTTCCAGTTATCCAAGGTTCAGCTCTTAAAGCCCTTGAAGGTGACACTAAATACGAAGACATCGTTATGGAATTGATGAACACAGTTGATGAGTACATCCCAGAACCAGAACGTGACACTGACAAACCATTGCTTCTTCCAGTCGAAGACGTATTCTCAATCACTGGACGTGGTACAGTTGCTTCAGGACGTATCGACCGTGGTATCGTTAAAGTCAACGACGAAATCGAAATCGTTGGTATCAAAGAAGAAACTCAAAAAGCAGTTGTTACTGGTGTTGAAATGTTCCGTAAACAACTTGACGAAGGTCTTGCCGGAGATAACGTAGGTGTCCTTCTTCGTGGTGTTCAACGTGATGAAATCGAACGTGGACAAGTTATCGCTAAACCAGGTTCAATCAACCCACACACTAAATTCAAAGGTGAAGTTTACATCCTTACTAAAGAAGAAGGTGGACGTCACACTCCATTCTTCAACAACTACCGTCCACAATTCTACTTCCGTACTACTGACGTTACAGGTTCAATCGAACTTCCAGCAGGTACTGAAATGGTAATGCCTGGTGATAACGTGACAATCGACGTTGAGTTGATCCACCCAATCGCCGTAGAACAAGGTACTACATTCTCTATCCGTGAGGGTGGACGTACTGTTGGTTCAGGTATGGTTACAGAAATCGAAGCTTAATTCGATTTAGTTCCCAGAAGAACAATTATTTAAGTCAGACACTAAAAGAATCTTGCATTGCAAGGTTCTTTTTTTCGGATATTGAACTAAAATTGAAGAATTATTTACATAAAAAAGCTCTATACACTTGATGGGCATAGAGCAAACAGAGCTTTATTTGATATAGAGTTCTTGATTTTTTAGGACAATTTCACGTACGCTTGCAAACTTTTTGAGTTTTTTGATTTCTTCTGGATGGGTGACGAGAGTGATAACATAACCTTCCTTGCCCATGCGACCTGTACGGCCAGCGCGGTGAGTGTAAGTTTCGATATCCCTAGGGACATCAAAGTTTACAACACATTCGAGGCTATCGATATCAATTCCACGAGCCAGAAGGTCAGTTGCAAGAAGCAGGGTTAGTTGCTTGTCTTTAAACTTTTCTAAGATGACTTTTCTAAATTTGACATTGACATCACTAGCTAGAGAAACAGCCAAGATATCCCGATACTGTAATTTTTCTTCTGCGCTTCCAAGGTCTGATAGGCTGTTAAAGAAGACCAGACCTCGGAAATCCTCTACATGAGCTAGTTTTCGTAGCATATCCACTCGGTGACGTTGATCTACCTGCATATAGAAATGTTGGATGTTGTCCAATTTTTGGTCAGAAAGATCAATGGTACGTGTGTTCTGCGCAATCTTTTCTTGGTCAAACTTGGTTGTCGCACTCATATAGACAAGTTGGTGGTCACGAGGTGCGTAGTGAGTAATTTTCTCGACAAAGTGTATCTGAGAATCATCTAGCAATTGATCGAATTCATCCAGGATGATGGTTTCCACATTCATCATCTTGATTTTTTTCAATTTAATCAACTCAAAGATACGACCAGGGGTTCCAATCAGAATTTCTGGTCCTTTTTTTAGGCGTTCAATCTGGCGTTTCTGACTCGAACCTGATAAGAAGAGTTGGGCAGTTAAGCCGATAGCGTCTGCCCACGTTTTACATACATCAAAAATCTGTCCAGCAAGCTCCGTATTTGGTGCTAGAATCAAGAGTTGCTGCGCTTTTTTCTTTTGTAGTCTGAGAAGACTTGGTAGGAGGTAAGCTAGGGTCTTACCAGTTCCTGTTGGGCTCACTCCTAGGAGGTTTTCTCCAGCAAGAAGGGGCTCAAATAGTTGAGTTTGAATGGGGGTGAATTCCTGGAAACCGAGTTGGTCACTCAGTTCTTGCCATTCAGTTGGTAGTTTGGTTTTCATTTTTCTGCCTCAAATCTAATGCCAGCAGTCTGGCGCATAGTATATAGTAGCTCATGAACTGAACTTGCATCTTCCAGCCAAGTTTGGTAGAGATTCAGATCTGGTTGCTGGATCATGTGTGCAAATGCAGCGACTTCCTCAGTCATCGTATGAGGAGCCTGTTGGCTAGGGAGTTGGATTTGATTGCCTTGGTGGTCGGTAAAAATAGCCGAGCTGACATGTTCGATGGTGTTGAGGGTCAAGGTACCATCTGTCGTATAAATCTCGCAGGGGAGATTGGAAGTGATGTTTTTCCCAGCCTTGATATGAACTTGAAAGTCAGGGTAGAAGAGAATTCCGTCTCCATTTAGGTCAATGCTATTGTCAAGCTGTTGAGCCATGTAGGTCGCGTCCTCAGCCTTTCCAAAGAGACGAACGGCAGCGTAGAGAGGATAAATCCCCAAATCCATAAGCGCTCCACCAGCAAAACGATCTGAAAAAACATTTTGTGTCAGTCCAGCTAACAAATCTGGCATTTTGGAAGAATACTTGGCATAGTTGAAATCTGCTCCCAAAATTTGCTTGTCTGCTAAAAAGTTTTTGATGATAGTGAAAGCTTTTTCATGGTAATTGCGAGCTGCTTCAAAGATAAAACAGTGATTTTTTTCAGCTGTTTGAACCAAATCTAGCCATTCTTGTGGCTGAGTGACAGCTGGCTTTTCAAGAATGACATGTTTACCTGCAGACAATGCAGCTTTTGCCTGAGCAAAATGCAAGGAGTTTGGACTGGCAATATAGACCACATCAAAGGAGCTCTTGAAGAAGTCCTCTACTTGATCAAAGAGTTGGATATCCTGATAGCGAGAAGCAAAGGTTGCTGCAGTTTCAAGTTTCCTAGAATAGACTGCGACCAGTTGGTATTCTCCGCTGGTATGGGCTGCTTCTATGAAGTGGTGGCTAATAGCGCCTGTTCCGATGACACCTAATTTTAGCATAAATACTCCTTTTCCAATTTTAAGTCCTTCTTTCATTATAACATAGATAGACTTGACTATCCAACAGAGGAGAAAAAATTTCAAATAAGCTACTAGGCCTTTTCCAAAGAAAGTAGTACAATAATGAGATGAGTAAATGAAATAGGAGGGAAAATGAGGTTATTACCTATAAGAAAAATATCACGTCAGTCTAAGAGGCTAGCGCTTTTTTTGACTTTTTGTGCAGGTTATGTAGATGCCTATACGTTTATTGTGCGAGGGAACACTCTTGTAGCTGGACAAACTGGGAATGTCGTTTTTCTTTCAGTAGAATTAATTCAAAATAATGTTTCAGATGTTAGGGACAAGGTTCTCACCTTGCTAGCTTTTATGATGGGGGTCTTTTTATTAACTGTTTATAAGGAAAAATTGAGAATTGTGAAAAAGCCAATTCTGTCACTGATTCCTTTGGCAATCTTATCAATCATTATTGGTTTTGTGCCGCAAACTGTAGATAATATCTATCTAGTACCGCCATTAGCCTTTTGTATGGGCTTGGTGACAACTGCTTTTGGTGAGGTTTCGGGTATTGCCTACAATAATGCCTTTATGACAGGGAATATCAAACGAACAATGCTAGCTTTTGGAGATTATTTCCGAACCAAGCACACTCCTTTTTTACGTGAAGGGATTATCTTTGTAAGCCTGCTTAGTAGTTTTGTCCTTGGTGTTGTCTTTTCGGCTTATTTGACGATTTTCTATCATGAAAAGACCATTCTTGGTGTTCCTATTATGATGAGTATTTTTTACATTAGCATGCTTTTTGCCTCGTGGCGGAAAAAAGTAAAAGAAAAAGCTTCATTTTAGGTGTTATTACTTGTAAGAAAATAGGAGATATGCTATACTTGAAGAGTTGACTATGCACGATCCTGTGCAACCGCACGAACATCGTTGCTTGATTATTCAAGTTTAAGTGGTTTGTCCCACGATGCTAGGCGAGTCTTCACAAAAAAATCGGGGAAACCCATAAAAATCATAGGAGGTGCATAATGAGCACATACGCAATTATCAAAACTGGCGGAAAACAAGTTAAAGTTGAAGTTGGTCAAGCAGTTTACGTTGAAAAATTGAACGTTGAAGCTGGTCAAGAAGTTACTTTTAACGAAGTTGTTCTTGTTGGTGGTGAAAACACTGTTGTCGGAACTCCACTTGTTGCTGGAGCTACTGTAGTTGGAACTGTTGAAAAACAAGGAAAACAAAAGAAAGTTGTTACTTACAAGTACAAACCTAAAAAAGGTAGTCACCGTAAACAAGGTCACCGTCAACCATATACAAAAGTTGTCATCAACGCAATCAACGCTTAATTTTAAGGAGAACACATGATACAAGCAGTCTTTGAGAGAGCCGAAGATGGCGAGCTGAGGAGTGCGGAAATTACTGGACACGCCGAGAGTGGCGAATACGGCTTTGATGTCGTGTGTGCATCGGTTTCTACGCTTGCCATTAACTTTATCAATTCTATTGAAAAATTTGCAGGCTATGAACCAATCCTAGAATTAAACGAAGATGAAGGTGGCTATCTGATGGTTGAAATACCAAAAGATCTTCCTTCACACCAGAGAGAAATGACCCAGTTATTCTTTGAATCATTTTTCTTAGGTATGGCAAACTTATCGGAGAACTCTTCTGAGTTCGTCCAAACCAGAGTTATCACAGAAAACTAACACGGAGGAAAACATTATGTTAAAAATGACTCTTAACAACTTGCAACTTTTCGCCCACAAAAAAGGTGGAGGTTCTACATCAAACGGACGTGATTCACAAGCAAAACGTCTTGGAGCTAAAGCAGCTGATGGACAAACTGTAACAGGTGGATCTATCCTTTACCGTCAACGTGGTACACACATCTATCCAGGTGTGAACGTTGGACGTGGTGGAGACGATACTTTGTTCGCTAAAGTTGAAGGCGTAGTACGCTTTGAACGTAAAGGACGCGATAAAAAACAAGTTTCTGTTTACCCAATCGCAAAATAATGCCTAAAAACGGCTTGAAATAAGGCTTTCCGAGTTTTCGGAGAGCCTGTTTTTTTGTTTTGGTACCCATGATTTTTTCGTTCTTAGTGTAGCTGAGTTTTATGAGTGACATTATTTTTCTTCGATGGAAAACTTCTAAAATATGGTATAATGAAAAGATAGAGAAGTTGGGGGTAGAAGATGAACATTCAACAATTACGCTATGTTGTTGCCATTGCCAATAGCGGTACTTTCCGTGAAGCTGCTGAAAAGATGTATGTTAGTCAGCCGAGTCTGTCCATTTCTGTTCGTGATTTGGAAAAAGAGTTGGGCTTTAAGATTTTCCGTCGGACCAGCTCAGGGACTTTCTTGACTCGTCGTGGTATGGAATTCTATGAAAAAGCGCAAGAATTGGTTAAAGGATTTGATATTTTTCAAAATCAGTATGCAAATCCTGAGGAAGAAAAGGATGAATTTTCCATTGCCAGTCAGCACTATGACTTCTTGCCACCAACCATTACGGCCTTTTCAGAGCGCTATCCTGACTATAAGAACTTCCGTATTTTTGAATCAACTACTGTTCAAATTTTAGATGAAGTGGCGCAAGGGCATAGTGAGATTGGGATTATCTACCTTAACAATCAAAATAAAAAGGGGATCATGCAACGGGTTGAAAAGCTAGGCCTTGAGGTCATTGAATTGATTCCCTTCCATACCCATATTTATCTCCGTGAGGGGCATCCTTTAGCCCAGAAAGAGGAATTGGTCATGGAGGATTTAGCGGACCTACCAACGGTTCGTTTCACTCAAGAAAAAGATGAGTATCTTTATTATTCAGAGAATTTTGTTGATACCAGTGCGAGCTCACAGATGTTTAATGTGACAGACCGTGCTACCTTGAATGGTATTTTGGAGCGGACGGATGCTTATGCGACTGGTTCTGGATTTTTAGATAGTGATAGTGTTAATGGCATTACAGTTATTCGTCTCAAGGATGAACTAGATAATCGCATGGTCTATGTTAAACGTGAGGAAGTGGAGCTTAGTCAAGCTGGGAATCTTTTCGTAGAAGTCATGCAAGAATATTTTAATCAGAAGAGGAAATCATGAAAAAAAGAGGAATAGTGGCAGTCATTGTACTGCTTTTGATTGGGCTGGATCAGTTGGTAAAATCCTATATCGTCCAGCAGATTCCACTGGGTGAAGTGCGCTCTTGGATTCCCAATTTCGTTAGCTTGACCTACCTGCAAAATCGAGGGGCAGCCTTTTCGATGTTACAAGATCAGCAGTTCTTATTCGCTGTCATTACCCTGGTTGTCGTGGTAGGTGCCATTTGGTATCTACATAAACACATGGAGGACTCATTCTGGATGGTCTTGGGTTTGACCTTGATTATTGCAGGTGGTCTTGGAAACTTTATTGACAGGGTCAGTCAGGGCTTTGTTGTGGATATGTTTCACTTAGACTTTATTAATTTTGCAATTTTCAATGTAGCGGATAGCTATCTGACGGTTGGAGTGATTATTTTATTGATTGCAATGCTAAAAGAGGAAATAAATGGAAATTAAAATTGAAACTGGTGGCCTGCGTCTAGATAAGGCTTTGTCCGATTTGACAGAATTATCACGCAGTCTAGCGAATGAACAGATCAAATCAGGTCAGGTCTTGGTCAATGGTCAAGTCAAGAAAGCTAAATACACAGTCCAAGAGGGTGATGTCGTCACTTATCATGTGCCAGAGCCAGAGGTCTTAGAGTATGTGGCTGAGGATATTCCGCTAGAAATAGTCTACCAAGATGAGGATGTGGCTGTCGTTAACAAACCTCAGGGCATGGTTGTGCATCCGAGTGCTGGTCATACTAGTGGAACCCTAGTAAATGCTCTTATGTATCATATTAAGGACTTGTCTGGTATCAATGGGGTTCTGCGTCCAGGAATTGTTCACCGTATTGATAAGGATACGTCAGGTCTGCTCATGATTGCTAAAAACGATGAGGCGCATCTAGCACTTGCCCAAGAACTCAAGGATAAAAAGTCTCTCCGTAAATATTGGGCGATTGTTCATGGAAATCTGCCCAATGATCGTGGTGTGATTGAAGCTCCGATTGGTCGTAGTGAAAAAGATCGTAAGAAACAGGCTGTGACTGCTAAAGGGAAGCCTGCAGTGACTCGTTTCCACGTTTTAGAACGCTTTGGTGATTATAGCTTAGTAGAGTTGCAACTGGAGACAGGGCGTACTCATCAAATCCGTGTTCACATGGCTTATATTGGCCATCCAGTTGCTGGTGATGAGGTCTATGGTCCACGTAAGACTCTGAAAGGGCATGGGCAATTTCTTCATGCCAAGACTTTAGGTTTTACTCATCCGAGAACAGGTGAGATTTTGGAATTTACAGCAGATATCCCAGAGATATTTAAGGAAACATTAGAGAGACTGAGGAAGTAAGAATGAAAAAGAAATTAACTAGTTTAGCACTTGTGGGCGCTTTTTTAGGCTTGTCATGGTATGGAAATGTTCAAGCTCAAGAAAGTTCAGGAAATAAAATTCACTTTATAAATGTTCATGAAGGTGGCAGTGATGCGATTATTCTTGAAAGCAATGGACATTTTGCCATGGTGGATACAGGAGAGGATTATGATTTCCCAGACGGCAGTGATTCTCGTTATCCATGGAGACAGGGTATCAATACCACTTATAAGCATGTTCTAACAGATCGTGTCTTTCGTCGTTTGAAGGAATTGGGTGTCCCAAAGCTTGATTTTATTTTGGTAACACATACCCACAGTGACCATATTGGAAATGTTGATGAATTACTGTCTACCTATCCAGTTGACCGAGTCTATCTTAAGAAATATAGTGATAATCGTATTACTAAGCCTAAACGTCTTTGGGATAATCTGTATGGCTATGATAAGGTTTTACAGACTGCCGCAGAAAAAGGTGTTTCAGTGATTCAAAACATCACACAAGGAGATGCTCATTTTCAGTTTGGGGACATGGATATTCAGCTCTATAATTATGAAAATGAATATGATGAGAATGGAAATCTTAAACCTGTTTGGGATGATAATTCCAATTCCTTGATTAGTGTAGTAAAAGTCAATGGCAAGAAAATTTATCTTGGGGGCGACTTAGATAATGTTCATGGAGCAGAAGACAAGTACGGTTCTCTCATTGGAAAAGTTGATTTGATGAAGTTTAATCATCATTTAGATACAAAAAATTCTAATACAAAAAATTTTATAAGAAATTTGTCTCCTGAGATAATTGTTCAAACTTCTTCCTCACCAATTGGTTCGTATGATAGCGGTGAAGAAATAAATAGGGAATATATTAGCTGGCTTGAATCAATGGGAATTCAACATATAAACGCAGCCAGCAAAGACTATGATGCGACAGTTTTTGATATTCGAAAAGACGGTTTTGTCAATATTTCAACATCCTACAAGCCGATTCCAAGTTTTCAAGCTGGTTGGCATAAAAGTGCTTATGGAAACTGGTGGTATCAAGCGCCTGATTCTACAGGAGAGTATGCTGTCGGTTGGAATGAAATTGAAGGTGAATGGTACTATTTTAATCAGAGGGGAATCCTGCTATATAATCAATGGAAAAAATGGAACAATCGTTGGTTCTATTTGACAGACTCTGGTGCTGCTGCTAAAAATTGGAAGAAAATCGCTGGAATCTGGTATTATTTCAACAAAGAAAACCAGATGGAAATTGGTTGGATTCAAGATAAAGAACAGTGGTATTATTTGGATGTTGATGGCTCTATGAAGACAGGTTGGCTTCAATATAAGGGGCAATGGTATTACTTTGCCCAATCAGGGGAAATGAAAACGGGCTGGGTAAAAGATAAAGAAACCTGGTACTATATGGATTCTACTGGTATCATGAAGACAGGCGAGATAGAAGTTTCTGGTCATCATTACTATCTAGAAGAATCAGGAGCTATGAAGCAAGGCTGGCTTAAAAAGGCAAATGATTGGTATTTCTACAAGGAAGATGGTTCGCGAGCTGTTGGTTGGATTAAAGACAAGGATAAATGGTACTTCTTGAAAGAAAATGGTCAATTACTTGTGAATGGTAAGACACCAGAAGGCTATACTGTTGATTCAAGTGGTGTCTGGTTAGTGGATGTTCCGGTAGAGAAATCTGTTACAACTAAAGTCACAAGTAATTCAGAAATTAAAGAATCTAGTGAAGTAGTGAAAAAGGATCTTGAAAATAAAGAAACGAGTCAACACGAAAGTATTACAAGTTCTTCAACTAGTCAAGATTTGACTTCTTCAACTTCACAAAGCTCTGAAACGAGAGCAAACAAATCGGAATCAGAACAGTAGTAAAAAAGAAGGTTTTAGGGCCTTCTTTTTCCTATCAACTCTTTTCTATTTCCTGCCATTCATGTTATAATGGATAAATATGAAGAATCGGAGTGAGACTATGAAATACAAACGGATTGTCTTTAAGGTGGGGACTTCCTCTCTGACAAATGAGGATGGAAGTTTATCACGTAGTAAGGTAAAGGCTATTACCCAGCAGTTGGCTATGCTGCACGAGGCTGGTCATGAATTGATTTTGGTGTCGTCAGGTGCCATTGCTGCTGGTTTTGGAGCCTTAGGATTTAAAAAGCGTCCGACTAAGATTGCTGATAAACAGGCTTCAGCAGCGGTAGGGCAAGGGCTTTTGTTGGAAGAATACACGACCAATCTTCTCTTGCGCCAAATCGTTTCTGCACAAATCTTGCTGACTCAGGATGATTTTGTGGATAAGCGCCGTTATAAAAATGCCCATCAGGCTTTGTCAGTTCTACTTAGCCGTGGGGCAATTCCTATCATCAATGAGAATGACAGTGTTGTTATTGATGAGCTCAAGGTTGGCGACAATGATACTCTGAGTGCACAGGTAGCGGCCATGGTACAAGCAGATCTTTTGGTCCTCTTGACAGATGTGGACGGTCTTTATACTGGAAATCCTAATTCAGACCCAACTGCCAAACGTTTGGAGAAAATCGAGACTATCAATCGTGAGATTATTGATATGGCTGGTGGAGCTGGCTCGTCAAATGGGACTGGAGGCATGCTAACCAAAATCAAAGCTGCAACTATTGCGACAGAATCAGGAGTTCCTGTTTATATCTGCTCATCCTTGAAGTCAGATGCTATAATTGAGGCAGCGGAGGAGACCAATGATGGTTCCTACTTTGTTGCTCAAGAGAAGGGACTTCGTACCCAGAAACAATGGCTGGCCTTTTATGCTCAGAGACAAGGTTCTATTTGGGTTGATAAAGGGGCTGCAGAAGCTCTCTCTCAACATGGCAAGAGTCTCCTTTTATCTGGTGTTGTTGAAGCAGAAGGCGCCTTTTCTTACGGTGATATTGTGACAGTATTTGACAAGGAAAGTGGGAAATCACTTGGAAAAGGACGCGTACAATTTGGAGCATCTGCTCTGGAGGATATGTTGCGTTCTCAAAAAGCCAAGGGTGTCTTGATTCACCGTGATGACTGGATTTCCATTACTCCTGAAATCCAACTACTCTTTACAGAATTTTAGAGGTAAACTATGGTAAGTACACAAGAACAATTTGAACAGGTACAGTCTGTTAAAAAATCGATCAACACTGCTAGTGAAGCAGTGAAAAACCAAGCCTTGCTAGCCATGGCTGATTACTTATTAGCAGCTACTGAGGAGATTTTAACGGCAAATGCCCTCGATATGGAAGCGGCCAAGGGGAAAATCTCGGATGTTATGTTGGATCGTCTTTATTTGGATGCAGGACGTATAGAAGCGATGGCAATTGGGATTCATGAAGTGGTTGCTTTACCAGATCCAATCGGTGAAGTTTTAGAAACAAGTCAGCTTGAAAATGGTTTGGTTATCACAAAGAAACGTGTGGCTATGGGTGTTATCGGTATTATCTATGAAAGTCGTCCAAATGTGACGTCTGATGCGGCTGCTTTGGCTCTTAAAAGTGGAAATGCAGTTGTTCTTCGTAGTGGTAAGGATGCCTATCAAACAGCCCATGCCATTGTCACAGCCTTGAAGAAGGGATTGGAGACAACGACCATTCATCCAGATGTGATTCAACTAGTGGAAGATACTAGCCGTGAAAGTAGCTATGCTATGATGAAGGCCAAGGGATATCTAGACCTTCTCATTCCTCGTGGGGGGGCTGGTTTGATCAATGCAGTGGTTGAGAATGCTATCGTGCCTGTTATCGAGACAGGAACTGGGATTGTTCATGTTTATGTCGATAAGGACGCAGATGAAGATAAGGCTCTCTCTATTATCAACAATGCTAAAACCAGTCGTCCTTCTGTTTGTAATGCCATGGAGGTTCTGCTTGTTCATGAAGACAAGGCAGCAAGCTTCCTTCCTCGTTTGGAGCAAGTGCTAGTTGTCGATCGAAAAGAAGCTGGACTTGAACCGATTCAATTTCGTTTAGATGAAAAAGCTAGTCGATATATTTCTGGACAAGCAGCAGAGATCCAAGACTTTGACACCGAGTTTTTAGACTATATCCTAGCGGTTAAGGTCGTTAGCAGTTTAGAAGAAGCGGTTGAGCATATTGAAACCCATAGTACCCATCATTCGGATGCTATTGTGACGGAAAGTGCTGAAGCTGCTGCTTACTTTACAGACCAAGTGGACTCGGCAGCAGTTTATGTCAATGCTTCAACGCGTTTCACCGATGGAGGTCAATTTGGTCTGGGATGTGAAATGGGGATTTCTACTCAGAAATTGCATGCGCGTGGTCCAATGGGCTTGAAGGAATTGACCAGCTACAAGTATGTGGTTACTGGTGATGGGCAGATAAGGGAGTAAGAGATGAAGATCGGATTTATCGGTTTGGGGAATATGGGGGCTAGTTTGGCTAAGTCTGTTTTTCAGGCTAAGACGGGTGATGACCTTCTCCTTGCCAATCGTAGTCAAGCCAAGGTAGATGCTTTCATTGCAGAATTTGGTGGTCAGGCTTCAAGCAATGAAGAAGTATTCGCAGAAGCAGATGTGATTTTTCTAGGAGTGAAGCCTGCACAGTTTTCAGACTTGCTTTCTCAATATCAGACTATCCTTGAAAAAAGAGAAAGCCTTCTTTTGATTTCCATGGCAGCTGGATTGACCTTGGAAAAACTGGCTAGTTTTCTGCCAAGTCAGCACCGAATTATTCGTATGATGCCAAATACCCCTGCCTCTATCGGGCAAGGAGTGATTAGTTATGCCTTGTCTTCTAATTGCAGGGCTGAGGACAGTGAGCTATTTTGTCAGCTTTTAGCCAAGGCTGGTCTCTTGGTTGAACTAGGAGAAGGCTTAATCGACGCAGCGACAGGTCTTGCAGGCTGTGGACCAGCCTTTGTCTATCTCTTTATTGAGGCCTTGGCAGATGCAGGTGTTCAGACGGGATTGCCACGAGAGACAGCATTGAAAATGGCGGCTCAAACTGTGGTAGGAGCTGGTCAATTGGTCTTAGAAAGCCAAGATCATCCTGGAGTATTGAAAGACCAAGTTTGTAGCCCTGGAGGTTCGACTATCGCTGGTGTAGCGAGTCTAGAAGCGCATGCTTTTCGAGGAACAGTCATGGATGCAGTTCATCAAGCCTACAAACGAACACAAGAATTAGGTAAATAAGAGGTAGTTTTATCTGCCTCTTTTATGGTGGTTGATACTCTTCGAAAATCTCTTCAAACTGCGTCAGCTTCCATCTGCAACCTCAAAACAGTGTTTTGAGCAACTTGCGGCTAGCTTCCTAGTTTGCTCTTTGATTTTCATTGAGTATGAAATGAGAAGACAAAAAGATTGTCACAAACTCCTATTTTTTTGATAGAATAGAAGTAGTAAAAAAGAAATGAGTTAGACATGTCAAAAGGATTTTTAGTCTCTCTTGAGGGACCAGAGGGAGCAGGAAAGACCAGTGTTTTAGAGGCTCTGCTCCCAATTCTAGAGGAAAAAGGGGTAGAGGTGCTGACGACTCGTGAACCTGGTGGAGTCTTGATTGGGGAGAAGATTCGGGAAGTGATTTTGGACCCAAGTCATACTCAGATGGATGCTAAAACAGAACTCCTTCTCTATATCGCCAGTCGCAGACAGCACTTGGTGGAAAAAGTTCTCCCTGCCCTTGAAGCTGGCAAGTTGGTCATTATGGACCGCTTCATCGATAGTTCTCTTGCTTATCAGGGATTTGGCCGTGGTTTGGACATTGGTGCCATTAATTGGCTCAATCAGTTTGCGACAGATGACCTTAAACCCGATTTGACACTCTATTTTGACATCGAGGTGGAAGAAGGGCTGGCTCGTATTGCTGCTAATAGTGACCGCGAGGTCAATCGTTTGGATTTGGAAGGTTTGGACTTGCATAAAAAAGTTCGTAAAGGCTATCTTTCTCTCCTGGAAAAAGAAGGAAATCGCATTGTCAAGATTGATGCGAGTCTTCCTTTGGACCAAGTTGTGGAAACGACCAAGGCTGTCTTATTTGATAGAATGGGATTAGCTAAATGAAACAAGATCAACTAAAGGTCTGGCAGCCAGATCAGTTTGACCGCTTTGTCCGTATCCTAGAACAAGACCAGCTCAATCATGCCTATCTCTTTTCAGGTTTCTTTGGAAGCTTGGAAATGGCGCAATTTTTAGCTAAGAGCCTCTTTTGTACGGATAAAGTAGGTGTGTTGCCATGTGAGAAATGCCGAAATTGTAAGCTGATTGAACAGGGAGAATTTCCCGATGTCACCTTGATTAAGCCAGTCAATCAGGTTATTAAGACAGAACGCATTCGGGAATTGGTGGGACAATTTTCCCAAGCAGGGATTGAAAGCCAGCAGCAGGTCTTTATTATCGAGCAAGCTGAGAAAATGCATCCTAATGCAGCCAATTCTCTGCTCAAGGTCATCGAAGAACCCCAGAGTGAGGTTTATATTTTCTTCTTGACCAGCGATGAGGAAAAGATCTTACCAACCATCCGCAGTCGGACGCAGATTTTCCACTTTAAAAAACAAGAAGAGAAGCTCATCTTGCTCTTAGAACAAATGGGACTGGTTAAGAAAAAAGCGACTCTCCTAGCTCAGTTTAGTCAATCGCGAGCTGAAGCAGAAAAGTTGGCTAATCAGGCAGGTTTTTGGACCTTGGTCGATGAAAGTGAACGCCTGCTGACTTGGTTAGTGGCTAAGAAAAAAGAAAGTTATCTGCAAGTTGCCAAACTAGCTAGCTTGGCAGATGACAAGGAAAAACAAGATCAGGTTTTACGGATTTTTGAAGTTCTCTGTGGACAAGATATCCTACAAGCAAGAGTAAGGGTGATTCTACAAGATTTGCTAGAAGCTAGAAAAATGTGGCAGGCTAATGTCAGCTTTCAAAATGCCATGGAATATCTGATCTTGAAAGAAATATAAACTCAAAAATGAATGATAAAGAAAGGAAAGGGCTGTTTTATGGATAAAAAAGAATTATTTGACGCGCTGGATGATTTTTCCCAACAGTTATTGGTAACCTTGGCCGATGTGGAAGCCATCAAGAAAAATCTCAAGAGCCTGGTAGAGGAAAATACAGCTCTTCGCTTGGAAAATAGTAAGTTGCGCGAACGCTTAGGTGAGGTGGAAGCAGACGCTCCTGTCAAGGCTAAGCATGTTCGTGAAAGTGTCCGTCGAATTTATAAAGATGGTTTTCACGTATGTAATGATTTTTATGGACAACGTCGAGAGCAGGATGAGGAATGTATGTTCTGTGACGAGTTGTTATACAGGGAGTAGGCATGCAGATTCAAAAAAGTTTTAAGGGGCAGTCTCCCTACGGCAAGCTGTACCTAGTGGCAACGCCGATTGGCAATTTAGATGATATGACCTTTCGAGCTATTCAGACCTTGAAAGAGGTGAACTGGATTGCGGCTGAGGACACGCGCAATACAGGGCTTCTGCTCAAGCATTTTGACATTTCTACCAAGCAGATTAGTTTTCATGAGCACAATGCCAAGGAAAAGATTCCTGATTTGATTGGTTTCTTGAAAGCAGGGCAAAGTATTGCTCAGGTATCCGACGCGGGTCTGCCTAGTATCTCAGACCCTGGTCATGATTTGGTTAAGGCAGCCATTGGGGAAGAAATTGCTGTTGTCACTGTTCCAGGTGCCTCTGCAGGAATTTCTGCCTTGATTGCCAGTGGTTTAGCGCCACAGCCACATATCTTTTACGGCTTTTTACCGAGAAAATCAGGCCAGCAAAAGCAATTTTTCGACTCGAAAAAAGACTATCCAGAAACTCAGATTTTCTACGAATCGCCCCATCGTGTAGCAGATACATTGGAAAATATGCTAGAAGTCTACGGTGATCGCTCGGTCGTCTTGGTCAGGGAATTGACCAAAATTTATGAAGAATACCAACGAGGCAGGATTTCAGAACTACTTGAAAACATATCTGAAACACCACTCAAGGGAGAATGCCTTCTGATTGTTGAAGGTGCCAGCCAAGATGTGGAGGAAAAGGACGAGGAAGATTTGTTCTTAGAAATCCAAGCTCGTATCCAGCAAGGCATGAAGAAAAATCAAGCTATTAAGGAAGTTGCTAAGTTTTACCAGTGGAATAAAAGCCAGCTCTATGCTGCCTACCACGATTGGGAAGAAAAGCAATAAAACGACTAAACAGGGAAGTTTGCCTTCTTCCCTTTTTTTGTTATACTAGTAGAAGAAAAAATAGAAAGATTTGTGGGAGTGAAAAAGTCCTGTGGACTTTTTCAGCCTGAGCCAAGAAACTCGAAAGCGAAGTAAGTCCTGTGGACTTTTTCAGCCTGAGCCAAGAAACTCGAAAGCGAAGTAAGTCCTGTGGACTTTTTCAGCCTGAGCCAAGAAACTCGAAAGCGAAGTAAGTCCTGTGGACTTTTTCAGCCTGAGCCAAGAAATTCGAAAGCGAAGTAAGTTCTGTGGACTTTTTCAGCCTGAGCCAAGAAACTCGAAAGCGAAGTAAGTCCTGTGGACTTTTTCAGCCTGAGCCAAGAAACTCGAAAGCGAAGTAAGTCCTGTGGACTTTTTCAGCCTGAGCCAAGAAACTCGAAAGCGAAGTAAGTCCTGTGGACTTTTTCAGCCTGAGCCAAGAAATTCGAAAGCGAAGTAAGTTCTGTGGACTTTTTCAGCCTGAGCCAAGAAATTCGAGAGCGAAGTAAGTCCTGTGGACTTTTTCAATGTGAATCTTGTCTTCACACTCCCAAAGAGGTATTAGTGTCGTGTCTCAATCTTATATCAATGTTATCGGTGCTGGTTTGGCAGGTTCTGAAGCAGCCTACCAAATTGCAGAGCGTGGTATTCCAGTTAAACTTTATGAAATGCGTGGTGTAAAACCTACACCTCAGCACAAAACAGACAATTTTGCTGAGTTGGTTTGTTCCAATTCCCTGCGTGGGGATGCTTTGACAAATGCTGTTGGGCTCCTCAAGGAAGAAATGCGTCGCTTGGGTTCTATTATCTTGGAATCTGCTGAAGCAACACGTGTTCCCGCTGGAGGAGCCCTTGCGGTGGACCGTGATGGTTTCTCCCAAATGGTGACCGAAAAAGTGGCCAACCACCCCTTGATTGAAGTGGTTCGTGATGAAATTACAGAATTGCCGACAGATGTTATTACAGTTGTGGCGACTGGTCCCTTGACTAGCGATGCCCTGGCTGAAAAGATTCATGCCCTTAATGACGGCGATGGTTTCTATTTCTACGATGCGGCAGCGCCTATTATCGACGTCAACACCATCGATATGAGCAAGGTCTATCTCAAGTCTCGGTATGACAAGGGAGAAGCTGCCTACCTAAATGCCCCTATGACCAAACAAGAGTTTATGGATTTCCATGAAGCCTTAGTCAATGCGGAAGAAGCACCGCTTAATTCTTTTGAAAAAGAAAAGTACTTTGAAGGCTGTATGCCAATCGAAGTCATGGCCAAACG
Organism: Streptococcus mitis; assembly: GCF_002096845.1. Taxonomy (GTDB): domain Bacteria; phylum Bacillota; class Bacilli; order Lactobacillales; family Streptococcaceae; genus Streptococcus; species Streptococcus mitis_A. Next base: position 72,701 of record NZ_NCVK01000060.1, read on the forward strand.
TGGCATTAAAACTATGCTTTATGGTCCGATGAAACCAGTCGGTCTTGAGTATCCAGACGACTACACAGGCCCTCGTGATGGAGAATTCAAAACACCTTATGCGGTGGTTCAGCTTCGTCAGGACAATGCGGCTGGTAGTCTCTACAATATCGTCGGTTTCCAAACCCATCTCAAATGGGGGGAGCAAAAGCGAGTCTTTCAAATGATTCCAGGTCTTGAAAATGCGGAGTTTGTTCGTTATGGTGTCATGCACCGCAATTCTTATATGGATTCACCAAATCTTCTGGAGCAAACCTATCGTTCTAAGAAACAACCAAATCTCTTCTTTGCTGGTCAGATGACTGGTGTGGAAGGCTATGTTGAATCCGCAGCGTCAGGCTTAGTTGCGGGAATTAACGCGGCTCGTCTTTTCAAGGGAGAAAGCGAGGCTATTTTCCCAGAGACAACAGCGATTGGAAGTCTAGCTCATTACATCACTCATGCAGATAGCAAACATTTCCAACCAATGAATGTCAATTTTGGAATCATCAAGGAGTTGGAAGGCGAACGTATCCGTGATAAGAAGGCTCGTTATGAAAAAATTGCAGAGCGTGCTCTTTCTGACTTAGAGGAATTTTTAACAGTCTAATTTTTTTGAAAGAATTGCTCATGATACTATAAAAATCTTAGAAATTGTGATAAAATAGGTAGGATAAAAGAAGGAGAGTGAAAATGGCGAATCCCAAGTATAAACGTATTTTAATCAAGTTATCAGGTGAAGCCCTTGCCGGTGAACGTGGCGTAGGGATTGATATCCAAACAGTTCAAACAATCGCAAAAGAGATTCAAGAAGTTCATAGCTTAGGTATCGAAATTGCCCTTGTTATTGGTGGAGGAAATCTCTGGCGTGGAGAACCTGCTGCCGAAGCAGGAATGGACCGCGTTCAGGCAGATTACACAGGAATGCTTGGGACTGTTATGAATGCTCTTGTGATGGCAGATTCATTGCAACAAGTTGGTGTCGATACACGTGTGCAAACAGCTATTGCTATGCAACAAGTGGCAGAGCCTTATGTCCGTGGACGTGCCCTTCGTCACCTTGAAAAAGGCCGTATCGTTATCTTTGGTGCTGGAATTGGTTCACCATACTTCTCAACCGATACAACAGCAGCACTTCGTGCAGCGGAAATCGAAGCAGATGCTATCCTCATGGCTAAAAATGGTGTCGACGGTGTTTACAATGCCGATCCTAAGAAGGACAAGACAGCCGTTAAGTTTGAAGAATTGACTCACCGTGACGTTATCAATAAAGGTCTTCGGATCATGGACTCAACAGCTTCAACCCTCTCAATGGATAACGATATTGACTTGGTTGTCTTCAATATGAACCAACCAGGCAACATCAAACGTGTCGTATTTGGTGAAAATATCGGAACAACAGTTTCAAATAATATAGAAGAAAAGGAATAAGAAAGAATATGGCTAACGCAATTATTGAAAAAGCTAAAGAGAGAATGACCCAGTCTCACCAATCACTTGCTCGTGAATTTGGTGGTATCCGTGCCGGTCGTGCCAATGCAAGCTTGCTTGACCGTGTGCATGTAGAATACTATGGAGTCGAAACTCCTCTTAACCAAATCGCTTCAATTACGATTCCAGAAGCGCGTGTTTTGTTGGTAACACCATTTGACAAGTCTTCATTGAAAGACATCGAGCGTGCCTTGAACGCTTCTGATCTTGGTATCACACCAGCTAACGACGGTTCTGTAATCCGCTTGGTTATCCCAGCTCTTACAGAAGAAACTCGTCGTGACCTTGCTAAAGAAGTGAAGAAGGTCGGTGAAAATGCTAAAGTGGCTGTCCGCAATATCCGTCGTGATGCTATGGATGAAGCTAAGAAACAAGAAAAAGCAAAAGAAATCACTGAAGACGAATTGAAGACTCTTGAAAAAGATATTCAAAAAGTAACAGACGATGCTGTGAAACACATCGACGACATGACTGCTAATAAAGAAAAAGAACTTTTGGAAGTCTAAAAATAAACAGAAAAACTCAGTTGGCATTGCTGGCTGAGTTTTATTCGAAAGAAGGAAATATGAATACAAATCTTGCAAGTTTTATCGTTGGACTCATCATCGATGAAAATGACCGTTTTTACTTTGTGCAAAAGGATGGCCAGACCTATGCACTTGCCAAGGAAGAAGGTCAGCATATAGTAGGTGACACGGTCAAAGGTTTTGCTTATACAGATATGAAGCAAAAACTCCGCTTGACAACTCTAGAAGTGACTGCCACACAGGATCAATTTGGTTGGGGAACTGTAACGGAAGTTCGTAAAGACTTGGGTGTCTTTGTGGATACAGGTCTGCCCGATAAGGAAGTCGTAGTATCACTTGATATTCTCCCTGAACTCAAGGAACTCTGGCCTAAGAAGGGCGACCAACTCTACATCCGTCTTGAAGTGGACAAGAAAGACCGTATCTGGGGTCTCTTGGCTTATCAAGAAGATTTCCAACGTCTGGCTCGTCCTGCCTACAACAACATGCAGAACCAAAATTGGCCAGCCATTGTTTACCGCCTCAAGCTGTCAGGAACTTTTGTTTACTTGCCAGAGAATAACATGCTTGGCTTTATCCATCCAAGTGAGCGCTACGCAGAGCCACGTTTGGGTCAAGTCTTAGATGCGCGCGTTATTGGTTTCCGTGAAGTGGACCGTACCTTGAACCTCTCCCTCAAACCACGTTCCTTTGAAATGTTGGAAAATGATGCTCAGATGATTTTGACTTACTTGGAAAGCAATGGCGGTTTCATGACCTTAAATGATAAGTCATCTCCAGATGACATCAAAGCAACTTTTGGCATTTCTAAAGGTCAGTTCAAGAAAGCGCTCGGTGGCTTGATGAAGGCTGGTAAAATCAAGCAGGACCAGTTTGGGACAGAGTTGATTTAGGGAGATATATGAGAAAATCATTTTACACTTGGCTCATGACTGAGCGCAATCCTAAAAGCAATAGTCCCAAGGCTATCTTGGCAGATCTAGCATTTGAAGAATCAGCATTTCCGAAACACACAGATGATTTTGATGAGGTGAGTCGCTTTTTAGAGGAACATGCCAGTTTCTCTTTTAACCTAGGAGACTTTGACGCTATCTGGCAAGAATACTTAGAACACTAGCATGATTCACTGGGTTTGGGCTAGTAATTTCTCCATCCCTTTGCTATAATAAAAAGAAATAAAAGGATTAGAGAGGTTCTTTATTTGAAGGAACATTCAATTGACATTCAACTGAGTCATCCAGACGACCTGTTTCATCTTTTTGGTTCCAATGAACGCCATCTTCGTTTGATGGAAGAAGAGCTTGATGTGGTGATTCATGCTCGTACGGAGATTGTGCAGGTTTTGGGCGAAGAGACTGCCTGTGAGGAAGCCCGTCAAGTTATCCAAGCCCTCATGGTCTTGGTGAATCGTGGGATGACCGTTGGTACGCCAGATGTGGTGACTGCGATAAGCATGGTCAAAAACGATGAAATTGACAAGTTTGTCGCCCTTTATGAAGAAGAAATTATCAAGGACAATACAGGGAAGCCTATCCGTGTCAAAACACTGGGTCAAAAACTTTATGTGGATAGTGTCAAACAGCATGATGTGACCTTTGGAATCGGACCTGCAGGGACAGGGAAGACTTTCCTTGCAGTGACCTTGGCTGTGACAGCTCTTAAACGTGGTCAGGTTAAGCGGATTATCTTGACACGCCCAGCGGTGGAAGCAGGAGAGAGTCTAGGTTTTCTTCCGGGTGATCTTAAGGAGAAGGTAGATCCTTACCTTCGCCCTGTTTATGATGCCTTGTATCAGATTCTTGGCAAAGACCAAACAACTCGTCTCATGGAGCGTGAAATTATCGAGATTGCACCTCTTGCCTACATGCGTGGACGGACCTTGGATGATGCCTTTGTCATTCTCGATGAGGCGCAAAATACGACCATCATGCAGATGAAGATGTTCTTGACTCGTTTAGGCTTTAATTCTAAGATGATTGTCAATGGAGATATCAGTCAGATTGACTTGCCACGGAATGTCAAGTCAGGTTTGATCGATGCCCAGGAGAAACTCAAGAACATTCACCAAATCGACTTTGTTCATTTTTCAGCTAAGGATGTGGTTCGCCATCCAGTTGTCGCTCAGATTATCCGAGCTTATGAACCAGCTCCAGTTAAAAAAGAAGAGAGTGAAGAATTAGATCCTCAACCTCTATCTGAAGGATAGTTCTTTTGTACTTAAAGTTATCTCAATACTAAGTATAAATTTGCTTTTTAAATATTTCATTCAATATCCTTATCTTAGTTAGAAACGTTTCAAGTGGTGGAATCCTATGGAATCAATCTTTTTAAAACTAGCTCAGTATCCAATAGTGGAGACTGAGCGTTTATTGCTTAGACCTGTAACCTTGGATGATGCAGAAGCAATGTTTGCCTATGCCTCGGACAAGGATAATACGCGCTACACTTTTCCAACCAATCAAAATTTAGAAGAAACCAAGAATAACATTGCTCAGTTCTACTTGACCAATCCCTTGGGACGCTGGGGAATAGAACTAAAAAGCAATGGTCAGTTTATTGGAACCATTGACTTGCACAAGATTGATCCTGCTCTTAAGAAGGCAGCTATTGGCTACATTATCAATAAAAAGTATTGGAATCAAGGATTGACGACAGAAGCCAATCGTGCTGTGATTGAGCTAGCTTTTGAGAAGATAGGGATGAATAAGTTGGTTGCTTTATACGACAAGGACAATCCTGCATCTGGAAGGGTCATGGAGAAATCAGGCATGCGTTTTTCCCATGCAGAACCATATGCTTGTATGGACCAGCATGAAGAAAGCCGAATTGTTACAAGAGTTCATTATGTCTTGACCAAGGAAGACTACTTTGCAAATAAATAAACAGTTGAGAAGACATTTTCAACTGTTTTTTCTTCCTCTTACGAATAATCTAAGAGAGGAGAATATATGGAAGCACTTATCGAGAAAATCAAAGAGTATAAAATCATTGTCATCTGTATTGGTCTGGGCTTGCTTGTCGGCGGATTTTTCCTGCTAAAGCCAGCTCCACCAACACCTGTCAAGGAAAGTAGCTTGCAGGCTGAAGTTGCAGCTGTTTCCAAAGATTCGGTATCCGAAAAGGAAGTGAAGAAGGAAGAAAAGGAAGAACCTGTTGAACAAGATCTAATCACAGTAGATGTGAAGGGGGCTGTTAAATCGCCAGGGATTTATGATTTGCCTGTAGGTAGTCGAGTCAATGACGCTGTTCAGAAGGCAGGTGGATTGACCGAACAAGCAGACAGCAAGTCGATCAATCTGGCTCAAAAAGTTAGTGACGAGGCTCTGGTTTACGTTCCCACTAAGGGAGAAGAGTCGGCTAGTCAGCAAACTGCTTCGGGAACAGCTTCTTCGACAAGTAAAGCAAAAAAGGTCAATCTCAACAAGGCCAGTCTAGAAGAACTCAAGCAGATCAAGGGTCTGGGAGGAAAACGAGCTCAGGACATTATCGACCATCGTGAGTCAAATGGGAAATTCAAGTCAGTAGACGAGCTCAAAAAGGTCTCTGGCATTGGTGCCAAGACCATAGAAAAGTTAAAAGACTATGTTACAGTGTATTAAAAACATCCCTATTCCCCTCATTTACCTGAGTTTTCTATTGCTATGGCTTTACTACGCCATTTTTTCTGCATCCTATCTTGCTTTATTGGGTTTCGTTTTTCTGCTAGTCTGTCTCTTTATCCAATTTCCTTGGAAATCTGCTAGTAAAGTTCTAGTGATTTGTGGAATCTTTGCCTTCTGGTTTCTCTTTCAAAATGGGCAACAGAGTCAAGCAAGTCAAAATTTGGCGTATTCTGTTGAAAGGGTACGGATTCTGCCCGACACTATTAAGGTCAATGGTGACAGTCTATCCTTTCGTGGTAAGGCTGATGGACGCATTTTTCAAGTCTATTATAAACTCCAGTCTGAGGAGGAGAAAGAAGGCTTTCAAGTCTTAACAGACCTTCATGAGATAGAACTAGAAGGAAAACTATCAGAACCAGAAGGGCAGAGAAATTTTGGTGGCTTTGACTACCAAGCCTATCTGAAAACTCAGGGAATTTACCAGACTCTCAATATTAAAAGAATCCAGTCACTTCAAAAGGTTGGCAGTTGGGATATAGGTGAAAACCTGTCCAGTTTACGTCGAAAGGCTGTGGTTTGGATTAAGACGCACTTTCCAGACCCTATGCGCAATTACATGACGGGGCTTCTATTAGGACATCTGGACACAGATTTTGAGGAGATGAATGAGCTTTATTCTAGTCTAGGAATTATCCACCTCTTTGCCTTGTCGGGGATGCAGGTAGGTTTTTTCATGGATGGCTTTAAGAAACTTCTCTTGCGATTGGGCTTGACCCAAGAAAAGTTGAAATGGATGACTTATCCCTTTTCCCTTATTTATGCAGGCCTGACTGGATTTTCAGCCTCTGTCATTCGCAGTCTCTTGCAAAAGTTACTGGCTCAACATGGTGTTAAGGGCTTGGATAATTTTGCCTTGACGGTCCTTGTCCTCTTTATCATCATGCCCAACTTTTTCCTGACGGCGGGAGGTGTTTTGTCATGTGCTTATGCTTTTATCTTGACCATGACCAGCAAAGAAGGAGAAGGCCTCAAGGCTGTTGCTAGAGAAAGTCTGGTTATTTCTTTGGGAATATTACCCATTCTATCCTTCTATTTTGCGGAATTTCAACCTTGGTCCATCCTTTTGACCTTTGTCTTTTCCTTTCTTTTTGACTTGGTCTTCTTACCGCTCTTGTCTATCTTATTTGCCCTTTCCTTTCTCTATCCAGTCATTCAGCTTAATTTTATTTTTGAATGGTTGGAGGGAATGATTCGCTTTGTATCACAGGTGGCAAGTAGACCTCTAGTCTTTGGACAACCCAATGCATGGCTTTTAATTTTATTGTTAATTTCCTTGGCTTTGGTCTATGATTTGAGGAAAAACATTAAAAGGCTAGCAGTGTTGAGCTTATTGATTACAGGTCTCTTTTTCCTTACCAAGTATCCACTGGAAAATGAAATCACCATGCTTGATGTGGGGCAAGGGGAAAGTATTTTCCTACGGGATGTAACTGGGAAGACCATTCTCATAGATGTAGGTGGCAAGGCAGAATCTGATAAGAAAATCGAAAAATGGCAAGAAAAGGCGACGACCAGCAATGCCCAGCGAAGCTTGATACCCTATCTTAAAAGTCGAGGAGTAGCCAAGATTGACCAGCTAATTTTGACTAACACGGACAAGGAGTATGTTGGAGATTTGTTAGAGGTAACCAAGGCTTTCCATGTAGGGGAGATTTTAGTATCAAAAGGCAGTCTGAAACAGAAGGAATTTGTGGCAGAACTAGAGGCGACTCAAACCAAAGTACGTAGTGTGATAATGGGAGAGAACTTGCCCATTTTTGGAAGTCAGTTAGAAGTCCTATCTCCAAGGAAAATTGGAGATAGAGGACACGATGATTCCCTGGTTTTGTATGGAAAACTCTTGGATAAAAACTTTCTTTTTACAGGAAATTTGGAGGAAAAAGGAGAGAAGGAATTGCTGAGGCAATATCCTGACCTAGAAGTGGATGTTTTGAAAGCTAGCCAACATGGTTCTAAAAAATCATCAAGTTTAGCTTTTTTAGAACAGCTCAAACCAGAGCTTACTCTCATCTCAGTTGGAAAGAACAATCGAACGAAACTCCCCCATCAGGAAACCTTGACCCGACTAGAAGGTATCAATAGTAAAGTTTACCGAACTGACCAGCAAGGAGCTATACGCTTTAAAGGGTGGAGGAGTTGGAAAATAGAAAGCGTTCGATAGGAAGGACAAATATTATATATTAGTAAAATAAACTAAAAATCTGTTGCATAATAACGATAAAAACGATATAATGAAAGCGTCTTCAATATTAATGATATAAAATCATTAAAAATTAGCAAAAACCGTTTAATTAGTTAGTTTATGATCTATTGGTCTTTTTTAGTCCAGTGTATCTGCTGTGACAGTCACTAAAAGTTATAGGTATGATTGTGATACCTACTATAAGACTAGTATGAATTGCCAGAGATATAACTATATTAATCCCCTGTTATGGTATCGTTATGACAGCTATTCTGAATATAAAATTGGTTCTGGTTGGAACTACGATTGTTATGAGGTACTAAACTACTACAGCAGAGGCTATTAATCCAAAAAGGAGGGCTAGATATGTTGCAGCTTACTCATGTTACCTTAAAAATGCGACAAGTCATCTTACAAGATGTTGATTTTACATTTGAAAAGGGTAGGATTTATGGTATTCTTGCTATAAATGGCTCTGGAAAGACGACACTGTTCCGTGCCATTAGCAATTTAATTCCTATAAGTAGCGGAAATATCGCAGTCTCTCCTTCTTTGTTTTATTATGAGAGTATTGAATGGCTGGATGGAAACTTAAGTGGGATGGACTATCTTCGCCTGATCAAGAACATCTGGAAGTCAGGGCTGAACTTGGGGGATGAAATTACCTATTGGGAAATGTCTGACTATATCAGCCTTCCCATCCGTAAGTATTCCTTAGGCATGAAGCAACGCCTGGTGATTGCCATGTATTTCCTCAGTCAGGCGAAATGCTGGCTTATGGATGAGATTACAAATGGCTTAGATGAGTATTATCGACAGAAGTTTTTTGATAGGCTAGCACAAATCGATAGACAAGAGCAGCTGGTTCTTTTAAGTTCCCACTATAAGGAAGAGTTGGTTGATGTCTGCGATAGAGTAGTAACCATTCATCGGGGAAAGATAGAAGAGGTTTAGTTTATGAAAGATGTTGGTCTATTTTTATTAAAAAAAGTTTTCAAAAGTCGCTTAAATTGGATTATCTTAGCTTTATTTGTATCTGTACTCGGTGTTACCTTTTATTTCAATAGTCGGACTGCAAACTCAGTCAGCTTGGAGGGAGAGTTGGAAACTCGTCTTGTAGCAATTGAGAGAGTCATCAATGAATATGAAGAGAAACTCTCCCAAATATCTGACACCAGCTCGGAGGAATACCAAATTGCTAAAAATACTTTAGACGTGCAAAAAAATCATTTGACTCAAAAGACAGAAATTCTGACTTTATTAAAAGAAGGGCGATGGAAAGAAGCCTACTATTTGCAGTGGCAAGATGAAGAGAAGAATTATGAAAGGATATCAAATAGCCCGACTTCTAGCTCTGAACTAAAAATGGGGGCTGACCGCGAGCGAAAGATTTACCAAGCCTTATATCCCTTGAACATAAAAGCCCACAATTTAGATTATCCTACCCACGGGATTGATCAGATTGTCTGGATTTTAGGGGTTATCATCCCAAGCTTATTTGTGATTGCTATTATTTTTATGCTAACGCAACTATTTGCAGAAAGATATCAAAATCATCTGGATACAGCTCAGTTATATCCTTTTTCAAAAGTGACATTTGCAATGTCTTCTCTTGGAGTTGGAGTGAGCTATGTAACTGTGCTGTTTATTGGAATCTGTGGTTTTTCTTTTCTAGCGGGAAGTCTGATAAGTGGTTTTGGACAGTTAGATTATCCCTACCCGATTTATAGCATAGCGAATCAAGAGGTAACTATTGGAAAGATACAAGATGTGTTATTTCCTGGCTTGTTATTAGCTTTCTTAGCCTTTATCGTCATTGTGGAAGTAGTGTACTTGCTTGCTTACTTTTTCAAGCAAAAAATGCCTGTCCTCTTTCTTTCACTCATTGGGATTGTTGGCTTATTGTTTGGTATCCAAACAATTCAGCCTCTTCAGAGGATTGCACACCTGATTCCCTTTACTTACTTGCGTTCAGTGGAGATTTTGTCTGGAAGATTACCTAAGCAGATTGATAATGTCAATCTAAATTGGGACATGGGGCTAGTCTTACTTCCTTGCCTGATTATCCTTTTGTTAGTGGGGATTCTATTTATTGAAAGATGGGGAAGTTCACAGAAAAAAGAATTTTTTAATAGATACTAGCTTTCCTATAGGGAAAATAAGTAAAAACTAACATAGAGAGGTAATCAACTTGTTTCTCTCTTTTTGATTAGGAAATCAAACCAAAATACAAACAGAAACTTTTCAAAAAATAACTTTTTATCTTGACAAGAGTTCGAAAACTTGGTATCATATAAAAGTTGAGAAAAGCAGAAGTGAGAGCTTCTCGCCTTGTGACATTAAGTTGCCTGGCCCTACGGATGAAAAGTTTCTAAGAAACGCTATCATAACGTGCGGGCTTGTATATTTACGAGTCCGCTATTGTTTTTCTCTAATAAAACAAAAGAGGTGAAAACCATAGCAAAGCAAGACTTATTCATCAATGATGAGATTCGTGTACGTGAAGTTCGCTTGATTGGTCTTGAAGGAGAACAGCTAGGCATCAAGCCACTCAGTGAAGCGCAAGCTTTGGCTGATAACGCTAATGTTGACCTAGTATTGATTCAACCCCAAGCCAAACCGCCTGTTGCAAAAATTATGGACTACGGTAAGTTCAAATTTGAGTACCAGAAGAAGCAAAAAGAACAACGTAAAAAACAAAGTGTTGTTACTGTGAAAGAAGTTCGTCTAAGTCCAACTATTGACAAGGGTGACTTTGATACAAAACTTCGCAATGCACGCAAATTCCTTGAAAAAGGAAATAAAGTTAAGGTATCTATTCGCTTTAAGGGTCGTATGATTACCCATAAAGAGATTGGTGCAAAAGTTTTAGCCGAGTTTGCTGAAGCAACTCAAGATATTGCCATCATCGAACAACGTGCTAAAATGGATGGACGTCAAATGTTCATGCAATTGGCGCCAGCGACTGACAAAAAATAATTGTCAGAAAGTTAAATAAAGGAGAAAAAATCATGCCAAAACAAAAAACACACCGCGCATCAGCTAAACGTTTCAAACGTACAGGTTCTGGTGGACTTAAACGTTTCCGTGCTTACACTTCTCACCGTTTCCACGGAAAAACTAAGAAACAACGTCGTCATCTTCGTAAAGCATCTATGGTGCATTCAGGAGATTACAAACGTATCAAAGCAATGCTTACTCGCTTGAAATAATAGCTTGACTGTAAGTAAAGAATTCTAGGAAATATTTGGAGGAAATAAAACATGGCACGTGTTAAAGGTGGCGTTGTATCACGCAAACGTCGTAAACGTATTCTTAAATTAGCAAAAGGTTACTATGGAGCTAAACACATCTTGTTCCGTACTGCAAAAGAACAAGTAATGAACTCTTACTACTATGCATACCGTGACCGTCGTCAGAAAAAACGTGACTTCCGCAAATTGTGGATCACTCGTATCAACGCGGCAGCTCGTATGAACGGACTTTCATACTCACAATTGATGCATGGTTTGAAATTGGCTGAGATCGAAGTTAACCGTAAAATGCTTGCTGACTTGGCTGTTAACGATGCAGCAGCTTTCACAGCTCTTGCAGATGCAGCTAAAGCAAAACTTGGTAAATAATAACAGATAAGACTGGAACAGGATTGTCCCAGTCTTTTTAAAAATAAAGGAGAAAAATATGGCTTCAAAAATGCTACACACTTGCTTGCGAGTAGAAAATCTTGAAAAATCAATTGCATTTTATCAAGATGCTTTTGGTTTTAAAGAATTGCGTCGCAGAGATTTTCCAGACCATGCCTTCACGATTGTTTATCTAGGTCTTGAGGGTAACGACTATGAGTTGGAGTTGACTTATAACTACGATCATGGTCCTTATGTGGTTGGAGATGGATTTGCCCATATCGCCCTCAGTACACCTGATCTTGAGGCTCTTCACCAAGAGCACAGTGCCAAAGGCTATGAAGTGACTGAGCCAAATGGTCTACCTGGAACTGCACCTAACTATTACTTTGTCAAAGATCCTGATGGATATAAGGTCGAAGTTATTCGTGAAAAATAATCTCGTGAAGTCAAGTAGAATGTTCGTTTTCTACTTGACTTTTTTAATCTGAAAGAGTATACTAATAAAAATTTAACCTTTAAGGGGAGTCCAGAGAGACTCACAAGGTGTCAGATAAAAGAATAGTACAATTTTCTAGAGGAGACTTTTTGAGTGTGCTCTCTTGTGTTGTACGATTTTAACTGAGGCCTTGCACTAGCAAGGTCTTTTCTTTATCTGGTCCCCTTAAAATTTAAGGAGGAAAAGTCATGAATCCCACATGTAAGAAACGTTTGGGTGCAATTCGTTTGGAAACCATGAAGGTGGTTGCACAGGAGGAAATCGCGCCAAAAATCTTTGAATTAGTCCTAGAAGGGGAAATGGTTGAAGCTATGCGAGCAGGCCAATTTCTTCATCTGCGTGTGCCTGATGACGCCCATCTCTTGCGTCGCCCTATTTCAATTTCGTCTATCGATAAGGTTAAGAAGCAGTGTCATCTCATTTATCGGATTGAAGGAGCTGGGACCGCTATTTTCTCAACCTTAAGTCAGGGAGATACTCTTGATGTGATGGGTCCTCAGGGAAATGGCTTTGACTTGTCTGATCTTGATGAGCAGAGTCAGGTTCTCCTTGTTGGTGGGGGGATTGGTGTTCCGCCCTTGCTTGAGGTTGCTAAGGAATTGCATGCGCGTGGTGTGAAAGTAGTGACAGTCCTTGGTTTTGCTAATAAGGATGCTGTTATTTTAGAGACGGAATTAGCTCAATATGGTCAAGTCTTTGTAACGACAGATGATGGTTCTTATGGCATCAAGGGAAATGTTTCTGTTGTTATCAAGGATTTAGACAATCAATTTGATGCTGTTTACTCATGTGGGGCGCCTGGAATGATGAAGTATATCAATCAAACCTTCTATAACCATCCAAGAGCCTATCTATCCTTGGAATCCCGTATGGCTTGTGGGATGGGTGCTTGCTATGCCTGCGTCCTAAAAGTGCCAGAAAGCGAGACGGTCAGCCAACGGGTCTGTGAAGATGGCCCTGTTTTCCGAACAGGAACAGTTGTATTATAAGGAGAAAATTATGACTAGAAATCGTTTACAAGTTTCTCTACCAGGCTTGGATTTGAAAAATCCGATTATTCCAGCATCAGGCTGTTTTGGTTTTGGTCAAGAGTATGCCAAGTACTATGATTTAGACCTTTTAGGTTCTATTATGATCAAGGCGACAACTCTTGAACCACGCTTTGGGAATCCAACTCCAAGGGTGGCAGAAACACCTGCGGGCATGCTCAATGCAATCGGTTTGCAAAATCCTGGTTTAGAAGCTGTTTTAGCTGAAAAGCTACCGTGGTTGGAAAGAGAATATCCAAATCTTCCCATCATTGCCAATGTAGCTGGTTTTTCAAAACAAGAATATGCGGCTGTTTCTCATGGGATTTCCAAGGCAGATAATGTAAAGGCTATTGAGCTCAATATTTCTTGTCCCAACGTAGATCACTGTAATCACGGACTTTTGATTGGTCAAGACCCAGATTTGGCTTATGATGTAGTAAAGGCAGCTGTAGAGGCATCAGATGTACCAGTTTATGTCAAACTAACCCCTAGTGTGACCGATATCGTTACTGTCGCAAAAGCTGCAGAAGATGCGGGAGCAAGTGGCTTAACCATGATCAATACTCTAGTTGGAATGCGCTTTGACCTCAAAACCAGAAAACCAATCTTGGCCAATGGAACAGGTGGAATGTCTGGTCCAGCAGTATTTCCAGTAGCCCTCAAACTCATCCGCCAAGTAGCTCAAACAACAGACCTGCCTATCATTGGAATGGGGGGAGTGGATTCGGCAGAAGCTGCCTTAGAAATGTATCTGGCTGGAGCATCTGCTATTGGAGTTGGAACAGCTAACTTTACCAATCCATATGCCTGCCCTGATATCATCGAAAATCTGCCAAAAGCCATGGACAAATACGGCATTAGCAGTCTGGAAGATCTACGCAAGGAAGTAAAAGAGTCTCTGAGGTAAACTGCAATCAATCTGTTCTTGATTTTTTATCAGTTTGTAATGTTGATTATAGAGAATTTTGATACAATAAAATAGAAAGAACAGAGGAAGTAAATTAATGAAGAAATTGAGATTTATTTTTTTAGCCCTGCTATTTTTCTTAGCTAGTCCAGAGGGTGTAATGGCCAGTGATGGTACTTGGCAAGGAAAACAATACCTGAAAGCAGATGGGGGTCCAGCAGCGAATGAGTGGGTTTTTGATGCTCATTATCAATCTTGGTTTTATATAAAAGAAGATGCCAACTATGCTGAAAACGAATGGATGAAACAAGGTGACGACTATTTTTACCTAAAATCTGGTGGCTATATGGCCAAGTCAGAATGGGTAGAAGATAAGGGAGTCCTCTATTATCTTGACCAAAATGGAAAGATGAAAAGAAATGCTTGGGTAGGAACTTCCTATGTTGGTGCAACAGGTGCCAAAGTAATCGAAGACTGGGTCTATGATTCTCAATACGACGCTTGGTTTTATATCAAAGCAGATGGACAACACGCAGAGAAAGAATGGCTCCAAATTAAGGGCAAGGACTATTATTTTAAATCTGGTGGTTATCTACTGACAAGTCAGTGGATTGACCAGGCTTATGTGAATGCCAGTGGTGCCAAAGTACAGCAAGGTTGGCTTTTTGACAAACAATACCAATCTTGGTTTTACATCAAAGAAAATGGAAAACATGCTGAGAAAGAATGGATTTTTGAAAATGGTCACTATTATTATCTAAAATCCGGTGGCTATATGGCAGCCAATGAATGGATTTGGGATAAGGAATCTTGGTTTTATATAAAATCTGATGGAAAAATGGCTGATAAAGAATGGTTATACGATGCTAAAAATCAAGCCTGGTACTACTTCAAATCCGGTGGCTACATGGCGAAAAATGAGACAGTAGATGATTATCAGCTTGGAAGTGATGGTAAATGGCTTGGAGGAAAAGCTACAAATGAAAATGCTGCTTACTATCAAGTAGTGCCTGTCACAGCCAATGTTTATAATGCAGATGGTGAAAAGCTCTCCTATATATCACAAGGTAGTGTTGTCTGGCTAGATAAGGATAGAAAAAGCGATGACAAGCGCCTAGCTATTACTGTTTCTGGTTTGTCAGGCTATATGAAAACAGAAGATTTACAAGCACTAGATGCTAGTAAGGACTTTATCCCTTATTATGAGAGTGATGGCCACCGTTTTTATCACTATGTGGCTCAGAATGCTAGTATCCCAGTAGCTTCTCATCTTTCTGATATGGAAGTAGGCAAGAAATATTATTCGGCAGATGGGCTGCATTTTGATGGTTTTAAGCTTGAGAATCCCTTCCTTTTCAAAGATTTGACAGAGGCTACAAACTACAGTGCTGAAGACTTGGATAAGGTATTTAGTCTGTTAAATATTGACAATAGTCTCTTGGAAAACAAGGGAGCTACTTTTAAGGAAGCCGAAGAACATTACCATATCAATGCCCTTTACCTCCTTGCCCATAGTGCCTTAGAAAGTGACTGGGGACGAAGTAAGATTGCCAAAGATAAGAATAATTTCTTTGGAATTACAGCCTATGATACGACCCCTTACCTTTCTGCCAAGACATTTGATGATGTGGATAAGGGAATTTTAGGTGCAAGCAAGTGGATTAAGGAAAATTATATCGATAGGGGCAGAATTTTCCTTGGAAACAAGGCATCTGGTATGAATGTGGAATATGCTTCAGACCCTTATTGGGGCGAGAAAATTGCTAGTGTGATGATGAAAATCAATGAAAAACTAGGTGGCAAAGATTAGTCCTATAATTGGATATGATTTGATTAAATAGTATGTTAAAAATCCTGATTTCAAGTAAAATCAGGATTTTTTCATGGATGCGATTTTTTCTGGGTCTGGTGTAACGCGTAGGGTCTTTTGTCCTGTGTAAGTGACAAAGCCAGGTTTTCCACCAGTTGGTTTGTTGAGTTTCTTGACTTCAATCATATCTACCTGAACCAGATTTGACAGGCGCCCTTGAGAGAAGTAGGCGGCTAGTTCTGCCGCGTCTGTCTTGACTTCATCGGATGGGTCAAGATTTCCTGAGATGACAACATGGCTTCCAGGAATGTCCTTGGCATGGAACCAAAGTTCCTCCTTGCGGGCCATTTTAAAGGTTAGCTCCTCGTTTTGAAGGTTGTTTCGGCCGACATAGATGATGGTTTTGCCATCGCTTGCTAGATATTGTTCTGGCTTTTTGCGCTTCTGAATTTTTTCTCGCTGTCTTCTACGAATAAAGCCTGTTTGAATCAATTCTTCACGGATTTCAGCGATTTCTTCTAGTCCAGCTTGGTTGAGGACGGTCTCCACACTTTCCAGATAGAGAATGGTTGCCTTGGTTTCTTCAATCAGATCAGTCAAGTATTTGACCGCTTCTTTGAGTTTCTGATAACGTTTAAAATAGCGTTGGGCATTCTGGTTGGGTGTTAGAGCCTTATCAAGCGCAATGGTGATAGGTTGGTTGGTGTAGTAGTTGTCTAGGATAACCTGGTCTTGGTCGTTAGGCACTTGGTGGAGGAAGGTTGTCAGCAATTCCCCTTTTTGGCGAAATTCTTCAGCATTGTCTGTCGCCAGTAACTCTTTTTCCTGTTTTTTGAGTTTGTGTCGGTTTTTCTGAAGTTCATTTTCAACACGGCGAATGAGTTCACTGGCTTGCTGTTTTACCCGGTCGCGCTCAGCCTTATCCTTATAGTAGGTGTCCAACAAATCAGAAAGATTTGCAAAAGGCTCTCCCACTTGATTTGCAAAAGGAACTGGACTGAAGGAAGTCTCAGTCAAGCATGGTTTGGTTTCTTGATTGAAAAAGTTTCGGAAAGTGGAAAGTTTTTCACTAACCAGTATCCTTTCCAATTCATTTGCCGTATCGCGTCCCAGACCTTGAAAGAGGCTTTGAAGATTTTTAGCTGTCGTTTCCTGTGTTTGTAGGATTTCAAAGAGCTTTTCATCCTTGATCGTAAAAGGATTGAGAGATTCCGTACTTGGCGGAGCGATATAGGTCGACCCAGGAAGCAAGGTGCGGTAGCTATTTTGTGAAAAGCCGACGTGTTTAATGACTTCGAGGATTTTGTGGCTACTTTTATCAACCAGTAGAATATTACTGTGTTTGCCCATGATTTCGATAATCAAGGTAGCCTGAATATGGTCCCCAATCTCGTTTTTATTGGAAACTGTCATTTCCACAATACGGTCATTTTCAATCTGCTCGATCGATTCAATCAGGGCACCCTGCAAATATTTTCTTAAAACCATGATAAAGGTAGAAGGCTGGGCTGGGTTTTCAAAAGTTGTTTGGGTCAGCTGAATGCGTCCAAAAACAGGATGGGCAGAGAGGAGTAGGCGATGACTTTGGCGATTGCTACGGATTTGCAAGACCAACTCTTGTTCAAAAGGCTGATTGATTTTCTGAATGCGACCATTCACTAACTCTCTTCGCAATTCCTCAACCATGTGGTGTAAAAAAAATCCGTCAAATGACATCGTTCTCTCCTTGTGATTGTATTCCATAGTATTATATCAAAAAGGTAGAATAAAATCATGGAAATGTGGTATAATAAAGCCAAGTAAAGAGAAACGAGAAGCACATGTATATTGAAATGGTAGATGAAACTGGTCAAGTTTCAAAAGAAATGTTGCAACAAACCCAAGAAATTTTGGAATTTGCAGCCCAAAAATTAGGAAAAGAAGACAAGGAAATGGCAGTTACCTTTGTGACTAATGAACGTAGTCATGAACTCAATCTGGAGTACCGTGACACAGACCGTCCGACAGATGTTATCAGCCTTGAATATAAGCCAGAGTTGGAAATTGCCTTTGACGAGGAAGATTTGCTTGAAAATCCGGAATTGGCAGAGATGATGTCTGAGTTTGATGCCTATATTGGGGAATTGTTCATCTCTATCGATAAGGCTCATGAGCAGGCCGAGGAATATGGCCATAGCTTTGAGCGTGAGATGGGCTTCTTGGCAGTACACGGCTTTTTACATATCAACGGCTATGATCACTACACTCCGGAAGAAGAAGCGGAGATGTTCGGTTTACAAGAAGAAATTTTGACAGCCTATGGACTCACAAGACAATAAACGAAAATGGAAAAATCGTGACCTGATATCTAGTTTAGAATTTGCCCTCACAGGGATTTTTACTGCTATCAAGGAAGAACGCAATATGCGAAAACATGCAGTGACGGCTCTCGTGGTCATCCTAGCAGGTTTTGTTTTTCAGGTGTCACGAATCGAATGGCTCTTTCTCCTATTGAGCATTTTCTTGGTAGTAGCGTTTGAGATTTTCAACTCTGCTATTGAAAATGTGGTGGATTTGGCCAGTCACTATCACTTTTCCATGCTGGCTAAAAATGCCAAGGATATGGCGGCTGGCGCGGTATTAGTGGTCTCTCTTTTCGCAGCCTTAACAGGCGCATTGATTTTTCTCCCACGAATCTGGGATTTATTATTTTAAACAGTAAGAGGAAATTATGACTTTTAAATCAGGCTTTGTAGCCATTTTAGGACGTCCCAATGTTGGGAAGTCAACCTTTTTAAACCACGTCATGGGGCAAAAGATTGCCATCATGAGTGACAAGGCGCAGACAACGCGCAACAAAATCATGGGAATTTACACGACTGATAAGGAACAAATCGTCTTTATCGATACGCCAGGGATTCACAAGCCTAAAACGGCTCTAGGAGATTTTATGGTAGAATCTGCCTATAGCACCCTTCGTGAAGTGGATACCGTTCTTTTCATGGTGCCTGCTGATGAAGCGCGTGGTAAGGGGGACGATATGATTATTGAGCGTCTCAAGGCTGCCAAGGTTCCAGTGATTTTAGTGGTGAATAAGATTGATAAGGTTCATCCTGACCAGCTTTTGTCTCAGATTGATGATTTTCGTAATCAGATGGACTTTAAGGAAATCGTTCCAATCTCAGCCCTCCAAGGAAATAACGTCTCTCGTCTAGTGGATATTTTGAGTGAAAATCTAGATGAAGGTTTCCAATATTTCCCGTCTGATCAAATCACAGACCATCCAGAACGATTCTTGGTTTCAGAAATGGTTCGCGAGAAAGTCTTGCACCTAACTCGTGAAGAGATTCCGCATTCTGTCGCAGTAGTTGTGGATTCTATGAAACGAGATGATGAGACAGACAAGGTTCATATCCGTGCAACCATCATGGTCGAGCGTGATAGCCAAAAAGGGATTATCATCGGTAAAGGTGGCGCTATGCTTAAGAAAATCGGTAGCATGGCCCGTCGTGATATCGAACTTATGCTAGGAGACAAGGTCTTCCTAGAAACATGGGTTAAGGTCAAGAAAAACTGGCGCGATAAAAAGCTAGATTTAGCTGACTTTGGCTATAATGAAAAAGAATACTAAGTAGAGGTGGGCTCATGCCTGCTTCTTGTTTTTACAGAAGGAGGATTTATGCCTGAATTACCTGAGGTTGAAACCGTTCGTCGTGGATTAGAAAAATTGATTTTGGGAAAGAAGATTTCGAGTGTAGAAATTCGTTATCCCAAGATGATTAAGACGGATTTGGAAGAGTTTCAAAGGGAATTGCCTAGTCAGATTATCGAGTCAATGGGACGTCGGGGCAAATATTTGCTTTTCTACCTGACAGACAAGGTCTTGATTTCTCATCTGCGGATGGAGGGCAAGTATTTTTACTATCCGGACCAGGTTCCTGAACGCAAGCATGCCCATGTTTTCTTCCAGTTTGAAGATGGTGGTACGCTTGTTTATGAGGATGTTCGCAAGTTTGGTACTATGGAACTCTTGGCGCCTGACCTTTTGGAAGCCTACTTTCTTTCTAAAAAATTAGGTCCTGAACCAAGCGAACAAGACTTTGATGTGCAGGTCTTTCAAGCTGCCCTATCCAAGTCTAAAAAGCCTATCAAATCCCATCTCCTAGACCAGACTTTGGTAGCTGGACTTGGCAATATCTATGTGGATGAGGTTCTCTGGCGAGCTCAGGTTCATCCAGCTAGACCTTCCCATACTTTGACAGCAGAAGAAGCGACTGCCATTCATGACCAGACTATTGCTGTTTTGGGACAGGCTGTTGAAAAAGGTGGTTCCACCATTCGGACCTATACCAATGCCTTTGGGGAAGATGGGACCATGCAGGACTTTCATCAGGTCTATGATAAGACTGGCCAAGAATGTGTACGCTGTGGTACCATCATTGAAAAAATCCAATTAGGCGGACGTGGAACTCACTTTTGTCCTCAGTGTCAAAGGAGGGGCTGATGGGAAAAATCATCGGAATCACTGGGGGAATTTCCTCAGGTAAGTCAACTGTGACAAATTTTCTAAGAAAGCAAGGCTTTCAAGTGGTGGATGCCGACGCGGTTGTCCACCAACTACAGAGACCTGGTGGTCGTCTGTTTGAGGCTCTAGTCCAGCACTTTGGTCAAGAAATAATTCTAAAAAACGGAGAACTTAATCGCCCTCTCCTAGCTAGTCTTATCTTTTCAAATCCTGAAGAACGGGAATGGTCTAGGATAACTCAAGGAGAGATTATCCGTGAGGAACTAGCTACGTTGAGAGACCAGTTTGCTCAGACAGAAGAGATTTTCTTCATGGATATTCCCCTACTTTTTGAGCAGGACTACAGTGCTTGGTTTGATGAGACTTGGTTGGTCTATGTGGACCGAGATGTCCAAGTAGAACGCTTAATGAAAAGGGACCACTTGTCCAAAGATGAAGCTGAGTTTCGTCTGGCAGCCCAGTGGCCTTTAGAGAAAAAGAAAGATTTGGCCAGCCATGTTTTAAACAACAATGGAAATCAGGACCAGCTTCTTACTCAGGTGTTCTCCCTGCTTGAGGGAGGTAAGCAAGATGACAGAGATTAACTGGAAGGATAATCTGCGCATTGCCTGGTTTGGTAATTTTCTGACAGGAGCCAGTATTTCCTTAGTTGTGCCTTTTATGCCCATCTTTGTGGAAAATCTGGGTGTAGGGAGTGATCAAGCTGCTTTTTATGCAGGTTTAGCTATTTCTGTCTCTGCCATTTCTGCGGCGCTCTTTTCTCCTATCTGGGGTATCCTTGCTGACAAATACGGTCGAAAGCCCATGATGATTCGTGCTGGTCTGGCCATGACCATTACTATGGGAGGTTTGGCCTTTGTGCCAAATATCTATTGGTTAATCTTTCTTCGTTTACTGAACGGTGTATTTGCGGGTTTTGTTCCTAATGCTACAGCTTTGATAGCCAGTCAGGTTCCCAAGGAGAAATCAGGAACTGCCTTAGGTACTTTGTCTACAGGCGTAGTTGCAGGTACTCTAACTGGTCCCTTTATCGGGGGATTTATCGCAGAATTATTTGGCATTCGTACTGTTTTCTTACTGGTTGGTAGTTTTCTATTCTTAGCTGCTGTTTTGACTATTTGCTTTATCAAGGAAGATTTTCAACCAGTAGCCAAGGAAAAGGCCATCCCAACAAAGGAATTATTCACATCAGTTAAATACCCCTATCTCTTGGTCAACCTCTTTCTGACTAGTTTTGTCATCCAATTTTCAGCCCAATCAATCGGCCCTATCTTAGCTCTGTATGTGCGCGACTTAGGCCAGACAGAGAATCTTCTCTTTGTATCTGGTTTGATTGTGTCCAGTATGGGCTTTTCCAGCATGATGAGTGCAGGAGTCATGGGCAAGCTAGGTGACAAGGTGGGCAATCATCGTCTCTTGGTTGTAGCCCAGTTTTATTCAGTCATCATCTATCTTCTCTGTGCCAATGCTTCTAGCCCCCTTCAACTAGGCCTCTATCGTTTCCTCTTTGGATTGGGAACCGGTGCCTTGATTCCCGGAGTTAATGCCCTTCTCAGCAAGATGACGCCCAAAGCTGGTATTTCGAGGGTCTTTGCCTTTAATCAGGTATTCTTTTATCTGGGCGGTGTCGTTGGTCCCATGGCAGGTTCTGCAGTAGCAGGTCAATTTGGCTACCATGCAGTCTTTTATGCGACAAGCCTTTGTGTTGCCTTTAGTTGTCTCTTTAACCTTCTTCAATTTCGAACATTATTAAAAGTAAAGGAAATCTAGTGCGAGTAAAAATTAATCTCAAATGCTCCTCTTGTGGCAGTATCAATTACCTAACCAGTAAAAACTCAAAAACCCATCCAGACAAGATTGAGGTTTTAAAGTATTGTCCCAAGGAAAGAAAAGTAACCCTACATCTTGAATCTAAGTAGATTTTATGGTAAAATAATAGGGATTTTAAGGAGTTTGATATGTATAACCTATTATTAACCATTTTATTAGTATTATCTGTTGTGATTGTGATTGCGATTTTCATGCAACCAACCAAAAACCAATCCAGCAATGTATTTGATGCCAGCTCAGGTGATTTGTTTGAACGCAGTAAAGCACGCGGTTTTGAAGCTGTAATGCAGCGATTGACAGGGATTTTAGTCTTTTTCTGGCTAGCCATTGCCTTAGCATTGACGGTATTATCAAGTAGATAAGAAAATAATGGGCAGGACTAGGTCTTTGCCTCTTTTTATTTTTAAAAGATATTTGAGAAGGTTTTACAGTAAAAGAAAATTAAAAAATCTAGAAAGAAAATATGAAAGATAGAATAAAAGAATATTTACAAGATAAGGGAAAGGTAACTGTCAATGACTTGGCTCAGGTCTTGGAAAAAGATGGGTCCAAGGATTTTCGTGAGTTGATTAAAACCTTGTCCTTAATGGAAAGAAAGCATCAGATACGCTTTGAAGAAGATGGCAGTCTGACCTTGGAAGCCAAGAAAAAACATGAGATTACTCTCAAGGGGATTTTCCATGCTCATAAAAATGGCTTTGGCTTTGTCAGCCTAGAAGGCGAGGAGGACGATCTTTTTGTAGGAAAAAACGATGTCAACTATGCTATTGATGGTGATACCGTTGAGGTCGTGATTAAGAAAGTAGCTGACCGCAACAAGGGAACAGCAGCAGAAGCAAAAATTATCGATATTCTAGAACACAGTTTGACAACTGTTGTCGGACAAATCGTTCTAGATCAGGAAAAACCCAAGTATGCTGGCTACATCCGTTCAAAGAATCAGAAAATCAGTCAACCGATTTATGTAAAAAAACCAGCCCTTAAACTAGAGGGAACAGAAGTTCTCAAGGTCTTTATCGACAAATACCCAAGCAAGAAACATGATTTCTTTGTCGCTAGTGTCCTCGATGTGGTGGGGCATTCAACAGATGTCGGAATTGATGTCCTTGAGGTTTTGGAGTCTATGGACATTGTCTCAGAATTTCCAGAGGCTGTTGTCAAAGAAGCAGAAAGTGTGCCTGATGCTCCGTCTCAAAAGGATATGGAGGGTCGTCTGGATCTAAGAGATGAGATTACCTTTACCATTGATGGTGCTGACGCGAAGGATTTGGACGATGCCGTGCATATCAAGGTCTTGAAAAATGGAAATCTGGAGCTTGGTGTTCACATCGCAGATGTTTCCTACTATGTGACCGAAGGTTCTGTCCTTGACAAGGAAGCCCTTAACCGTGCGACTTCTGTCTATGTGACAGACCGTGTGGTTCCAATGCTTCCAGAACGACTGTCTAATGGAATTTGCTCCCTCAATCCTCAAGTTGACCGCCTGACCCAGTCTGCCATTATGGAGATTGATAAACATGGTCGTGTGGTCAACTATACCATTACACAAACAGTTATCAAGACCAGTTTTCGTATGACCTATAGCGATGTCAATGATATCCTAGCTGGCGATGAAGAAAAGAGAAAAGAATATCATAAAATTGTTCCAAGTATTGAACTCATGGCCAAGCTCCATGAAACTTTAGAAAACATGCGTGTGAAACGTGGTGCCCTCAATTTCGATACCAATGAAGCTAAGATTTTAGTGGATAAGCAAGGCAAACCCGTTGATATCGTTCTTCGTCAGCGTGGTGTTGCCGAGCGCATGATTGAGTCCTTCATGTTGATGGCCAACGAAACAGTGGCTGAGCATTTTAGCAAGCTGGATTTGCCTTTTATCTATCGAATTCACGAGGAGCCTAAGGCTGAAAAGGTTCAGAAGTTTATTGATTATGCTTCTAGTTTTGGCTTGCGCATTTATGGGACTGCCAGTGAGATTAGTCAGGAGGCACTTCAAGACATCATGCGTGCTGTTGAGGGAGAACCTTATGTAGATGTCTTGTCCATGATGCTTCTTCGCTCTATGCAGCAGGCTCGCTATTCAGAGCACAATCACGGTCACTATGGCCTAGCGGCTGATTATTACACTCACTTTACCAGTCCGATTCGTCGTTATCCAGACCTTCTTGTTCACCGTATGATTCGGGATTACGGCCGTTCTAAGGAAATAGCAGAGCATTTTGAACAAGTGATTCCAGAGATTGCAACCCAATCTTCCAACCGTGAGCGTCGTGCTATTGAGGCTGAGCGTGAAGTCGAAGCCATGAAAAAGGCTGAGTACATGGAAGAATACGTGGGTGAAGAGTATGATGCAGTTGTATCAAGTATCGTTAAATTCGGTCTCTTTGTTGAATTGCCAAACACGGTTGAGGGTTTGATTCACATCACAAATCTACCTGAATTTTATCATTTCAATGAGCGGGATTTGACTCTTCGTGGAGAGAAATCGGGTACAACCTTCCGTGTAGGTCAGCAGATTCGCATTCGCGTTGAAAGAGCTGATAAGATGACAGGTGAAATTGACTTCTCTTACATTCCAAGTGAATTTGATGTGATTGAAAAAGGATTGAAACAGTCTAGTCGTAGTGACAGAGGGCGTGGCTCAAATCGTCGTTCAGATAAGAAGGAAGACAAGAGAAAGTCAGGTCGCTCAAATGATAAGCGCAAGCATTCACAAAAAGATAAAAAGAAAAAAGGAAAGAAATCTTTTTACAAAGAAGTAGCTAAGAAAGGAGCCAAGCATGGCAAAGGGCGAGGGAAAGGTCGTCGCACAAAATAAAAAGGCACGCCACGACTATACAATCGTAGATACGCTAGAGGCAGGAATGGTCCTGACAGGAACTGAGATCAAGAGCGTTCGAGCAGCTCGAATTAATCTCAAGGATGGCTTTGCCCAAGTAAAAAATGGAGAAGTCTGGTTGAGCAATGTCCATATCGCGCCTTACGAAGAGGGCAATATATGGAACCAAGAACCAGAACGTCGCCGTAAACTCTTGCTCCATAAGAAACAAATCCAAAAATTAGAGCAAGAGACTAAAGGAACAGGAATGACACTGGTTCCCCTCAAAGTCTATATCAAAGATGGTTACGCTAAACTCCTTTTAGGTTTAGCTAAAGGGAAGCATGACTATGATAAACGGGAGTCTATCAAACGACGTGAGCAGAATCGCGATATTGCGCGCGTGATGAAAGCTGTCAACCAGCGATAAGATAAAAAGAGGAATGAAAATGGAAAAACTAGTTGCCTACAAACGCATGCCACTGTGGAATAAACAAACAATGCCTGAAGCTGTCCAGCAGAAACACAATACCAAGGTCGGGACTTGGGGCAAGATTACTGTTATAAAAGGAGCCCTCAAGTTTATTGAATTGAGTGAAGAAGGAGAAGTTCTAGCTGAACATCTCTTTGAAGCAGGAGCAGACAATCCAATGGCGCAACCACAAGCCTGGCACCGAGTGGAGGCTGCCACAGACGATGTGGAATGGTACTTGGAATTTTATTGTAAACCTGAGGACTATTTCCCTAAGAAATACAATACCAATCCTGTTCATTCAGAAGTTCTGGAGGCTATGCAGACAGTGAAACCGGGTAAAGCCTTGGATTTGGGTTGTGGTCAGGGTCGTAATTCCCTCTTTTTGGCCCAGCAAGGCTTTGATGTGACAGCTGTTGATCAAAATGAATTGGCTCTTGAAATCTTGCAAAGTATTGTGGAGCAAGAAGATTTGGACATGCCTGTTGGTCTTTACGATATCAATTCAGCCAGCATTGGACAAGCCTATGATTTTATCGTTTCAACAGTTGTTCTCATGTTTCTACAAGCAGATCGTATTCCAGCTATTGTCCGAAACATGCAGGAGCACACCACGGTCGGTGGTTACAATCTTATCGTCTGTGCCATGGACACGGAGGATTATCCTTGCTCAGTGAACTTCCCATTCACATTTAAAGAAGGAGAATTGGCAGACTACTACAAGGATTGGGAGTTGGTCAAGTACAATGAAAATCCAGGTCATTTGCACCGTCGCGATGAGAATGGCAATCGCATTCAACTACGCTTTGCGACCATGCTAGCTAAGAAAATCAAATAAACATGAATGAAGATTAGGAATTTTCCTGATCTTTTTTCTTTTTTTCGAATAATATAGAAAAGGAGGGAAATCATGTTTGTTGCGAGAGATTCTAGGGGAGAGTTGGTAAATGTGTTAGAGGATAAGCTTGAGAAGCAAGCATACACCTGCCCAGCTTGTGGAGGTCAGCTCCGTTTGCGGCAAGGACCAAGTGTCCGAACCCATTTTGCCCATAAATCTTTAAAAGACTGTGATTTTTCCTTTGAAAATGAAAGTCCAGAACACCTGGCCAATAAGGAATCTCTCTATCACTGGTTGAAAAAAGAGGCAGAGGTACAATTAGAATACCCCCTTCCAGAGCTTAAACAGATTGCAGATGTATTTGTAAATGGCAATCTAGCTCTAGAAGTTCAGTGTAGTCCCTTACCACAAAAACTTCTTAAAGAGCGTAGTGAGGGCTATCGTAGTCAGGGTTACCAAGTACTGTGGTTGCTGGGTCAAAAACTGTGGCTCAAAGACCGCTTAACCCGTCTGCAACAAGGGTTTCTCTATTTCAGTCAAAACAGGGGCTTTTATGTTTGGGAATTAGACAAGGAAAAACAAGTTTTAAGGCTTAAATATCTCATTTACCAGGATCTACGTGGTAAACTCTATTATCAGATCAAGGAATTTCCCTATGGTCAAGGTAGTTTATTGGAAATATTGCGTCTTCCCTATAAGAAACAAAAAATATCTCATTTTACGGTTTCTGAGGATAAGGACATCTGTCGCTATATCCGGCAACAACTCTATTATCAAAATCCTTTTTGGATGAAAGAACAAGCAGAAGCCTATCAAAAGGGAGAAAATCTCCTGACTTATGAGCTAAAAGCATGGTATCCCCAAATTAGACCACTAGTGGGCAAATTTTTCCAGATTGAACAAGACTTGAATAGCTATTATCAGCACTTTTACACCTATTATCAAGAAAATCCTCAAAATGATTGGCAAAAGCTTTATCCACCAGCCTTTTATCAGCAATATTTCTTGAAAAATATGGTAGAATAGAAAGGATGGAGGAATCTAATGGTATTACAAAGAAATGAAATAAATGAAAAAGATACATGGGATCTATCAACGATCTACCCAACTGATCAGGCTTGGGAAGAAGCCTTAAAAGATTTAACAGAACAATTGGAGACAGTAGCCCAGTATGAAGGCCATCTCTTGGATAGTGCGGATAGCCTACTCGAAATCACTGAATTTTCTCTTGAAATGGAACGCCAGATGGAGAAGCTTTACGTTTATGCTCATATGAAAAATGACCAAGATACACGTGAAGCCAAGTACCAAGAGTACTATGCCAAGGCTATGACACTCTACAGCCAGCTAGACCAAGCCTTTTCATTCTATGAACCTGAATTTATGGAAATTAGTGAAGAGCAGTATGCTGACTTTTTAGAAGCTCAACCAAAATTGCAGGTTTATCAACACTATTTTGACAAGCTTTTGCAAGGCAAGGAACATGTTCTCTCACAACGTGAAGAAGAATTATTAGCTGGAGCTGGTGAAATCTTTGGTTCGGCAAGTGAAACATTCGCTATCTTGGACAATGCGGATATTGTGTTCCCTTATGTTCTTGACGATGATGGTAAGGAAGTTCAGCTATCTCACGGGACTTACACACGTTTGATGGAGTCTAAAAATCGTAAGGTTCGCCGTGGTGCTTATCAAGCTCTTTATGCGACTTATGAACAATTCCAACATACCTATGCCAAAACCTTGCAAACCAATGTTAAGGTGCAAAACTACCGTGCCAAAGTTCGTAACTACAAGAGTGCTCGTCATGCAGCCCTAGCGGCGAATTTTGTTCCAGAGAGCGTTTATGACAATTTGGTAGCAGCAGTTCGCAAGCATTTGCCACTCTTGCATCGCTATCTTGAGCTTCGTTCAAAGATTTTGGGGATTTCAGACCTCAAGATGTACGATGTCTACACACCACTTTCATCTGTTGAATATAGTTTTACCTACCAAGAAGCCTTGAAAAAAGCAGAAGAAGCCTTGGCAGTATTGGGTGAGGATTACTTGAGACGTGTTAAACGTGCTTTCAGTGAGCGTTGGATCGATGTTTACGAAAATCAAGGCAAGCGTTCAGGTGCCTACTCTGGCGGTTCTTACGATACCAATGCCTTTATGCTCCTTAACTGGCAGGACAATCTGGACAATCTCTTCACCCTTGTTCATGAAACAGGCCACAGTATGCATTCAAGCTATACTCGTGAAACTCAGCCTTATGTTTACGGAGATTACTCTATCTTCTTGGCTGAGATTGCATCAACTACCAATGAAAATATCTTGACGGAGAAATTATTGGAAGAAGTAGAAGATGATGCAACGCGCTTTGCTATTCTCAATAACTTCCTAGATGGTTTCCGTGGGACAGTTTTCCGCCAAACTCAATTTGCTGAGTTTGAACACGCCATTCACCAAGCGGATCAAAATGGGGAAGTCTTGACAAGCGATTTCCTAAATAAACTTTACGCAGACTTGAACCAAGAGTATTATGGTTTGAGTAAGGAAGACAATCCTGAAATCCAATACGAGTGGGCTCGCATTCCACACTTCTACTATAACTACTATGTATATCAATATTCAACAGGCTTTGCGGCCGCCTCAGCCCTGGCTGAAAAGATTGTCCATGGTAGTCAAGAAGACCGTGACCGCTACATCGACTACCTCAAGGCAGGTAAGTCTGATTATCCACTTAATGTCATGAGAAAAGCTGGAGTTGATATGGAGAAGGAAGACTACCTCAACGATGCCTTTGCAGTCTTTGAACGTCGTTTGAATGAGTTTGAAGCCCTTGTTGAAAAATTAGGATTGGCATAAGATGGTTGAATCGTATAGTAAGAATGCCAACCATAACATGCGTCGTCCTGTTGTCAAAGAAGAAATTGTGGACTTGATGCGTCAGCGTCAAAAGCAAGTCACAGGTTCCCTGAAAGAATTGGAAGACTTTGCTCGCAAGGAAAACATTCCCATCATCCCCCATGAAACGGTTGCTTATTTCCGTTTTTTCATGGAAACCATACAACCTAAAAACATTCTGGAAATTGGGACGGCTATCGGTTTTTCAGCCCTCTTGATGGCGGAACATGCGCCAAACGCCAAGATTACAACCATTGACCGCAATCCAGAGATGATTGGATTTGCCAAGGAAAATTTCGCCCAGTTTGACAGTCGCAAGCAAATCACTCTCCTAGAGGGAGATGCGGTAGATATCTTATCTACCCTGACAGAGTCCTATGATTTCGTCTTTATGGATTCAGCCAAGTCTAAATATATCGTCTTTCTGCCAGAAATCCTCAAACATTTGGACGTTGGAGGTGTGGTTGTCTTGGATGATATTTTCCAAGGTGGTGATGTTGCTAAGGATATTATGGAAGTCCGTCGTGGCCAGCGAACTATATACAGAGGCCTTCAAAGACTATTTGATGCAACCTTAGACAATCCAGGACTCACCGCAACATTAGTACCTCTGGGGGACGGTATTCTCATGCTTCGTAAAAATGTAGCAGATGTTCAACTGCCTGAAAGCGAATGATTTTCAGAAAAATTTAAGAAAATATAGTAAAATAGATAGGGTAACACTTATCTCAAAGGAGTAGACATGAAGAAAAAACTATTGGCAGGTGCCATTACACTATTATCAGTAGCAACTTTAGCAGCTTGTTCGAAAGGTTCAGAAGGAGCAGACCTTATCAGCATGAAAGGAGATGTTATCACTGAACATCAATTTTATGAGCAAGTGAAAAGCAACCCTTCAGCTCAACAAGTGTTGTTGAACTTGACCATCCAAAAAGTATTTGAGAAGCAATATGGCTCAGAAGTAGATAACAAAGAAGTCGATGATACTATAGCTCAGGAAGAAAAACAATACGGTGATAACTACCAACGTGTCTTGTCACAAGCAGGTATGACTCTTGAAACACGTAAAGCTCAAATTCGTACAAGTAAATTAGTTGAGTTGGCAGTTAAGAAGGCAGCAGAAGCTGAATTGACAGATGATGCTTATAAGAAAGCCTTTGACGAATACACTCCAGATGTAACGGCTCAAATTATCCGTTTGGACAATGAAGACAAGGCCAAAGAAATTCTTGAAAAAGCAAAAGCTAGTGATGCAGACTTTGCTCAATTAGCTAAAGATAACTCAACTGATGAAAAAACCAAAGCGAACGGTGGAGAAATCACTTTTGACTCTGCTTCAACAGAAGTACCAGATCAAGTTAAGAAAGCAGCTTTCGCTTTAGATGTAAACGGTATTTCTGATGTGATTAGTGTTACTGGAACACAAGCCTACAGCAGCCAATATTACATTGTAAAACTCACTAAGAAAACAGAAAAATCATCTAATATTGATGACTACAAAGAAAAATTAAAAACTGTTATCTTAACTCAAAAACAAAATGATGCGTCATTTGTTCAAAGTATTATCGGAAAAGAATTGCAGGCAGCCAACATCAAGGTTAAAGATCAAGCCTTCCAAAATATTTTCACTCAATATATCGGTGGTGGAGATTCAAGCTCAAGCAGTTCTTCAAAAGAATAAAACAGAAAAGAGCCAAGTGCTCTTTTTCTTATGAGAAAATCTTCTATCTTAAGGGTAAGAGTTTTTTTCTTTCGGAAAAAATGGTATAATAGCAATCAAAACTAGAAAATAAACGGAATTTGGGAATAATTTCTTTTGTTCTCATTAGATTGGTGATACTATGAAGATTAGTAAGAGGCACCTATTAAACTATTCTATCCTAGTTCCTTATTTGCTTTTATCTATTTTGGGCTTAATTGTTGTTTATTCTACAACCAGTGCTATTCTTATCGAAGAAGGTAAAAGTGCCCTGCAATTAGTTCGAAGTCAGGGAATGTTTTGGGGCTTTAGTTTAATATTGATTGCTTTGATATATAAGCTGAAACTGAATTTTTTAAGAAAAGAACGACTTTTATTTATTGTTATGTTTGTTGAGCTAATTCTATTGGCTCTGGCTCGCTTAATTGGTACGCCGGTTAATGGAGCCTATGGTTGGATATCAGTAGGACCTTTGACTATTCAGCCAGCTGAGTATTTGAAGATTATTATCGTCTGGTACTTGGCCCAACGTTTTTCAAAACAACAGGATGAAATTGCTGTTTATGATTTCCAAGTTTTAACTCAAAATCAATGGCTTCCTCGTGCTTTTAATGATTGGCGTTTTGTCCTCTTGGTCATGATAGGAAGTTTGGCTATTTTCCCAGATTTGGGGAATGCTACTATCCTAGCTTTGGTTGCCTTGATTATGTACACAGTTAGTGGGATTGCTCATCGCTGGTTTGTAGCCTTTATCGGTCTTTTGTTTGGCGTTTCCGCCCTTTCCTTAACAGCTATTGATATGATAGGGGTTGATAAGTTTTTAAAAGTTCCAGTATTTGGATATGTGGCCAAGCGTTTCAGTGCCTACTTTAATCCCTTTGCTGATTTGGCAGGAGCAGGTCACCAACTTGCAAATTCCTACTTTGCCATGGTCAATGGTGGTTGGTTTGGTCTAGGTTTAGGAAATTCAATCGAAAAACGTGGCTATCTACCAGAAGCCCATACAGACTTTGTATTTTCAATTGTCATTGAAGAGTTTGGATTTGTGGGTGCCAGCTTGATTTTAGCACTTGTCTTTTTCCTCATTTTGCGAATTATCCTAGTAGGAATTCGTGCTAAGAATCCCTTTAATTCCATGATGGCGATTGGAGTTGGGGGGATGATGTTGGTACAGGTCTTTGTTAATATCGGTGGAATTTCTGGTATTATTCCCTCAACAGGAGTTACCTTCCCCTTCTTATCGCAAGGAGGTAACAGTCTCCTAGTCTTATCTGTAGCCATCGCCTTTGTCTTAAATATTGATGCAAGTGAAAAACGTGCCCAATTATATGAGGAGTTAGAAGCTCACTCATCACACTATATGTAGAGCTGATAGTGGAAAGGATTACCTATGTCTCTTCAAAAATTAGAAAACTATAGTAATAAAGCTGTCGTGCAAGAAGAAGTATTGATTTTAACAGAATTGTTAGAAGATATTACTAAAAATATGCTTGCTCCAGAAACTTTTGAAAAAATCATGCAGTTGAAGGAATTATCAACTCAAGAAGATTATCAAGGCTTGAACCAATTAGTTACTAGTCTGTCAAATGATGAAATGGCTTATATTTCACGCTATTTCTCTATCTTGCCCCTCTTGATTAATATTTCAGAAGACGTGGATTTGGCTTATGAAATCAACCACCAAAATAATATCGATCAAGATTATCTTGGTAAATTATCAGCAACGATTAAAATGGTTGCAGAAAAAGAAAATGCGGTTGAAATTTTAGAACATTTGAATGTTGTTCCTGTTTTGACAGCTCACCCAACACAAGTGCAACGTAAGAGTATGTTGGATTTGACCAACCATATCCATACCCTCTTGCGTAAGTATCGTGATGTGAAATTAGGCTTGATTAATAAGGAAAAATGGCATAATGATCTCCGTCGTTACATTGAGATTATCATGCAAACAGATATGATTCGTGAAAAGAAATTGAAAGTGACCAATGAAATCACGAATGTTATGGAATACTACAATAGCTCATTCCTGAAGGCTGTTCCTCATTTGACTGCTGAGTACAAGCGTCTGGCTAAAAAACACGGTTTGGAGTTGAAACATCCTAAGCCAATTACCATGGGAATGTGGATTGGTGGAGACCGTGATGGGAATCCTTTTGTTACAGCAGATACCTTGAAACAATCTGCTATGACTCAGTGTGAAGTCATCATGAACTACTATGATGAAAAGATTTACCAGCTCTATCGTGAATTCTCCCTCTCAACCAGTATTGTCAATGTGAGCAAGCAAGTCAGAGAAATGGCTCGTCAATCCAAGGATAATTCTATTTACCGTGAAAAAGAGCTTTATCGTCGTGCCTTGTTTGATATTCAATCAAAAATCCAAGCAACAAAAACCTATCTGATTGAGGATAAGGAAGTTGGGGCTCGCTATGAAACAGCCAATGATTTTTATAAGGATTTAATTACTATTCGTGATTCCCTCATGGAAAATAAGGGTGAAGCACTGATTTCTGGTGATTTTGTTGAGTTGATCCAGGCAGTTGAAATTTTTGGTTTCTATTTGGCATCTATTGACATGCGTCAAGATTCTAGTGTTCATGAAGCCTGTGTAGCTGAACTTTTGAAATCAGCAGGAATTCATTCGCGTTATAGCGAACTAAGTGAAGAAGAAAAATGCCAGCTTCTTTTGAAAGAATTAGAAGAAGATCCACGTATTCTTTCTGCCACTCATGTTGAAAAATCAGAGTTACTTGAAAAAGAATTGGCCATCTTTAAAGCTGCTCGTAAGTTGAAAGATAAGTTGGGTGATGATGTTATTCGTCAAACCATTATTTCACATGCAACCAGCGTATCAGACATGTTGGAATTGGCTATCTTGCTAAAAGAAGTAGGGTTAGTTGATAAAGAAAGAGCCCGTGTCCAAATCGTTCCTCTCTTTGAAACAATCGAGGACTTGGACCACTCAGAAGAAACCATGAGAGAATATCTTTCTCTTCCTCTTGCTAAGAAATGGATTGCTTCGCGCAATAACTACCAAGAAATCATGCTTGGCTACTCTGATAGTAATAAAGATGGTGGCTACCTATCATCATGTTGGACCCTCTACAAGGCTCAACAACAATTGACTGCTATTGGAGATGAATTTGGTGTTAAGGTTACCTTCTTCCATGGCCGTGGTGGTACTGTCGGTCGTGGTGGTGGACCAACCTATGAAGCCATCACCTCTCAACCGCTCAAGTCTATTAAGGATCGTATCCGCTTGACGGAGCAGGGTGAAGTAATTGGGAATAAATACGGTAACAAAGACGCTGCTTACTATAACCTTGAAATGCTGGTTTCAGCAGCCATTAACCGTATGATTACGCAGAAGAAGAGTGATACCAACACCT
Organism: Streptococcus mitis; assembly: GCF_002096845.1. Taxonomy (GTDB): domain Bacteria; phylum Bacillota; class Bacilli; order Lactobacillales; family Streptococcaceae; genus Streptococcus; species Streptococcus mitis_A. The sequence continues at coordinate 106,890 of NZ_NCVK01000060.1, forward strand.
CAAATCGATATGAAGCCATTATGGACCAAGTAGTGGACCGTAGTTATGATATCTACCGTGATTTAGTCTTTGGTAATGACCATTTCTATGATTATTTCTTTGAGTCAAGTCCAATTAAGGCTATTTCAAGCTTTAATATTGGTTCTCGCCCAGCCGCTCGTAAGACTATTACTGAAATCGGTGGTTTGCGAGCTATTCCTTGGGTGTTCTCATGGTCGCAAAGTCGTGTTATGTTCCCTGGCTGGTATGGTGTCGGATCAAGTTTCAAAGAATTTATCGATAAGAATCCAGAAAATATCGCTATTCTACGAGATATGTATCAAAATTGGCCTTTCTTCCAGTCGCTTCTTTCAAATGTCGACATGGTATTGTCAAAATCAAATATGAACATTGCTTTTGAATATGCCAAACTGTGTGAAGATGATCAAGTAAAAGCAATCTATGAGACAATTTTAAATGAATGGCAAGTTACCAAGGAAGTTATCTTGGCTATCGAAGGATATGATGAACTTTTAGCTGAAAATCCATATCTAAAAGCAAGTTTGGATTACCGTATGCCTTACTTTAATATCCTCAACTATATCCAGTTGGAGTTGATTAAACGTCAACGCCGAGGAGAATTATCAAGCGATCAAGAAAAATTAATCCATACAACCATCAACGGAATTGCGACAGGATTGCGTAATTCAGGCTGATACCTAAAGCTTCCTCTTTTCTATAGGGGAAGTTTTTGATTATTTCAAAAAAATGCTAAAAGAGTCTTGACAAGTAGTTGAAAAATGATATAATTTAACCATTCGGAAAAGTAATCATTCAAACTTTTTAGAGAGTCTGTGGTAGCTGAAAACAGATAAGTGATGATGATGAAAATTGGGCTGAATGTTATGTAGAATTTGAAATCATAAAAATTCGGTGAGCACACCTTACAGTGCATCTCGTTATTGCGAGACAGAGCGATAGGGAAATTTCCTATAATTGAGGTGGTACCGCGCATCGACGTCCTCACACAAGTTTTTTGTGTGAGGACTTTTTGATGGAGGTTAGTATGGAAAGAAAACGATGGCGTCGCTTGTTTAGATAAGTGAAGTATTTTAAAGGATTAAAAAGGAAAAATATAATGAAAAATAAACGTTTAATTGGAATTATCGCTGCATTAGCAGTCTTAGTAGCAGGAAGCTTGATTTACTCTTCAATGAATAAACCAGAAGCTAAGAATGAAAAGAAAGTTGCCAAAGTTGGTGTTCTTCAGTTTGTGAGCCATCCATCTCTTGATTTGATTTATAAAGGGATTCAAGATGGACTTGCAGAAGAAGGATATAAAGATGATCAAGTTAAAATCGATTTTATGAACTCAGAAGGTGACCAAAGTAAGGTTGCGACAATGAGTAAACAATTGGTTGCAAATGGTAATGACCTTGTGGTTGGTATTGCAACACCAGCTGCTCAAGGTTTGGCAAGCGCCACAAAAGACCTACCGGTTATCATGGCTGCTATTACAGACCCAATTGGTGCTAACTTGGTCAAAGATTTGAAAAAACCAGGTGGCAACATTACAGGGGTATCTGACCACAATCCAGCTCAGCAACAAGTTGAACTCATCAAGGCTCTTACACCGAATGTGAAAACAATCGGAGCTCTTTACTCAAGTAGCGAAGACAATTCAAAAACACAGGTCGAAGAATTTAAGGCTTTTGCTGAAAAAGCAGGTTTGACAGTGGAAACATTTGCAGTTCCTTCAACAAATGAAATTGCTTCAACAGTTAATGTTATGACTAGCAAGGTCGATGCTATCTGGGTTCCAATTGATAACACTATTGCTTCAGCCTTCTCAACTGTTGTATCAAGCAACCAATCAGCTAAAAAACCGATTTACCCAAGCGCGACTGCCATGGTAGAAGCAGGTGGTTTGGCATCCGTTGTAGTTGACCAACACGACCTTGGTGTGGCAACTGGTAAAATGATTGCGCAAGTCTTGAAAGGTGCAAAACCAGCTGATACTCCAGTCAATGTCTTTTCAACTGGTAAGTCAGTAATCAACAAAAAATTGGCACAAGAGCTAGGTATTACGATTCCTGAATCTGTTCTAAAAGAAGCAGGACAAGTGATTGAATAATCTACAATGGAGGAGTTGGGGACATCTCCTCCAATTTTTTACAATAGAAATCATATAGAAAAGGTTAAGAAACAAATGATATTATCTATTATTTCTCAAGGATTTGTCTGGGCTATTTTAGGTTTGGGAATCTTTATGACATTTAGGATTTTAAACTTTCCAGATATGACGACAGAAGGTTCCTTCCCTCTTGGCGGAGCTGTTGCTGTCACTCTGATAACCAAAGGCGTGAACCCTTTTTTAGCGACACTTGTTGCTGTAGGAGCAGGTTGTTTGGCTGGAATGGCAGCAGGCCTTCTTTATACAAAAGGGAAGATTCCAACCTTGCTCTCAGGGATTTTGGTGATGACTTCCTGTCACTCTATCATGCTCTTGATTATGGGACGTGCAAATTTAGGATTGCTCGGAACCAAGCAAATTCAGGATGTCTTGCCTTTTGATTCAGACTTGAACCAACTCTTGACAGGTCTTATCTTTGTCAGTCTTGTCATTGCTCTCATGCTCTTTTTCTTGGACACTAAACTCGGACAAGCTTACATTGCTACAGGTGACAATCCTGATATGGCTAGAAGTTTTGGAATTCATACTGGACGCATGGAGCTCATGGGTTTGGTCTTATCAAATGGGGTAATTGCCCTTGCAGGAGCTCTCATTGCCCAGCAAGAAGGATATGCCGATGTATCTCGAGGAATCGGGGTTATCGTTGTGGGGCTTGCAAGTTTGATTATTGGAGAAGTTATTTTCAAGAGTTTGAGCTTGGCAGAGCGTTTGGTTACAATCGTTGTGGGTTCTATCGCCTATCAATTCTTAGTGTGGGCAGTTATCGCGCTTGGCTTTAATACAAGTTACCTCCGTCTATACAGTGCCGTGATTTTAGCAGTCTGCCTCATGATTCCAACATTTAAGCAAACAATCTTGAAAGGAGCCAAATTAACCAAATGACAGCAATTGTAGAATTAAAAAATGCCACAAAAATTGTTAAAAATGGCTTTGATGAAGAAAAGATTATTTTAAATGATGTTTCCTTAGAAATTTTTGAACAGGATTTTATCACGATATTAGGTGGAAATGGTGCTGGTAAATCAACTCTCTTTAACACCATTGCAGGCACCTTGTCCTTAACCAGTGGAACAATCCGTATTTTGGGTGAAGATGTTACCAAGTTTTCACCCGAGAAGCGTGCCAAGTATCTGTCTCGTGTTTTCCAAGATCCTAAGATGGGGACAGCTCCTCGTATGACGGTGGCTGAAAATCTCTTGATTGCCAAGTTTCGTGGTGAAAAACGTGGACTCTTCCCAAGACGCTTGACTAGTTATAAGGATGAATTTCAGAAAACAATTGAAAAAGTGGGAAATGGTCTTGAGAAACACTTGAATACACCGATTGAGTTCTTATCAGGTGGACAAAGACAGGCTCTGAGTCTCTTGATGGCAACCTTGAAGCGTCCTGAATTACTCTTGTTGGACGAGCATACTGCAGCCCTTGATCCAAAAACCAGTGTTGCTTTAATGGAATTGACAGATGAATTTGTCAAGAAAGATCAGCTGACAGCTCTTATGATTACCCACCATATGGAAGATGCTCTTAAGTATGGCAATCGCTTGATTGTCATGAAAGAAGGACGAATTATCCAAGATTTGAAACAAGAAGAAAAAGCAAAAATGAAAATCTCTGATTATTATCAACTCTTTGAATAAAGTAGGGAAAATGAGTGAAATGGTTTACTTTTTTTCTGAAATAAAGTATACTATATAAAGTAAACTATGATAACATGGAGGTATTGTGTATGGTTGACAAACAAGTCATTGAAGAAATCAGAAACAATGCCAACATTGTGGAAGTCATAGGAGATGTGATTTCTTTACAAAAGGCAGGACGGAACTATCTAGGGCTCTGTCCTTTTCATGGTGAAAAAACACCTTCTTTCAACGTTGTAGAGGACAAGCAGTTTTACCACTGTTTTGGTTGTGGTCGCTCAGGTGATGTCTTTAAGTTCATCGAGGAGTACCAAGGGGTTCCCTTTATGGAGGCTGTCCAAATCTTAGGTCAGCGTGTTGGGATAGAGGTGGAAAAACCGCTTTATAGTGAACAGAAGCCAGCTTCACCCCACCAAGCTCTTTATGATATGCACGAAGATGCTGCCAAATTTTATCATGCTATTCTCATGACAACGACCATGGGGGAAGAGGCCAGAAACTACCTTTATCAGCGTGGTTTGACAGATGAAGTGCTCAAGCATTTTCGGATTGGTTTAGCACCTCCAGAACGCAACTATCTTCATCAACGTTTGTCTGGTCAGTATCGTGAAGAGGATTTCTTGGATTCAGGCCTGTTTTATCTCTCGGATGCTAATCAATTTGTAGACACCTTTCACAATCGCATTATGTTTCCCTTGACAAATGACCAAGGAAAGGTTATTGCCTTCTCAGGTCGTATCTGGCAGAAAACGGATTCACAAACTTCTAAGTATAAAAATAGCCGATCGACTGCAATTTTTAACAAAAGTTACGAATTATATCATATGGATAGGGCAAAAAAATCTTCTGGTAAAACCAGTGAGATTTACCTCATGGAAGGGTTCATGGATGTTATTGCAGCCTATCGGGCTGGAATCGAAAACGCTGTGGCATCTATGGGAACAGCCTTGAGTCGTGAGCATGTTGAGCATCTGAAAAGGTTAACCAAGAAGTTGGTTCTTGTTTACGATGGCGATAAGGCTGGGCAAGCTGCGACTTTGAAAGCGCTGGACGAAATTGGTGATATACCTGTGCAAATCGTCAGCATGCCTGATAACTTGGATCCGGATGAGTATCTACAAAAAAATGGTCCAGAAGATTTGGCCTATCTATTAACGAAAACTCGTATTAGTCCGATTGAGTTTTACATTCACCAGTATAAGCCTGAAAATAGTGAAAATCTGCAGGCTCAGATTGAGTTTATTGAAAAAATAGCTCCCTTGATTGTTCAAGAAAAGTCTATCACTGCTCAAAACAGCTATATTCATATTTTAGCTGACAGTCTAGCATCCTTTGATTATGCCCAGATTGAGCAGATTGTTAATGAGAGTCGTCAGGCGCAAAGGCAGAATCGAATGGAAGGAATTTCCAGACCGACGCAAATCACTATGCCTGTCACCAAGCAGTTATCAGCTATTATGAGAGCAGAAGCCCATTTACTCTATCGGATGATGGAATCCCCTCTTGTTTTGAACGATTACCGTTTGCGAGACGACTTTTCATTTGACACTCCTGAATTTCAGGTCCTATATGACTTGCTTGGTCAGTATGGCAATCTTCCTCCAGAAGTTTTAGCAGAACAGACAGAGGAAGTTGAAAGAGCTTGGTACCAAGTCTTAGCTCAGGATTTACCTGCTGAGATGTCACCTCAGGAACTAAGTGAAGTAGAAATGACTCGAAACAAGGCTCTCTTGAATCAGGACAATATGAGAATCAAAAAGAAGGTGCAGGAAGCTAGCCATGTAGGAGATACAGACACAGCCTTAGAAGAATTGGAACGTTTAATTTCCCAAAAGAGAAGAATGGAGTAATAATGGCAACAAAACAAAAAGAAGTAACAACATTTGACGTACAAGTAGCAGAATTTATCCGTAATCATAAGCAAAAAGGGACAGCAACAGATGATGAAATCAATGCTAGTCTTGTCGTTCCTTTTACCTTGGACGCTGATGGAATTGAAGATCTCTTGCAACGGATTCAAGATGCAGGAATTTCTATCACAGATAACGAAGGAAATCCAAGTGCGCGTGTTCTTAGTGCTGAAGAAGAACCAGAACTCAGTGACGAGGACTTGATTGGTTCAACTTCGGCTAAGGTCAATGACCCTGTCCGTATGTACTTGAAAGAAATCGGAGTCGTTCCTCTTTTGACCAATGAAGAGGAAAAAGAATTAGCACTAGCAGTTGAAGCTGGCGATATCGAAGCCAAACAACGTCTTGCGGAAGCCAACCTTCGTTTGGTTGTTTCTATTGCCAAACGCTATGTTGGACGCGGTATGCAGTTCCTTGACTTGATTCAAGAAGGAAATATGGGCTTGATGAAGGCGGTTGACAAGTTTGACTATTCTAAAGGGTTCAAGTTTTCAACTTACGCAACTTGGTGGATTCGTCAGGCTATCACTCGTGCTATTGCAGATCAAGCTCGTACCATCCGTATCCCAGTTCACATGGTTGAAACCATCAATAAATTGGTTCGTGAACAGCGTAATCTCCTTCAAGAATTGGGACAAGATCCAACACCAGAACAAATCGCTGAACGTATGGATATGACACCTGACAAGGTTCGTGAAATCTTGAAGATTGCCCAAGAACCGGTATCCCTTGAAACACCAATCGGTGAAGAGGATGATAGCCACCTTGGAGACTTTATCGAAGATGAAGTGATTGAAAATCCAGTGGATTATACGACTCGTATCGTCTTGCGTGAGCAGTTGGATGAGGTCTTGGATACTCTTACAGACCGTGAAGAAAATGTTCTACGTCTGCGTTTTGGGCTAGATGATGGAAAAATGCGCACCCTTGAAGATGTTGGTAAAGTCTTTAACGTGACTCGCGAGCGTATCCGTCAGATTGAAGCTAAAGCTTTGAGAAAACTACGCCAACCAAGTCGCAGCAAACCGCTTCGTGATTTTATTGAAGACTAAGAGTGAGGATGAATATGGCTTATACAGAAGAGCAAATTGAAAACATCAAAACACGCATTTTAACAGCCTTGGAAGAAGTCATCGACCCTGAGTTGGGAATCGATATTGTCAATCTTGGTTTAATTTATGAGATTCGTTTTGACGGTGACACAGGGCAAACAGAGATTGATATGACTTTGACAACTATGGGTTGTCCCCTAGCAGACCTTTTGACTGATCAGATTTATGATGCTATGACCGAGGTTCCAGAAGTAACGGATACTGAGGTCAAATTGGTTTGGTATCCAGCCTGGACCGTTGAAAAAATGAGTCGCTATGCACGCATTGCCCTAGGCATTAAGTAAACAAATAAAAGCATGTGAGAGATTATTGGAAAAGCGAGGAAATTTCCTCTTCTTTTCCTCTAGTCTCTCCTTTCTTTTGCTGATTTTATTCAAAGAAAATGATATAATAGTAGTTATGGAAAAAAAGAAATTACGCATCAATATGTTGAGTTCAAGTGAGAAAGTAGCAGGACAAGGAGTTTCAGGTGCTTACCGTGAATTAGTTCGTCTTCTTCACCGTGATGCCAAGGACCAATTGCTTGTTACAGAAAATCTTCCAATAGAGGCAGATGTGACTCACTTTCATACAATTGATTTCCCCTATTATTTATCAACATTCCAAAAGAAACGCTCAGGAAGGAAAATTGGCTATGTGCATTTCTTGCCTGATACACTTGAGGGGAGTTTGAAAATTCCATTTTTCTTAAAGGGAATTGTTAAACGCTATGTATTTTCTTTTTACAACCGGATGGAGCACTTGGTGGTGGTCAATCCTATGTTTATTGAGGATTTGGTGGCAGCTGGTATTCCACGTGAAAAAGTGACCTATATCCCTAACTTTGTCAACAAGGAAAAATGGCATCCTCTTCCACAGGAAGAGGTAGCGAGACTGCGTACAGAGCTAGGTCTTAGTGACAATCAGTTTATCGTAGTAGGTGCTGGTCAAGTTCAGAAACGCAAAGGGATTGACGATTTTATCCGTCTGGCTGAGGAATTGCCTCAGATTACCTTTATCTGGGCCGGTGGTTTCTCTTTTGGTGGTATGACAGATGGTTATGAGCGTTACAAGAAAATTATGGACAATCCCCCTAAAAATTTGATTTTTCCAGGTATTGTATCGCCAGAGCGAATGCGCGAATTGTATGCCCTAGCAGATCTTTTCTTGTTACCTAGTTACAATGAGCTATTCCCTATGACTATTTTAGAGGCTGCTAGTTGTGAAGCTCCTATTATGTTGCGTGATTTGGATCTTTATAAGGTAATTTTGGAGGGAAATTATCGGGCGACAGCAGATAGAGAAGAGATGAAAGAAGCTATTCTGGAATATCAAGCAAATCCTGTTGCTTTAAAAGACCTCAAAGAAAAAGCTAAGAATATTTCCAGAGAGTATTCTGAAGAGCATCTGTTGCAAATCTGGTTGGATTTTTATGAAAAACAAGCCGCTTTAGGGAGAAAGTAAAAAGTGAGGTAATCTATGCGAATTGGTTTATTTACAGATACCTATTTTCCTCAGGTTTCAGGTGTTGCGACCAGTATTCGAACCTTGAAAACCGAACTTGAAAAGCAGGGACACGCTGTTTTTATCTTTACGACGACAGATAAGGATGTCAATCGTTATGAAGATTGGCAAATTATCCGCATTCCAAGTGTTCCCTTCTTTGCATTTAAGGATCGCCGCTTTGCCTACCGAGGATTTAGCAAGGCACTTGAAATTGCCAAACAGTATCAGCTAGATATTATCCATACTCAGACAGAATTTTCTCTTGGCTTGTTGGGGATTTGGATTGCGCGTGAATTGAAGATTCCAGTCATCCATACCTATCACACCCAATACGAAGACTATGTGCATTATATTGCTAAGGGAATGTTGATTCGTCCTAGTATGGTCAAGTATCTGGTTAGAGGTTTTTTGCATGATGTGGATGGGGTGATTTGCCCGAGTGAGATTGTCCGAGACTTGCTATCTGACTATAAGGTCAAGGTGGAAAAGCGAGTTATTCCAACTGGAATTGAATTAGCTAAGTTTGAGCGTCCAGAAATCAAGCAAGAAAATTTAAAAGAACTGCGTAGTAAACTAGGGATTCAAGATAATGAAAAGATGTTGCTCAGCCTTTCCAGAATTTCCTATGAAAAAAATATTCAAGCAGTATTAGCAGCCTTTGCAGAAGTTCTGAGAGAGGAAGACAAGGTGAAACTGGTAGTTGCTGGGGATGGGCCTTATCTGGATGACCTCAAAGAGCAAGCCAAGAAACTAGAGATTCAAGACTCCGTCATCTTTACAGGAATGATTGCTCCTAGTGAGACAGCTCTTTATTATAAGGCAGCAGATTTTTTCATCTCGGCATCGACAAGTGAAACGCAGGGTTTGACATATTTGGAAAGCTTGGCCAGTGGGACGCCTGTCATTGCGCACGGAAATCCTTATCTGGACAATCTTATCAGTGATAAAATGTTTGGAACCTTGTACTATGGAGAACATGATTTGGCTGGTGCTATTTTGGAAGCCCTGATTGCAACACCAGACATGAATGAGCATACCTTATCAGAGAAATTATATGAGATTTCAGCTGAGAATTTTGGAAAACGGGTGCATGAGTTTTATCTTGATGCTATTATTTCAAATAATTTCCAGAAAGATTTAGCAAAAGATGATACGGTCAGTCAGCGTATTTTTAAGACAGTTTTGTATTTACCACAACAGGTAGTTGCTGTACCCGTAAAAGGCTCTAGACGCATGCTGAAGGCTTCAAAAACACAGTTGATCAGCATAAGAGATTATTGGAAAGACCATGAAGAATAGAAAGAGGAACAGCTATGAAAAAACAATTAATGAGAAGTGGGCGTGACAAAAAGATTGCAGGTGTTTGTGCTGGAGTGGCTAATTATTTTGATATGGATCCCACTATTGTTCGCGTAATATGGGGTGTTCTTGCTTTTGGTTATGGAGCTGGAATTATAGCCTATATTATTTTATGGATTATTGCACCAGTAGCAAGTGACTATTGAAAACTAGCTGAATTCATGCTAAGATATTAGAAAGTAGAATGTAACGAAGGAGAAAAAAATGGCATTTGGAGATAATGGAAATCGTAAAAAAACCATGTTTGAAAAATTAACCTTACTAATCGTGTTTATTATGTTGATTGCAAGTTTGCTTGGAATTTTTGCAACTGCAATTGGTGCCTTGAGTAATCTATAAATCGGATTACCTAAAAGTAACATTAGTGACTGGGATTTCCCAGCCCTTTTTTAAAGTGAGAAGATAATAATGAGTATGTTTTTAGATACAGCCAAGATTAAGGTCAAGGCTGGTAATGGTGGCGATGGCATGGTCGCTTTTCGCCGTGAAAAATATGTCCCCAATGGAGGTCCTTGGGGTGGTGATGGAGGTCGTGGTGGTAACGTCGTATTCGTTGTAGACGAAGGTTTACGTACCTTGATGGATTTCCGCTACAATCGCCATTTCAAGGCTGATTCTGGGGAAAAAGGCATGACCAAAGGAATGCATGGTCGTGGTGCTGAGGATTTACGTGTTCGTGTACCACAAGGCACAACCGTCCGTGATGCAGAGACTGGCAAGGTTTTGACAGATTTGATTGAACATGGTCAAGAATTTATCGTTGCCCACGGTGGTCGTGGTGGACGTGGCAACATCCGCTTTGCGACACCAAAAAATCCTGCACCGGAAATATCTGAAAATGGAGAACCAGGTCAGGAACGTGAGTTACAATTGGAACTAAAAATCTTGGCAGATGTCGGTTTAGTGGGTTTCCCATCAGTAGGGAAATCAACCCTTTTAAGTGTTATTACCTCAGCTAAACCTAAAATCGGCGCCTACCACTTTACGACAATTGTACCAAATCTAGGTATGGTTCGTACCCAATCAGGTGAATCCTTTGCAGTAGCTGATTTACCAGGTTTGATTGAAGGGGCTAGTCAAGGTGTTGGTTTGGGAACTCAGTTCCTCCGTCACATCGAGCGTACCCGTGTCATCCTTCACATCATTGATATGTCAGCTAGCGAAGGCCGTGATCCTTATGAGGATTATCTTGCCATCAATAAAGAGCTGGAGTCGTATAATCTTCGTCTCATGGAGCGTCCACAGATTATTGTAGCCAATAAGATGGATATGCCTGAGAGTCAGGAAAATCTTGAAGAATTTAAGAAAAAATTGGCTGAAAACTATGATGAATTTGAAGAGTTACCAGCTATCTTCCCAATTTCCGGATTGACCAAGCAAGGTTTGGCTACGCTTTTGGATGCTACAGCTGAATTGTTAGACAAGACACCAGAATTCTTGCTCTATGATGAGTCAGATATGGAAGAAGAAGCTTACTACGGCTTTGACGAGGAAGAGAAAGCCTTTGAAATTAGCCGTGATGACGATGCGACATGGGTGCTTTCTGGTGAAAAACTGATGAAACTCTTTAATATGACCAACTTTGATCGTGACGAATCTGTCATGAAATTTGCCCGCCAGCTTCGTGGTATGGGGGTTGATGAAGCCCTTCGTGCGCGTGGTGCTAAGGATGGGGACTTGGTCCGCATTGGTAAATTTGAGTTTGAATTTGTAGACTAGGAGATTGATATGGGAGATAAACCGATATCTTTCCGAGATGCGGATGGTAATTTTGTTTCCGCCGCAGACGTTTGGAATGAAAAGAAATTGGAAGAACTATTTAATCGTCTCAATCCAAATCGTGCCTTGAGATTGGCACGAACTAAAAAAGAAAATCCATCTTAAATACGTAAGATAAAACTCCAATTATCAGTCAAGTTAACTGTAACAAATAGAAGCTAAGATCGAGAAAGGGCAAAATTTGTCCTTTCTTTTCACTTATAAATTATAATATATTAAAATAGAATATAAATAAATAGACTAGGGAATTCAAATCAAATTTCTAACAAGGCTTTATAAGTCGTGTTGTCCTATTCTAGCTTCAATACACCGTATTTTTTCTATTAAAAAGAATTTTTTTACAAAAATAGTTGGTTATTTAGTTTATTTATGCTATAATAGGAGCAATTATTTTTAGGAGGTGTTAGTATGTCTTATTTGTTTGAGATATTACCGAGTTTATTGAGCGGTGCAAGCATGACTTTACAGGTTTTTGTGCTGGTCTTGATCTTTTCTATTCCCTTGGGCGTTTTGATTGCCTTTGCCTTGCAAGTCCATTGGAAGCTCCTCCATCATCTGATTAATATTTATATCTGGATCATGCGGGGCACCCCCTTGCTTTTGCAATTGATTTTTATTTATTATGTGCTACCAAGTATTGGGATCCGTTTAGATCGCCTTCCTGCGGCTATCATTGCTTTTGTTTTGAATTATGCGGCTTACTTTGCTGAAATCTTCCGTGGAGGGATTGATACAATTCCTAAAGGTCAATATGAGGCTGCTAAGGTCTTGAAGTTTAATCCTTTTGACACAGTGCGCTATATTATCTTACCACAGGTGACCAAGATTGTTCTCCCTAGTGTTTTTAATGAGGTTATGAGTTTGGTCAAGGATACTTCTCTGGTTTATGCTCTAGGAATTTCAGACCTTATTTTAGCGAGCCGAACAGCTGCCAACCGTGATGCTAGTCTGGTTCCTATGTTCTTGGCAGGAGCCATTTACTTAATTTTGATTGGGATTGTGACCATTCTTGCAAAAAAAGTTGAGAAGAAGTACAGTTACTATAGATAGGAGGCTACCATGTTAGAATTACGAAATATCAATAAGGGATTTGGCGAAAAGCAAATTTTGTCCAATTTCAGTCTAAGCATTCCTGAAAAACAAATCCTGGCTATCGTTGGGCCTTCTGGTGGAGGTAAGACAACTCTCTTACGCATGCTTGCAGGTCTTGAAACCATTGATTCAGGTCAAATCTTTTATAATGGAGAACCCTTAGAATTGGATGAATTGGAGAAGCGCAATCTACTAGGATTTGTATTCCAAGATTTTCAACTTTTCCCTCATTTGTCAGTTCTAGATAATTTGACCTTATCGCCTGTGAAAACCATGGGAATGAAGCAGGAAGAGGCAGAGAAGAAGGCGCATGGACTCTTGGAACAGTTAGGTTTAGCAGGGCACGCAGATGCTTATCCATTCTCACTATCAGGTGGGCAAAAGCAGCGGGTGGCCTTGGCGCGTGCTATGATGATTGACCCGGAAATCATAGGTTACGATGAACCAACTTCTGCACTGGATCCAGAATTACGCTTGGAAGTGGAAAAACTAATCTTGCAAAATAGGGAACTTGGCATGACCCAGATTGTGGTTACCCACGATTTACAATTTGCTGAAAATATCGCAGATCAGATTCTCAAGGTTGAGCCCAAGTAGGAGGTGCCGATGACTAATAAGAAAATTGCTTTAGTATTGGTTTCTCTCCTGACTCTCTTTTTAACGGCCTGTACTCAGAAAGCTAGTGATCCAAAGCAGGATAACTGGGATAAGTATCAAGAGCAGGGGAGTATGACCATCGGTTTTGACAATACCTTTGTACCCATGGGATTTGAAGAAAAGAATGGCCAATATACAGGCTTTGATATTGATTTGGCACAAGCAGTTTCTGAAAAATTAGGTTTTAAGGTTCAATTTCAGCCAATCGACTGGGATATGAAGGAAACGGAACTACAAAATGGAACCATAGACGCCATCTGGAATGGCTATTCTGCCACTGATGAACGCCGAGAAAAGGTTGCCTTTAGCATTCCATATATGGAAAATCAGCAAGTTCTGGTTGCCAAGAAAAGCCAGCAAATTCGTTCAGTAGAGGATATGAAGGATAAAACCTTGGGAGCTCAAGCAGGTTCTTCTGGTTATTTAGACTTTGAAGCCCAGCCAGACTTATTGAAAAATCGTGTCAAAGACCAGAAGGCCAATCAATACCAGAGTTTCAATGAAGCCTTGATCGATTTGAAGAATGACCGTATTGATGCCTTGTTAATTGACCGAGTGTATGCTAATTATTATCTCCAGTCTGAAGGAATATTAAATGACTATAATGTCTTTTCAGTTGGATTTGAGAGTGAATCTTTTGCTGTCGGTGTCAGACCTGCAGATAAAAAATTACTCCAAGCTTTAAACCAAGCTTTTGTTCAACTATACCAAGAAGGGAAGTTCCAAGAGATTAGCCAGAAATGGTTTGGAGAAGATGTGGCAACCAAAGAAGTGAAAAGTAGAGATTGAGTTTTTACTCAGTCTTTTTTTGCATCAAAAAATCCTCTGACAAGAGCCAGAGGATAAGAGCTTATACTCAATGAAAATCAAAGAGCAAACTAGAAAGCTAGCCGCAGGCTGTACTTGAGTACGGCAAGGCGACGCTGACGTGGTTTGAAGAGATTTTCGAAGAGTATTATTTCATTGTTGGGAAGAGCAATACATCACGGATAGTAGTTGTATCAGTGAGGAGCATGCAGAGACGGTCGATACCGATTCCCAAACCACCTGTTGGTGGCATACCATATTCAAGAGCTTCGATGTAGTCGTAGTCGATACCTGTCGCTTCATCGTCACCAAGTTCTTTAGCTTTAGCTTGGGCTTCAAAACGGCTAAGTTGGTCGATTGGGTCGTTCAACTCAGTAAAGGCATTACCGTACTCCTTAGTCATGATGAAGAGCTCGAAACGGTCAGTAAAGCGTTCGTCTTCAGGATTCTTCTTAGCAAGTGGAGATACAGCTACTGGATGTCCATAGACAAAGGTTGGTTGGATCAAGGTTTCTTCAACAAACTCTTCAAAGAAAGCATTGATGATGTGGCCAACTTCAGTGTAGTGTTTCTCAACTGGAACTTTCTTCTCAGCAGCGATAGCTTTGGCTTCCTCGAAAGTCATGTCTTGCCAGAAATCGACACCAGTAATTTCCTTGATAGCATCCACCATGTGAACACGTTTAAATGGTTCGTTAATCTTGATTTCAGTACCTTGATAGTTAACTGGACCATCGCCTTTAACAGCTTTAGCAGCATGTTGGATAATACCTTCCGTCAAGTCCATAATGTCTTGGAAGTCTGCATAAGCTTGGTAGACTTCGATAGAAGTAAATTCAGGGTTATGAGTAGCGTCCATTCCCTCGTTACGGAAGATACGGCCGATTTCATAGACACGCTCCATACCACCAACGATAAGGCGTTTCAAGTGAAGCTCAGTCGCTATACGAAGCACCATATCAATATTCTGAGCGTTGTGGTGGGTGATAAATGGACGGGCAGCAGCACCACCAGCTTCGTTGTGAAGAACAGGTGTTTCCACTTCAAGGAAACCTTTTTGGTCAAGGTAACGACGAATTTCAGAAATAATTTTTGAACGAGTGACAAAGCGTTCAAAGCTTTCACGGTTAGAAATCAAGTCAAGGTAACGTTTACGGTAAATTGTTTCAACATCTGTCAAACCGTGGAATTTCTCTGGCAGAGGACGAAGGGCCTTAGACAAGTGTGTGATGTGAGTAGCTTTGATAGAGAGTTCTCCCATATCTGTACGCATCACTTCACCTTCGACACCAAGGAAGTCACCAAGGTCTGCTTTTTTGAAGATTTCGTAGTTTTCTTCACCGACAGCATCCTTACGAACGTAGATTTGAATCTGCCCTTCGCGATCTTGAAGGTGGGCAAATCCAACTTTACCTTTACCACGTTTGGTTACCAAGCGTCCTGCGATAGTAGCTGTTTCGTTTTTATCGTGTAATTGTTCTTTATCGAGGTCAGCAAATTTATCTTTTAATTCTTGTGAATTTGCAGTACGTTCAAAGCGTTTTCCGAAAGGATCGATTCCTTGTTCACGGAGCGCAGCCATTTTTTCACGGCGAACGATCTGCTGGTCATTTAGTTCTTCCATATGTTCTGTTGACATGGGATCCTCCTAGTTTTACTCAAAATAGAATACGATGAGTCATTTTTTGCGATACTCCCATTTTATCATAAATAAGCAAGAAATTCACGAATAATCTTTCAAAACTAAAAAGAACTTGACGCTATAATCAAGTTCTGTTATTGATAGGAAGTATCATTCCAAGTATCGAGAGTAAATGTTTCAAAATCATGGGTTTCTAGAATTGTCAGGCTGGCATTTGCTAGACCGCCATCTTTACGAAGAAGTGGTTCTTTATAACCTAGAAGAGTACGAAGACTGGCAGTAAGATTGGCGCCGTGTCCGACAATTAGAATACGCTCAGCTGGACTATCTTTTAATGATTTGATAAATTGGATGGTCCGTTGTGTGGTGCTATAGAGGGATTCGGCTCCAAACATTTGTGTGTCAAATTGAGCAAGATTAGATCGGAAAGCTTTGATTTGTTGTGGGTAAATAGCTTCCAAGGTTGCAATTTTCAAACCTTCCAACTTCCCCAGCTGCCATTCACGGAGATTAGGAACACTTTCTAAAGGACAGGGCGTCTTGAGTTGACTTTGGATAATCTCAGCAGATTTGACCGCTCGAGGTAAATCACTTGAATAAATCTGATCAAAAGGAATTTCCTTAAGATACTGGCCAAGTCGTTTTAGGGTTTCAATGGATTCAGGAAGAAGGGGAGAATCTCCACTAGCACCTTGAAAACGACCTTCTTGGTTCCAGACAGTACGACCGTGGCGGACAAAGTAGAGTTTCATTACTTGCTGTCCTCCAAAATATCTACAAAGTCTGCCTTTACAAAGCTAGCCAAGTCTTGTGGAGCAACGATAATGCTGTGACCAACTTCGCCAGCAGAGACAATCATTTGATCCAAGTCTAGAGCAATTTTATCGATAAAAATGGGATAATTGTGTTTCTGACGAATACCAACAGGATTATTGGCTCCATGAATGTAACCAGTTGTTTTTTCCAAGTCCTTTTGTGGAATCATGCTCACTTTTTTATTGCCAGAAATTTTGGCTAGTTTCTTTTCCGACAAGTGTTGAGTGATAGGGACAATTCCGATAATTGGTCCTGTCTTGTCTCCCAAAAGAGCCAAGGTTTTGAAAATCTGATCTCGTTCATAATCTTGAGGAAGTTCTCCTTCCAGGGCATTGATTTGAATCCCCTGATGTGGGATACCTGCTTTAGACAGGATTTGTTCTACCAATGTTTTTTTGATTTTAACTTTTTTTGCCATTATTTATACTTATCCTCCAATTGGCTCATCCAAATACCAAGCCAGATTCCCAGTGCAAAGAAGAAGGCGATGATGACATACCCAACAAGAGAAATACCAGTGTATTGGATACTTTCAGTGTTTCCTGCATTTGGAATCAAGATCAAAAGGGTACTTGATAGGACGATACCGATGATGAAATGATAGACGCGTGAGTGGTAGTTATTTAAGGCATAATCCATCAATTTTGAAAAAATAATGAGAGTTGCGCCTGCTCCGATTCCAATCGGGAAGAAGGTTCCCAAGAGGTCAAAGGTTTTAAAACCAGTCAACATAGGAGCATAGAGGCCCAAAATCAAAAGTAGGTTTGATGGGCTGAGGCCAGGAACTAATACGCCAAGGGCCAATAGTGCGCCTGCTAGGACGAAGTTAAGAAAGCTAGCACTTAAGGTTCCAACGACAAAATTTAAGGCATAGAGTCCTAATCCAGAAATAATAAAGGTCGTCCAGAACCAAGCTAAATCAATCTTGTCTCGGTCAGATTCTCGAGTTGATTCTTTGAGAAGGCTAGGGACTGTACCAATGATGGCACCCGCAAAACTCCATAAAACAAAGACCTGATAATTTTCAAGCAGGTATTCAATCGGGTAGGAAAATAAGCCGATTCCCAGAAGCATACCGATGGCAACTGGAATAAAGTACAAAACATTTTCTTTAAAGTCTTTAAAGGGGTGGGCCAGAAAGCCAATCATTCGTTCATAAATTCCTAAGATTGCTGCTAGAACCCCTCCGGAAATTCCCGGTAGGATAAATCCAAGAGCAATTACAATCCCTTTAATAAGGCGTGCTAACCATGAGAGCATATTTTTCCTCCAACTATTTCTATTTCAAAAAATCCTTACTATATTGTATCACAATCAAACACAAAAAGAAAAAGCAAATGATAAACAAATGCTTTTAAGGTTTTAAAAAGAGTTTTCTAAAGGTTTCTTCTTTGTTTTTTAAGGAAGAGATGACATTAATATCCAAATCGTGATCAAAGCCAGCAATTTTTCCTTTAGAAGTGTACTGGTGGATGTCGTAATCTAAATCAGTCTTTGGAGTTGCCTCGTAAAAACCTGAGTCAGAACCATAGGAAGGAATCCAAACTGAAGTAAACTTGTCTGTATCAATACTGTGTTCTTCCATGAAGTAGACCCCAACGTAGATTCCAATGTTTTTAACACCTAGTGATTCTAGTTTTGCTCGGAAGGCTTCAACCCCCTCGTTCATATTGGACATGGTTTTGTCTTCCACGTCTAGCCAATAGTAACTTGGGCTGTAAGGCGAAGAGGCGTTATAGAATACTTCGGCAGCCTTTTCCATTTCTTGGACACTTTTTCCAGCTACAAAGGCATAAACACCAACTGGTACATTTCGTTTTTGAAACTCGGTAATATGGGTTTTAAAGGCCTTATCTACCCCATTAACAAAGGAGGCATCGTTCTCTTTGGACGTTTGAGCACCACTATGGACGCGAACAATGGCTCCAGAAATGTTTTGGGAGAGAGTATCGTAATTGATTTCCTCAGGACGCTGCCAACCAGACACATCAATTACTGGTTTATTTATATTATGTAACGCTTGAGTCTCTACTTGCGCGATATTTGACTTTGTTTTTACAGGATGGTTCTCAAAACGAGGGCGATTCAGGATTAAAATGAAAATCATAATCCCAAAAAAACCAAATAAAATAAGCGGATTAATTTTCTTTCTCATATCTCATAATTTTACCTTAAAAATGGGAAAAAATCAAAAAAAATACTCAAAAAATGGGTTAAGGAAAGGACTTTGGAGCATTTTTTCATTCAAGAGCGCGGAATGATTTGAAATATGGTATAATAAAAGGGAATTTCTAGAGAAAAGAGAAGATTATGTCAAATTATGCCATTATTTTAGCAGCGGGTAAAGGGACTCGCATGAAATCTGATTTGCCAAAAGTTTTGCACAAGGTTGCGGGTATTTCTATGCTGGAACATGTTTTCCGTAGTGTGGGAGCTATCCAACCTGAAAAGACAGTAACAGTTGTCGGACACAAGGCAGAATTGGTTGAGCAGGTCTTGGCTGGACAGACAGAATTTGTGACTCAATCTGAACAGTTAGGGACTGGCCATGCAGTTATGATGACAGAGCCTATCTTAGAAGGTTTGTCAGGTCACACCTTGGTTATTGCAGGAGATACTCCTTTAATCACTGGTGAAAGCTTGAAAAACTTGATTGATTTCCACATCAATCATAAAAATGTGGCCACTATCTTGACTGCTGAAACGGATAATCCTTTTGGCTATGGACGAATTGTGCGTAATGACAATGCTGAGGTTCTTCGCATTGTTGAACAAAAAGATGCCACAGATTTTGAAAAGCAAATCAAGGAAATCAACACTGGAACATATGTTTTTGATAACGAGCGTTTGTTTGAGGCTTTGAAAAATATCAATACCAATAACGCTCAAGGTGAATACTATATTACAGATGTCATTGGCATTTTCCGTGAAGCTGGTGAAAAAGTTGGTGCTTATACTTTGAAAGATTTTGATGAAAGTCTTGGGGTAAATGACCGTGTGGCACTTGCGACAGCTGAGTCAGTTATGCGTTGTCGCATCAATCATCAGCACATGGTCAACGGTGTTAGCTTTGTCAATCCAGAAGCAACTTATATCGATATTGATGTTGAGATTGCTCCTGAAGTTCAAATCGAATCCAATGTTACCTTGAAAGGGCAAACGAAAATTGGTGCTGAGACTGTTCTGACTAACGGTACTTATGTAGTGGATAGCACAATCGGAGCAGGAGCTGTTATTACCAACTCTATGATTGAGGAAAGCAGTGTTGCAGACGGCGTAACTGTTGGGCCTTATGCTCACATTCGTCCAGGTTCAACTCTAGGTGCCCAAGTCCATATTGGAAACTTTGTTGAGGTGAAAGGTTCTTCTATCGGCGAGAATACTAAGGCTGGTCATTTGACTTATATCGGAAACTGTGAAGTGGGTAGCCATGTTAACTTTGGTGCAGGAACCATTACAGTCAACTATGACGGCAAAAATAAATACAAGACAGTCATTGGCAACAATGTCTTTGTTGGTTCAAACTCAACCATTATTGCGCCAGTTGAGTTAGGTGACAATTCTCTCGTTGGTGCTGGTTCAACTATTACCAAAGACGTCCCAGCGGATGCTATTGCTATTGGTCGTGGTCGTCAGGTCAACAAAGACGAATATGCAACTCGCCTTCCTCATCATCCTAAGAATCAGTAGGAGTCTATCATGGAATTTGAAGAAAAAACGCTTAGCCGAAAAGAAATTTATCAAGGACCAATATTTAAACTGGTTCAAGATCAGGTTGAATTACCAGAAGGTAAGGGAACTGCCCAACGTGATTTGATTTTCCACAATGGGGCTGTCTGTGTTTTAGCAGTAACGGATGAACAAAAACTCATCTTGGTCAAGCAGTACCGCAAAGCTATCGAGGCTGTCTCTTACGAAATTCCAGCTGGAAAACTGGAAGTAGGAGAAAATACAGACCCTGTCGCAGCAGCCCTGCGTGAATTAGAGGAAGAAACAGCCTATACAGGGAAGTTAGAACTCTTGTATGATTTTTACTCAGCCATTGGCTTTTGTAATGAAAAGTTAAAACTATACCTAGCAAGCGATTTGACGAAAGTGGAAAATCCGCGTCCGCAGGATGAAGATGAAACCTTGGAAGTCCTTGAAGTGAGCTTAGAAGAAGCCAAGGAATTAATCCAATCAGGTCATATCTGTGATGCCAAGACAATTATGGCTGTTCAGTATTGGGAATTGCACAAAAAATAGAGGAGGTCAGTATGGGTAAACCTTTATTAACGGATGAAATGATTGAAAGAGCTAATAGAGGCGAAAAAATTTCGGGTCCCCCTTTGCTAGATGATGAGGAGACCAAGATTTTACCAACCTCTTCTTCCCGTTTTGGTTATGCCAATCCTAGGGAACATGGTTTTAGCCAGGAAACCTTGAAGATTCAGGTCGAACCGTCTATTCATAAAAGCCGTCGCATTGAAAATACCAAGAGAAATGTCTTCAATTCTAAACTGAATAAAATCTTATTTGCAGTCATCTTTCTCTTAATTTTGCTTGTCTTAGCAATGAAACTTTTGTAATAGAAAAGGAATTGAAATGAAAATAGGAATTATTGCGGCTATGCCAGAAGAACTGGCGTATCTGGTCCAGCATTTAGACAATGCTCAGGAGCAAGTTGTTTTAGGCAATACCTATCACACAGGAATCATTGCCTCGCATGAAGTCGTTCTTGTAGAAAGTGGAATTGGTAAGGTCATGTCTGCTATGAGTGTGGCGATTTTGGCTGATCATTTTCAAGTGGATGCTTTGATTAATACGGGCTCAGCTGGAGCAGTAGCAGAGGGTATTGCTGTTGGGGATGTTGTGATTGCTGACAAATTAGCCTATCATGACGTGGATGTTACAGCTTTTGGCTATGCTTATGGACAAATGGCGCAACAACCGCTTTATTTCGAATCAGATAAAACCTTTGTTTCCAAAATCCAAGAGAGTTTATCTCAATTGGACCAGAACTGGCATCTTGGTTTGATTGCTACAGGAGATAGTTTTATTGCAGGAAATGACAAGATAGAAGCGATTAAGTCCCATTTTCCAGAAGTTTTAGCAGTTGAGATGGAAGGAGCAGCTATTGCTCAGGCAGCGCATGCTCTTAATCTTCCAGTTTTAGTCATTCGAGCTATGAGTGACAATGCCAACCATGAAGCAAACATCTCTTTTGATGATTTTATTATCGAAGCTGGACGTCGCTCTGCTCAGGTCTTATTAGCCTTTTTGAAGGCTTTAGATTAAGCGGAAATTTGACAGTTTTTCTAGCTTATGATAAGATTTAAGTAAAGAAAAGCTAGAAAACGTTTCAGAGGATATTATGAGTATTGAAATGACCGTCAGTGAGATTGCAGAGGTCTTAGGATTATCTCGCCAAGCAATCAATAACCGTGTCAAAGAATTACCAGAAGAAGACACAGATAAAAATGACAAAGGGGTAACAGTCGTTACCAGAAGTGGCTTGATTAAGCTAGAAGAAATCTATAAAAAAACGATTTTTGAAGATGAGCCTGTCAGTGAAGATGTCAAGCAACGTGAACTGATGGAGATTCTAGTGGATGAGAAGAACGCAGAAATTCTTCGTCTTTATGAACAATTAAAAGCAAAGGATCGTCAGTTATCAGAAAAAGACGAGCAGATGCGTATCAAAGACCGTCAGATTGCGGAGAAAGACAAACAACTCGATCAGCAGCAACAATTGACCCTTCAAGCCATGAAGGATCAAGAAAATCTTAAGCTAGAGCTGGACCAAGCAAAAGAAGAAGTCCAATCAACTAAGAAAGGCTTTTTTGCTCGTTTATTTGGAGGATAATCAAGGAGCTGTTTAGGTTAAATGCTAACCTGATGGCTTCTTTTGTTTCTAAATAGTATAGTTGCTCAAGTAATACTCAATGAAAATCAAAGAGCAAACTAGGAAGCTAGCCGCAGGCTGCTCAAAGCACTGCTTTGAGGTTGTAGATAAGACTGACGAAGTCAGTTACATATATCTACGGCAAGGCGACGTTGACGTGGTTTGAAGAGATTTTCGAAGAGTATAAAATAACAGTATAGGAGAGGTAGAAAATGGAACGATTAGAAGATTACATTGCTTTTGACTTAGAATTTAATCAGCATGAAGGACAAACACACTTGATTCAAGTATCGGCAGTGCGTTTTAGAGATGGTCAGGAAATCGATGCCTATGATTCCTATGTTCATACCAGTGTCCCCTTAAAAAGTTTTATCAATGGTTTGACAGGGATTACGGCCGAGACCTTAAAAGATGCTCCTCCAGTGGAGGAAGTTATAAAAGAATTCCAAGAGTTTGTGGGTTCTTTGCCGATGGTAGGTTACAATGCTGCTAAAAGTGATTTGCCTATTTTAGAGGACCATGGTTTAGACTACAGCCAGCAGTACAAGGTGGATCTGTATGATGAAGCTTTTGAACGTCGCAGTTCGGATTTACATGGTATTGCCAATCTCAAATTGCAAACTGTTGCCTCGTTTCTTGGATTTCAAGGTCAGTCCCATAATAGCTTGGAGGATGCTCGGATGACGGCGCGTGTTTACGAGTCCTTCTTAGAGTCAGATCAAGCTAGAGAATTGTTAGAAACAGAAAGTAGCCTATCAAACAATCCTTTTGGAGGCTTGGACTTGTCTCAATTATTTGACTAGGAGTGCCTATGAAACCTGAAAAACCTAAAAATCTAGGTTTTAGGAAAATCTACTTTAATCTAGATAAAATTCTCTTTCTCTTTTTCTTGATATTCATGATGATTGAGTTTGTCTGGTTACCACTTAATTCTTGGATTGCTGGACTGTTACTCCGTCAGACAGGTTATCTCTTTCTTTCCTACAATAATATTTTCGCTATTATAAAGGGTTCTCCCTTTGTTAGTCTTGCTTTATTTGTTCTGGTAATCGTTAATTTACTAATCGCCTATTACCAGATAGGACTCCTCTTTATCGGAGCTCGACACCTCCTCTATCATGAAAAGAGAACTCTGCTGGAGTACAGTCGCAAGGTCTTTCGCCAAAGTTTCTTATTTATGAGACAAGTGACGATTTCCAAAATGGCCTTTATCTTCTTTTATGTCATGATGCTCTTTCCATTAATTCGAAAGATTTTAAAGATTTATTACCTTAATAAAATTGTCATTCCGGAATTTATCGTTGATTATGTGGAAGACAAGTATTGGCTAGTAGGTATAGTGGTTACTATTCTGGCTTTACTTCTATTTTACATTTCAGTTCGTTTCATGTTTGCCCTACCCCAGCTTTTATTTGAGAAGAAGACAGTCAAAGAGGCAGTCAGATACAGTCTAGAGAAGACAAGAAAGCACTCCTGGTTTTATACTTGGAACTTGCTTTGGATTATCGTCAAAACGTATCTATTTTTCATTCTTCTCCTCATTCCTATCTTAGTTAGTCAGGCACTGATGGATGGTATGACCCATAAGGAATCTCTTGTGCTGGGAATTATCAACTTTGTCTTGATTAAGAATTTCCACTATATGGCCTTGACTTACTTTCTCATTAAGTTTGTTTCCTTCTTAACGGGAGAAGAACTAGAAATCACACCAAGGAGAAAGAAAGACCACTGGATGAGATGGGGAGTGATGGGCTGTGCTTGTATCTTTTTCGCTCTTGAGGGTTATGTTTATTTAGAAGCTCCAGTTTCACATAAACCTTTAATTATCTCTCATCGCGGTGTTTCAGATAAAAATGGTGTTCAAAATACCGTCCAATCACTAGAAAAAACCGCTCAGTTATCTCCAGATTTCGTTGAGACAGATGTTCAGGAAACAAAAGATGGCCAGTTTGTCATGATGCATGATGCTAATATCAAGAATCTGACAGGAGTTAATGCCAATCCACAGGATCTCACTTTGAAAGAATTAACTAAACTTGATATTTCAGAAAATGGTTATCATAGCAAGGTGTCCAGTTTTGATGACTATCTCAATAAAGCCAATGAATTGCATCAGAAACTTCTTATTGAAATTAAAACCAGTCGAAAAGATAGTCCAGATATGATGAAACGCTTTATGGAAAAATATGGAACGGTTCTTAAGCAGAATGGTCACCAAATGCAATCTTTGGACTACCATGTGATTGACCAAGTTTTAGCCTACGATTCACAAATTCCAGTCTATTTCATCCTACCTTATAATAGTATTTTTCCAAGAACAAAAGCCACAGGTTACACCATGGAGTATTCGACTTTGGATGAAAATTTTGTCAACAAGCTTTGGAATACCGATCAGAAATTGTACGTTTGGACCATCAATAGTTCAGAGTCCTTTGATAAATCTGTTCAGTTAGGAGCAGATGGCATGATAACAGATGACTTGGAAATGATTCAAGATCAGGTTACCATTGCCCAAGAAGACCCAGAGTATACGGATTTACTGTTCAAACAGGCCATGGAATTCTTTAATTTTTAGTAAAAAAAGAGGTTGAGCAAAAATCACCTCTAAAATAGCAAAAAAACGAGCGATGTATCAGTTGGATATGCTCGTTTTTTTATGCCATGGTTTATAATTGATACTCAATAAAAATCAAAGAGCAAACTAGGAAGCTAGCCGCAGGTTGCTCAAAGTACAGCTTTGAGGTTGCAGATAAAACTGATGAAGTCAGTAACATACGTACGGTAAGGCGATGCTGACGTGGTTTGAAGAGATTTTCGAAGAGTATGAAATAAGAATAAAACAGGAAGTAATGCCTATGAAGTGGTTGAACTAGGTTATTTATGTCAGATGTAAAAGGGTTACTAACTTCTGCGTGAAGAAGGCTTTCGAATTTATGTCAAACAGAAAATGGATGTTTCCCCTTTTGGGGCAGATGAGAGAGTATTGTTGGCATGTGCAGAGTTTATGTTAGAAATAAATAAGCTGTCATAACATCGCTAGGATTCATCTTTATGAGTATGAATCTCACAAAATTGGTCAAGAATCTAGCATCTAAAACATCAATTATACAAAAACACAGTCTCTCTTTAGCTTGATTGTGGTCAAGACAGAAGTTACTGCGCAGTTTTATTTTTGAGTTGATTTTTTCTTAGACCATGTGCTTACTGAGGATTGCTTTTATTTTCTGAAGTTGGCGTATTGACCTGTTTTTCGTTTTCAGTAGCAGGTTTACTTGGAGTAGGAGCGGGAGTAGAAGAATCCTGAGTTGCTGCTTTCTGCTCTTCTTTTTTCTCTTCCTTGACGCTGGATTTTGGCGTTTCTTCTTGTTGTGTTTTTTCTTGAGTGGTGTGATTTTCCTTATTGGGAGTAGTATTTTCCTTAGGGGATTCTTTTTGAATTTCTTTGACAATTGTTGTCGTCTGGCTTGTCGTAGGTTCTTTTTTAGTATTTTTGTTATTATCCAAGGCGTTCATAATCGTGATACTTGCGGTAATCAAGCCAAGGATACTAGCGATTGTAGCAACGGTTTTTTGAAAGACTGTAAAGCCTTTTTTGATGTGTTCTGTTTTTGGTTTTGAAGTTCTACGATAATTAGACATGCATTCTCTCCTTTGATTAAAACTTATTATACCTCATTTCTTTAAAAAAATCTTAAAAAAAGAGGAATTGCCCTTTCTTGTCGCAAGCTCCGTTTCATGATACAATAGAAGGAGTGATTTTAGAAAGCGTGAGAAAACATGATTTACTTTGATAATTCGGCGACGACCAAGCCCTATCCTGAAGCCCTTGAAACCTATATGCAGGTGGCTTCAAAAATTTTAGGAAATCCATCTAGTCTTCATCGTTTGGGAGACCAGGCAACACGAATTTTAGATGCTTCCCGTCAACAAATTGCAGATTTGATTGGCAAGAAAAGTGAGGAAATCTTCTTTACTTCTGGTGGAACAGAAGGGGATAACTGGGTCATCAAGGGTGTGGCCTTTGAAAAAGCTCAGTTTGGCAAGCACATCATCGTATCAGCCATTGAACATCCAGCAGTCAAGGAATCAGCTCTTTGGTTGAAATCTCAAGGTTTTGAAGTGGATTTTGCTCCAGTTAATGAGAAAGGATTTGTCGATGTTGAGGCGCTAGCAGATTTGATACGACCAGATACGACCCTCGTTTCCATCATGGCAGTTAACAATGAAATCGGTTCTATCCAGCCCATTGAGGCTATTTCAAAACTATTGGCAGACAAACCGACTATTTCCTTCCACGTTGATGCGGTTCAGGCGCTTGCCAAGATTCCGACTGAAAAATATTTGACTGATCGAGTAGATTTTGCGACTTTCTCTAGTCACAAGTTCCACGGAATCCGTGGTGTTGGTTTTGTCTATATCAAGTCTGGCAAGAAGATTACGCCTCTTTTAACAGGTGGTGGTCAGGAGCGAGATTATCGTTCGACAACTGAAAATGTAGCAGGGATTGCAGCGACAGCCAAGGCTCTCCGTTTATCCATGGAAAAGCTAGATTTCTTTACAAGCAAGACAGGACAGATGAAGGCAGTGATTCGCCAAGCTCTTCTCGACTATCCGGATATTTTTGTCTTTTCAGATGAGGAAGACTTTGCCCCTCATATTCTGACTTTTGGAATCAAGGGTGTTCGTGGAGAAGTCATCGTTCACGCTTTTGAAGACTATGATATTTTCATTTCAACGACCTCTGCTTGTTCGTCCAAGGCAGGTAAACCTGCAGGCACCTTGATTGCCATGGGAGTGGACAAAGATAAGGCTCAGTCAGCTGTGCGTCTTAGCCTAGACCTTGAAAATGATATGAGTCAGGTCGAGCAGTTTTTGACCAAGTTAAAATTAATTTACAATCAAACTAGAAAAGTAAGATAGGAGCATTCATGCAATATTCAGAAATTATGATTCGCTACGGTGAGCTGTCAACCAAGGGTAAAAACCGTATGCGTTTCATCAATAAACTTCGCAATAATATTTCAGACGTTTTGTCTATCTATCCCCAAGTTAAGGTAACGGCAGATCGCGACCGTGCCCACGCTTACCTAAATGGAGCAGATTACACAGCAGTAGCAGAATCGCTCAAACAAGTTTTTGGAATTCAAAACTTTTCCCCTGTTTATAAGGTTGAAAAATCTGTAGAAGTTCTGAAGTCTTCTGTCCAAGAGATTATGAAAGATATCTACAAGGATGGCATGACCTTTAAAATCTCTAGTAAACGTAGCGACCACAACTTTGAGTTGGATAGTCGTGAACTCAATCAAACACTTGGAGGAGCTGTTTTTGAAGCTATTCCAAATGTGCAAGCTCAAATGAAAAGTCCTGACATCAATCTTCAGGTGGAGATACGTGAAGAAGCAGCCTATCTTTCTTATGAAACCATTCGTGGGGCTGGTGGTTTGCCAGTTGGAACTTCAGGTAAAGGGATGCTCATGTTGTCAGGAGGGATTGACTCACCTGTAGCAGGTTATCTTGCACTTAAGCGTGGGGTAGATATTGAGGCCGTTCACTTTGCCAGCCCACCATATACTAGTCCTGGTGCCCTTAAAAAAGCCCAAGATTTGACTCGAAAATTGACCAAGTTTGGAGGAAATATCCAGTTTATCGAAGTTCCTTTTACAGAGATTCAAGAGGAAATCAAGGCTAAAGCGCCAGAAGCTTACTTGATGACTCTAACTCGTCGCTTTATGATGAGGATTACCGACCGTATTCGTGAGGTACGAAATGGTTTAGTTATCATCAATGGGGAAAGCCTAGGTCAAGTAGCCAGCCAGACCTTAGAAAGCATGCAGGCTATCAATGCAGTTACCAACACTCCCATCATCCGTCCAGTTGTGACAATGGATAAGTTGGAAATCATTGACATTGCTCAGGAAATTGACACCTTTGAAATTTCTATCCAGCCTTTTGAAGACTGTTGTACCATTTTTGCGCCAGATCGTCCAAAGACCAATCCTAAGATTAAGAATGCAGAACAGTACGAAAGACGCATGGATGTTGAAGCTTTGGTTGAGCGAGCAGTGGCTGGGATTATGATTACTGAGATTACACCGCAGGCTGAAAAAGATGAAGTGGATGACTTGATTGACAATCTGCTCTAATCAGAAAATCCAGAAGAATTTAGAAAAATAAATGAAAAAGTTAGTTTTTAATTCCAAAAGTGGAAGCAAAACTAACTTTTTTTCTATAATTGTGATATAATAAAATAAAATTTTGAATATAGAGAGTTTTCTGACAATGAATCAATCCTACTTTTATTTAAAAATGAAAGAACACAAACTCAAGGTTCCTTATACAGGGAAGGAGCGTCGTGTACGTGTTCTTCTTCCTAAAGATTATGAGAAAGACACGGATCGTTCCTATCCTGTTGTTTACTTTCATGACGGGCAAAATGTTTTTTATAGCAAGGAGTCTTTCATTGGCCATTCATGGAAGATTATCCCAGCTATTAAGCGCAATCCTGATATCAGTCGCATGATTGTCGTTGCTATTGATAATGATGGTATGGGGCGGATGAATGAGTATGCGGCTTGGAAGTTCCAAGAATCTCCTATCCCAGGGCAGCAGTTTGGTGGTAAGGGTGTGGAGTATGCCGAGTTTGTCATGGAGGTGGTCAAGCCATTTATCGATGAGACCTACCGTACCAAAGCTGACCGCCAGCATACGGCTATTATTGGGTCTTCACTAGGAGGCAATATTACCCAGTTTATCGGACTAGAATACCAAGACCAAATTGGTTGCTTGGGTGTCTTTTCATCTGCTAACTGGCTCCATCAAGAAGCCTTTAATCGCTATATTGAACGCAAGAAACTATCGCCTGACCAGCGTATCTTTATCTATGTTGGAACAGAAGAAGCAGATGATACGGACAAGACCTTAATGGCTGGTAATATCAAACAAGCCTATATTGATTCGTCTCTTCGGTATTACCATGATTTGATAGTAGGTGGGGTACACTTAGATAATCTTGTCTTGAAAGTTCAGTCTGGTGCCATCCATAGTGAAATCCCTTGGTCGGAGAATTTACCAGGCTGTCTGAGATTTTTTGCAGAGAAATGGTAAGTTAGAAAAGGAGAAAGCAAATGTATATTGAACATCTTAGCCACTGGAGTGGCAATCTTAACCGTGAAATGTACCTTAATCGTTATGGACATGCTGGGATTCCAGTTGTGGTCTTTGCTTCATCAGGTGGTAGTCACAACGAATACTATGATTTTGGCATGATTGATGCCTGTGCCTCCTTTATCGAGGAAGGCCGTGTCCAGTTCTTTACCCTGTCCAGTGTAGATAGTGAGAGCTGGTTGGCCACTTGGAAAAATGGTCATGACCAGGCGGAGATGCATCGTGCCTACGAACGCTATGTGATTGAGGAGGCCATTCCTTTTATCAAGCATAAGACAGGTTGGTTTGATGGTATGATGACGACAGGTTGCTCCATGGGTGCCTATCATGCAGTCAATTTTTTCCTCCAGCATCCAGATGTCTTTACCAAGGTGATTGCTCTTAGTGGTGTTTACGATGCACGTTTCTTTGTCGGCGATTACTACAATGACGATGCTATTTATCAAAACTCGCCAGTAGATTATATCTGGAATCAGAACGACGGCTGGTTTATTGATCGTTACCGTCAGGCAGAGATTGTGCTGTGTACGGGTCTCGGTGCCTGGGAACAAGATGGTCTACCATCCTTTTACAAGCTCAAAGAAGCCTTTGACCAGAAACAAATTCCAGCCTGGTTTGCTGAATGGGGACACGATGTCGCCCACGACTGGGAATGGTGGCGCAAACAAATGCCTTATTTCCTCGGCAATCTCTATTTATAAAAGGAGTTACCTATGAATTACCTTGTTATTTCTCCCTACTATCCACAAAACTTTCAACAGTTTACCATCGAACTTGCCAATAAAGGCATCACAGTCTTGGGAATTGGTCAAGAACCATACGAGCAATTAGATGAGCCTTTGCGCAATAGCCTGACCGAGTATTTCCGTGTTGACAATCTTGAAAATATAGATGAAGTCAAACGTGCAGTTGCTTTTCTCTTTTATAAACATGGCCCAATTGACCGTATTGAATCCCACAATGAATACTGGCTTGAGCTAGATGCAACACTCAGAGAACAATTCAATGTCTTTGGTGCCAAACCAGAGGATCTCAAAAAGACGAAATTTAAGTCTGAAATGAAGAAGCTTTTCAAAAAAGCAGGTGTCCCTGTGGTCCCTGGAGCTGTTATCAAGACGGAAGCAGATGTTGATCAAGTAGTGAAAGAAATCGGCCTTCCAATGATTGCCAAACCTGACAATGGAGTGGGAGCAGCCGCGACCTTTAAGCTTGAAACAGAAGACGATATCAAGCACTTCAAGACTGAGTGGGATCATTCAACTGTTTATTTCTTTGAGAAATTTGTCACCTCTAGCGAAATTTGTACCTTTGATGGTCTTGTGGACAAGGATGGTAAAATTGTCTTCTCAACAACCTTTGATTACGCCTATACACCGCTTGATCTCATGATTTACAAGATGGACAATTCCTACTATGTGCTCAAGGATATGGATCCTAAACTGCGCAAGTATGGGGAAGCGATTGTCAAGGAATTTGGTATGAAAGAACGGTTCTTCCATATTGAGTTCTTCCGTGAAGGGGACGACTACATTGCCATTGAGTACAATAACCGTCCTGCAGGTGGTTTCACCATTGATGTTTATAACTTTGCTCATTCCTTGGACCTTTACCGAGGCTATGCGGCGATTGTCGCAGGAGAAGAGTTCCCAGTGTCAGACTTTGAAGCTCAATATTGTTTAGCTACATCCCGTCGTGCAAATGCCCACTATGTTTATTCAGAAGAGGATTTGCTTGCCAAATACAGTCAGCAGTTCAAGGTTAAAAAAATCATGCCAGCTGCCTTCGCAGAACTTCAAGGAGATTACCTTTATATGCTGACAACTCCTAGTCGACAAGAAATGGATCAGATGATTGCAGATTTCGGACAACGTCAGGCTTAAGAGATTATCGGATTAAGGAAATGCACCTCCTTAATCCTTTTGTTTTTTTATGAGAAACACAGCAGATTGAAACAAGAATAGGACGAAACATCCTCGTAAAGAGACTGGGACAAAAAGATTTTGATTTTAGGAATTCTTTATTATAAAATTTTAAAATCGATAGATTAGGAAAAAAAGCGAACAAGATAGAATTCTGAATGTAAGATAACTCGTTTTGTTCGCTTTTTATATTTAAGGTTAGACTTTTGTCCCAAACTCATTTGAGGTGCTTTTTAATATGAGCCCAGGTTTTCTCAATAAGATTGTACTCAGGTGAGTGGGGAGGAATAAGAAATAAAGCTACTTTTTCTGGGGCTTGTTCATAGTAGGTGTGATTCTTTTTTTTTGAGTGTAGCCCATAGCTTTGAGAGCATAGTGGATAGTATAGCAGATTGAAATAAGATGTGAACAAAGTGATTGAGAAAGTCAATTTTTTCTAGAAATGTTTTAGCAACTGTAATGTGCTATTCTAGATTCAATATGCTATAGTTGGATGACAGCCAAATTCAGAAGCTATTCCAGTCAAATAAGCGTTTGGATTGTCAGTAAGATAGTTTTTAAGTCTATCTCTATCAACTTTTCTTGGTTTTGTTCCTTTTACTTGATGGTTTAGATCACCTATTTTCTCTTTTAGATAATGGTATTACGTGAGATTTGGAAAACGTGTGATGCTTCTGTTATATTATTTGTTCGCTTACAATAGGCAAGAACTTTTTTTACGTAAATCTATTGAATATGGCATAAGATGACTGCACCACATTGTGTACTACCTTTAGTTCATTTTGTCATATCTCTGTCGAAACAGGTTACTAATATTAATGTACGGGCTCTATGTATGTCAAAAATAAGTTCAATTATTGAATAGATTT
Organism: Streptococcus mitis; assembly: GCF_002096845.1. Taxonomy (GTDB): domain Bacteria; phylum Bacillota; class Bacilli; order Lactobacillales; family Streptococcaceae; genus Streptococcus; species Streptococcus mitis_A. Next base: position 139,195 of record NZ_NCVK01000060.1, read on the forward strand.
CACTAAACGAGATAGAAGAATAATTTGAGTCTTTTATGCAATCTCCATATAGTATTCATTACTATTGATACCTTAGGTTCTTTTTATTGAAGAAATTTTCTGAAAATTACAAAATATACTTGCTATTTTAGAAAAATAGTGTAGAATAAAAGAAATAAGTTTTTAGAATAAGGAGTGGAATATGACAGTAACGATTGATTGGGAGAACCTTGGTTTCTCCTATATGAAATTACCTTATCGCTATATTGCTCATTTTAAAAATGGACAATGGAATCAAGGAGAACTTACAGAAGATGCAACCTTGCATATTTCAGAGTCTTCTCCAAGTCTTCACTATGGTCAACAAGCCTTTGAAGGTTTGAAAGCTTACCGTACTAAGGATGGTAGTGTTCAGCTGTTCCGTCCTGATGAAAATGCTAAACGCTTGCAACGTACCTGTGACCGTCTCTTGATGCCACAAGTTCCAACAGAAATGTTTGTAGAAGCTTGTAAGGCAGTTGTCCGCGCGAATGAAGAATACGTACCACCATATGGAACAGGTGGAACCCTATATCTTCGTCCTCTTTTGATTGGTGTCGGAGATATTATTGGGGTAAAACCAGCAGAAGAATACATTTTCACAATCTTTGCTATGCCAGTTGGAAATTACTTTAAGGGTGGTTTGGTTCCAACTAACTTCTTGATTCAGGATGAATACGACCGTGCAGCACCAAATGGTACAGGTGCGGCTAAGGTTGGTGGGAACTATGCTGCAAGTCTCTTGCCAGGGAAATTGGCCAAGTCACGTCATTTCTCAGATGTTATCTACCTAGATCCTTCAACTCATACAAAGATTGAAGAAGTCGGTTCAGCTAACTTCTTTGGAATTACAGCTGACAATGAGTTTGTAACACCATTGAGTCCATCTATCTTGCCATCTATTACTAAGTATTCTTTGCTTTATTTGGCAGAACACCGCTTGGGCTTGACTCCTATTGAGGGAGATGTTCCAATTGATAACCTTGACCGTTTTGTAGAGGCAGGTGCCTGTGGTACAGCAGCAGTTATTTCGCCAATTGGTGGAATTCAGCACGGTGATGATTTCCATGTATTCTATAGTGAAACAGAAGTTGGCCCTGTGACTCGTAAACTCTATGATGAATTGACAGGTATTCAGTTTGGTGATATTGAAGCGCCAGAAGGTTGGATTGTAAAAGTAGATTAAAACAAACAAAAGGAGATTTTTGATGAAATCGAAAAAGTGGCTATTAACAGCAGGAGTGGTCCTGAGCACAACAGCTCTTTTAGTGGCTTGTGGAAAAGCTGATAAAGAAGCAGATGCACCGACAACATTTTCATATGTCTATGCAGTAGATCCAGCATCTTTGGACTATAGTATAGCGACTCGTACATCTACAACAGATGTCATCGGGAACGTGGTTGATGGCTTGATGGAAAACGACCAGTACGGAAATGTTATTCCTTCCTTGGCTGAAGATTGGTCTGTGTCCAAAGATGGTTTAACTTATACCTATAAACTTCGTAAAGGAGTTAAATGGTACACTTCTGAGGGTGAAGAATATGCCGAAGTAACAGCCCATGACTTTGTAACAGGATTGAAACACGTAGCTGACGGTAAGTCAGACGGCGTCTCTCTCATCCAAAATTCAATTAAGGGCTTGGATGCCTACATGACTGGTGAGACCAATGATTTCTCTACAGTTGGTGTTAAGGCCTTGGACGATTATACAGTCGAATATACCCTAAACAAACCAGAAAGTTTCTGGAACTCTAAAGTTACAACAGCGACGATGTTGCCTGTAAATGAAGAATTTTTGAAGGCATCAGGTAAAGATTATGGAGCAGTTACTCCAGCAGGGATTCTTTACAATGGTCCTTATATCTTGAAGACCTTGACTTCTAAATCGTTGATCGAATACGAGAAAAATCCAAACTACTGGGATAAAGAAAAGGTAAAAATCGAGAAGATTAAATTGACTTACTACGATGGTTCTGATCAGGAATCGTTGATTCGTAGTTTCTCTTCAGGTGCCTATACGACAGCCCGTCTCTTCCCAAGTAGCTCAAACTTTGCTTCAACTTTGGAACAATACGGAGATAAAATCACTTATAGCCCACAGGACTCAAGTAGCTATTACTTCACCTTTAACGTAAATCGTCAGTCATACAATAAAACTGCGAAAACAAGTGAAGAGCAAAAGACTTCTACTAAAGAAGCTATGCTTAATAAGGACTTCCGTCAGGCTATCAACTTTGCCTTCAACCGCCATTCTTATGCTGCCCAGCTAAATGGTGAAGACGGTGCGGATAAGATTATTCGTAACAGCCTTGTTCCTGATAACTTTGTGCAAGCAGGTGGTAAAAACTTTGGCCAAATCGCCCAAGCAGAGTTGGTGAACTATGGTGACCAATGGAAAGGTGTTGAGCTAGTTGACGGTAAGGATTCTATATACAATCCTGACAAGGCTAAAGCTGCTTTCGAAAAAGCTAAGAAAGACTTGGAATCTAAAGGGGTAACATTCCCAATTCACTTGGATGTCCCAGTTGAACAAACAGATACCATCGCCGTTCAACAAAGCAACTCTTTCAAACAGTCTATCGAATCAACTCTTGGTGCTGAAAATGTTGTCATCGATGTTCTTCAAATGACAGATAATGAAAAGGAAACAATCACTTCTCAAGCGCGTGTTCCTTCTCAAAAAGACTATGATTTGAACAGTACAGGATGGGCTCCAAGTTATCAAGACCCAGCATCTTACTTGAATATCATGGATCCTAAATCAGGTTCTGCTATGAAACACCTTGGTATTACTAAAGGAAAAGATAAGGATGTTGTAGCTAAACTCGGTTTGGATCAATATAAGAAATTATTGGATGATGCGGATTCAGAAACTACGAATCTTGAAGAACGATATGAAAAATATGCCAAGGCTCAAGCTTGGTTGACAGATAGTTCATTATTGATGCCGACAGCCTCATCTGGTGGTTCTCCAGTTGTAAGTAATGTAGTGCCATTCTCAAAACCATACTCACAAGTTGGTATTAAAGGTGACCCATATATCTTTAAAGGAATGAAATTGCAAAAAGATATTGTTACAACAAAAGAATATGAAGAAGCACTGAAAAAATGGCAAAAAGAAAAATTGGAATCAAACGGTAAGTACCAAAAAGAACTAGAAAAACACATTAAATAAAGCAGAAAACTCTATGTCAGACAAGCCTGATATAGAGTTTTTTCTTGCTAGTTTTAGGATTTTCTTGTAAAATAGAAAAAGTGAAGAGAGGTATGAAATGAGTAAGAAAGATAAAAAAATTGAAATTCAAGTAGCAGATGCTAAAGTTAATGTAGGAAAAGACAGTTTTGAAGGTTATACGTTGACCATTGGTAAAAAAGTTATCGGAGAAATTGCCGAATTAGACGGACAATTTGCCATCATAAAGAATGGGAATGTCGATAGTTTTTATAAAAAATTGGAAAAAGCTGTGGAAATTTTGATTGAAAATTATAATTTAGCAAAATAAGTCTTGTTTTTTTGAAATTTTCATGATATAATAATCCATGTTGATTGTAGGAGAGATAGCGAAGAGGCTAAACGCGGCGGACTGTAAATCCGCTCCTTCGGGTTCGGGGGTTCGAATCCCTCTCTCTCCATTTCATCAATGGGGTATAGCCAAGCGGTAAGGCAAGGGACTTTGACTCCCTCATGCGTTGGTTCGAATCCAGCTACCCCAGTTCTTAGGTAATAATCAAGATAAAAAGCAAAATATCTTAGGGTATTTTATTTTTATAATTGAAAGACGTGAACGATATGAACATGTCCTTGCGGGTGCTTAGGAAAAAAATTATAAGTATGTCAAGTTTAAGAAAAACTTGATTGTTGGAGGATTTTTTAGATGAACGAATTTGAAGATTTGCTAAATAGCGTTAGCCAAGTTGAGACTGGTGATGTTGTTAGTGCTGAAGTATTGACAGTTGATGCGACTCAAGCTAACGTTGCAATCTCTGGAACTGGTGTTGAAGGTGTCTTGACTCTTCGCGAATTGACAAACGATCGCGATGCAGATATCAATGACTTTGTTAAAGTAGGAGAAGTATTGGATGTTCTTGTACTTCGTCAAGTAGTTGGTAAAGATACTGATACAGTTACATACCTTGTATCTAAAAAACGCCTTGAAGCTCGCAAAGCATGGGACAAACTTGTTGGTCGCGAAGAAGAAGTTGTTACTGTTAAAGGAACTCGTGCCGTTAAAGGTGGACTTTCAGTAGAATTTGAAGGTGTTCGTGGATTTATCCCAGCTTCAATGTTGGATACTCGTTTCGTACGTAACACTGAGCGTTTTGTAGGTCAAGAATTTGACGCTAAAATCAAAGAAGTTGACGCTAAAGAAAACCGCTTCATCCTTTCACGTCGTGAAGTTGTTGAAGCAGCTACAGCAGCAGCTCGCGCTGAAGTATTCGGTAAATTGGCTGTTGGTGATGTAGTAACTGGTAAAGTTGCACGTATCACAAGCTTCGGTGCTTTCATCGACCTTGGTGGTGTTGACGGATTGGTTCACTTGACTGAATTGTCACATGAACGTAACGTTTCACCAAAATCAGTTGTAACTGTTGGTGAAGAAATTGAAGTGAAAATCCTTGATCTTAACGAAGAAGAAGGACGCGTATCACTTTCACTTAAAGCAACAACACCTGGACCATGGGATGGCGTTGAGCAAAAATTGGCTAAAGGTGATGTAGTAGAAGGAACAGTTAAACGTTTGACTGACTTCGGTGCATTTGTTGAAGTATTGCCAGGTATCGATGGACTTGTTCACGTATCACAAATTTCACACAAACGTATTGAAAATCCTAAAGAAGCTCTTAAAGTTGGTCAAGAAGTTAAAGTTAAAGTTCTTGAAGTTAACGCAGATGCAGAGCGCGTATCACTTTCTATCAAAGCTCTTGAAGAACGTCCAGCTCAAGAAGAAGGACAAAAAGAAGAAAAACGTGCTGCTCGTCCACGTCGTCCAAAACGTCAAGAAAAACGTGATTTCGAACTTCCAGAAACACAAACAGGATTCTCAATGGCTGACTTGTTCGGTGATATCGAACTTTAATCAAATTGAAAATTCATAAAATCCTTTGTTTTCTAAACAAGGGATTTTTCTTTTGTCTGTAAGCCTTTTTTGATATAATAGTTCTATGTTAGAATCAGAAAAACAATCACGTTATCAAATGTTAAATGAGGAGTTCTCTTTTTTATTGGATGGTGAAACCAATGTTTTGGCTAATCTTTCCAACGCCAGTGCTCTTCTAAAATCACGCTTTCCTAATACCGTATTTGCAGGCTTTTATCTGTTCGATGGAAAGGAATTGGTTTTAGGTCCCTTCCAAGGAGGTGTTTCCTGCATCCGTATTGCACTGGGAAAAGGTGTTTGTGGGGAGGCGGCTCATTTTCAGGCAACTGTTCTGGTTGGTGATGTAAGGACTTATCCCAACTATATTTCTTGTGATAGTCGAGCTAAAAGTGAAATTGTTGTGCCAATGATGAAGAATGGTCAATTGCTCGGGGTTCTGGATCTGGATTCTTCAGAGATTGATGATTATGATGCTATGGATCGAGATTATTTGGAACAATTTGTCGCTATTTTGCTTGAAAAGACAGAATGGGACTTTACAATGTTTGGGGAGAAAGCCTAATGTATCAAGCACTTTATCGAAAATATAGAAGTCAAAACTTCTCCCAGTTGGTTGGTCAAGAAGTTGTAGCTAAGACTCTTAAACAGGCAGTGGAGCAAGAGAAAATAAGTCATGCCTATCTTTTTTCTGGTCCTCGTGGAACGGGAAAGACCAGTGTGGCTAAGATTTTTGCCAAAGCTATGAACTGTCCAAATCAAGTGGGTGGTGAACCATGTAATAACTGTTATATTTGTCAGGCAGTGACGGATGGTAGTTTAGAAGATGTCATTGAAATGGATGCTGCCTCTAATAATGGAGTCGATGAAATCCGTGAAATCCGTGATAAATCTACCTACGCCCCTAGTCTTGCCCGTTATAAGGTTTATATCATAGATGAGGTTCACATGCTGTCTACAGGGGCTTTTAATGCTCTTCTCAAGACGCTGGAAGAGCCAACACAGAATGTGGTCTTTATTTTAGCTACTACTGAATTGCACAAGATACCTGCGACTATTCTATCCCGTGTGCAACGTTTCGAGTTTAAATCAATTAAGACACAGGATATTAAGGAACATATTCACTATATTTTAGAAAAAGAAAATATCAGTTCTGAACCAGAGGCTGTGGAAATCATTGCTAGACGGGCTGAAGGTGGGATGCGGGATGCCTTGTCTATTTTGGATCAAGCCCTGAGTTTGACACAGGGAAACGAGCTGACGACTGCCATCTCTGAAGAAATTACTGGCACCATTAGCCTATCAGCCTTGGATGATTATGTGGCTGCCTTGTCTCAACAGGATGTTCCCAAGGCCCTTTCATGCTTAAATCTTCTCTTTGAAAATGGTAAGAGCATGACTCGTTTTGTGACCGACCTTTTGCACTATTTAAGAGACTTGTTAATTGTCCAAACAGGGGGAGAAAACACTCATCATAGTCCAGTCTTTGTAGAAAATTTGGCTCTTCCTCAGGAAAATCTGTTTGAAATGATTCGCTTAGCGACAGTCAGTTTAGCAGATATAAAGTCTAGTTTGCAGCCCAAGATTTATGCTGAGATGATGACCATTCGTTTAGCGGAGATTAAGCCTGAGCCAGCTCTTTCAGGGGGAGTTGAAAGTGAAATTTCTGCATTGAGACAGGAAGTTGCGCGTCTTAAGCAAGAACTCGCAAATGTAGGAACTATACCTAAGCCAACAAATCCAGCTCCTAGTCGTCCGGCAGCAGGCAAGACCGTCTATCGTGTGGATCGCAATAAAGTGCAATCTATCTTGCAAGAGGCTGTCGAAAATCCTGATTTAGCACGTCAAAATCTGATTCGCTTGCAGAATGCCTGGGGAGAGGTGATTGAAAGTCTTGGAGGTCCTGATAAGGCTCTGCTAGTTGGATCTCAACCAGTTGCGGCCAATGAACACCATGCAATTCTTGCTTTTGAGTCTAACTTCAATGCTGGTCAAACCATGAAACGAGACAATCTCAACACCATGTTTGGTAACATCCTCAGTCAGGCGGCAGGTTTTTCACCTGAGATTTTAGCTATTTCCATGGAGGAATGGAAAGAAGTTCGCGCAGCCTTTTCAGCCAAAGCCAAATCTTCTCAAACTGAGAAAGAAGTAGAAGAAAGCCTGATTCCAGAAGGATTTGAATTTTTGGCTGATAAAGTGAAGGTAGAGGAAGACTAAAGAAAGATTTCATGATACAATAAGTTTATGAATAAACAACAATTTATTATTATAGCGCTGTTTACAGCTGCTGAGACCTATTTTTTCAATGAAGCCTGGATGACTGGCCGCTATATTATGGCAGCCTTTTGGGCAATTTTACTCTTCAGAAATTTTCGCGTCAGTTATGTGATGGGCAAAATCGTTGATGTCATCGATCAGCATTTTAATAGGAAAGACTAGCCCTCAGCTTCCAGACAAAATCAAAGCCTTTTAGGCTTTTTTTTGTTATACTAGAAAAGTATATTTATAGACCTTTTATACTCTTCGAAAATCTCTTCAAACCACGTCAGCTTTATCTGCAACCTCAAAGCAGTGCTTTGAGCAACCTGTGGCTAGCTTTCTAGTTTGCTCTTTGATTTTCATTGAGTATTACCGTATTTTCTAAGGAAAACGAGTATGTTTCTAGTAAGTACTGTAAAGGTCTTGAAAAAGAAAGGAACTATCATGTCAGTATTAGAGATCAAAGATCTTCACGTTGAGATTGAAGGAAAAGAAATTTTAAAAGGGGTGAACCTGACCCTGAAAACAGGAGAAATTGCCGCTATCATGGGACCAAATGGTACAGGTAAATCGACTCTTTCTGCCGCTATCATGGGAAATCCAAACTATGAAGTAACCAAAGGTGAAGTTTTGTTTGATGGCGTAAACATCCTTGAGTTGGAAGTGGATGAGCGTGCGCGTATGGGACTTTTCCTTGCTATGCAATACCCATCAGAAATTCCTGGTATTACTAACGCTGAGTTTCTTCGTGCAGCTATGAATGCTGGTAAAGAAGATGATGAAAAAATTTCAGTTCGCGAGTTCATCACTAAGCTAGATGAAAAAATGGAATTGCTCAACATGAAAGAAGAGATGGCAGAGCGTTACCTCAACGAAGGTTTCTCTGGTGGTGAGAAAAAACGTAATGAAATTCTTCAACTTTTGATGTTGGAACCAACTTTTGCCCTTTTGGATGAGATTGACTCTGGTCTTGATATTGACGCTCTTAAAGTTGTTTCTAAAGGTGTGAATGCCATGCGTGGTGAAGGCTTTGGTGCTATGATCATCACTCACTACCAACGTCTTTTGAACTACATCACACCAGATGTGGTACATGTGATGATGGAAGGTCGTGTTGTACTTTCTGGTGGTCCAGAATTGGCTGCGCGTTTGGAACGTGAAGGATACGCAAAACTAGCTGAAGAACTTGGCTACGACTACAAGGAAGAATTGTAATTCCCTCGTATCTTTTAGGAGAAGTAAATGACTAAAGAAAATATTAAACTTTTTTCAGAAATGCACGCTGAACCAAGCTGGTTGGCTGACCTCCGTCAAAAAGCTTTTGATAAGATTGAGAGCCTAGAATTACCAGTTATTGAGCGTGTCAAATTCCACCGTTGGAATCTGGGTGATGGAACGATCACAGAAAATGAGCCATCAGCAAATATTCCAGATTTCACAGCTTTAGATAATCACTTGAAGTTGGTGCAAGTAGGTACTCAAACTGTTTTTGAGCAAATTCCAGTTGAATTGGCTGAACAGGGTGTTGTCTTTACAGACTTCCACTCAGCTTTAGAAGAGATTCCAGAGCTGATTGAGGAATTCTTCATGTCATCTGTTAAGTATGACGATGATAAGTTGGCAGCCTACCATACAGCTTATTTCAACAGTGGTGCTGTTCTTTATATTCCTGATAATGTTGAAATTAAAGAGCCAATCGAAGGGATTTTCTACCAAGATAGCGATAGCGATGTGCCGTTTAACAAACATATTATGATTATCGCTGGTAAAAATTCTAAGATTAGTTATCTGGAGCGTTTAGAGTCACGCGGTGAAGGAAGTGCCAAAGCAACTGCTAATATCACAGTAGAAGTAATTGCACGTTCTGGTGCTCAAGTGAAGTTTGCTGCGATCGACCGTCTAGGTGAAAACGTCACTGCCTACATTAGCCGTCGTGGTAAATTAGGCAACGATGCAAGCATTGACTGGGCAATCGGTGTTATGAACGAAGGAAACGTCGTTGCTGACTTTGATAGCGACTTGATTGGTAATGGTAGCCATGCGGATCTTAAAGTCGTAGCTCTTTCAAGTGGCCGTCAGGTACAAGGGATTGATACCCGAGTAACTAACTATGGTTGCAACTCAATCGGAAATATCCTACAACATGGGGTTATTCTTGAAAAAGCAACCTTGACCTTCAATGGCATCGGCCATATCATCAAGGGGGCCAAGGGAGCAGATGCGCAACAAGAGAGCCGTGTTCTCATGCTTTCAGATCAAGCACGTTCAGATGCTAATCCAATCCTTTTGATTGATGAAAATGACGTTACTGCAGGACACGCGGCTTCTATCGGTCAGGTAGATCCAGAAGATATGTACTACCTCATGAGCCGTGGCTTGGATAAGGCAACTGCAGAACGTTTGGTTGTCCGTGGTTTCCTTGGATCCGTTATCGTTGAGATTCCAGTCAAGGAAGTTCGTGATGAAATGATTGCAACTATCGAAGAAAAATTGTCAAAACGCTAAGGGGTAGCCTATGTTAGATGTAGAAGTGATTCGCAAGGATTTTCCAATTTTAGACCAGATTGTTAATGATGAACCATTGGTTTATTTGGACAATGCTGCGACGACACAAAAACCACTAGCAGTTCTGGAGACGATTAACCGCTACTATGAGAAGGACAATGCAAATGTCCACCGTGGTGTTCATACCTTGGCAGAGCGTGCGACAGCATCCTATGAAGCTGCTCGTGAAACTATTCGTAAGTTTATCAATGCAGGCTCAACAAAGGAAGTTCTCTTCACCAGAGGAACGACAACCAGTCTTAACTGGGTAGCATGCTTCGCTAAGGAAATCCTGACTGAGGGAGATCAAGTTTTGATTTCTGTCATGGAACACCATTCCAATATCATTCCATGGCAGGAAGCCTGTCGCAAGACTGGAGCAGAGCTGGTCTATGTTTATCTCAAGGACGGTGCCTTGGATATGGATGACTTGCGAGCTAAATTGACGGACAAGGTCAAGTTTGTTTCGCTAGCTCATGCCTCTAATGTTCTTGGAGTGGTCAATCCAATTAAGGAAATTACTCAAATGGCCCACCAAGTTGGAGCAATCATGGTAGTGGACGGTGCTCAATCTACACCTCATATGAAGATTGATGTTCAGGACTTGGATGTGGACTTCTTTGCCTTTTCAGGTCACAAGATGGCGGGTCCAACTGGTATCGGTGTTCTTTACGGTAAAGAAAAGTATCTGGAACAAATGTCACCAGTAGAATTTGGCGGTGAAATGATTGATTTCGTTTATGAACAATCTGCCAGTTGGAAGGAATTACCTTGGAAATTCGAGGCTGGAACTCCTAACATGGCTGGTGCAATCGGACTTGCTGCGGCAGTGGATTATCTAGAAAAGATTGGTATGGATGCCATTGAAGCCCATGAACAGGAACTGATTGAATATGTCTATCCAAAACTGCAGGCGATTGAAGGATTGACCATTTATGGTTCGCAGGACTTGGCTCAACGTTCAGGTGTCATTGCCTTTAACCTAGGTGACCTTCATCCGCATGACCTTGCAACAGCACTTGATTATGAAGGAGTAGCTGTTCGTGCAGGTCATCATTGCGCTCAACCTTTGCTCCAATATTTGGAAGTTCCAGCAACAGCTCGTGCAAGTTTTTATATCTACAATACCAAGGCAGATTGCGACAAGTTGGTCGATGCCCTACAAAAGACAAAGGAGTTTTTCAATGGCACTTTCTAAACTAGATAGCCTCTATATGGCAGTGGTAGCGGACCATTCGAAAAATCCACATCATCAAGGGAAGCTGGATGATGCTGAGCAAATCAGTCTCAATAATCCAACCTGTGGAGATGTCATCAACCTCTCTGTCAAGTTTGATGCAGATGACCGCTTGGAAGATATCGCTTTTCTAAACTCAGGTTGTACCATCTCGACTGCCTCTGCAAGCATGATGACGGACGCAGTTTTAGGAAAAACCAAACAAGAAATCTTAGAACTTGCGACTATTTTTTCTGAAATGGTTCAAGGGCAAAAAGATGAACGCCAAGACCAACTAGGTGATGCTGCTTTCTTGTCAGGTGTTGCCAAATTCCCTCAACGAATCAAGTGTGCAACCTTAGCTTGGAACGCCCTCAAGAAAACAATTGAAAATCAAGAAAACAAGTAAGGCAAGTTTCTTTTGTCTTATGAATCAGTAGAAATGAAGAATGAAAGAAAGGATATTATGGCTGAAGAAAGAGTAGAACCAAAACCAATTGACCTTGGTGAATATAAATTTGGTTTCCATGATGATGTAGAGCCTGTCCTATCGACAGGAAAAGGATTGAACGAAGATGTCATTCGTGAACTATCAGCTGCAAAGGGAGAACCTGAGTGGATGCTAGAATTCCGTTTGAAGTCTTATGATACCTTCAAAAAAATGCCTATGCAAACTTGGGGAGCAGACTTGTCAGAGATTGATTTTGATGACTTGATTTACTACCAAAAACCATCTGATAAACCAGCTCGTTCATGGGATGAGGTTCCTGAAAAAATTAAAGAAACCTTTGAACGTATCGGGATTCCGGAAGCTGAGCGTGCTTATCTAGCTGGTGCCTCTGCCCAGTACGAGTCAGAAGTGGTTTACCACAATATGAAGGAAGAGTTCCAAAAATTGGGGATTATCTTTACAGATACAGATTCTGCCCTCAAGGAATACCCAGACTTGTTTAAACAATACTTTGCTAAGTTGGTACCGCCGACAGATAACAAGTTGGCTGCTCTCAACTCAGCAGTATGGTCTGGTGGAACCTTTATCTACGTACCAAAAGGGGTCAAGGTAGATATTCCTCTTCAAACTTACTTCCGTATCAACAACGAAAATACTGGTCAGTTTGAACGTACCTTGATTATCGTTGATGAAGGAGCAAGTGTCCACTACGTAGAAGGATGTACAGCGCCAACTTATTCAAGTAACAGCTTGCATGCGGCCATCGTAGAAATCTTTGCCTTAGATGGAGCTTATATGCGTTATACGACTATCCAAAACTGGTCTGATAACGTCTATAACTTGGTAACCAAACGTGCCAAAGCCTTGAAAGATGCGACTGTTGAATGGATTGATGGAAACTTGGGTGCAAAGACTACCATGAAATATCCATCAGTTTATCTTGATGGAGAAGGGGCGCGTGGCACCATGCTCTCTATCGCTTTTGCCAATGCAGGGCAACACCAGGATACTGGAGCTAAGATGATCCACAACGCTCCACATACAAGCTCGTCTATCGTGTCTAAATCCATCGCTAAAGGTGGAGGAAAGGTTGACTATCGTGGACAAGTAACCTTTAATAAAAACTCTAAGAAATCTGTCTCTCACATCGAGTGTGATACCATTATCATGGATGACTTGTCGGCATCAGATACCATTCCGTTTAACGAAATTCACAACTCACAAGTCGCTTTGGAACACGAAGCTAAGGTATCTAAGATTTCAGAAGAGCAACTCTATTACCTCATGAGCCGTGGATTGTCAGAATCAGAAGCGACAGAAATGATTGTTATGGGATTTGTAGAGCCCTTCACAAAAGAACTTCCAATGGAATATGCAGTTGAGCTGAACCGCTTGATTAGCTATGAAATGGAAGGGTCAGTTGGATAAAATTTGATTTTAGATTTACTAAAAATCAAGAACTTTGAAGATGAACTTGTAACAAAAAGAGACTGAGAAAAAATATTTTAAGAACAGAAAACGCATGATATCAGGAGCCAAAAAAACTTGATATTATGCGTTTTATTGTGGGAAGATTTATTCTATTCTCTTATGAAATAGAGTTTTTTCCTAAGCGCTTTTGATTTTTGATATAGTTTTGTGAGGACGAAGTAAGACAATATATAAAATAGTCAGTTCCAGCCACGATATAGTTGCTTAGTTTAAAATAAGCTTCTTATAATAAACTATGGCATATAGTACAGATTTTAAACAAGGAGCATTAGATTACATCAAAGAAGGACACAGCCATGTCGAGGCAGCTAAAATTTTTGATGTTGGCGACAGAACTCTCTTCACGTGGGAAAAGAAAGACGTGAACAAGGATACTTAGAGCGGAAAAAGCGAGTAGTCAAAAAGCAAAAGATTCCTTTAGAGGAATTGAAAGCCTTTGTAGACGTTCATCCAGACGCTTTTTTACGGGAAATTGCGGCACATTTTGATTGTGCTGTTCCTTCAGTATGGGGAGCTTTAAAGTAAATTCATATCACTTTAAAAAAGATGACTAGCTTTAAGGAACAAGATTCTGAGAAAGTCGCTGAATTTCTTGATATTTTGGATAACCTAAAAGATTTACCAGTCGTATATATTGATGAAACGGGAATCGACCGCTACCTCTATCGTCCTTATGCAGGGGCTCCTAGAGGGGAGAAAATCTATGAAAAGATTAGCGGACGGCGTTTTGAGCGGACTTCAATTGTTGCAGGACAAGTAGACGGAGAGTTTATAGTTCCTATGATTTATAAGGGAAGTATGACGAGGGATTTCTTTGTGGAATGGTTCAAAACTCAACTTCTACCTGCTTTGAAGACACCTCATGTCATTGTCATGGACAATGCTAGTTTTCATCCCAAGAACATCTTGGATGAACTGTGCATCCAAGATAGACACTTTTTCTTACCTCTACCACCTCATTCACCAGATTTGAATCCTATTGAGCAAGTTTGAGATATTTTGAAGAAGAAAGTGACTGATTTATTAAGGGAAGTCCCAAATATTTTTGAATGTTTGGAACGCTTTTTTAAAACTAGATGACTATAATTATAAAATGCTTATTGATTTTGATTTAAAATGAGTCAAAAAGCCGTTGCACAACGGTTTTTTGTTATAATTAAATGAATGATGTAGAATTAAAGGAGAAAAACATGACATTTGAAGAAATTCTACCTGGGTTAAAGGCTAAGAAAAAATATGTACGAACTGGTTGGGGAGGTGCTGAAAACTATGTCCAACCCTTTGATACCATCGAGCAAAATGGTGTGGCTCTAGAGGTAACTCCTTATTTTTTGATTAACGTTTCTGGCGAAGGAGAAGGATTTTCCATGTGGAGCCCGACACCTTGTGATGTTTTGGCGACAGATTGGGTAGAAGTGCATGACTAAACGTGTATTGATTACAGGAGTGAGTTCAGGGATTGGATTGGCTCAGGCTCGCCTTTTTTAGAGAAGGGCTATCAAGTTTATGGAGTGGACCAAGGTGAAAATCCAGTTTTAGATGGTGATTTCTACTTTTTACAGAGAGATTTGACCTTGAACTTGGAACCTGTTTTTGATTGGTGTCCTCGGGTTGATGTTTTGTGCAATACTGCTGGAGTTTTGGATGCTTACAAACCACTGTTGGAACAAACAGCACAGGAAATTCAAGAAATTTTTGAAATTAACTATGTGACTCCTGTTGAGTTGACTCGGCATTATTTGACACAAATGCTGGAAAATAAGAAGGGAATCATCATCAATATGTGTTCCATTGCTTCTAGCCTAGCAGGTGGAGGTGGTCACGCCTATACTTCTTCTAAGCATGCCTTGGCTGGCTTCACCAAGCAGCTAGCTCTAGACTATGCAGAAGCTGGGATTCAGGTCTTTGGGATTGCTCCAGGAGCAGTCAAGACGGGTATGACCGCTGCCGACTTTGAACCAGGTGGTTTAGCGGACTGGGTGGCTAGTGAAACTCCAATCAAACGCTGGATCGAGCCAGAGGAAGTAGCAGAAGTCAGTCTCTTTTTGGCCAGTGGAAAGGCATCTGCCATGCAGGGACAAATTTTGACAATAGATGGCGGCTGGTCTTTGAAGTAGGAGGATCTGATGGAAATCAAAAGACACTTTGGAGTCTACGCTGTTTGCTTTGAAAAAGGGAAGTTACTCTGCATTGAAAAAACGAGAGGCCCTTATCAACATAGGTATGACCTACCTGGAGGCAGTCAGCAACTTGGTGAAGGACTGACGGAAACGCTGACTAGAGAAGTTATGGAAGAGACAGGATTTATTGTTAGAAGCTACTCTAATCCTCGAATCTACGATGTTTTCGTCAGGGAAGAGTTAAAAAATTTTATGGTTCACCATGTCATGGCCTTGTATGATGTTGAAATGAATGAGAGTGCACCTCAAGTTACGATTTCGGAAGCTGTCTCTGATGGTGCGAATGATTCACTCGGATATATTTGGATGGATATTCAAGAAATCACAGAAGAAAATGCATCGCCATTAGTCTTGAAGATTAAGTCTGAATTATTAGGATTTCCAGAACTTGACAAGACTTCTTACATGAATTGGAAGGTGAATGATGAAAAATCAACTTGCTCTTAGTGGAGAAAAAATTCTTGAAAAAGTTTACCCACAACTATTTCATCATGTTGGCATGATTCGTGGGGAATACTTGTTGAGAGAGCTCAATCAAAACATACTGTTACCAAGTTGTCAGCAATTTGTAAAAGATTATCTAGAGACTATCTGCTCCCTGTACTCAGATGAAGAAGTTTGGTATCGTTTTTCTGAATTAACGAATACAGAAGCTAATTGTCTAAAGGGGACTAAAGAGCATTTTGATGAAAATCATCCCTTGTTTGGATATAGAGGGATAAGGCGTTTGCTGGCGTGTCCGGATGAATTTCATGCTGAGGCACATGTCGTTACAGAAGTTCATCAAAACAATCCCAATCTATCTGTTATCTTTCCTTTTGTCAATGATGCTGAACAGTTAAAGCAAGCTATTACAGTATTGCGTGAGTATGGTTTTACTGGGAAAATCGGCACAATGATTGAATTACCGTCAGCGTATTTTGACTTGGATAGGATACTGGAAACGGGCATTTCAAAGATTGTAGTTGGAATGAATGATTTGACTTCTTTTATTTTTGCCACTGTGAGAAACAGTCAATGGCATGATATGGAAAGTCCAATAATGTTAGATATGCTAAGAGATATGCAGGATAAAGCAAGGATGAAAAAGATTGATTTTACTGTAGCAGGCTATCTGAATACTTCTTTCATACAAAAAATGAATCAGTTGGGTATCAAGTGCATTATTCACTACAGTTCTATTCTAGAGATTTTTAATTTAGAGATTGACCATCCAGACCACCTCAAACGTGTAAAAGAAGTAAGTAAAAAATTACAAAGGAGCACCCATGACACCGCAAGAAATATGGAATAAATATAAGCAAATCAATCCTTCTATCGAAGATGAAATCGATGCCTGGGCTTTTGGAGTAGATGCCGATCTCTTGGCAGATTTGGTTTTAAAAGGAGAAAAGACAGCAACAGCTTCAGCCTACGATCTCTATGCACTAGAAGATGAACCTCTTCCGCAAGAAGGCACCTTTGACATCATTTTAGATAGTCAAAATCAGGCTGTCTGCATTGTCGAAATTACAAGGGTTTCCGTTCAGCCCTTTCATCAAGTTTCTGCTGACCATGCCTATAAGGAAGGTGAGGGAGACAAGACACTTGTCTATTGGCGTCAGGTTCATGAGGATTTTTTCACAGACTGTTTGGGTGAAGTAGGACTGACTTTTACACCTGAAAGCAAGGTTGTTTTAGAAGAATTTCGCAAGGTTTACCCACTGTAGACTGTTAGAAGGAAGAAAGTTTTGGAAATCGCTGTCCAATCCTTTTTTCTTAGGCAAAACATGTTATAATAAGTTTGTTTGAAGAAGAGATCTAGCTCTTAAACTTAGAATAGGAGAAAACTATGCAAGCAGTTGAACATTTTATTAAGCAATTTGTTCCTGAACATTATGATTTATTTTTAGACTTGAGTCGTGAGACCAAGACGTTTTCTGGTAAGGTGACCATCACTGGTCAAGCACAGAGTGACCGTATTTCCCTCCACCAAAAAGACCTGGAAATCGCTTCTGTAGAAGTTGCAGGTCAAGCTCGTCCATTTACAGTTGATCATGACAATGAAGCCCTTCATATTGAACTTGCGGAAGCAGGTCAAGTTGAAGTGGTTATCGCTTTCTCAGGAAAAATTACAGACAACATGACAGGGATTTACCCATCTTACTACACAGTTGATGGAGTCAAGAAGGAAGTATTGTCTACTCAATTCGAGAGCCATTTTGCGCGCGAAGCCTTCCCATGTGTGGATGAGCCAGAAGCCAAAGCAACTTTTGACCTCTCTCTACGTTTTGACCAAGCAGAAGGTGAATTGGCCTTGTCTAACATGCCAGAAATCGATGTTGAAAACCGTAAGGAAACAGGTATCTGGAAGTTTGAGACAACACCTCGCATGTCTTCTTACTTGTTGGCTTTTGTTGCGGGTGATTTGCAAGGTGTAACGGCTAAAACTAAAAACGGTACCCTCGTAGGTGTTTACTCAACCAAAGCTCATCCACTATCAAACCTTGATTTCTCACTGGATATCGCTGTTCGCTCCATCGAGTTTTACGAAGATTACTATGGAGTTAAGTACCCAATTCCTCAATCTCTCCACATCGCCCTTCCTGACTTTTCAGCTGGTGCTATGGAAAACTGGGGTCTTGTGACCTACCGTGAAGTTTACTTGGTTGTGGATGAGAACTCAACATTTGCTAGCCGTCAACAAGTTGCCCTAGTTGTGGCCCATGAGTTGGCTCACCAATGGTTTGGGAACCTCGTTACTATGAAATGGTGGGATGACCTTTGGCTCAATGAAAGCTTCGCTAACATGATGGAGTACGTCTGTGTGGATGCCATTGAGCCAAGCTGGAATATTTTTGAAGACTTCCAAACAGGTGGAGTACCTCACGCTCTTGAACGTGACGCGACTGATGGTGTTCAGTCTGTCCACGTCGAAGTTAAACATCCAGATGAAATCAATACGCTCTTTGACGGAGCTATCGTCTATGCCAAAGGAAGTCGCCTCATGCACATGCTTCGTCGTTGGCTAGGTGATGCCGATTTTGCTAAAGGTTTGCATGCCTACTTTGAAAAACATCAATACAGCAATACAATTGGTCGTGACCTTTGGGATGCTCTTGGTCAAGCGTCTGGACGTGATGTTGCAGCCTTCATGGATTCTTGGTTGGAACAACCTGGTTATCCAGTTCTCACTGTCAAAGTTGAAAATGATGTCTTGAAGATTTCACAAAAACAATTCTTTATCGGTGAGCACGAAGATAAGAACCGTCTCTGGGTTGTGCCACTCAATAGCAACTGGAAAGGCTTGCCTGATACACTTGAAACTGAAAGCATCGAAATTCCAGGCTACGCAGCCCTTCTTGCTGAAAATGAAGGAGCTCTTCGTTTCAATACTGAAAATACAGCCCATTACATTACCGATTATCAAGGAGACTTGTTAGATGCTGTTCTTGCTGACCTAGTTGATCTTGATAATACAAGCAAATTGCAAATCGTCCAAGAACGTCGTTTGCTTGCTGAGGCAGGGCACATTTCTTATGCTGACTTGCTCCCAGTTCTTGATAAACTTGCTAAGGAAGAATCTTACCTTGTCGTTTCAGCTGTTTCTGAAGTCATTTCTGCCCTTGAGCGCTTTATCGATGAAGGAACAGAAGCTGAAACAGCCTTCAAAGCCTTGATTGCTAAATTGGCTCGTCACAACTATGACTGTCTTGGTTTTGAAGCTAAAGACGGAGAATCAGATGAGGATGAGTTGGTTCGTCAGCTGGCTGTTTCTATGATGATTCGCTCAAATGATGCAGAAGCTAGTCAAGTCGCTAGCCAAATCTTCGAAGCCTACAAGGATCAGCTTGCAGGACTCCCAGCAGCTATTCGCTCACAAGTCCTTATCAATGAGATGAAACATCATGAGACCAAAGACTTGTTAGCACTTTATCTTGATACTTATACGCACGCAACAGATGCTGTCTTTAAACGTCAGTTGGCAGCCGCTCTTGCCTATAGTAAAGATGCGGACAATATCCAAACCTTGATTGCTTCTTGGAAGGACAAATTTGTGGTCAAACCGCAGGACTTGTCTGCTTGGTATTACCAATTCCTAGCTCACCAAGTAACTCAGGAAACAGCTTGGTCTTGGGCGCGTGAAAACTGGGCTTGGATTAAGGCAGCTCTTGGTGGAGATATGAGCTTTGATAGCTTTGTTATCCTTCCTGCACACGTATTTAAGACTCAGCAACGCTTGGCAGAGTACAAGGAATTCTTTGAACCGCAACTTTCTGACCTTGCTCTTAGCCGTAACATCGGTATGGGAGTCAAGGAAATTGCAGCGCGTGTTGACTTGATTAACCGTGAAAAAGCTGCAGTAGAAGCAGTTGTTCTTCAATACGGAACTGAATAATTAAGACTAAATAAAAGAAAACTCAGCTATCTCATGTAAAATGCAGAGAGTTGAGTTTTTTTTAAGGCAAATTTGGTATAATGGTTTTAATAAGGAGGAGTTTCTCATGATAAAAATCTTATTGGTTGAGGATGACCTAGGCCTGTCAAATTCAGTATTTGACTTTTTAGACGATTTTGCGGATGTCATGCAGGTATTTGATGGTGAAGAAGGTCTCTACGAAGCTGAGAGTGGCGTCTATGACTTGATTTTGCTCGATTTGATGTTGCCAGAAAAAAATGGTTTCCAAGTCTTGAAAGAATTGCGTGAAAAGGGGATTACGACTCCAGTTCTGATCATGACTGCCAAGGAAAGTTTGGATGACAAGGGACATGGATTTGAACTGGGAGCGGATGATTATCTGACTAAACCTTTCTACCTAGAAGAACTCAAAATGCGGATTCAAGCCCTTCTCAAACGTTCAGGCAAGTTTAATGAAAACACCTTGTCTTATGGAAATATTGTAGTTAATTTGTCAACAAATACCGTTAAAGTCGAAGATACTCCAGTCGAATTGCTGGGTAAAGAGTTCGATTTACTGGTTTATTTCCTTCAAAATCAAAATGTGATTTTGCCTAAGACTCAGATTTTTGATCGTCTATGGGGATTTGATAGTGACACAACGATTTCAGTTGTAGAAGTTTATGTTTCAAAAATCCGTAAGAAATTAAAAGGAACCACTTTTGCAGAGAATTTGCAAACCTTGCGTAGTGTTGGGTATATTTTAAAAGATGTTCAGTAAACTAAAAAAAACATGGTATGCGGATGACTTTAGTTATTTTATCCGCAACTTTGGTGTCTTCACTCTGATTTTCTCTACCATGACCTTGATTATTTTACAGGTCATGCATTCGAGTCTCTATACTTCGGTGGATGATAAGCTTCATGGACTAAGTGAAAATCCTCAGACAGTTATTCAGCTTGCTGTAAATAGGGCAACAGAAGAGATTAAAGATTTAGAGAATGCCGCTACAGATACTAGCAAGACTGAGATAAAGCCCAATGTCAGTTCCAATACGGAGGTCATTCTTTTTGATAAGAATTTTACCCAGCTTCTTTCTGGAAACCGATTTTTGGGATTGGATAAGATTAAGTTAGAGAAAAAAGAACTAGGCCATATCTACCAGATTCAGGTTTTTAATAGCTATGGACAAGAAGAAATCTATCGCATGATTTTGATGGAAACCAATATCAGTTCGGTTTCAACCAATATCAAGTATGCAGCTGTCTTGATTAATACAAGTCAGTTGGAGCAGGCCAGTCAAAAGCATGAGCAATTGATTGTGATTGTGATGGCAAGTTTCTGGATTTTGTCTTTACTTGCCAGTCTCTATCTAGCTAGAGTCAGTGTTAGGCCCCTGCTTGAGAGCATGCAGAAGCAGCAGTCTTTTGTGGAAAATGCTAGTCATGAGTTACGGACTCCACTTGCAGTTTTGCAAAATCGCTTAGAGACCCTTTTCCGTAAGCCAGAAGCAACCATTATGGATGTGAGCGAAAGCATTGCATCGAGTTTGGAAGAAGTCCGAAATATGCGTTTTTTGACGACGAACTTGTTGAATTTAGCTCGTAGAGATGATGGGATTAAGCCGGAACTTGCAGAAGTTCCAACCAGTTTTTTCAATACGACTTTCACAAACTATGAGATGATTGCTTCGGAAAATGACCGTGTCTTCCGTTTTGAAAATCGGATCCATCGCACGATTGTCACAGATCAGCTTCTCTTGAAGCAGTTGATGACTATCCTATTTGATAATGCTGTCAAGTATACTGAAGAGGATGGTGAAATTGATTTTCTTATCTCGGCGACAGATCGCAATCTGTATTTACTTGTTTCTGATAATGGAGTCGGTATTTCGACAGAAGATAAGAAGAAAATTTTTGATCGTTTTTATCGAGTGGACAAGGCTAGAACCCGCCAAAAAGGTGGTTTTGGTTTAGGATTATCTCTGGCCAAGCAAATTGTAGATGCGCTTAAAGGAACCATTACTGTTAAAGATAATAAACCAAAGGGAACAATCTTTGAAGTGAAGATTGCTATCCACACACCATCGAAAAAGAAAAAATAAAAATATCGCTCCAGACGGGGCGATATTTTGGATTACGTGACTTTCAGTCCGTTTCGCTAAGTCAGGTGTGATACAGGCAAACCACCCGTTTTAGGGGTGGTCATGATTTTTTTATGACATAAAAATCTTGACAGATAACTTGACAGATAAACTTAAAAAATGTAAACTATTTACTGGTTAATTAATTGGTTAAACAACCAATTTAGAAAACTATTTAATCAAGTAAAGGAAGTTAAGAAAAAGCTTCATCATTTATTGAAATGAGGGATTTATGAAATTCAGTAAAAAGTATATAGCAGCTGGATCAGCTGTTATCGTATCCTTGAGTCTTTGTGCCTATGCACTGAACCAGCATCGCTCGCAGGAAAATAAGGACGATAATCGTGTCTCTTATGTGGATGGCAGCCAGTCAAGTCAGAAAACTGAAAACCTGACACCAGATCAGGTTAGCCAGAAAGAAGGAATTCAGGCTGAGCAAATTGTCATCAAAATTACAGATCAGGGCTATGTGACGTCACACGGTGATCACTATCATTACTATAACGGGAAAGTTCCTTATGATGCCCTCTTTAGTGAAGAACTCTTGATGAAGGATCCAAACTACAAACTTAAGGATGGAGATATTGTCAATGAAATCAAGGGGGGGGTATATCATCAAGGTAGATGGAAAATATTATGTCTACCTGAAAGATGCAGCTCATGCTGATAATGTTCGAACTAAGGATGAAATCAATCGTCAAAAACAAGAACACGTCAAAGATAATGAGAAGGTTAGCTCTGATGTTGCTGTAGCAAGATCTCAGGGGCGCTATACGACAGATGATGGTTATGTCTTTAATCCAGCTGATATTATCGAAGATACGGGTGATGCTTATATCGTTCCTCACGGAGGACACTATCACTACATTCCAAAAAGTGATTTGTCTGCTAGTGAGTTAGCAGCCGCTAAAGCTCATTTAGCTGGCAAAAATACGCAACCGAGCCAGTTAAGCTATTCTGCAACAGCTAGTGACAATACTACGCAAGCAATAGAGCAAGGATCAACTAGCACGTCAGAAAGTAAGACTGAAAATCTCCAAAGTCTTTTGAAAGAACTCTATGATTTACCTAGCGACCAACGTTACAGTGAATCAGATGGTATGGTCTTTGACCCTGCTAAGATTATCAGTCGTACACCAAATGGAGTTGCGATTCCGCACGGCGACCATTACCACTTTATTCCTTACAGCAAGCTCTCTCCTTTAGAAGAAAAGATTGCTAGAATGGTGCCTATCGGTGGAACTGGTTCTACGGTCTCTACAAATGAAAAATCTCATGAAGTAGCGTCTAGTATAGGAAGTCTTCCAAGTAATTCATCTACTTTGAATCATGCCTCATTACTTACAAATAAGCCTAACTCTTCAACATCTGATGGCTATATCTTTAATCCAAAAGATATCGTTGAAGAAACAGCCACAGCTTATATCGTCAGACATGGTGACCATTTCCATTACATTCCGAAATCAAATCAAATTGGGCAACCGACTCTTCCAAATAATGGTCTAACAACACCTTCGCCATCTCTTCCAATCAATCCAGGAACTTCACATGAGGAACATGAAGAAGGTGGACACGGCTTTGATGCCAATCGTATTATTGCTGAAGATGAAGCAGGATTTATCATGAATCACGGCGACCACAATCATTACTTCTTCAAGAAGGATTTGACTGCTGATCAAATCAAGGCCGCGCAAGACCACTTGAAAGGGGCAAATACAGCAACACCAAATCCAGCTCATGATGACGATCACGATGAAGATCATCATGGACACCATCATGATGAAGACCATGATCACGGTTTTGATGCTAATCGTGTCATCAGTGAGGATGAACAAGGCTTTGTCATGAGTCACAGTGATCACAATCATTACTTCTTCAAGAAGGACTTGACAGCGGAGCAAATTAAGGACGCACAGGATCATCTGAAAACACATCATGATGCAGAACCTGTAAAACCTCTTGCTAAAACGGTAGAGTCTTTCTCAAGAGATGCTAGCGATGAAGAAAAGATTGCTTATATTTCTAAGACCTACGGTGTTCCACTTGAAGCGATTAGAATTTCAAACGGATTCTTTGTCTTTGGAAATCCAGACCAAGCCTACGATCCAACTCATATCCACCCATATGCTGTTCGTAAGGAACATGTGCGTCTTCCGCTACAAACTGGAAATCCAGAACTTGATTTCCTAAATGAACTTTATACTACTGCTTTGCGAGATGGTGTGTCTCCTTATAGCTTGCAGGTAGAAAATGGTAGTTTTGTGATTCCTCATGGCGACCACAATCACTACATCAAGGTTCAAACTAAGGGCTATGAAGTAGCTTTGAAAAACAAGATTCCAGCCCTCCAATCCAACTACCAACCTGGAGATTTTGATGAAAAAGCAGTCTTGGCCAAAGTAAATCAACTTCTAGCTGATAGCAGAAGCATCTATAAAGACAAGCCTATCGAACAAAGACAGATTGAGTTAGCCTTAGGTCAGTTTACTGAAAACATGAAGAAACTGGCAACTAACTCTACAGCAGGTTATCTTGCGACACTAGAACTCTTTGATAAGCAATATATCCATATTGATGAAAGTATCAAACCTGTTGAAACAAGTGCTTTAGATAAGAAATATCAGGCCTTGATTGATAAAATCAATACACTAGATACAGACACTTATGGACTTCCTAAGAAAGACCTTCTCGTTCGACTCCAAGAAGCTAAATTGGCTAAAGATGAGGCTGCTTTAGCAGCGGTTGAATCACAACTTCAAGCTCTTCAAGACTTTAATGATCGAACAGGTGTTACAACTGTAGAATACATCAAGTACTTCTACGAACACGTAAATGACGGTCGTTTAAATGATGAACTTCGAAACAAAGTGGCTCAGTTGACTTGGACCTTGTATCAATCTCAATCCTTCCTTAAGGCAGCAGAATTGAACAAATTATTCCCAAGTATCTATCAGGCAAAACAAGAAGTGGAAGAAGCTTTGAAAGCTCAACCAACTACTGCTAAATCGACTAAGACAGTTCTAGATACTGAAAAAGTTGATAATCAAACTGCCAAGACAGCTATTTATGGCTTCTTGAAAGAATTGTATGGAGACTTTATGCCTGAAGAGCATATGAATCATGTCAGCAAGGAACAAGTAGAAAGTCTCTTGAGCAAGGCAACTCAACTCTTAGAGCAAATCCAAGAAGAAGGAATCAGACAATCCTTGGCAGAAGAAGTAGAAAATCTTAAAGCTGCCACAAACAAGGCTGATGCAGACTTGGATGAAGTAAACAGTCAGGTAAAAGATGTCTTGACTCGTATCGCTAGTGCCCTTCAACAAGAGAAAGAAAATGCTGAGCAAGATCCTCAGACACTTGTACTCTATCAAAAACTTTACGATATCCTCATGTCACTTCACGCTTATTTAGAAAACAATAAGGGTTCTGATGAAGACTTTGATAAGGTAGATGCTTTACTAGATCAACTTTCTGCTAAGAGTAAAGATAAAGCCGCTTTACTTGAATTGGCAAAAGCTATTCTAGTCTTGAATCAAGAAATCAAGTCAAAATCAAGCGCGAGTGAAGAAGCAACTCCAGCGACAAATGCTGAAGCAAATGGTGAGAACACAAGTTCCGAAACTGAAACATCAGCAGCTGCGGAATCTAACAGTGAAACGGCAAACGACGAAAACAAACCAAGCAACACAACAGATTCTAAACCTGCTGAACCAACTTCAGAAAAGGAAACAGCAGAATCTACAACAAGTGCTGGAAATCAAGAAAAACCAGTAGAATAAAAAAGTTGGTAGATAAAAAGTTTGTGGTCGTAGATCTAGGAGATTTTCCCATTCAAGGCTGTTTCCTATTTCTCATTGTAATGATAAACCATGGCAAGATAAGAAAACGAGCATTTCCAACTGAGGAGGTGCTCGTTTTTTGATAGTTAGAAGTAGTTTTTATCCGTCTATTTAGAGTTGATTACAAATGATCTTGAAAGAGATTATTGACTTGAATGTGGATATAAGATTTATTAACTGATTATAATGTTTAAATATCGCTCCAAAGCAAAGAATTATCCTCATGAGTATGAATCTTCTAAATTAACTACCTCCAAACCGTGTTCTGTTAAGCGATAGATGATTGAACAGACCTCTTTTAAGAAACGACGGTCATGGGAAACAGTGATGAGACCGCCTGGATAGGTTGCAAAGAGTTTTCTGATTTGGGGTTGAGAAGTTGGAGAAAAGTTTCGTGTAGGTTCATCCAGAAGAAGAAAATTTGGTTTGCGCAAGACTAAATCCAAAAGCAGGAGTTTTCCTTGTTGACCACCAGACAAAGAGCGGATTTGGTGCTGCATTTCTGGATAACTGAAATTGAGACTGGCTAGGTGGGATTGGATTTTCTGTAGTTCATCTTTTTCCCTAGTTTGGCTGAGGTAGGCTACTGGAGATAAATCTAATTGCAGTTTTTTATGGTAATCTTGTGGCATAAAACCAAGAGCAATCTCTCTTTTGGTACTTAATAGTTGCTGTAACTTAGCTAACAGAGTTGATTTCCCAATACCATTTGGACCTATGATACCGATTTTTTCTTGCCCACGGACAGTTAATTGTAGTTCTTGCACCAAAACTCGGTCGTCAATGGACAAATTTTCTTTTTCTAGTTGGATTAAAACTTTAGAAGCTGGTAATGGCTGTATATCTGAGAAGAAAAGTTGAATGTGTTCTTCTTCAAGTGGCTTTTGGGTCATGGACTGAGCTAGTTTTTCGTAACGTTTTTCTTGAGAGAGAACATTTTTCATCTTTTTAGCCAATAGGCGACCTGCAGTACTGTCTTTGGTAGCTCGAAGCGCAGTTTCTACATTTTGCTTGACTCGTCGATGTTTTTCCATGATTTTATCGTAGGCTCTTTGGTCGTTAGCAGCTTGCTGGCTTTGTTTGATAAAATGAGCCTTTCTCTGGTTGCTATAGCTATCATAATCTAAATGCTCTACTAGTGTTTCCGCTTCTTTCCGGTGCTTGACCAGTCGCAAGTGGACAATAGTATCTGCTGTTTCAGAAAGAAAGTCTTCATCATGGGAAATGAAAATAACGGTTTGCCGAATCTTGCGAATCTGATCTTTTAGCCAATTAACCATTTCCAAATCCAGGTCATTTGAAGGTTCATCTAAAAATAGAATCTCAAAGGGTTTGGCTAACTCATGGATGAGCTGAATTTTCAAAGTTTCGCCCCCTGATAGACTGCCAATATTTTGGTCGCTAGCGAAACGATCGCTATCAAAATGCAATTCCTCAGCCAAACGATAGAGGATACTGTAGTCTAAATCAATAATATCTAAAAAGAAGTAGTCGTGTAAAGTTTTCTTTTTTAGGTCCTCAGGGAGTTTTTGAGGAATGTAGGCTATTGATTGATAATCAGATTGAATGTCTCCCCTGATAGTGAAATCAGACAAAACTTCCCCCATTAAAGTTTTAAGCAAGGTTGATTTGCCATTTCCTTCTTCACCAATAATAGCAACCTTTTCACCGTCTTGGATGGTCATGCTTAAGTCGGATACAAGGTATCGTAAATATTTGTTTTGAGTGATGGTCAGGTGATTGATTTTTATCATATGATTGCCCTTTCTAGAATGTCGATAGTGCATAACAAAAAGCTCTACTTTACCTAGTAGAGCCAATGTCTATGTCAAAAAAACTCTATTAATACTCTTCGAAAATCTCTTCAAACCACGTCAGCGTCGCCTTACCGTATATATGTAACTGACTTCGTCAGTCTTATCTACAACCTCAAAGCAGTGCTTTGAGCAACCTGCGGCTAGCTTCCTAGTTTGCTCTTTGATTTTCATTGAGTATAAAATGCCAGAAAAAGAGCATAAAAGAGCACACAAAAAGAGACAAAAACAAGATCTACTAAATAAAGGTTCTTTATTTGATAGACTTAGTTGTTCATGTCTCCCTTACCTCCGAGTATTAGTATCTTTATACTATACCTTTAAGGAAATTTTGTCAACAGAAAACTGGAAATTCTATGCTCTAAAATCCAAAAACAGGTCCATAGAGAGTTAGTACGTGTTTGATATGATCGTAATGGAACTTGTCATAGTTGCGCCAAGCGGTACGTGCTTGATCGTTTAGTTTTAGGTTACCTAATCCAATCAGAAGACTGGTGCGTTGGTAAAATTTCTCAAGGTCGATTAAGATACTGTTGTTCAACTTTTCCGCTTTTTTGAGCTATTGCAGAGTAGTATTTAGCAGCTCTTGCAGTAGAACTTTTGCAGCTTTGGAAACTTTTATTTAACTCGGATAGGAGTTGGGTTGCATTAGTAATGAGTTCTTTGTCTTCCATGTGAGCATCCTCCTTGCTATCATGTATTATTGTCTATAGTATAGCACCAAAAAATATAGTGATAAATATATTAAAAAATCGGATTTTAATTATAAAGTTTGGTGGGCTGATTTGTAGGCTTTTCATGGTATAATCAAGATAGTAAATCTTTATGGAGGAAGTATGAAATTAAATATTCAAGAAATTCGTAAGCAGTCTGAAGGCTTGCATTTTGAACAAACCTTAGACCTAGTTGCTGACCTGCGTGCACGCAATCAAGAAATTTTAGATGTGAGAGATATCCTTGCTGTTGGGAAAGTACAGTATGAAGACCGTATGTATTTCTTAGATTATCAGTTGTCTTATACCATTGTTCTTGCTTCAAGTCGCAGTATGGAGCCAGTTGAGTTGGCTGAATCTTATCCAGTCACAGAAGTTTTCATGGAAGGCGCAACTAACCAGCTAGATCAAGAAGTTCTAGATGATGACTTGGTCTTGCCTATCGAAAATGGAGAACTTGACCTTGCTGAGAGCGTGTCAGACAATATCCTACTAAACATTCCTATCAAGGTCTTGACGGCTGAAGAAGAAGCTGGTCAAGGATTTGTGTCAGGAAATGACTGGCAAATCATGACTGAGGAAGAATACCAAGCTCAACAAGCAGTTAAGAAAGAAGAAAACAGTCCTTTTGCTGGCTTACAAGGACTATTTGATGGAGACGAATAATGGTTTTGTCAAAAAAACGAGCACGAAAGGTGCTGGAAGAAATCATTGCTCTGTTTCCAGATGCCAAGCCCAGTCTTGATTTTACCAATCATTTTGAACTCTTGGTTGCGGTCATGTTGTCAGCCCAGACGACGGATGCAGCGGTAAATAAGGCCACACCAGGTCTCTTTGCTGCCTTTCCAACGCCACAAGCTATGTCTGTTGCGACAGAGGGTGAGATTGCTTCACACATTTCTCGCCTGGGACTGTATCGGAATAAGGCTAAATTCCTTAAAAAATGTGCCCAACAGTTACTAGACGATTTTGATGGTCAAGTCCCTCAGACACGTGAAGAATTAGAAAGTTTAGCAGGTGTTGGTCGCAAGACGGCCAATGTTGTCATGAGTGTGGGATTTGGGATTCCAGCTTTTGCAGTGGATACTCATGTGGAGCGTATTTGTAAGCACCACGATATCGTTAAAAAGTCAGCTACACCACTTGAGGTGGAAAAGCGGGTCATGGATATCTTACCACCTGAGCAATGGTTAGCAGCTCATCAGGCCATGATTTATTTTGGAAGAGCCATTTGTCATCCTAAAAATCCAGAGTGTGACCAGTACCCACAGTTATATGATTTTAGCAATTTATAAGATGGGGTTTCAAAAGTTTTTGCTTGATTTTAAGCATGCTTTGTGCTATAGTAATTGATAACTAAATATTCCTTTAAACCTGTCCCGTGAGGCAGGCAAGGAGCGTGATAAAGTAGAAGGGTGAAGTCTATACTGTTTGTAGTAGGGCTTACTTAGCTATACATTTCAAGTCTCCTTGTTTAAGGAGACTTTTCTTTTTGGAGGTTTGTCATGAAGACAAAAGAAGTTGTAGACGAATTGACCGTCAAACGAGCGATTACGCGTATTACTTACGAGATTATCGAGCGCAATAAAGATTTGAATAAAATCGTCTTGGCTGGTATTAAAACTCGCGGTGTCTTTATCGCCCACCGTATCCAAGAACGTTTGGAGCAACTAGAAAATCTTTCAGTTCCAGTTGTGGAATTGGATACGAAACCCTTCCGTGATGATGTTAAAAGTGGAGAAGATACTTCTTTGGTTTCTGTTGATGTGACAGACCGTGAAGTTATCTTGGTGGATGATGTGCTTTATACAGGCCGTACCATCCGTGCTGCTATTGATAATATTGTCGGTCATGGTCGTCCTGCGCGCGTGAGTTTAGCGGTTTTAGTCGATCGTGGACATAGAGAATTGCCAATCCGTCCAGATTACGTTGGAAAAAATATCCCAACCAGTCGTTCTGAAGAAATCATCGTAGAGATGACAGAACTTGATGGCCAAGACAGAGTTCTGATTACTGAAGAAGCTTAGAAAGCTAAAGGAGTAGCCATGTCAGAAAATCAACAAGCATTGAACCATGTGGTGTCCATGGAAGACCTCGCTGTCGATCAAGTCATGAAATTGATCAAGCGAGGAATTGAGTTTAAAAATGGAGCTCAGCTTCCCTATGAGGACCATCCGATTGTCTCCAATCTTTTCTTTGAGGATTCTACACGGACGCATAAGTCCTTTGAAGTGGCAGAGATTAAACTGGGATTGGAGCGACTGGACTTTGATGTAAAGACTAGTTCAGTCAATAAGGGTGAAACACTTTATGATACCATTTTGACTTTGTCTGCTTTAGGAGTTGACGTCTGTGTGATTCGTCACCCAGAGGTTGACTACTACAGAGAGTTAATTGCTAGTCCCACGATTACGACTTCCATCATCAATGGTGGAGATGGTTCGGGACAACACCCTAGCCAGAGCTTGCTTGATTTGATGACTATTTATGAGGAATTTGGTCACTTTGAGGGGCTCAAGGTCGCTATTGCAGGTGACTTGGACCATTCACGCGTTGCCAAATCCAATATGCAGATTTTGAAACGCTTAGGTGCAGAACTTTATTTTGCTGGACCTGAGGAATGGAGAAGTCAAGAGTTTGCAGACTATGGACAGTTTGTAACTATTGATGAAATCATTGATCAGGTGGATGTCATGATGTTTCTCCGTGTGCAACATGAACGCCATGATAGTGGAGCTGTCTTTTCAAAAGAAGACTACCATGCCCAACATGGCTTGACTCAAGAACGTTATGACCGTTTGAAAGAAACAGCAATCCTTATGCACCCAGCTCCAGTCAACCGTGATGTAGAAATCGCAGACCACTTGGTTGAAGCACCAAAATCACGGATTGTCCAACAAATGACCAATGGTGTCTTTGTTCGAATGGCAATCTTAGAATCCGTACTGGCGAGTAGAAACGCCAACTAAAACACAAGACGTTAAAAGACGCCAGTGAACGTCCACGAGAGGTGAGAATATGACAAAAAGACTTCTAGTATTAGAAGATGGCACAGTTTTTGAAGGCAAGGCCTTCGGAGCAGATATTGATGTAACAGGCGAAATCGTCTTTAATACAGGGATGACCGGCTACCAAGAATCCATTACAGACCAGTCTTATAATGGACAAATCTTGACCTTTACTTATCCTTTGGTAGGAAATTATGGAATTAACCGTGATGATTACGAATCCATTATTCCAACTTGTAAAGGAGTCGTTGTTTTTGAAGAAGCGCGTCGAGCTAGCAACTGGCGCAACCAAATGACGCTAGATGAATTTTTGAAAGCTAAGAAAATTCCAGGTATTTCAGGAATTGATACGCGTGCTCTTACCAAGATTATCCGTAAACATGGTACGATGCGTGCAACCTTGACCCATGTTGGGGACAGTATGGACCATGTAACGGATCAGCTCCAAGCAACAGTTTTGCCAACAGACAATATCAAGCAGGTTTCTACTAAAACATCCTATCCAGCTCCAGGAGTTGGTTTGAGCGTGGTGCTAGTGGACTTTGGTCTCAAGCACTCAATCTTACGTGAGCTTTCTAAACGCAACTGTAATGTGACGGTTGTTCCGTATTCGACAACGGCTGAAGAAATTCTCCATCTCAATCCTGACGGAGTTATGTTGTCAAACGGTCCAGGTAACCCAGAAGATGTTCCGGCTGCACTAGATATGATTCGTGGTGTGCAAGGAAAAATTCCAATCTTTGGTATTTGTATGGGGCATCAACTCTTCGCCATGGCAAATGGTGCTAAGACCTACAAGATGAAATTTGGACACCGTGGATTCAACCATGCGGTACGTGAAATTGCTACAGGACGTGTGGATTTTACAAGTCAAAACCATGGTTATGCAGTTAGCCGTGAGGATTTGCCAGAGCACTTGATCATTACCCATGAAGAAATCAATGACAAGTCAGTTGAAGGTGTACGTCACAGATACCAACCGGCTTTCTCTGTTCAATACCACCCAGATGCAGCCCCTGGTCCACACGATGCAAGCTACCTATTTGACGAGTTTATCGAGATGATGGAAGCTTTTAAACAATCAAACTAAGAACGAGTAAAAGCTCGTCGGAGAATTTATTTAATGTCGCCCTGAGAGGCAACGAATAGAAAGGCAGGTCGTTTCTTTTAGTCGCTATCAGGCGAACTAAAAACTCCCTGCACTAGATTTTTTACCGAAAAGTATCGTTTCGCTAAAAAATCGTCGGAGAATTTATTTAATGGCAACCTGAGAGTTGCCGAATAGAAAGGAGAAGGGTGCTCCGTATTTGCTGAACTGAATACGGGCTACGGACGGTGCTAAAAAGATAGTTATTCCTAGAACTGACAGTTCTTCGTCATAACTCCTATTTTAGCTTTGTCCGCTTGACGCCCTTAATATCTTATATATGCCTAAACGTACTGATATTCAAAAAATTATGGTGATTGGTTCTGGTCCGATTATTATTGGTCAGGCCGCTGAGTTTGACTACGCTGGGACCCAGGCTTGCTTGTCGTTAAAAGAGGAAGGGTATGAGGTTGTCTTGGTTAACTCAAATCCTGCAACCATCATGACGGACAAAGAAATTGCTGACAAGGTTTACATTGAACCGATTACACTTGAGTTCGTGACACGTATTCTTCGTAAGGAACGTCCAGATGCCTTGCTTCCAACCCTTGGTGGACAAACTGGTCTTAATATGGCCATGGAATTGTCTAAAAATGGTATCCTTGATGAGCTTGGTGTTGAGCTTCTGGGTACAAAATTATCTGCCATTGACCAAGCGGAGGACCGTGACCTCTTTAAACAATTGATGGAAGAGCTCAACCAACCCATTCCAGAATCTGAAATTGTCAACACAGTCGAAGAAGCAGTTGCCTTTGCAGCGACAATTGGTTACCCAGTTATCGTTCGTCCAGCCTTTACACTTGGTGGTACTGGTGGTGGTATGTGTGCCAACGAGGAAGAATTGCGCGAGATCGCTGAAAATGGTCTGAAGTTGTCACCTGTTACCCAATGTTTGATTGAGCGTTCAATCGCAGGATTCAAGGAAATCGAATACGAAGTCATGCGTGACTCAGCTGACAATGCTTTGGTTGTTTGTAACATGGAAAACTTTGATCCAGTTGGGATTCACACAGGGGATTCCATTGTATTTGCCCCTGCCCAAACCATGTCAGATTATGAAAACCAAATGCTACGTGACGCGAGCTTGAGCATCATTCGTGCTCTTAAGATTGAAGGGGGATGTAACGTTCAGCTGGCCCTTGATCCACACAGCTTCAAGTACTATGTCATCGAAGTAAACCCTCGTGTATCGCGTTCATCAGCCCTTGCTTCTAAGGCGACAGGATATCCGATTGCTAAGTTGGCTGCAAAGATTGCAGTAGGTTTGACCTTGGATGAGGTTATTAACCCAGTTACAGGTTCAACCTATGCCATGTTTGAGCCTGCTCTTGACTACGTGGTTGCCAAGATTCCTCGTTTCCCATTTGACAAGTTTGAAAAGGGTGAACGCCGTCTTGGTACCCAGATGAAGGCGACTGGAGAAGTCATGGCGATTGGTCGTAACATTGAGGAATCTCTTCTTAAGGCTTGTCGCTCCCTTGAAATTGGGGTACATCACAATGAAATGCCTGAACTTACATCAGTTTCTGATGATGCCTTGATTGAAAAAGTTGTCAAAGCCCAAGATGACCGTCTCTTCTATGTGTCAGAAGCTATTCGCCGTGGTTACACACCAGAAGAAATTGCAGAGCTTACAAAAATCGATATCTTCTATCTGGATAAACTCTTGCATATCTTTGAAATTGAGCAAGAATTGGGTGCTCACCCACAAGATCTAGACGTTTTGAAAACTGCCAAACTCAATGGATTCTCAGACCGTAAGATTGCTGAACTATGGAAAACGACTGCTGACCAAGTTCGCCAACTTCGTTTGGAAAACAAGATTGTTCCTGTTTATAAGATGGTCGATACTTGTGCGGCAGAATTTGACTCTGAAACACCATATTTCTATTCAACCTATGGTTGGGAAAACGAGTCTATCAAGTCTGATAAGGAATCCGTCCTTGTTCTAGGTTCTGGTCCAATCCGTATCGGTCAAGGGGTTGAGTTTGACTACGCAACTGTTCACTCGGTTAAGGCTATCCAGGCTGCTGGCTACGAAGCCATTATCATGAACTCAAACCCAGAGACCGTTTCTACAGACTTCTCTGTGTCTGACAAGCTCTACTTTGAACCATTGACATTCGAAGATGTTATGAATGTCATCGACTTGGAGCAACCAAAAGGGGTTATCGTTCAGTTTGGTGGTCAAACAGCTATCAACCTTGCGGAGCCATTGGCTAAAGCAGGTGTGACCATCCTTGGTACACAAGTTGCTGACCTAGACCGTGCCGAAGACCGTGACCTCTTCGAACAAGCCCTTAAAGACTTGGATATTCCCCAGCCACCAGGTCAAACGGCTACCAATGAAGAAGAAGCAGTTCTTGCAGCTCGCAAGATTGGCTTCCCAGTTCTTGTCCGCCCATCTTATGTTTTAGGTGGACGTGCTATGGAAATCGTTGAAAACGAAGCAGACCTTCGTTCTTACATGCGAACTGCTGTTAAGGCTAGTCCAGACCACCCAGTTCTTGTCGACTCTTATATCGTTGGGCAAGAGTGCGAAGTTGATGCCATTTCTGACGGAGAAAATGTTCTCATTCCTGGTATCATGGAGCATATCGAACGTGCCGGTGTCCACTCAGGTGATTCGATGGCCGTTTATCCTCCACAAACCTTGTCGCAAAAGGTGCAAGAAACAATCGCAGACTACACAAAACGCCTAGCAATCGGTCTTAACTGCCTTGGAATGATGAACATCCAGTTTGTCATCAAGGATGAAAAAGTCTACGTTATTGAGGTCAATCCACGTGCCAGCCGTACGGTTCCATTCCTCTCTAAAGTGACCAATATCCCTATGGCTCAAGTAGCGACAAAGCTCATTCTGGGTCAAAACCTTGAAGAACTTGGCTACCAAGATGGACTTTACCCTGAAAGCACCCGCGTTCATATCAAGGCACCTGTCTTCTCCTTTACCAAACTAGCTAAGGTAGACAGCTTGCTTGGTCCTGAAATGAAGTCAACAGGTGAAGTTATGGGTTCTGATACGACTTTGGAAAAAGCTCTCTATAAGGCCTTTGAAGCTTCTTACTTACACTTGCCAACTTTTGGTAACGTTGTATTTACCATCGCTGATGATGCCAAAGAAGAAGCCTTGGACTTGGCTCGTCGTTTCCAAAATATTGGCTATGGAATCCTTGCGACAGAAGGGACAGCAACCTTCTTTGCCAGTCATGGATTGCAAGCCCAACCTGTTGGTAAGATTGGTGATGACGATAAGGACATTCCAAGTTTTGTTCGTAAAGGAAGAATCCAAGCTATCATTAACACAGTAGGAACCAAACGAACTGCAGACGAAGATGGTGAGCAGATTCGCCGTTCAGCCATTGAACACGGAGTGCCCCTCTTCACAGCCCTAGATACAGCTAATGCCATGCTTAAAGTATTGGAAAGCCGTAGTTTTGTCACAGAAGCGATCTAGTTGAGAAATATTTTCACGGTTAAAAAGCCAGCGTCAGAAAACGCTGGTTTTTACGATATTAGTGCAGGCTATTCAACTATCAGTTCTTCACTCAAGAATGATGATGAATTGTGATACAATAAGAATAAATTGGGAATGGCTTATGATGTTAATCGTTCCCCTTTTTTGTAATTCTAGTATATCAGAGTCAATATATATTTGCATGGTACTCCCTTTTGAAAAAATGGCTATTTCAGGTGAAAAAAACGACATTTCAGATTTTCTGTTCCAGAAATAGCTATCGCTATGATATAATTATTTTATGATTATTACTATTCCTATAAAAAACCAAAAAGATATTGGCACACCATCTGATTCAGTCGTTGTTCTCGGCTATTTTGATGGTATACACAAGGGGCATCAAGAATTATTTCGTGTTGCCAATAAGGCTGCGAGAAAAGATTTATTACCTATCGTCGTTATGACCTTTAATGAATCTCCAAAGATCGCTTTAGAGCCCTATCATCCTGATCTGTTTTTGCATATTTTGAACCCTGCTGAACGTGAGAGGAAACTAAAGCGTGAAGGCGTGGAAGAATTATATCTCCTTGATTTTAGTAGTCAATTTGCTAGTCTCACGGCAGAAGAATTTTTTGCAACCTATATCAAGGCTATGAATGCCAAAATTATTGTTGCAGGTTTTGATTATACATTTGGTTCTGACAAAAAAACGGCAGAAGATTTAAAGGATTACTTTGATGGAGAAGTTATTATTGTCCCACCTGTAGAAGATGAGAAAGGAAAGATTAGTTCAACTCGTATCCGTCAAGCTATTTTAGACGGAAATGTGAAAGAAGCAGAGGAACTTTTGGGGGCACCGCTTCCATCCAGAGGGATGGTGGTTCATGGTAATGCTCGTGGTCGTACGATTGGTTATCCAACAGCGAATTTGGTGCTTTTAGACCGTACTTATATGCCGGCAGATGGCGTTTATGTCGTTGATGTTGAGATTCAAAGGCAGAAGTATCGTGCTATGGCTAGTGTCGGGAAAAATGTGACCTTTGATGGAGAAGAAGCACGTTTTGAAGTCAATATTTTTGATTTTAATCAAGATATTTATGGGGAAACCGTCATGGTTTATTGGCTTGATCGCATTCGAGATATGACCAAATTTGACTCAGTTGACCAATTAGTGGATCAGTTAAAGGCAGATGAAGAAGTTGCTCGGAATTGGTCTTAAGAGTTTGGGTAATTAAAAAAGAGGTTGTTTGTAACCCAAAAGATAGATGAATAAGTCTAACTTTTGAGGTCACTACACTACCTCTTTTTATTCTTTTTCAAAGGTGAATCCTTCTCCAAGGATTTCATGGGCTTCTGTAATAGTTATAAAGGCTTGAGGATCGATTCGATGAATCATTTCCTTCATTTTCACAATCTCATTTCTACCGACAATACAGTAAATGATTTTCAAATTTTCTTTACTATAGTAGCCTTGACCAGAAATAAAAGTAACTCCTCTTCCTAAGTCATCATTAATTGCTTTAGCAAGTTGGTCGGGACGTTTTGTGATAATCATAAAACCTTTACCAGCATAGCCACCTTCGCCAATCAAATCAATGACACGAGAAACGATAAAATCAAATAAGAGCGTGTAGGAAACCAATCTCAAGTCCTTGAAGATTAGGAGAATGAGCATGAGAATACAAAAATCTAAGATAAAGAGCAGTTTCCCCATGGATATATGAGTGTATTTATTGAGAATACGAGCTAGAATATCAGTTCCGCCCGTTGTACCTCCAGCATTAAAGATAATTCCAAGACCAATTCCCAATAGAATTCCCGCTATAAGTGCAGTAATCAGTAAATCACCTTGAAGATCAATATGAAGGGGAATACGCTCAAAAAAAGCCAACCAAGCTGACAAAGCTAAGGTTCCAAGCAAACTAGAATAGAGAGATTTTGCTCCAAATATTTTCCAAGCTAGGATGAAAAGGGGAATGTTAATCAGCAGGTTCATGAGAGAAACAGGTATTTTAAAAAGATAAAAGGTGATGAGGGTAATACCTGTCGCCCCTCCTTCAAAGAGATGATGAGGAACTACAAAATAAGTCAGGCCAAAAGCATAAATAGCA
The DNA here is from genome assembly GCF_002096845.1 of Streptococcus mitis. Classification (GTDB taxonomy): domain Bacteria; phylum Bacillota; class Bacilli; order Lactobacillales; family Streptococcaceae; genus Streptococcus; species Streptococcus mitis_A. The sequence goes on from NZ_NCVK01000060.1 coordinate 177,065, forward strand.
GCACCTAGTAAAATGGTAAAAATGGGGTAAATTTTTTTAATCATAGGACACCTCTTTTCTTATAAGTTGATTATATCAAATTTTTAGGGAAAATTTGATTGACTCCATTAGGATTTTTAATCTTTTTTTGATATAATTAGAAGTAAGAAAACCAATCTGAATCCTAAAATAGAAAGATTGATACTATGACAAAAATTAAGATTGTAACCGATTCATCTGTTACTATTGAACCAGAACTAGTAAAACAATTAGATATTACAATTGTTCCATTATCTGTAATGATTGATAATGTTGTTTATTCTGATGCGGATTTGAAAGAAGAAGGTAAATTTCTTCAGTTGATGCAAGAAAGTAAGAATCTTCCTAAAACAAGTCAACCGCCTGTAGGTGTCTTCGCTGAAGTTTTTGAGGACCTATGCAAAGATGGTAGCCAGATTCTTGCTATTCATATGTCCCATGCTCTTTCAGGGACTGTAGAAGCAGCACGCCAAGGTGCCAGCCTATCTACTGCCGACGTGACAGTTATCGATAGTTCCTTTACTGACCAAGCCTTGAAATTCCAAGTTGTTGAGGCTGCGAAATTAGCACAAGAAGGCAAAGATATGGCGGAAATTTTATCTCACGTTGAAGAGGTAAAAAAACATACGGAGCTCTATATTGGTGTTTCTACTCTAGAAAATCTAGTAAAAGGTGGACGAATTGGCCGTGTAACTGGATTGTTGAGCTCACTTCTCAATATCCGTGTTGTCATGCAAATGAAAGACCATGAATTGCAACCAATCGTTAAGGGGCGTGGAGCTAAAACCTTTAAAAAATGGTTGGATGAGTTGACAACATCTCTCTCTGAACGTTCTGTAGCAGAGATTGGAATTTCATATTCAGGTAGTGATGACTTGGCGAGAGAAATGAAAGAAAGTTTACAAGCCTATGTTGAAAAACCAATTTCTGTTTTAGAAACCGGTTCTATTATTCAGACTCATACAGGCGAGAATGCGTGGGCTATTTTGGTACGTTACCATTCCTAAAAAAATAAAGAAAATGCGAATAAACAGCGTTTTTAACTTGACCTATAAGGAATTTTAGGATATGATTATATTTGTTAATTAGAAATTAATTTGGAGGAATCATTAACATGGCAAACAAACAAGATTTGATCGCTAAAGTAGCAGAAGCTACAGAATTGACTAAGAAAGACTCAGCAGCAGCAGTTGAAGCTGTATTTTCAGCAGTAACAGAGTACCTTGCAGCTGGTGAAAAAGTTCAATTGATCGGTTTTGGTAACTTTGAAGTTCGTGAGCGTGCTGCACGTAAAGGTCGCAACCCACAAACTGGTAAAGAAATCACAATTGCAGCTTCTAAAGTTCCAGCATTCAAAGCTGGTAAAGCTCTTAAAGACGCTGTTAAATAATTAGTCTTTAAAAAGCCTATTGTATCAAGCTTTCTAGCTTGGTCAGTAGGCTTTTTTTGTGTATAGGGGGCAAAAAAGGGGCAAAATACTATTTTTTCACTTGTTTTAGGATGATATCAATCTGCGTTTTCATTGTTTTATAAGAGAGATGAGTTTTTATTGTTTATCCGTAGGATGATCGACTATTTTAAATAATACTGTATTTCTAGCTTATACTCTTCTAAAATCTCTTCAAACCACGTCAGCTTCACCTTGGATTATATATGTGACTGATTTCGTCAGTCTTATCTACAACCTCAAAGCAGTGCTTTGAGCAACCTGTGGCTAGCTTCCTAGTTTGCTCTTTGATTTTCATTGAGTATTATTTGTCTCAAAATCAAACCATGAAGGTGGATAATCACATTCTCCGATACTTTATTGATTTTCAGTTGAAGTCATATCAAATATTTAAGTAGATAGAAAAGTTATATACTGTTTATTGAAAATATTATAAATCAGATAAAAAGACAGGTGAAACCTTCTGTGTTATACTAGAGATATGTTAGATTTGAAAGAATACGGTATCGTCATGTGGCCGGAGGAGAAGATTAGTTCTTTTCGTGAGAAACTTCTCAACTGGTATGATGAGAACAAAAGAGATTTACCCTGGCGTAGAAGTAAAAATCCTTATCATATCTGGGTTTCTGAAATTATGCTTCAGCAGACCAGGGTGGATACAGTTATTCCCTACTACGAACGATTCTTAGACTGGTTTCCAACTGTGGAAAGTTTGGCAACAGCCCCTGAAGAGCGTTTGTTGAAGGCTTGGGAAGGTTTGGGTTATTATTCTCGAGTACGCAATATGCAGGCTGCGGCCCAGCAGATTATGACTGACTTTGGTGGCCAATTTCCAAACACCTATGAAGGAATTTCCAGCTTGAAAGGAATTGGACCTTATACTGCAGGAGCCATTTCCAGTATCGCTTTTAATTTGCCTGAGCCAGCGGTCGATGGTAATGTCATGCGGGTCTTGGCGCGTCTGTTTGAAGTCAACCACGATATTGGGATTCCAAGTAATCGCAAAATTTTTCAGGCAATGATGGAAATCTTGATTGACCCAGAACGGCCAGGTGACTTTAACCAAGCCTTAATGGACTTGGGCTCAGATATTGAGTCTCCTGTAAATCCCAGACCAGAAGAAAGTCCAGTTAAGGACTTTAGTGCAGCATATCAGAATGGAACCATGGACCGTTATCCAATCAAGGCTCCCAAGAAAAAGCCAGTTCCCATTTATCTAAAAGCCTTGGTGGTCAAAAATACTCAGGGACAATTTTTACTTGAAAAAAATGAAAGTGAAAAGCTATTGGCAGGTTTTTGGCATTTCCCCTTGATAGAAGTTGATAACTTTTCGCAAGAGGAGCAGTTTGACCTCTTTCATCAGGTTGCAGAAGAAAGTGTCAACTTTGGCCCCAGTCCAGAAGAGAGTTTTCAGCAGGACTATGACCTAGATGTTGCTTGGTTTGATACTTATTTTGAGACTGTCAAGCATGTCTTTAGCCATCGCAAGTGGCATGTACAGATTGTAGCAGGTCAGGTGACTGACTTCCATGATTTTTCAGATAGGGAAGTTCGCTGGCTCTTACCAGAAGAGTTCAAGGATGTCCCATTTGCCAAACCCCAACAAAAAATCTGGCAGGCTTATGCAAAAGCCAACTTAGACAGTAGCAAAGACTAGCTATTGTGTCTTCTTGCTATTTTTTGGTATAATAGTAGAGAAAAAGGTGAACATATGAAAAAAATACTAATTGTAGATGATGAAAAACCAATCTCGGATATTATCAAGTTTAATATGACCAAGGAAGGTTACGAGGTTGTAACTGCTTTTAACGGTCGTGAAGCGTTAGAACAATTTGAAGCAGAGCAGCCAGATATTATTATTCTGGATTTGATGCTTCCAGAAATTGATGGTTTGGAAGTTGCTAAGACCATTCGCAAGACCAGCAGTGTGCCTATTATCATGCTGTCGGCTAAAGACAGTGAATTTGATAAGGTTATCGGTTTAGAGCTTGGGGCGGATGACTATGTAACCAAACCCTTCTCAAATCGTGAGTTGCAGGCGCGTGTTAAAGCTCTTCTTCGTCGCACGGACTTGGCTTCTGTGGATAATCAAGAATCAGATGAAAATAAAACTCAACCCTTGCAAATTGGGGACTTGGAGATTGTTCCAGATGCCTATGTTGCTAAGAAATACGGTGAAGAACTAGACTTAACTCACCGTGAATTTGAGCTTTTGTATCACTTGGCTTCTCATATCGGTCAAGTAATTACGCGTGAACACTTGCTTGAAACGGTCTGGGGGTATGATTATTTCGGAGATGTTCGAACAGTTGACGTAACCATCAGACGTTTGCGTGAGAAGATTGAAGATACACCAAGTCGTCCTGAATATATCCTAACACGTCGCGGTGTTGGTTATTATATGAGAAATAATGATTAAACTAATTAAAGACACAGTTTTAACCAGTGATTTTATCTTTATCCTCATTCTACTTGGCTTTATTTTAGTAGTGACCTTACTTTTGCTAGAAAATCGTCGGGATAATATTCGGTTGAAGCAAATCAATCAAAAGGTAAAAGACCTGATTGCAGGAGATTATTCTCAGGTATTGGATATGCAGGGAAGCTCTGAAATTACTAATATTACTAATAATCTCAATGATTTATCAGAAGTAATTCGTTTAACCCAAGAAAATCTGGAACAAGAGAGTAAACGATTACATAGTATCCTCTCTTATATGACGGACGGCGTCCTTGCGACCAATCGTCGTGGCAAGATTACCATGATTAATGACATGGCTAAGAAACAGTTAGGTGTTCAGAAAGAAGATGTTCTCAACAAGAGTATCCTAGAGTTACTTAAGATTGAAGATGAGTATGAACTTCGTGATTTGATTACCCAAATTCCTGAGCTCATCATTGATTCTCAAGATGCTAATGGTGAGTATCTGAGTCTCCGTGTTCGCTTTGCCTTGATTCGTCGAGAGTCTGGCTTTATTTCAGGTTTGGTGGCTGTTTTGCACGATACGACTGAGCAGGAGAAGGAAGAACGCGAACGAAGACTCTTTGTTTCCAATGTTAGCCATGAGTTACGGACACCCTTAACCAGTGTTAAATCCTATCTTGAAGCCTTGGATGAGGGGGCTTTGTGTGAAACTGTAGCACCAGACTTTATTAAGGTATCTCTAGACGAAACCAATCGTATGATACGCATGGTAACTGACCTCCTTCATCTTTCTCGAATTGACAATGCCACCAGTCACCTAGATGTAGAATTGATAAACTTTACTGCCTTTATTACCTTTATCCTCAACCGTTTTGATCAGATAAGAGGGCAGGATGAAGAGAAGAAATACGAACTGGTGAGAGATTACCCCATTACCTCGGTATGGATTGAAATTGATACAGACAAGATGACACAGGTGATTGACAATATTCTTAACAATGCTATTAAGTATTCGCCAGATGGTGGGAAAATCACAGTGACTATGAAGACGACTGATGATCAGATGATTTTATCCATCTCAGACCAAGGTTTGGGTATTCCTAAGCAGGATTTACCACGTATCTTTGACCGTTTTTATCGTGTGGATCGTGCTAGAAGTCGTGCCCAAGGTGGTACAGGTCTAGGACTGTCTATTGCCAAAGAAATTATCAAACAACATAAGGGCTTTATTTGGGCCAAGAGTGAATACGGTAAGGGATCAACCTTTACCATTGTGCTCCCTTATGATAAGGATGCAGTGAAAGAAGAAGTATGGGAGGATGAAGTAGAAGACTAGAATGAGTGAAACAGGCTTTAAATACAGTATTTTAGCGTCGGGTTCCAGTGGAAATTCCTTTTATCTGGAAACTCCAAAAAAGAAACTTTTAGTGGATGCGGGCTTGTCTGGTAAAAAGATTACTAGCCTACTTGCTGAAATTAATCGCAAGCCAGAAGACTTGGATGCCATCTTGATTACCCATGAGCATTCAGATCATATCCATGGAGTAGGCGTTTTGGCTCGAAAGTATGGTATGGATCTTTACGCCAATGAAAAGACCTGGCAGGCTATGGAAAATAGCAAGTATCTCGGCAAGGTAGACTCTTCGCAAAAGCATATTTTTGAAATGGGTAAAACCAAAACCTTTGGAGATATCGACATAGAGAGTTTTGGTGTTAGCCATGATGCAGTCGCACCGCAGTTCTATCGCTTTATGAAGGATGACAAGAGTTTTGTCCTTTTGACAGATACAGGTTATGTTAGTGACCGTATGGCGGGAATTGTCGAAAATGCGGATGGATATCTTATCGAGTCCAACCATGATGTAGAGATTTTGCGAGCAGGTTCTTACGCTTGGCGACTCAAACAACGAATCCTATCGGATCTGGGTCACCTTTCTAACGAGGACGGTGCTGAAGCAATGATTCGGACGCTAGGAAATCGCACTAAGAAAATCTACCTTGGTCACTTGTCCAAGGAGAACAATATCAAGGAACTAGCTCACATGACCATGGTCAATCAGCTAGCGCAAGCTGATCTAGGAGTTGGAGTAGACTTTAAGGTTTATGATACCTCACCAGATACCGCAACACCATTGACAGATATATAAAAAAGAAGGCGAATATGCCTTTTTTCATATATTTTAGTAGAGATTTGGTGTGGTATAATGTTTACAAATGATATAGGAGAAGTAGTGTGAAAAGAAAATGGTTATTTGAGGATTACTATGACACAATGATTATCATACTTGCGTTGATATCTGTTGTTCTAGTCTTGCTTGGATTTGCTGAGATGATTGATTTGGACAATCCGCCTTATAGTATTATTGATTTAGTAATCTGGGGTGTTTTTGTAATTGATTATAGTTGGCGCTTTTTTACTACTAAAAGAAAATGGCGCTTTATTCTTGAAAATATTTTTGATTTATTGGCTATTCTCCCTTTAAATGCTATTTTTACAATATTTCGATTAGGGCGTATCTTTCGCTTAGCAAGGCTGACAAAATTACTGAAACTGACTCGTTTACTTAGAATAATTGGACTTACAGGTAAATTAGAAAGAAAAATTAGTAGATTCTTACGGACAAATGGCCTGATTTATATCTTGTATGTTAATATCTTTATCGTGCTAGTAGGAAGTTCAATTTTATCTGTAGTTGAAGAAAAATCATTCTCAGATAGTCTTTGGTGGGCTCTTGTGACAGTAACCACTGTTGGTTATGGTGATATTGTTCCAGTTTCCCTTTTTGGGAAATGGATAGCTGTTTTATTAATGTTGGTAGGGATTAGTACAATAGGAATGTTAACAAGTACCTTAACGAACTTTTTTGTAAAGGAGAATCCAGATGAACAGATACAATTTGATAAACTCCAAGATGAATTATCTAGTCAGAGAATATTAATAGAGAAACAATCTGAAAAGATAGAAGAACTACATCGAATGATAAAAGACTTAGTTGAAAAAATATAATAAAAGTGAGACAAAACTTGATTCGAGGAGAAATCAAGTAAGTCTTGACACAATAAAACGCATAATATCAAGGTCAGTACATCTGGCACCTTATATTATGCGTTTTTGTGATTTTTATTAGAATGGCAATTTCCCTGCGAAAGCACCCAGTTTTTTCTTGGTCGTTTCATCGATTTGTTCAAGAGCGGAGTTGATGGCTTGAACGGTCATATCAGAAAGAGTTTCAAGGTCTTCTGGGTCAACGACAGCTGGATTGAAGTCAATGCTGATAACTTTCTTATCTCCAGTCAAGGTTGCTTGAACAAGGTCTTGAGCAGATTTGCCAACAAATTGCATAGCAGCAAGTTCAGCTTGGCTTTGTTCCATTTGTTTTTGAAGTTTCTGTGCTTGACGCATCATGTTTTGCATGTTCATCATGGTGATTACAGTTTCCTTTTATCTTATTTTCCTTCCTATTTTATCAATTTTGGGGTTAAAAGTCTAATCTTTTTCTGAGTGAATTCATCTAGTAGCGAAAGGAATGTAGAGGAAATAAAAATATAGGATAGATATTCTAAGAGAATAAGAATATTTATCCTATATAGTTACTAGATAATTTATGAGCTAGTTTAAGGGTTTACCAGCTCTATTCTACTTTATAGAAAAATCCCTCCGTACTGCCATTGATAAGTTGGTGTCCAAGCCATAAGCGGTCTTGTGTGATATCAGACGAGTCAGTATAGCCATTATCTGAAGAAGAGGTGACAGACATGGTTATAGGGATTCCTGCTGGTAAAAAGGCAAGGGCAGAGCCACCAGCACCTCCATCTTTAGGAAGTATATTTGCCTTAAGATAGTGGTCAATTTCTTTAGCGTGTTCAATTGAAATCTTGGAATGATCACTTACTAAACCATTTTTGTCAAAGGTGAATTCAATACCTGTAGGATTTCTCCAAGTTCCTGCAACACTAGAAAAATCTCCATTTTGAATTGCAGAAATATCCATTCCTTTCCTTTCTGACGGAAGGGAAGATTCTTCATTTATGAGACTTGTGACAGATTTCCAAGAGAAAGATCTTATATCAAGGGAAGGTGGTTTTGTCCCCAGTCCCTCTTCTGTATCTGATTCACTAATTAACTCTAACTGTGTTCCATCCTGATTCAACTTGTATAGTTTAAGTTGGATTTGATTAGTAGATACTCGGGTAGATAATTGGAAATAGCTATTTTCTAAAGGATTAAAATGAACGCGCTCACCAATAAAATCCAGATTATTTTCTGCATTGGTTAGTCGAATAACTTCACCATTTTTTAGAGTTCGAATATCTAATAAATCGTAATAGTTAGAATCCGTTTTAAGGGCAACCAAAAGTTCGTCTGTACCATTTTGGTCTAAATCATACAAGCTGTATTGTAGTCCAGAGTATTCTTTAGGATAAGTATTTTTTAAGTTTGCTTTTGAATTGAGCTCTTTAGGTGAAGCTGACGAACCATCTAATACTTTGGCATATTCTTTAAGGACAGTATTGTATAGGGTGTAATCTGTTTTCTTCTCTTCCGATGTAGAAGAAGTTGAACTAGTACTTGAAGCAATTGCTTCAGAACTTGCTGAGGAAGTGTTTTCACTCTGATGTTGGCAAGCCGTTAAAATAGAGATAGCTAAAATACTAATACTGAATAGAAATAATTTTTTCATATATTTAATCTTGTAATTCTAAGCCTTGGGCATCTTGGTGCCATTTACTACCAGTTTTAGACGTTAAAACTTGAATAGTAATTATAATATTCCAAATAGCATTTGCCAGAACAACAAATAGTGTCAATATAGGAATGATAGCCAGCAGAGTTATGCCGATACGCTTGTATCCTTGTTTAGAATTTCCGATGTAAAAATCGTAGGCACCAAACGCTCCTAAAAATAGGGCAAATAAGGCTGCGGCCAGTTTAGATTTATCACTCATTCCATTTGAATGTTGACTAGAGGTAGCTGGAGATGTGTTATCTATTTTTGAAACAATATACTCGTCACCGTTTTGATAAAATTCTACATAATCACCTACTTGTGGTTCAAAACCAAAACTTTTTCTTGAAATTGCAGTAAATTGACCATTATCACCTTTTCCAACATAAACTGTTTCATCTTCAATTTTTATAACTTTGTTCATATAATTGTCTCCTTAATTTATTCCTATTGTATGTTAAACCCACTCGCCGTTAGCATTGACACGGTAGCCATCAGGTGTAGTCGTATTGATTGCTAGGGCTCCAGAGCTATAGGCATAATACCATTTGCCAGATACCTTCATCCAGCCTGTTTTCATAGCACCTGAATCTTGAAGGTAGTACCAGTTACCGTTATCTTTTAGCCAACCAGTCTTCATAGCACCTGAACCGTCAAGATAGTACCAGCCACCGTCTTTTACCCAGCCTGTTTGCATCCAACCAGAGTTATCAAAACGATACCAAACACCGTTGATTTTTTCCCAGCCGTTCGCAGTATAAGTGCCATCTTCGTGTTTATACCACCAGCGAGAACCAGATTGCACCCAACTGCCTGAGAAATTAGAATTTGAATCAGATTGAGTAGTCGTGTTAGTATTTGAATTTGTCGAAGGATTTCCGATAGTCACCTCTTTTCTAACTTTAAAGACACGTTTTCTGTTGTCAACTGAGTGATCGTGTGGAGAACCTGCCTCTCCTGACATCTCCAAGATATATGTTCCAGCAGGAAACTGTCTGATATCGAAAACATCCCCTTTAAATTTATTGCTATAGATTAAAGGTAAAAGAAATTGGTCGTTGACGTCATTAGTTAGACCACTAAAGATGACATCATTATTATGTTGGTACACAATCTTTCCGCTAGCCTTATCAATTAGAGTAACATTTCCTCTAGCTGCATTATCTCCTCCGTGTTGTAGTGGCTCTGAGAGTACACCTTCAAAATTAACTCCAAAATGATGAATTTCAACCTTTGTAATTGTTGCTTCTATTTGTTTTTCAGTACTCGTATTCGAGATAGCATTTGCTTGATTAGTTGATAAAACTTCTAGTTTAGTTACATAAGTGTAAAAAGGTGCTCCTTTCCCTACGTTTTCTCTAACATCGGCTGTTAGTTTGTAACGAACTCCGTCTAATTCAAACTTCATGGTATAGATACCATAGTCTGTTGCTTTAAAGGCAATCGTTTTACCGTTGAATGTGGCGATACCATTGGATTCAAAACTTGCAAATTGCTTAGAAAATTCTTGTCTATAAGCTTTGTCTACATAATCAACCGTTATAAATTCACTATTACCTTTAGAAAATGCTCCGAGTTGTGCTTTTCTTTTTTCTACAAGCGTCACATCTGTTGCGACTAAATCTGTATCACGATAACCAATAGCAGGGACTTCAACATAGGCATTGGCTGCTGGAGACCATACTTTGACCATTGGAACACTTGCGGCATTGACACTTGAAATCGTAGCTCCTGTTGCTACAAGTGATAAAACTGCTGTAGTAGTTAAAACGATTTTTTTCATAATTTTTGTTTCCTTTTCTTTTTATCTATTTTTTATAATATTATCCTAGACCCACTCACCCTTGTAATTGACACGGTAGCCATCAGGGGTCGTCGTATTGATTGCGAGTGCACCAGAGCTATAGGCATAGTACCATTTACCAGATACCTTCATCCAGCCTGTTTTCATAGCCCCTGAGCTATCAAGATAATACCAGCTACCGTTATCTTTGAGCCAGCCAGTCTTCATAGCGCCTGAGCCGTCGAGGTAGTACCAATTCCCACCGTCTTTCAACCAACCTGTCTGCATCCATCCTGAACTATCGAAGTGATACCAGATATTATCTAATTGTGCCCACTGATTGTAAGGGTAAGACCCATCAAGTTGCATAAACCACCAACGAGAGCCAGATTGTCGCCAAAAACCCATACCCCTACCAATATCTTGCATTTGAAAAAAGAAACCTGGTTTATTAGTCCCGTTAGACTTACCTTGTTTTGTTTGCTTACTGGTATGAGTTCCGATAGACTTCAAGTCTTTGTCAAAAAGATTCGCTTTAGTCGCAAATGTTTGAGTCTGAGAAGAGTTTACTTCTGTGTATTGAATGGCTTTTCCATAACCACCAGCTAATTCTTCAGAGCCACCAGATGCTGTTCCGAAACTTTGTGCAACGGTAATCCAACTATTTTTAGGATTATCAAAGGCTGCCAAACCCATATAGGTCAATTCTGGATTGATTAAGGATTCATAATGTCCAGTTTGAGCAGAGACACTTGCTCCACTAAGAGATTTGACGTAATCTGCTTTTTCTTCATACCATTGATTAATAGCCGTCATAAATCCATCATAGTTCCAAGCTAAATTTTCGGCTAGTGAGAAATTTCCTGAAGGCCATGCACTCCAAATATCTTTATTAGATAAACGTTTATGATTCATAGTTACAGAAGCTTCTGCTGCACGAGAAAATGCTGTTTTCTCTAGTGCAGTTGACCATTTGATGGGAACATAGCTGGTAACTAGACCTTCATCTGCCGCCTCTTTTCGAATGGCATTGATACGGTCTAAAATAGCCTGTTTATCTGGCGTCAAGAAGGTTCCTTCAATTCCAACTAAGCTAGTACCGGCAGAAGTACTAGTTACCTCAGAGTTCAAGATATGATAAGATTGACCATTGATTTCTTGAGTGGAAGCCAGTCTATCATTAGCGGCTACTGATTGGGGTGCAAGACTTCCAACTCCTAATAATGAAAGTGTTAGAACTGTTGCAAGTGTGAATTTTTTAGTTTGCTTATTCATTTTGTCTCCTCTTGTTTTTATTATAAATGTTTTTATGATAAGTTAATTCCACCATCTCCTTTATAATAATTTATCTCTAGTATACTAAGAAACTTTATTAAATTTAAAAAAACTACGAAAAAATACGTTTTTCTATATCAACACCCTAAAATCAAGGTGAAATAGAACGTTTTCGTAGTTTTTCTCCTATTTACTTATGATTAGTGTATAATATAAAAGTGAAGTTAAAATAAAATAAGGGAGAAAGTTATGTCTACAAATTTCGGCCCCGCGCTTAAAAAGATGAGAGAAGAAAGAGGATTTACTTTAAAACAAGTAGCTGGTACAGCGATTAGCCCTAATAATCTAAGTAAGTTTGAAAAAGGCGAAGCTATGATTAAAACAGATACTTTCTTTATCTTTGAGAATCTGAATATTGTTTCCAATGAAGACATCATCCTTGTGGTTTCCATGCAAAATGAAGAGACAACCAAATTAGTCGAACATAGAAATGATCGAACTTTGGAGTCTGATGATGCCAAAGATACAGTCAAAGATGATGAAAATCCTTATGTTAGAAATTTCCTTCATTTATTAACTCTCATATCTACTGAAAAAATGCTAACTGAAGAGGATTGGGAAATCCTTGAACAACTAAAAGAACAGCTGTTTTCAATGGATTACTGGTTACCTTTTGATTTTCATGTATTTCAACGCTTAGGCACTTTATTTGATTTTCCTCTTGAAATGTATCAACAAAAAGAAAAAGAAGTTTTTGAACTTCTCTCAAGTAGCCTTCCTTTAGCTACAAATCAAACCCATATGTTGGTGGATGTACTTCGAACAATTGTTAAATACTATTCTGAAAATGCTTATTATGATTTGGCACAACAATTGATAGATAAAATTGAATTGTATCGTATAAAGTATTGCAGGATTTTTGTCCATACTGGTTACTATTTACCTCTATATCCTTTTATGACTATCAAGATGTATGAGGTGTATAATCTTCTTAGACAAAATAAAATAGAGGGGATAAAACTAGGACATCAGATTATCCAACATCTTGATACCATGAAAGTCTTATTTCCAGAAAATGAAATTTTATCCTTAAAAAACTCCTTCATTAAGGAAGTTAAAGAACTCAATAACACAGGGATTCCATTCCCCTAGAAAGGTTATAAATGAAATCATATAAGAAATTTACGATTCTTGCTCTGGCTCTTCTTGGATTCACTAGCCAAACAGTTTTAGCTAATGATGCTAGTCATTCTACGAATAACTCTATTGATAGTTCAACTACTAGCTCTGCAAATGCTTCTCAAGCAACTACAGAAATCCAGCCAACGAGCCCGATCCCTAGTTCGAGTGAGCAGGAGATAAAGCCAACTCTTCCTACTGAGTCTAAGCTACAAACTGGTTGGGTAAAAGAAGACGGGAAGTGGACTTATTATAGTCAAACGGGTGTCAAATTTACAGATACTCTTTATGAGGGCTACCTATTTGATAAGAATGGTTACTTACTTGAAAATAGCTGGTATCAGATGGCTAACAAGTGGTACTACGCCAATGGTTCAGGAAAATATCTGTCTAACCAATGGAGTCAAATCAATGGTAAATGGTATGCATTTGATCAAAATGGTGTCATGATGGCTAATACCTGGAAGGGAAATTATTATCTGAAGTCCAGTGGGGCTATGGCAGATAAAGAATGGGTGTACGATCCTAACTACTCTAGCTGGTTTTATCTCAAGTCAGGTGGGCACTATGCTGAACAGCAATGGGTTGGCTCTTACTATCTAAAATCTGGTGGCTACATGGCTCATAAAGAGTGGCTTTATGATCAAGATTATCAAGCTTGGTATTATCTTAAAGAAGATGGCGTTTATGTCACTGGAACTTATACTATTAATGGAAGCAGCCATTTTTTCAAAGATAATGGTAAATGGGTTCAAGAACTTCCAAAAGGATTTGAAAAGGGGCACTATAGTAAAACTATCTTCCTAGATCCTGGGCATGGTGGACGTGATTCGGGCGCTTACTATTATGGAATAGCTGAAAAAGATTTGAATCTACAGGTCTCTCGTAAATTACGGAAACGTTTAGAGGAACTGGGCTATACAGTTTTAACATCTCGTGATAGTGATGTGGATGTTGACTTTGTGACAGAGCGTTCTCGTATGGTAAATAAGACGAATGCAGACTTCTTTATTAGTATTCATTTTAACGCTACTGGGAATGACACAACATTGAATCTGGGAATACAGACTTATTCTTATAAGGAAGAAGTAGATTATCCGAGCAAGATTAACCAGTACTGGCATAATAATCCAGATCGAATGAGTGAAAGTAATCGTTTGGCAGCTGACCTTCATTCATCTCTCTTGGCCGAGACAGGAGCTAGAGATGCTGGGCTTTTGCAATCCACCTTCGCTGTTCTTCGTGAGACTGCGAAACCTGCTGTGTTATTAGAGTTGGGTTATATGGATAATCCAGAAGAAAACCAACGAATCCGTAGTGATCAATACCAAGATAAGTTAGTTGAAGGCATTATTAAAGGAATTCAAAAATATTACGCTGGAAATTAAGAAACTAGATCAAACTAAGCTTTGGAGATTTTCCTAGGCTTAGTTTTTTGCATTTGTAATGCTATTCATAACATTGAATTTTCTGAAAATTTATTAAAAAATGAGTGAAAACGTGGTATAATGAGACGTAAAATTAATTCAGGTTTCCTGAACCGATAGGAGTAAACAATGAAAAAACTAGGTTTTGTCCTTTTATCTTCAGCCTTGCTATTGACAGCTTGTGCTGTTAGGTTTGAAAAATCAGCAGATACAACCGATTCATCTAAGGTGACAGCCTTGTCTGAAGACAAGCAGAAAATGCTTGATAAGGCCACTGCTGACTATGAGACTTTTGTGCAAGAGCAAATTGATAAACTTTTGACAGATACGGAAGGATTTGTCAAACTTTTGAAAGAAGGTAAGTTAGAAGAAGCTAAGAAGGTTTATCCACTGATTCGTATGTCTTATGAGCGTTCAGAACCAATTGCTGAAAGTTTTGGTGAGTCAGATGTAAAAATTGACTTCCGTTTGGCAGACTATATGGACGAAAACAAGACAGAAGAAGGTTGGTCTGGTTTCCACCGTATCGAGCGTATCCTTTGGGAAGACAATACAACTAAAGGAACTGAAAATCAAGATAAGGAAGAATAAGATTTGTCTAATAAAAAACTTTGTACTCTAGAAACCATCGTGTGGCTAGCTAGAGTGCAAAGTTTTTTTATTTTCTAGTTAAAATGAAGACTGTATTCTTTATAATCACAAGGCTATTAAGGGAGCAGTTGACATTAAAATGATGATTTTGAGTTTTTATTATTTTTGCTTTGTAGCAAGGTAACATAGTCGCTTTTTGTGTGGAATAAGTGGGAAAGAAAAACAGTTCTTTGGGTTTGATCGATAAAGTAAAGCAAGATATATTGCCCGATAATTTTTCCTCGTGTGGGGTACTTACTATTGATTTTAAGGACGATTTTTTCATCTGCATCAAAGCCAGCTTCAGGAAAGGTTTCTAAACTTTTTAAGCCGTCTAGAATTTTGGCCACAGTATTTTTAGCCGACTGGGGTAATAAAAGAACAGTAGTAATGTAATCATGAATACTGTCAATTGCTTGACTCACTTCGGTAGATAGAATCACTTTATAAGTCATATCGTAGCCTCATATCATCTAGGGAAGTTCCTTGTCCGGATTCATATTCTCTTAAGGCGCGTTCAGATTGGGCTTGTAGTTCCTGAATCAATCGCTCACGGTGTAAATCTTCTGCAGTTTTTATTGGTAAATCCTGTTCGAGAACAATTTGCTCGATAAAAAGACTAATAGCATCCGTCATAGTCATTCCTTTTTCCTTGATGATAGCTCTAGCTTGTTCCATTGATGATTTATTGATTTTAAAATTGTATTGCTTAGTAAGTGATGTAGTCATGGTATATCTCCAATCTATACTATATATAGCTAGTATATATCTTTTATACTTTTTAGGCAAGAAAAAACTTTGTTCTCTAGAAACCATCGTGTGGCTAGCTAGAGTGCAAAGTTTTTTGAGTTTGGAACATGAAAACAGTAGTTAATTTCAAGAAAGAAAAAAGAACAGCCGAAACTGTTCTTTTTATCATTATTTGAGACCGTATTTTTTGTTGAAACGATCCACGCGTCCATCTGCTTGAGTGAACTTTTGACGTCCAGTGTAGAATGGGTGTGAGTCTGATGAAATTTCCACACGGATCAATGGGTAAGTTTCGCCTTCGAACTCAACTGTTTCGTTAGAGCGTTTTGTTGAACCGCTAAGGAATTGGTAACCAGTAGTTGTGTCCATGAAGACAACTGGGCGATATTCTGGATGGATATCTTTTTTCATTTTGCAATATTTCCTTTCTGCCATGGTCTCTTTGCGAGCCATAGATTATTACCATACTAGTCTATCAGATTCTGAAAAGTTTGGCAAGTATTTTATCAGTTTTTAAGCAAGTTTTTTAACTTTTGGTAGATGATTTCGTTTTCTTCTAGGCTATAGGAATTAGCACCACTTGCTAGAGGGTGACCTCCACCATCATGTTCCTTGGCGATTTCATTGATAGGATGGATTTTACTGCGTAAGCGAACGCGGTAGTGGCCATCAGCCTGCTCCACAAAAATTCCCCAGAGACTTACACTGTCAATGCGTCCAGGTGCACCGACAATGGCTGCAGTTTCAGCATCGGTAACATTGAATTGTTTTAAGATTTTCTGACTCAGGATAACGCGCGCTGCACCGTTTTCATCCACTTCCAGATGGTCGTAGATGTAGCCTTGAAGTTTTGCAATTTTGTAGCTCATAGTGTCCATTTTGCGAGTGAGAGCTGCAAAGTCAAAGTTATGTTCTCTCAAATAAGCAGCAAGGCGGAGGGTCCGTGCAGTGGTAGAAGGGTAGAGGAAGCGACCTGTATCACCGACAATTCCTGCAAAGAGCAACTCAGCAGTGCGATCTGACAAGGCCAGTTGGGTTGTTTCAGCAAATAGGGTAATCATCTCGCTAGCGCTACTTGAACTAGTGTCGACCCAAGACAGGTCACCATATACATCATCATTTGGATGGTGGTCAATCTTAATGAGAAAATCACCTTGACGATAGCGCTTATCATCGATACGAGCAGTATTAGCTGTATCACAGACGATGACAAGGGCTCCTTGGTAGGCACTATCTTCAACAGAATCCATTTCAGCCATCCAAGTAAGAGTTGGTTCATCAAAACCAACTGCTTTGATAGTTTTTTCTGGGAAATGATGTTTGAGAAGAGCTTTCAATCCCACTTGACTTCCCAAGGCATCAGGGTCTGGTTTCATATGACGGTGAATGATAATCGTGTCGTATTCTTTGATTTTTTCTAAAATTTGATGGCAAATGTCCATAAATAACCTCAATTCTTTCTCATTTCATTGTAGCACAAGAATTTTTATTTTTAAAATGAAAAAGATGTGATATAATGGAGAAAGATAAATTGAGGAGGACGATATGGCATTAGCAAAAATTGTATTTGCCAGTATGACCGGTAATACCGAAGAAATTGCAGATATTGTAGCAGACAAATTACGTGACTTGGGATTGGATGTCGATGTTGATGAATGTACAACTATTGACGCTTCAGACTTCTTGGAAGCAGACATCGCTATCGTTGCGACCTATACTTATGGTGATGGTGAATTGCCAGATGAGATGATGGACTTCTACGAAGATTTAGCTGATCTCAACTTGAATGGCAAAATCTACGGAGTGGTCGGCTCAGGAGATACCTTCTACGATGAATTCTGTAAGGCTGTTGATGACTTTGACCGTGTCTTTGTGTCAACAGGAGCAGAAAAAGGTTCAGAGTGTGTCAAAGTTGATCTTTCTGCCGAGGAAGAAGATATTGAACGCTTGGAACAATTTGCAGAAGAATTGGCTGCTAAAGTAGGATAAGTATAAACGTGCGCTGATGCAATCAATCAGTGCATTTTTCTTACCGTGACTTGGGATTTTACTAGCCTATTTAGTGGCTTTTTGATACAATAATTCAAATAAAGGAGGAGACTTCATGGATTTAGATATTATTCGTCAAGAAATTGATCAAATCGACGACCAAATTGTCAAACTGTTAGAAGAACGAATGCATTTGGTTGAGGGGGTAGTTGCCTATAAGAAAGCTTCAGGTAAACCGATTTTAGATACCAAGAGAGAAGAAGTTATTTTTGAAAAGGTTAGAAGTCGTGTAGAGGACAAGCGCTATCAGGAGACTATTGTAGCGACTTTTTCTGACATACTCAAACGTTCGCGTGATTATCAGGATCAAAACATCAAATGAAAAAAGAACAATTTTATCCGCTAGGGATTTTTCTAGCTGCCATGGTGGGCGGACTTGTCCGCTACCTGGTTTCTACTTGGTTACCAGCCAGTCCAGACTTTCCTTGGGGCACCCTTCTTGTCAACTATCTGGGAATTTTCTGCCTGATTTATCTTGTCAAGGGCTATCTGGTCTATAAGGGAACCAGTAAGGGCTTGGTTTTAGCACTGGGTACAGGTTTTTGTGGAGGTTTGACAACCTTTTCTAGTCTCATGTTAGATGCTGTAAAACTACTTGATACAGGTCGTTATCTTAGTTTGGTACTGTATTTGCTTTTGAGCATCGGTGGAGGCCTACTCTTGGCCTATTGTCTGGGGAGGAAGAAATGGTAATCATCTATCTTGCAATCGCTTGTGGTTTCGGAGCTTTAGTGCGCTATTTCTTTTCCCGCTATAATCAAGCTTCTAAATTGCCACTCGGAACGCTCATAGCCAATCTTTTAGGTTGTTTTTTGATTGGCTTATTCTACAATCATGTAGAGTCTAAGGAAGTCTATGCTATTCTAGCAACTGGCTTTTGCGGAGGTTTAACAACCTTCTCTACCTTGAATGACGAACTTCAAAGACTGTTAAGTGATAAGAAGGTTTTTTATTCTTACCTGACTTTGACCTACCTAGGTGGTTTGGTTGCGATTTTTTTAGGAATTCTGCTATAAATTTCTTTACTTTTTTGTGGAAATTTGGTAAACTGTATCTTGTGTGTAATGGACGCACAAAAATACAGTTTATCCGCTGAGGAAGATTCCTCAAGATTGACAAAGATAGGAGAATAAAATGAATCCATTAATCCAAAGCTTGACTGAAGGTCAACTTCGTACAGATATCCCATCATTCCGTCCTGGTGACACTGTTCGTGTACACGCGAAAGTTGTCGAAGGTAACCGTGAACGTATCCAGATTTTTGAAGGTGTTGTTATCGCACGTAAAGGTGCTGGCATCTCAGAAAACTACACAGTTCGTAAAATCTCTAACGGTGTAGGTGTTGAGCGTATCTTCCCAATCCACACTCCACGTGTTGAAAAAATCGAAGTTGTTCGTTACGGTAAAGTACGTCGTGCGAAATTGTACTACTTGCGTGCACTTCAAGGTAAGGCAGCTCGTATCAAAGAAATCCGTCGTTAATTCGACTAAAAAACTCTGCTCAATCAGCAGAGTTTTTATCTAGCTCCCTTAGTTCAATGGATATAACAACTCCCTCCTAAGGAGTAGTTGCTGGTTCGATTCCGGCAGGGGGCATTTTTAGTAAATTAAGAAAAATAAAGAATATTCAAAGTGTTTATTTATAGGCAATCATCACAATTTAGTTTTTTGAAATAGGTTAGTGTTTTTTCTTTGACTAATTCATAATCAAAATTTTACAAAAAATTATATTTTGATCAATGATTACAGAATAAAGTGGATCTGCATAGTAACTTTGACATCTATTAGTTGAAAAATAAGGACTTCCTTTGTTAGAATGTCCTTATTTTTATTATGGAATTAGACAAATGAGGTTAAGGTTAAGATCTATGAACTTAGAAAGCAAGTACAAAGCTTTAAACAGCTTTCAAAAAGATTTGGTGTGGATTTTTTGGGCTAAGGTATGTGACAAAATGAATTGATTGTTATGAAATAGATAGCCTAAAAAATGGGGAAAATCGTTATTGTTCCCCTGAATTTGATATGTTGTAAAAGATTATTTCTGGTCTGTTAAATATATCAATAACAAAATCTGAATATGATAGTCTAATATCTAATCCATTTCAAGTTAATAAGTTTATCAATCGTTTGAGTAAGGAAATTTCAAAAGAAGAAGGGATAGGTTTTCAAAGGTAACCTATCTGGTCATTGTTTATATATAATTTGTATCTTTTGGTTTATTAATTTGTATTTAAAATTTAATCATGTTACAATTGAAATTGATATCAAATTGAAAAGGAAAATGCAAACGTGGGCACACTTTTAGCAACAAGATTAAAAAATAGACGAAAAGAATTAAAAATGTCTCAGCGAGAATTGGCTGAGGGGATATGTAAACAGGGACAGATTAGTCGATTAGAGAATGGAGAATTTACTCCAGGAGCAGACTTTTTATATGCTCTGTCTAAGAAGTTAAAAGTTAGTATAGATTATTTTTTTAATGAGCAGATTGTAGAAGAGATTGATGAGTTATCAGAGTTTAAAAAGTTAGCCCAGACATTTATCACAAATCGAAATTATGAGTCTTTGAAATATATATATGAATTAGAGAGTGTAAAGGTGCATCGCTTGTCTCTAGTAAATAAATTTTATATGGAGTGGACAAAATCTCTTATAGATTTTTATTTCTATGGGCAAAAAGAGGAGGCTGTGGCAAGATTGGAGAAGGTACTGTCTCAGTTAAGTGTAACTGACTTGACCTACCTTCAAGTTGCAAATACTCTATTCAATTTTTATTATGATATTGAAGATTTAGAGAGTTTTAATGAAATTAGAGAAAAGTTAGAGTATCAAGTAAATCAACTCAAGTTAAACACAATCGAAGAATTAAACCTTTCTATTAAATTTAATTATAATGTTTGTCGCTATCTATGGTTGCAGAATAATACTGAAGAGGCTATTACTAAAATCACAGATACGATAAAGCAATGTAAGACGTATAGAACAACGTATCTTTTGGCTGATTTGTATTTATTGATGGGAAATGTCAGTAAGAATTTTTCTTCTAAAGTTGCAGTAAAAGAGTACTTTGAAACGGCTTATTTTCTATATAAGCTTGAGGGAAATATGTCAATGGCTCTTAAAATCGAGCATTACATTGCAGATATAACAGAATAGTAAAGACGATGTTCAATTAAGCATCGTTTTTTAAATCCAAAATAATACAAATATGTATTTAATAAAAATAAATAAAAAAATATCATCAAAAATCTTGACAGTATTATATTGAAGTGCTAAAATGAGTGCAAGAAAATATCAGGCTTTGTGTCTATAAAACATCACCAGAAACTTACTATAGACTGAGTGAATGTAAAGAGACTTCAGCCTTTAAAGAATTGAGAGGTAAAATTAATGAATGAATTAGAAGTTAGATTTGAACTCAACGATGAGAGAGATTATAATAATGCTATTTCATATTTAGAAAAATCTTATAAATTTAAGAATGAAAATAAGCAAGTTGATAAATATTTTAAAACAAAAGGAAGAGAATTTGAAAATGATGAGGTAGGTAGCTTTATCTACAGAATTCGCCAAGAAGATGATAATAGAGCAAGTATTTTCACAAGAAAAGATACGATAAAACAAGGAATGTGGAGTGAAAGTGAAATAGAATTGGAATCTGAAAAATTAGAATTTGTAAGAAATATCTTGCAAGATGGATTTTCAAATATTTTCACAATAAGTAAACATAGAAAGACTTATCATAATGAATTAGAAAATAAAACGATTAATCTAGATAAGATTGATGGTCTTGGGTTTTATCTTGAGATAGAGATTTTAGGAGATTTTTCAAAAGAAGATTATAGTAATTTTTATGATAAAATGTGCGGAGAGTTCTCGTTTTTAAATTCAAAAATAGAAACAAAGGGCTATGTCCAATTAATGAGAGAAAAAAATGGACGTAATTAAAATTATCAAATAGTCTTGTTGGGATTGTTTACTCAATTACTGGATTTGGAAGTTTGATAGCAGTAACCTTTCTTTCTACTTTTTGAATAAGAAGGATGTCTTTATCTTGATTTTAGAGTATCTGGTAAGGATGTATATTTCATTGAGTTAGAAACTATGTATGGTTTAAGTGAAAATAGTGAGGTACCAACTCTTGCAAAGAGGTTTGGAATAAGTCTTACCGATTTAATAAAAAGTGATATTCATCGTGATTTAACTAGAAAGAAGGGACATTTTGGATATTAACAAGAAAACGTTTTATACAATAACTTTTGGTGAATTTATATCAAATATTGGAGATAGATTTCAGAAAATTGCTTTTCCAATCTTAATTTACCAGGAATTTCATTCGTCTTTTGCAATGGGAGGAATGGTGATTATTGAATTGCTACCTCAATTCTTCTTGGGATTTGTTATGGGTTACTTATTAGATAATTTCAATAAGAAAAAAATACTATTATGGTCTACATTAATACCGGTATTATTATGTAGTGTAATACCGATATTATCTAAATATTCAGTTTCTATATTCTTTTACTATGTTATTGCATTTTTGATTCCTTTATTTTCGACACTTTTTCAAACAGGATTTTCAGTCATTACTCCTGCCTTATTTGAGAAGGAAGAATTGCAAAAATATAATTCGCAGTTTCAAGGTGTAAGAACTATTTCAAAATTAGTTTCTCCTGCTCTGGCGGGGTTATTGATGTTAAAGTTTAATATTAATAGCATTTTTTTTATTAATAGCGCTTCTTTCTTGTTATTATTTTTTTCAATACTAATTTCATATATTCCAGATCAAGAACACAAGGAGAATGGTAATGATGATATAAAAGAAATTTTTGTAGGTTTTAAAGAGAACTTTACAAATATTAAATTGAGGATTTCTTTACTCTTTACTATTGTTGTGAATATCGCTATGCTAGGTTTCAATGCAACGATTATTTTTTATTTACAGGATCAATTAAAATTATCAAATAGTCTTGTTGGGATTGTTTACTCAATTGCTGGATTTGGAAGTTTGATAGCAGTAACCCTTCTTTCTACTTTTTTGAATAAGAAGGATGCCTTTATCTTGATGAATATATCAATGGCAACCATCCCACTTGTCATTATGGTGAGTGGAATAGTAGAAAATTGGATATTTTTTGGAATTTGTTATTCAATTTTGAGTGGATTAATTACAATAGCTTCTGTTTCGATTACAACAATACAGCAACAAGAAAGTACTGTGTATAATATTGGAAAGATACTTTCTAGTTCTTTTGTAATAGCTACCATTTTTGCACCTTTTGGAGGGATATTGGCCGCTTATTTTAATTGGCTTTTAAACCCGAGATTAAGTTTAGTTATTTTGGGATTACTAAGTAGTTTATTGGTTATTCTTATAAAGAGTTATGAAAAAAAGCTAACTAAGAAAAGAACTGCAACATTTATAAAGGAAGATTAGTGGATCAATTATCATTAGAAAAAATAATATTAATTCGTAGTAAAATAAAAAAATGAAAAAGGTTTTACATAATGTACTACCTTTTTCAGATTTAATAATTATTTAGGGGATAAAACTAGAAACCAAAAATACTGAATTTTAAACTGCACCCCAAAAGTAAGATTTTTTCTGTCTAACTTTTGGGGTCAGTACATTATCTCTAACTTTTGGAGTGCTTTTTCTATATTCAAATTATTTTACAGTACCCATGTACGGATGGCATGGGCAACGCCAGATTCATCATTAGATTTAGTGATGTATTTGGCGATTTTTTTGATTTCTGGATTTCCATTTTCCATGACTACAGGGTTGCCAACGACTTCCAGCATGGCACGGTCATTTTCTTCGTCACCGATAGCCATGGTTTGGTCTTTGGTCAATCCGAGTTTTTCAGCTAAGTGAGTAATAGCTGAACCCTTGTCTACATTTTTTTTAAGGAGTTCAAGGTAGAAAGGAGCAGATTTGTTGATGGAGTAGCTCTCATAAAATTCGGCTGGTATCTTTTCAATGGCAGCATCGAGAATTTCTGGTTCATCGATGAACATACATTTGACGATTTCCTTGCCAGCCATTTCTTCAGGTGTACGGTAGAAGATGGGCATGCTGACGAGGGTTGATTCGTGCACAGTGTATTTTCCGATATTGCGATTGGCTGTGTAGATGCCGTCCTTGGTAATAGCGTGCATGTGGACACCGAGCTTACGACTGAGAAATTCCATATCCAGATAATCCTCATAAGTCAAGGATTCGCTGATAATCTCATGTCCTGTAGCAGTTTCTTGGACAAGGGCACCGTTGAAGGTTACGACATAGTCACCCTCGTCTCTCAACTGCAAGTCGTCTAGAAGTTTGGCAACACCTGCGATAGGGCGTCCAGTTGCAATCACGACTTTGACACCAGCTTCTTTGGCGTCTTGGATGGCAGAAAAGACTTCAGGTGTGATTTCCTTTTGGCTGTTGACTAGGGTTCCGTCAATATCAACGGCAATTAGTTTAATACTCATAAATTTCCTCTTCTAGTTTTTATTTGGGGTAAAATGATCGTTCTCAATCAAGTGTAAAAATTGCTGGGTAATACTTGCAAAGATACTGTTTTGGTCTAACATTTCTTTTGGGAAATAGAAACGATTATCTCCATGGCGACTGCCAGCAAGGGATTGGACGATAGGAGACAGGCTAGAGAGTTCGGCCAGTTCTCCATTTTTTTGTAAAATCTCAATCTGTGTCCGTGGATTTTCAGATTCGGGACGATAGATATCATAAGGGAGATCGAAGTTCTTATGAATGGCAGTGTAGTAGTCTGGATCAAAGCCGATGTCCTCAACCAATTTTCTCATGCTAGCGAGTTGGTCTTGGTCTTCTTGTGAAAAGGTAATGGATTTAAAGACCTTACGGTTGACAAAACGTTGCGACAAGTCTGCGAGAATCTTGTCAGGACTGGTCATCCAGAGCTGGAAGTAGGTATTCATCACACCATCATCCAGAGCCAGATAATCAGACAAGGTCACATTTTTTTCAAAGAAAGTCAGGAGATGTGGGGAAGTTCGGGCAAAGAAGTCCTTGTCCTTAGGATAGAGTTCCTTGGCGCGTTTGAGAAGATTCTGTAGGAGAACTTCCATGGCGCGTGTTGCGGGGTGGAAATAAACCTGCATATACATCTGGTAACGACTAAGGACATAGTCTTCGATGGCGTGCATGCCATTGCGCTGAAAGGCGATACCATTTTCGACAGGACGAATGACTCGGAGGATTCGAGTCAGGTCAAATTCTCCATAGGATGCTCCTGTAAAATAGGAGTCTCGCAAGAGATAGTCCATGCGGTCCGCATCAATCTGACTAGAAATGAGTTGCACAACCTGCTTGTTTGGATAGGTATGGTCAATGACACTGGCTACCTTTTCTGGAAAATCTGGCGCCACTTGTAGCAGGACTTGGTGAATCTCCGTCTCATGACTTTGGATAATCTCCTGAGTAATGCCTTCATGGTCTGTATCAAAGAGATTTTCAAAAGTATGAGAGTAGGCACCATGACCAAGGTCATGAAGGAGTGCAGCGGTCATGGTCAAGAGAGACTCAGAAGGATTCCATTCCTCGGGATATTTTTCTTCAAAAATCTCTGTGATGCGACGAGCAATCTCATAGACTCCTAGACAGTGGGAGAAGCGACTGTGCTCCCCACCGTGGAAGGTATAACTGGAAGTTCCTAGTTGCTTGATTCGACGCAAACGCTGAAATTCTTTTGTATTAATCAAGTCATAGATGATTTGATTATTGACATGGATGTAGTTGTGAACTGGGTCACGGAATACTTTTTCGTTCATATGACCATTATAGCAAAAAGCTAGAGTTTTTGGTAAAATAGTAGGACAAGAGACAAGAAAGAGGACTTGATGTGAAGATTCGGATGCGAAATACGATTCAGTTTGATGAGCAGTTGGAAGTGATTGACCAGCTTTATGACGTGGAAGTGCATGAAAAAGGAGATTATAGCTACCTGCTTTTCTATAATGAGGAAAAGGAAAAAGTGGTTATTAAATTTCATGGTCAAGAACTGGTGATGAGCCGATTTTCCAATCCCAAGACCATTATGCGCTTCCTAAAGGATAGTGATAGTTTGGCCTATATTCCTACACCAATGGGCATGCAGGAGTTTATCATACAAACGATCCATTATCAAGTTGATGGGCAAAAGATTGAGCTAGATTATCAACTACAAAATCAAGAGGGCCATCCCTTTACTAGCTATCAATTGGAAATTACTTGGGGCTAGGCTCATGTCTTTTTCAAATTTACCTGGCTATCTTCTCGGATTGGCTTCCTAGTGTGGTAGATTAGGCTAATTTTTGGTATAATAAAAGTTATGGAAATCGAAAAAACCAATCGTATGAATGCGCTCTTTGAATTTTATGCGGCGCTTTTGACAGATAAGCAAATGAATTATATAGAGCTCTACTACGCTGATGATTATAGTCTTGCTGAGATTGCCGAGGAATTTGGTGTCAGTCGTCAGGCTGTCTATGATAATATCAAGCGGACAGAAAAGATTCTGGAAGATTATGAGATGAAATTGCACATGTACTCGGACTACATTGTCCGCAGTCAGATTTTTGATCAGATTTTGGAGCGCTATCCAAAGGATGACTTTCTGCAGGAGCAGATAGAAATTTTAACAAGCATTGATAATAGAGAATAAGAGGAAGAAAAATGGCATTTGAAAGTTTAACAGAACGTTTGCAGAACGTCTTTAAAAATCTACGTAAAAAAGGAAAAATCTCTGAGGCTGATGTTCAAGAGGCAACCAAAGAAATTCGCTTGGCCTTGCTTGAAGCCGACGTTGCCTTGCCTGTTGTAAAGGACTTTATCAAGAAAGTTCGTGAGCGTGCAGTCGGGCATGAGGTCATTGATACCCTTAATTCTGCGCAACAAATTATTAAAATCGTTGATGAGGAACTGACAGCTGTTTTAGGTTCTGATACGGCAGAAATTATCAAGTCACCTAAGATTCCAACCATCATCATGATGGTCGGTTTGCAGGGGGCTGGTAAAACAACCTTTGCAGGTAAATTGGCCAACAAGCTCAAGAAGGAAGAAAATGCCCGTCCTTTGATGATTGCGGCGGATATTTACCGTCCTGCGGCTATTGACCAGCTGAAGACACTGGGTCAACAGATTGATGTGCCGGTTTTCGCTCTTGGAACAGAGGTTCCAGCTGTTGAGATTGTTCGTCAAGGTTTGGAACAAGCCCAAGCCAATCACAACGATTATGTCTTGATTGATACGGCAGGTCGTTTGCAGATTGATGAGCTCCTCATGAATGAGCTTCGTGACGTGAAAGCCTTGGCTCAACCAAATGAAATCCTCCTTGTCGTTGATGCTATGATTGGTCAAGAAGCGGCCAATGTTGCGCGTGAGTTTAATGCTCAGTTGGAAGTGACTGGGGTGATCCTTACCAAGATTGATGGTGATACTCGTGGTGGTGCGGCCCTATCTGTTCGTCACATTACCGGAAAACCAATTAAGTTCACTGGTACAGGTGAAAAGATTACGGACATTGAAACCTTCCACCCAGATCGCATGTCTAGCCGTATCCTTGGTATGGGGGATATGCTCACTTTGATTGAGAAAGCTTCTCAGGAATACGATGAGCAAAAAGCCCTTGAAATGGCTGAGAAGATGCGTGAAAACACCTTTGATTTCAATGATTTCATTGATCAGTTGGATCAGGTGCAAAACATGGGTCCAATGGAAGACTTGCTCAAGATGATTCCAGGTATGGCTAACAATCCAGCCCTTCAAAACATGAAGGTGGATGAACGCCAGATTGCTCGTAAACGTGCCATTGTATCTTCCATGACACCTGAAGAACGTGAAAACCCAGATTTGTTAAATCCAAGCCGTCGCCGTCGTATCGCTGCAGGCTCTGGAAATACATTTGTCGAAGTTAATAAATTCATCAAAGACTTTAACCAAGCTAAACAGCTTATGCAGGGAGTCATGTCTGGTGATATGAACAAGATGATGAAGCAGATGGGAATCAATCCAAACAACCTTCCTAAAAATATGCCAAATATGGGAGGAATGGATATGTCTGCCCTTGAAGGAATGATGGGACAAGGCGGTATGCCTGACCTGTCAGCTCTCGGAGGATCAGGAATGCCAGATATGAGCCAAATGTTTGGTGGCGGACTCAAAGGTAAAATCGGTGAATTTGCTATGAAACAATCCATGAAACGCATGGCTAACAAAATGAAAAAAGCGAAGAAGAAACGTAAGTAAGACAAGAGATTGAGCCAAATAAAGCAAATATTATAACAAAATGCATAGTATCAAGGTTTATGTGAATACCTGATATTATGCGTTTTTTGATTTTAATAATTTTGTTAAGACACTTTTATAGTAAAATGAAATAGGAATGTAGCGACAAAAATTTGGAATTTAAATCAATTTATAAGAATGTTTTAGAGGTAGTGTCGTCCTGTTCCAGATTCAGTCCACTATATTATGATATACGAAAAAGAGTCTGGGACAAAAGTCTAACCTTAAATATAAAAAGCGAACAAAGCAAGTTATCTGACACTCAGAATTCTGTCTTGTTCGCTTTTTTGTCTAACCTATCGATTTTAAAAATTTATAATAAAGAATTCCTAAAATCAAAATCTTTTTATCCCAGACTCTTAGGTGTATTTAGATTCTTAATCTTTATTTTCGTATGGCAAGATTAAGTTCAAGATGATTCCTATCATGGCTGATAGGGCAGTACCTGAAAGGGTACCTGGACCGAGTTTAAGGATAGCTCCTCCAAGTCCAAGGACCAACATAGCACTTGCGATGATTAGGTTACGCATTTGACCGAAATCAACACGTTCTTTGATCAAGACTTTCAAACCGTTGCTGGCGATAACTCCATAGAGAAGGATTGACATACCAACCAAGTACAGTTGACAAAGAGCCAAAAAAGGAACCATAACGGTTCCTAAAATTATTAATTACTTGCGCCAGATGTAGCGTCTGCGCCACCACCGTGACCTCCAGCATCACCTGAATCAGAAGCTCCAGATGTAGCATCTGCTCCGCCATGTCCTCCAGCAGGAGCTGCAGTATTTCCACCAACTAGACGTTGACCAGTTGTATTGAGGTACCAGTCAAGCCATGGTTGGAAATTAAAGATGATTTCATTGATTCCAGCATATGAACCATCTGGATAGTACATTGCTTGGTAATTATGGGTATTAATAACGCCTTCTGGTGTTCCTGGCACAATTGTACGGACATATTCTTGGTCTCCGTTACGCAATACGCCGACAACCCATTCAACATTTTTCATTCTAGAATCTGGTAATGAACCGTGTACAGTTCCTAAACGGTTTCCTGATTGAGCACGTACACGTTTACCAAACATTGTATTTGGATCTTGGTGTGCGTTATTAAAGTACAAGAATTGGTTATTATCATCTGCAAATGTCAACTCAAATGGCATTGCTTTCAAGAACATGTCAATTTGGTTAACTGTCAAGATACCATGGTCTAATTTAACGTAAGTATCTCCAGAAACAGCTCCAACAAGTTCAGCTGCTTTTTCTACCCATTCAGGATCATCTGGATCAACACCTTGAATGGTAGTTGCAATTGAATTTGTACAATATAAATCTTCTGGTGCAATTGGTTTTGGTTTTTTCAATTTTGAAACGACTCCCACATATTTTACAAAGTTGTCCAAGCATGTTTCAAGGAAATTAATAGTTCCTTCATTTGTGATATTGCCCTCATCGTCGAAAGCTTCTTTGGCTTTACCAAGAAGGAATTCATTTCCTGGAAGTGTGTAGGCATTGACACCTGGAGCGTCAAGAATCTTACGAAGGTGAACTTGGGCACGAGAAGTACCTTGGTCGTAGTAAGAAGCTCCCACAATCATGACTGGTTTGTTTTCAAATGGATGAACTTCGTATGAAAGCCATTCAAGAACAGATTTTAGAGAAGCTGAGATTGTGTGGTTGTGCTCAGGAGTAGCAATAATGACACCATCAGCACGCGTAATTCTGTTATACAAGAGACGCAATTGGAAACTTTCATCCCATTTTTCGTCTTGGTTAAACATTGGAACTTCATCAATTTCGAGGACTTCTAATTCAAATTTGAGTTTGAAGTGACGACGGATGAATTCCAAGAGTTTACGGTTATATGATTGATCGTAGTTTGATCCTACAAGTCCAACAAATTTCATTCTTTTTGGTCTCCTATCTTACAAATTTTCCCAGTCAAATTCTTCAGCATCTTTGCGAAGTAAGGCTTGTGCGTTGCGCAATTTTTCTGTGATTTTTACAAAGATACGGAAGTCATCAAAAGTAGCATCCAGTTTTTTGATAACATCAAGATCTACTAGATCTCCACTTGGATTAAAGGCTTGAAGAGAATGTGAAAGCAAGAATTCATCAGGAAGGACACTTGCTTTGATTTCTGGTGCGTTTAAGATTTGGCGAAGTTGTAATTGGGCGCGTGATGAACCAAGTGTACCGTAAGAAGCACCTGTAATCATAATTGGTTTGTTCAAGAGTGGGTAAATACCATAAGACAACCAAGCAAGAGCGCTCATCAAAACAGCTGGGATAGAGTGGTCGTATTCAGGAGTACCGATAATAACGCCATCTGCCTCTTCTATTTTAGCAGCAATTTCCAAAATTTCAGCAGGTACTTGCTTGTCAGCTGGCTTGTTAAAGACAGGGATATCCTTGATTTCAACAAGTTCAATTTCAGCTTTATCAGCAAAGTGTTTTTGCATGTATTGAAGCAATTGACGGTTTGTAGAACGTTTTGAATTTGTTCCAACAATAGCAATAAGTTTTAACATGAGATTTCCTTTCTCTTTTTACATAATACGATTTTAAAACTCCATTGAAACAGTTGTCTCTATAGAGTAGGGATTCCTGAAGAACAGCTTAGGTGACCTTCCTTATCAATCAGAATCGCTTCGATTCCCTCCAAACTTTCGACTTGCCAGAGGATAGAAGCAGGTCTTTCTCCAAAGAGTCGAGTTGTCCAGATTTCACCATCAACTGACTTATCAGAGATGATTGTGAGACTAGCGAGTTCTGTTTCAACAGGATATCCTGTCTGACTGTCAAAAATGTGATGGTAATCTTTTCCATCGACTGTCAGGTGACGTTCATAAATGCCTGAAGTCACGACAGATTGATTGACAACAGGGATAGTCATTAAGTGATTTCCCCTTGGATTTGCTGGGTCTTGAATCCCGATTTGCCAAGGTTGATTCCCTCTTGCCTGATTTTTTCCAATGGTCAGGATATTCCCTCCCAGATTAATCAAGGCAGACGTCACACCCTCTTTCCTAAGAAATTGGGCAACCTTATCCGCACTGTATCCTTTGGCTAAACAACCTAGATCGATCTTCATTCCTTTCTGTTTTAAAAACACAGTGGAAGTAGAAGAATCTAACTCGATAGAATGAGGATTGATTAAAGGGAGCACCGATTCAATTTCTTGAGGTTGGGCGACCTTGGCATCTGAAAAACCGATACGCCAGGTTTGAATTAAGGGACCAATACTGATGTTGAGATGGCTAGAGGGCGCTAGGCTATGCTCTAAACCAAGTGAAATTAGTTCAAACAGGTCTGGATGAACCTTGACAGGAGCTATTCCTGCTTGATAATTGATTTCCATCAACTCAGCTTCCTGACTATTGGCATTGAAGCGGTATTCGAGCTCTCTGAGTAAATCAAAGGACTTTTGGAGCAAGATATCGGCTCGCTCATCTACTAATGAAATAGTGATAGTAGTCCCCATTAGCCGTTCGGAATGTGAACTAAGAGGCAAGCTACCAACTCCTTTCTCTTATGAAAAGAAGGTTGAAATATAGTAAATTTATGAAAAATGAACCCCTTACATTTTCTTTCCATGATACTAGCATACCATAAAGTCAGCGTTTTCACAAATAAAATTTGTAAACTTGTCAAGAAATATGCTCACGGAATGAAGAAAAATTGCAAGAATCCGTGTTAAGATACAGATTGTTTACAATTTTTTACAAAAAAATCGGGAAAATTAGTTAAACTCTTGTAAACGCTAACAGTAAATGTTATACTAGAAGAGTAAATTTAAAATTGAAGGTAGGAATTTTTCTATGAGTAAAATCGTTGTAGTTGGTGCTAACCACGCTGGTACAGCATGTATTAATACTATGTTGGATAATTTTGGGAATGAGAACGAAATCGTTGTATTCGACCAAAACTCTAACATCTCTTTCCTAGGATGTGGAATGGCCCTTTGGATTGGTGAACAAATTGACGGTGCTGAAGGCTTGTTCTATTCTGATAAAGAAAAATTGGAAGCTAAAGGTGCTAAGGTGTACATGAACTCACCAGTTCTTTCAATCGACTATGATAATAAAGTAGTTACAGCAGAAGTTGAAGGAAAAGAGCACAAAGAATCATACGAGAAATTGATTTTTGCTACAGGTTCTACACCAATCTTGCCACCAATCGAAGGTGTTGAAATTGTTAAAGGCAACCGCGAATTTAAAGCAACTCTTGAAAACGTACAATTCGTGAAATTGTACCAAAATGCTGAAGAAGTTATCAATAAACTTGCTGACAAGAGCCAGCACCTTGACCGTATCGCCGTTGTTGGTGGTGGTTACATCGGTGTTGAACTTGCTGAAGCCTTTGAACGTCTTGGAAAAGAAGTTGTCCTTGTCGATATTGTTGATACTGTCTTGAACGGTTACTATGACAAAGACTTCACACAAATGATGGCGAAGAACTTGGAAGACCACAACATCCGCTTGGCGCTTGGTCAAACTGTTAAAGCAATCGAAGGTGACGGTAAAGTTGAACGCTTGATTACTGATAAAGAAACTTTCGATGTGGATATGGTTATCCTTGCAGTTGGTTTCCGTCCAAATACAGCCCTTGCTGATGGTAAGATTGAACTCTTCCGTAACGGTGCCTTCCTTGTAGACAAGAAACAAGAAACTTCACTTCCTGGTGTATTTGCCGTTGGTGACTGTGCGACTGTTTATGACAACGCTCGTAAAGACACAAGCTACATCGCCCTTGCTTCAAACGCAGTTCGTACTGGTATCGTTGGTGCCTACAACGCTTGTGGACATGAATTGGAAGGAATCGGTGTTCAAGGTTCAAATGGTATTTCAATCTACGGTCTTCACATGGTTTCAACTGGTTTGACTCTTGAAAAAGCTAAAGTTGCTGGTTACAACGCAACTGAAACAGGCTTTAACGATCTTCAAAAACCAGAATTTATGAAGCATGACAACCATGAAGTTGCCATCAAGATTGTCTTTGACAAAGATAGCCGTGAAATTCTTGGTGCGCAAATGGTCTCACGCGATTCTGCAATCAGCATGGGAATCCACATGTTCTCACTTGCTATCCAAGAGCATGTAACAATTGATAAATTGGCATTGACAGACCTATTCTTCTTGCCACACTTTAATAAACCATACAACTACATCACAATGGCTGCACTTACAGCTGAAAAATAAAAATGAATGAGCTATCTGGCCTTAAGCTAAGGTCAGATAGTTTTTTCATCATTCTGTACCCATACAATTATGTTTTTTTTATCTTGTGATTCATTCTAATCTAACTTAAAATGAAATGGTAGCTACCAATACAAATGATGAGGAAAAAGAAATGACTGAAAATCGTTATGAACTAAATAAAAACTTGGCACAGATGCTCAAAGGTGGGGTTATCATGGACGTTCAAAATCCTGAACAGGCCCGTATTGCAGAAGCTGCTGGTGCGGCAGCTGTGATGGCCTTGGAGCGGATTCCAGCTGATATTCGTGCAGCTGGTGGTGTTTCCCGTATGAGTGATCCAAAGATGATTAAGGAAATTCAAGAAGCGGTTAGTATTCCAGTAATGGCCAAGGTCAGAATCGGGCATTTTGTTGAGGCTCAGATTTTAGAGGCTATCGAAATTGACTATATCGATGAGAGTGAGGTTTTATCTCCAGCTGACGACCGTTTCCATGTGGACAAGAAAGAATTCCAAGTTCCTTTTGTTTGTGGTGCTAAGGATTTGGGAGAAGCCTTGCGTCGTATCGCTGAAGGTGCTTCTATGATTCGTACTAAAGGAGAACCAGGTACAGGGGATATTGTCCAAGCTGTTCGTCATATGCGCATGATGAATCAGGAAATTCGCCGTATTCAAAACTTACGTGAGGACGAACTTTATGTTGCTGCCAAGGATTTGCAAGTCCCTGTAGAATTGGTTCAATACGTCCATGAACATGGAAAATTGCCTGTTGTAAACTTCGCGGCTGGAGGTGTTGCAACGCCAGCAGATGCTGCGCTTATGATGCAATTAGGTGCAGAAGGCGTCTTTGTAGGTTCAGGTATTTTTAAGTCAGGAGATCCTGTTAAACGAGCCAGTGCCATTGTTAAGGCTGTGACTAACTTCCGTAATCCTCAAGTCTTAGCTAAAATCTCTGAAGATTTAGGAGAAGCCATGGTTGGTATCAATGAAAATGAGATTCAAATTCTCATGGCTGAGCGAGGAAAATAGATGAAAATCGGAATATTGGCCTTGCAAGGTGCTTTTGCAGAACATGCAAAAGTACTAGATCAATTAGGAGTCGAGAGTGTTGAAATCAGAAATCTAGATGATTTTCAGCAAGAACAGAGTGACTTGTCGGGTTTGATTTTACCTGGAGGAGAGTCTACAACCATGGGCAAGCTCTTACGAGACCAGGAGATGCTTATTCCCATCCGAGAAGCCATTTTATCTGGCTTACCAGTATTTGGGACCTGTGCGGGTTTAATTTTGCTGGCTAAGGAAATTACTTCTCAGGAAGAGAGTCATCTAGGAACTATGGATATGGTGGTCGAGCGCAATGCCTATGGGCGCCAATTAGGAAGTTTCTACACGGAAGCAGAATGTAAGGGAGTCGGTCAGATTCCAATGACCTTTATCCGTGGTCCAATTATCAGCAGTGTTGGCGAAGATGTAGAAATTCTAGCAAGAGTTGACGATCAAATTGTTGCTGCCCAAGAAAAAAATATGATGGTGACCTCTTTTCATCCAGAATTGACTGATGATGTGCGCTTGCACCAGTACTTTATAAATATGTGTGACAAAAAGATAGTGGAATAAAAATTGATAAATCAAGTTTCGATTCGCTTTTTCCAAAGAATCATTGTTTAAGTCATCTGACAGTATTCTGTGATTTTAGATTTATTTACGATAAATTAGAAAAGAATGATTGTTTTGACTTAGGGCATAAAGCTTATATGCTGAATATAGTGTTCAAGTATCTTTTATTGGGAGCACTTTAGAGGATGGAGTTAAAATACTATTCTATACTCCTTAATACTCTTCGACAATCTCTTCAAACCACATCAGCTTCACCTTGCCGTAGATATGGTTACTGACTTCGTCAGTTCTATCCACAACCTCAAAACAGTGTTTTGAGCTGACTTCGTCAGTTTTATCTGCAACCTCAAAGCTGTACTTTGAGCTGACTTCGTCAGTTTTATCTGCAACCTCAAAGCTGTACTTTGAGTAACCTGCGGTTAGCTTCCTAGTTTGCTCTTTGATTTTCGTTGAGTATAAAAATGATGTATAGGACTGGTCAAAAAGATCACTTCGAAAATAGCAAAAAACGAGTATCTCTACAGATGGAGATACTCGTTCTATTATGTGTGAAGCTATGAGTCTGTCTTGCTCCATAGGATGAGCGTAGAAGTTTATACCAAAAAAACTCCAAAAGCGACACAATAAAGGAGATTAAGACAATTTTAAATTTTTTTTGAGATGTAGGTAATGAGTTAAAATCAATGGCGGTTAAACAGGGTGAAAAGGATCAAGCAAAAAGTCTTTAAAATCAAAAAAACGCATAATATCAGGTGTTTTACAACGTTTTTTATTTTATTCTTTGGTATTCTTTTGCAAAAAAAGAATACAACATTTTGTTGTATCCTAAATATTAAAGCAAGTCCTGAATTTTCTTAAGTTTTTATCATATTTTCTGTTATAATTAAGGTGCCTTAAGAAAAATAATGAAAAAACTAAATGTTTTTCATATAGTTTTCATTTTTGTGTTATAATTAAGGTGCCTTAAGAAAAATATTAAGGTGCCTTAAGAAAAATAATGAAAAAACTAAATGTTTTTCATATAGTTTTCATTGTTTTAATAGTTTAAAGTCAATCTTATTTTTCTCTAATAGAAAATAATGAAAAAGTAGGTTTAGAAAGAGGTAAGTATCTATGTCTTCTCATAAAAAAGTGTCACTCTCTGAGATTAATCAATCTATCGATACTCCAAATAACAATCATTTCTGGCAAAATTTAAAGGCCTTTTTAGGTCCGGGTGCTCTTGTCGCAGTTGGTTATATGGATCCAGGAAACTGGATAACCAGTGTGGTTGGAGGTGCATCCTATAAGTACAGTCTCTTATTTGTCATCTTGATTTCATCACTCATTGCTATGCAGCTTCAGCAGATGGCAGGAAAGCTTGGAATTGTAACTCAAATGGACTTGGCTCAAGCAACGGGTCATCATTCACCCAAATGGCTTCGTTATAGCTTATGGGTGATTTTGGAGTTGGCCTTGATGGCGACAGACCTGGCAGAAGTTCTAGGTTCAGCGATTGCTCTCAATCTTCTTTTTAAGATTCCGATTATGATAGCCATCCTTTTGACGGTTCTAGATGTCTTTCTCTTATTGCTTTTGATGAAATTTGGCTTTAAGAAGATAGAAGCTATTGTGACAACACTGATTTTAACGATTTTAGCAATCTTTACTTATCTGGTAGCTTTATCAAATCCAAGTTTCCAAGGAATCGCTGAGGGTTATTTACCCAATTCGACCTTATTTGAGAGTCCTTTGCCAGGTCATGAAAGTCAATTAACTTTAGCTCTGGGGATTGTAGGTGCGACGGTTATGCCTCATAACCTCTATTTGCATTCTTCCTTGTCTCAAACTCGGAAAATCAATCACAAGGACAAGGATGATGTTCGAAAAGCGGTGCGCTTTATGACCTGGGATTCAAATCTCCAATTATCCTTGGCCTTTGTGGTTAACTCCCTTCTATTAATTCTCGGGGCGGCTCTCTTTTTCGGCCATGCATCTGAGATTTCTGCCTTCTCTCAAATGTATAATGCCTTGCAGGATTCTACTATTGCAGGAGCTATAGCTAGCTCGACCTTATCAACCTTGTTTGCCTTGGCTTTATTAGCCAGTGGTCAAAATTCGACAATTACGGGTACCTTGACTGGACAAATCGTTATGGAAGGTTTCTTGCATATGAGATTACCTCAATGGTTCATTCGTTTGGCAACTCGTCTCTTTGCCTTGTTGCCTGTCATGATTGTAGCGGTTCTGTTTGGTCATCAGGAAAAAACATTGGATCAGTTATTGGTTTATTCACAAGTCTTTCTTTCGATTGCTCTTCCATTTTCAATCTTCCCACTGATTTATCTAACTTCTAAGAAATCACTGATGGGAGAATTTACCAATGCCAAATGGAATACCATCCTTGGCTATATCGTTTCCATTATCTTAACAATTCTCAATGTGAAATTGTTATTTGATATTTTCTAAGAAATTCACCCGAGTTATAAAACAAGCATATAAGAAAAAAGATACCCAAGATTTCTTGGGTATCTTTTTTAAAATAAACGGAAGACATGGGATTCGAACCCACGCACGCTGTTACACGCCTACCGCGTTTCCAACACGGCCTCTTAAGCCTCTTGAGTAATCTTCCAATACTTACTCAAATAGTCTACCATAAAGGCTCTTATCTTGCAATAAAAATTCTAGAAATAAGAAAAATGATAGATTTTGAAAGAAAATGATAAAAAATACTTGACTTTGAAAGGAAGTGTGATAGAATGAATAGTGTAAACGATAACAGGAGGTGATTCAGTGTTAAAAACAGAGCGGAAGCAACTGATTTTAGAGGAGTTAAATCAACATCATGTAGTTTCTCTAGAGAAATTAGTTAGTTTGCTAGAGACCTCAGAATCAACGGTTCGAAGAGACTTGGATGAGTTGGAAGCAGAAAACAAGCTTCGTCGCGTACATGGTGGAGCAGAATTGCCCCATTCCTTGCAGGAAGAAGAAACCATTCAAGAAAAATCTGTCAAAAACCTTCAAGAGAAGAAGTTGCTGGCTCAGAAAGCAGCCTCTCTCATCAAGGAACAAGATGTCATCTTTATCGATGCTGGAACAACAACTGCTTTTTTGATCCATGAATTGATCAATAAGAATATTACTGTTGTGACAAATTCGATTCACCATGCCGCACAGTTGGTTGAAAAGCAGATTCCAACTGTCATGGTTGGAGGAAGTGTCAAGATGGCAACAGATGCTAGCATCGGGGGCGTTGCTCTTAACCAGATTAACCAATTGCACTTTGACCGTGCCTTTATCGGGATGAATGGTGTGGACGATAGTTATTATACGACTCCTGATATGGAGGAGGGAGCTGTGAAGCGAGCTATTTTGGAGAATGCTAAACAGACCTATGTCTTGGTCGATTCGTCAAAAATTGGACAAACTTGCTTTGCTAAGGTAGCACCACTCAAACGAGCTATTGTTATCACAAGTCAAGGGAATGAGCTCTTGCAGGTTATTAAGGAGAAAACGGAGGTAATAGAAGTATGATTTATACAGTCACACTCAATCCATCCATTGACTATATTGTTCGTTTGGACCAAGTCCAAGTCGGTAGTGTCAATCGTATGGACAGTGATGATAAGTTTGCTGGTGGGAAAGGAATCAATGTCAGTCGTGTCTTGAAACGCTTGGATATACCAAATACAGCGACGGGATTTATCGGAGGTTTTACTGGTGAATTTATCACAGATACTCTGGCAAAGGAAGAAATCGAGACACGTTTTGTCCAAGTGGCAGAAGATACTCGTATCAATGTTAAAATCAAAGCAGACCAAGAAACAGAAATCAACGGAACGGGTCCAAATGTGGAACCAGCTCAGCTAGAAGAATTGAAAGCTATTTTATCTAGTCTGACAGCAGAAGATACGGTTGTGTTTGCGGGTTCGAGTGCTAAAAACCTAGGCAATGTTATCTACAAGGATTTGATTGCCTTGACACGTCAGACGGGTGCGCAAGTGGTTTGTGACTTTGAAGGACAGACCTTGATTGATAGTTTGGACTACCAGCCACTTTTGGTCAAACCAAACAATCATGAACTTGGAGCGATTTTTGGGGTTAAACT
Source organism: Streptococcus mitis (assembly GCF_002096845.1). GTDB lineage: Bacteria > Bacillota > Bacilli > Lactobacillales > Streptococcaceae > Streptococcus > Streptococcus mitis_A. The sequence goes on from NZ_NCVK01000060.1 coordinate 215,971, forward strand.
CGAAAGTTTAGAGAAAATTGAGAAATACGCTCGTCAGTTACTGGCTAAAGGAGCTCAAAACGTCATTATCTCTATGGCTGGTGACGGTGCCCTTCTTGTCACATCTGAGGGAGCTTACTTCGCAAAACCTATCAAGGGAACAGTCAAAAATTCAGTTGGTGCTGGTGATTCTATGGTAGCTGGATTCACAGGTGAATTTGTTAAATCAAAAGACGCAGTAGAAGCCTTCAAATGGGGAGTAGCTTGCGGAACGGCAACTACCTTCTCAGATGACTTGGCAACGGCAGAATTTATAAAAGAAACATATGAAAAAGTTGAGGTAGAAAAACGATGAAAATTCAAGACCTATTGAGAAAAGATGTCATGTTGCTGGATTTGCAGGCAACTGAAAAAACAGCTGTCATTGAAGAGATGATTAAAAGCTTGACAGACCACGGTTATGTGACAGATTTTGAAACCTTTAAAGAAGGAATTTTAGCGCGTGAAGCTTTGACTTCTACAGGTTTGGGTGATGGAATCGCAATGCCTCATAGCAAAAATGCTGCTGTAAAAGAAGCGACAGTTCTCTTTGCCAAGTCAAATAAGGGTGTTGACTATGAGAGCTTGGATGGACAAGCAACTGACCTCTTCTTCATGATTGCAGCTCCAGAAGGTGCCAATGATACCCACTTGGCAGCCTTGGCAGAATTGTCTCAATACTTGATGAAAGACGGTTTTGCTGATAAACTTCGTCAAGCAACATCAGCTGACCAAGTTATCGAACTTTTTAACCAAGCTTCAGAAAAAACTGAGGAACCTGTTCAAGTACCTACCAATGACTCTGGTGACTTTATCGTTGCTGTTACAGCTTGTACAACAGGTATTGCCCACACTTACATGGCCCAAGAAGCTCTTCAAAAAGTAGCTACTGAAATGGGTGTTGGAATTAAGGTCGAAACCAACGGTGCTAGCGGTGTTGGAAATCAACTAACTGCAGAAGATATCCGCAAGGCTAAAGCTGTTATCATTGCGGCAGACAAGGCCGTTGAAATGGATCGTTTCGATGGCAAACCATTGATCAATCGTCCAGTTGCTGACGGTATCCGCAAGACAGAAGAGTTGATCAACTTGGCTCTTTATGGAGATGCTGAAGTCTACCGTGCTGCTAATGGAGCCAAAGCCGCAACAACCTCTAACGAAAAACAAAGTCTTGGTGGTGCCTTCTACAAACACTTGATGAGTGGTGTCTCTCAAATGTTGCCATTCGTTATCGGTGGTGGTATCATGATTGCCCTTGCCTTCTTGATTGACGGTGCTTTGGGTGTTCCAAATGAAAATCTTGGTAATCTTGGTTCCTACCATGAGCTAGCTTCTATGTTCATGAAAATTGGTGGAGCTGCCTTTGGTTTGATGCTTCCAGTCTTTGCAGGTTATGTTGCCTACTCTATCGCTGAAAAACCAGGTTTGGTAGCAGGTTTCGTGGCTGGTGCTATTGCCAAAGAAGGTTTTGCCTTTGGTAAAATTCCTTATGCCGCAGGTGGTGAAGCAACTTCAACTCTTGCAGGTGTCTCATCTGGTTTCCTAGGTGCCCTTGTTGGTGGATTTATCGCAGGTGCTTTGGTTCTTGCTATCAAGAAATACGTTAAAGTTCCTCGTTCACTTGAAGGTGCTAAATCCATTCTTCTCCTGCCACTTCTTGGAACAATCTTGACTGGATTTGTCATGCTAGCTGTGAATATCCCAATGGCAGCAATCAACACTGCTATGAATGACTTCCTAGGCGGTCTTGGAGGAGGTTCAGCTGTCCTTCTTGGTATCGTTCTTGGAGGAATGATGGCTGTCGATATGGGTGGACCAGTTAACAAAGCGGCTTATGTCTTTGGTACAGGTACGCTTGCAGCGACTGTTTCTTCAGGTGGTTCTGTGGCTATGGCAGCAGTTATGGCTGGAGGAATGGTGCCACCACTTGCAATCTTTGTCGCAACTCTTCTTTTCAAAGATAAATTTACTAAAGAAGAACGCAACTCTGGTTTGACAAACATCATCATGGGCTTGTCATTTATCACTGAGGGAGCGATTCCATTTGGTGCCGCTGACCCAGCTCGTGCGATTCCAAGCTTCATCCTTGGTTCAGCAGTAGCAGGCGGACTCGTTGGTCTTACTGGAATCAAACTCATGGCTCCACACGGAGGAATCTTCGTAATTGCCCTTACTTCAAATGCTCTCCTTTACCTTGTCTCTGTCTTGGTAGGAGCAATCGTAAGTGGTGTGGTCTATGGTTACCTACGCAAACCACAAGCATAAAAAATAGAAAAATGAAAAGATTGTACCGTTTGGTGCAGTCTTTTTCTCTTTCCGAAAAGTCTGTCAAATGTGGTATAATAGAAGAATGGCAAACAAGAATACAAGTAAAACAAGACGGAGACCGTCTAAAGCAGAACTCGAAAGAAAAGAAGCGATTCAACGAATGTTGATTTCGCTAGGAATCGCGATTTTATTGATTTTCGCAGCTTTCAAATTAGGGGCTGCAGGTATAACACTTTACAATTTAATTCGCTTGCTGGTGGGTAGCCTAGCTTATCTGGCAATATTTGGTATCCTGCTCTATCTCTTCTTTTTCAAGTGGATACGAAAACAGGAAGGGCTCTTATCTGGATTTTTCACCATTTTTGCAGGCTTGCTCCTGATTTTTGAGGCCTACTTGGTTTGGAAATATGATTTGGATAAGTCGGTATTAAAAGGGACTATGGCTCAGGTTGTGACGGATTTGACCGGTTTTCGAACGACCAGTTTTGCTGGAGGGGGCTTGATTGGTGTTGGTCTCTATGTGCCAACAGCCTTTCTCTTCTCAAATATCGGCACTTACTTTATTGGTTCTATCTTGATTTTAGCAGGCGCTCTCCTAATCAGTCCTTGGTCTGTTTACGATATTGCTGAATTCTTCAGTAGAGGATTTGCCAAATGGCGAGAAGGGCATGAGCGTCGAAAAGAGGAACGCTTTGTCAAACAAGAAGAAAAAGCTCGCCAAAAGGCTGAGCAAGAGGCTAGATTAGAACAAGAAGAGGCTGAAAAAGCCTTACTCGATTTGCCTCCTGTTGATATGGAAACAGGTGAAATTCTGACTGATGATGTTGTGCTTGACGTTCCTCCTGTTCCAGAAGAAGAGTGGGTAGAACCAGAAATCATCCTACCTCAAGCTGAACTTGAATTCCCTGAACAAGAAGATGGCTCTGATGACGAAGATGTTCAGGTCGATTTTTCAGCAAAGGAAGCCCTTGAATACAAACTTCCAAGTTTGCAACTCTTTGCCCCAGATAAACCCAAAGACCAGTCTAAAGAGAAGAAAATTGTCAGAGAAAATATCAAAATTTTGGAAGAAACCTTTGCTAGCTTTGGGATAAAGGTGACGGTTGAACGGGCTGAAATTGGGCCATCAGTGACCAAGTATGAAGTCAAGCCTGCAGTGGGTGTACGGGTCAATCGCATTTCCAATCTCGCAGATGACCTCGCTCTAGCCTTGGCGGCCAAGGATGTCCGAATCGAAGCACCTATCCCAGGGAAATCTTTAGTGGGAATTGAAGTACCTAACTCTGAGATTGCGACAGTTTCTTTCCGAGAACTATGGGAACAATCTCAAACGAAAGCAGAAAATCTCTTGGAAATTCCTTTAGGAAAGGCTGTTAATGGAACCGCAAGAGCTTTTGACCTTTCTAAAATGCCCCACTTGCTAGTCGCAGGTTCAACAGGCTCAGGGAAGTCAGTAGCTGTTAACGGCATTATCGCCAGCATCCTCATGAAGGCGAGACCTGACCAAGTTAAATTTATGATGGTCGATCCCAAGATGGTTGAGTTGTCTGTTTACAATGATATTCCCCACCTCTTGATTCCAGTAGTGACCAATCCACGCAAGGCCAGCAAGGCCCTGCAAAAGGTTGTGGATGAGATGGAAAATCGTTATGAACTCTTTGCCAAGGTGGGAGTTCGGAATATTGCAGGTTTTAATGCCAAGGTAGAAGAGTTCAATGCCCAGTCTGAGTACAAGCAGATTCCGCTACCGCTCATTGTCGTGATTGTGGATGAGTTGGCTGATCTTATGATGGTGGCCAGCAAGGAAGTGGAAGATGCCATCATTCGTCTTGGGCAGAAGGCGCGGGCTGCTGGTATCCACATGATTCTTGCAACCCAGCGTCCATCCGTTGATGTCATCTCTGGTCTGATCAAGGCCAATGTCCCATCTCGAGTGGCTTTTGCGGTATCATCAGGGACAGACTCCCGTACTATCTTGGATGAAAATGGAGCAGAAAAATTGCTTGGTCGAGGTGACATGCTCTTTAAACCAATCGATGAAAATCATCCAGTACGTCTTCAAGGCTCCTTTATCTCGGATGATGATGTTGAGCGCATCGTAAACTACATCAAGGCTCAGGCAGATGCAGACTACGATGAGAGTTTTGATCCAGGTGAGGTTTCTGAAAATGAAGGAGAATTTTCAGATGGTGATTCTGGTGGAGATCCGCTTTTTGAAGAAGCCAAGGCTCTAGTCATTGAGACCCAGAAAGCCAGCGCATCGATGATTCAGCGCCGTTTGTCTGTTGGGTTTAACCGTGCGACCCGTCTCATGGAAGAGCTTGAGATGGCAGGTGTCATTGGTCCAGCTGAAGGTACCAAACCAAGAAAAGTATTGCAACAATAAATTTCTCTCTTATACGGAAATGTGAACCTGACGTGATTTGAAGAGATTTTTGAAGCGTATTATCTATGATGTATAATTAATTGAATCTAAAATAGTACGAAACGACTTTTAAAGCATGAAATTGATTTGAATTCTCTAATAAATTTGTTCACATTTTATTCAAACACTATATCAAGCTGAAACAGGTTTAGAATTTCTTTTAGATATATGAAGACTCCCCTTATAGTTTCTAGTGAATATTTGTTTTTCACTAGAAACTATAAGGGGAACTTTTGTACTCATGTATGAGATAGATTTCTTTTTTTGTTTTATTAATACTCAATGAAAATCAAAGAGCAAACTATGAAGCTAGCCGCAGGCTGTACTTGAGTACGGTAAGGCGACGCTGACGTGGTTTGAATTTGATTTTCGAAGAGTATAAAACTGCATAGCTCACTTTTC
>NZ_NCVK01000029.1 GCF_002096845.1 Streptococcus mitis
AAGAAGTCCTAGAGATGCAAGAGTCGCATTTGATTCTGTTCCTGTATTTGGCAATACATTTTGAGAATCATTTGACTTAGCTCCATTATCAACAGTAGCCTTAGTATCTACATGATCTGCATTTGGAGTAACTGCATTTGGAGTTGGAGTTGGAGTAGCTGGTGCTGGTGTATCTTGACCAGAACCTCCATTAGTGTCAGGTTTAACTGGCGTATCAGGTGTCACTGGTGCAACTGGAATTGTATTTGGATTTGTACTTCCACTTACTTTTCTGAAAATGTGAGTAATTACTGGTTCATTTTCATCAATCACAGTTCGTACAAATTCATATCCCGGAATTGATCCATGTTCATAAGCTTCATTAGATTCGCCTAAAACTTTTGGTGCTTTAGCGTTAGCTGGTTTAAGCTCATTACCAGACTCGTCAATCCATTTAGTGATGATAAGTTTAACTTTAGGTAATTCTACAGGATCTGGAAGTTCTCCATTTACTCCACCTTTAAATTCTGGGATTGTAACACTTGGTGGCGTAATGACATTGCCCTCGCCATCTGTACTGCTTGTGCCTACTGGATCTGTGTAGGCTGGCACTTCGACAGTTGGTGGCGTAATGACATTGCCCTCGCCATCTGTACTGCTTGTGCCTACTGGATCGGTATAGGCTGGTACCTCGACAGTTGGTGGGGTAATTACGTTGCCCTCGCCATCTGTACTGCTTGTGCCTACTGGATCGGTATAGGCTGGTACCTCGACAGTTGGTGGCGTAATTACGTTGCCCTCGCCATCTGTACTGCTTGTACCTACTGGATCGGTGTAGGCTGG
>NZ_NCVK01000045.1 GCF_002096845.1 Streptococcus mitis
AACAGTGTTTTGAGCTGACTTCGTCAGTTCTATCTGCAACCTCAAAACAGTGTTTTGAGCAACCTGCGGCTAGTTTCCTAGTTTGCTCTTTGATTTTCATTGAGTATAAGGTCATTACATTGTTTATAAGTTTAAAAATAAAAAAAGGAGTTTTTGTCATGAAAAACTGGAAAAAATATGCTTTTGCATCTGCTAGTGTAGTCGCTTTGGCTGCTGGTCTCGCTGCTTGTGGAAACCTTTCAGGTAACAAAAAAGCTGCTGACTCAGCTTCAGGTGATAAGACTGTTATCAAAATGTACCAAATCGGTGACAAACCAGATAACTTGGATGAATTGTTAGAAAATGCTAACAAAATCATCGGTGAAAAAGTTGGTGCTAAATTGGATATCCAATATCTTGGATGGGGTGACTATGATAAGAAAATGTCAGTTATCACATCATCTGGTGAAAACTACGATATCGCATTTGCATCTAACTATGTTGTAAATGCTCAAAAAGGTGCTTATGCTGACTTGACAGAATTGTACAAAAAAGAAGGTAAAGACCTTTACAAAGCACTTGACCCAGCTTACATCAAAGGTAACAGCATTAACGGTAAAATTTACGCAGTTCCAGTTGCAGCCAACGTTGCATCATCTCAAAACTTCGCCTTCAACGGAACTCTTCTTGCTAAATATGGTATCGATATTTCAGGTGTCACTTCATACGAAACACTTGAACCAGTCTTGAAACAAATCAAAGAAAAAGCTCCAGATGTAGTGCCATTTGCGGTTACTAAGAACTTCATTCCATCTGATAACTTTGACTACCCAGTTCCAAATGGACTTCCATTTGTTATCGACCTTGAAGGGGACACTACTAAGATCGTAAACCGTTACGAAGTACCTCGTTTCAAAGAACACTTGAAGACTCTTCACAAATTCTATGAAGCTGGATACATTCCAAAAGACGTAGCAACAAGCGATACTTCATTTGACCTTCAACAAGATACTTGGTTCGTTCGTGAAGAAACAGTAGGACCAGCTGACTACGGTAACAGCTTGCTTTCACGTGTTGCGAACAAAGATATCCAAATCAAACCAATTACTAACTTCATCAAGAAAAACCAAACAACACAAGTTGCTAACTTTGTCATCTCAAACAACTCTAAGAACAAAGAAAAATCAATGGAAGTGTTGAACCTCTTGAACACTAACCCAGAACTCTTGAACGGTCTTGTTTACGGTCCAGAAGGCAAGAACTGGGAAAAAATTGAAGGTAAAGAAAACCGTGTTAAAGTCCTTGATGGCTACAAAGGAAATACTCACATGGGTGGATGGAACACTGGTAACAACTGGATTCTTTACATCAATGAAAACGTCACAGACCAACAAATCGAAGATTCTAAAAAACAATTGGCTGAAGCTAAAGAATCTCCAGCGCTTGGATTCATCTTTAACACTGACAATGTGAAATCTGAAATCTCAGCTATCTCTAACACAATGCAACAATTCGATACAGCTATCAACACTGGTACTGTAGACCCAGACAAAGCTATTCCAGAATTGATGGAAAAATTGAAATCTGAAGGTGCCTACGATAAAGTATTGAATGAAATGCAAAAACAATACGATGAATTCTTGAAAAACAAAAAATCATAAGATCAATTGATTTCGTGTATTCATTCCTAATTCCTAAAAATTAAATCACTGTTTTCCTCAGGCTTATCTGGGGAAGGCAGTGATTTTTAATTTTCAAAGAACAGTATTTGTGTAGTTAATGGACTGATTTAGGTTGCTATGGCTAATCTGATTGATTACGTAAAAGTGGTTTTTTAAAGATATAGTATATTGAATCTAGAATAGTATGCCGCGATTGCTAAAACATTTCTAGGCATTAATTTGACTTTCCTAATCGATTTGTTCATATCTTATTTCAATTTGTTATAAATGCCATCTAAATATGAGTGAATTTCTTGTCGTATAGATTGTAAAGAATAATTTCTAGTTGTATCAACGACACCGAATATTCTGTAATGACTACGGAAAAGTTTATCATAATCAATATCACTCCCTATGATGATAATGTGGGCAAATTCAGAATGGAGTCGTATATCTTCGATATAAGAATACATTGTATCTGAAGATAAAAACATTGATTTTATGATAAAATAGGTAGTAGTGTTATAGAAATAGATGATACGCCTAGAGGCTATAATTCTAGTTTTTGTTGATATGTTTTCTTTAATATAAGAATTGATATCATTTGTGATGATGTATCCTAATAATGAAAAATGTAGAATTTGAATTGTATCCATATTTCTCCTCTTGCTATATCATATCAAAAACATCCGATAGAAGATATCGAAATCTTAGATTGTATAAATTTTAGCATGAAATGTTGAAAAATAACCATTTATGATAACTCAGATACCTTTTAAGATTTTTTCAATCATAGGATACTAGTTTTGATATGATATAGGAGAGTAAGGAGGAAAAATATGCAAGAATATATTTTAAGCCAAGGTAGAGCAGTTGTTAAAGTGCCTCATTCTAAGGTTTACTATGTGACAACACATCCTACGAAGGCACATGCTGTTATTTTTATTACAGCTGATGGAGTATTTGAGAAGTATATGAGCCTAGCTAAAGTTGAGGAAATGAGTCTGGGTAAATTGTTTAGGTGTCATAGAAAGTTTCTTGTGAACTTATCCAAAGTAATAGGATTGAAGTATGAAACGAAGACCATTTTATTTATGGATGAAAGAGTATCAGATATTATCTGCTCTAGAAGGTATTTTAAAACTGTAAAAGAAAGATGGTTAAATACAAAAGGAGACGAGAAATGAATATCTTTATATTAGAGGATGATTTTGTACAGCAAACTAGGATGGAAAATCTGGTGCATGATATTTTAGAGAAGAATAATTGGGAAATAAAGCACTGTGGTGTTTATGGTAAACCGAATCAATTGTTAGAAGATATGATTGAACGTGGAGGTCATCAACTTTTCTTTTTAGATATTGAAATTAAAAACGATGTTAGAAAAGGGTTAGATATTGCTTTGGAAATCAGAGATAGGGATCCAAATGCAGTCATTGTCTTTGTAACAACTCATTCAGAATTTATGCCTGTTAGTTTTCAATATCAAGTATCAGCTTTAGATTTTATTGATAAGGAATTACCTGAAAGTGCTTTTAGGGAACGTGTGGAAAAGGCAATCGCTTATGTTCACAAGAATAAACATCAACTAATGGCTGAAGATTCTTTTGTGTTTACAAATTCTAAAGCACTCGTTCAGGTTCCGTTTTCGGATTTGCTTTATATAGAAACGTCAATGATTCCTCATAAGCTAGTTCTTTATACTATGAGAGAAAGAATAGAGTTTTACGGTAAAATTTCTGATATATTGAGGCAAGAACCAAGATTGGTTCAGTGTCATCGTTCTTTTATTGTGAATCCTTATAATATCTCCTCAATAGATAAGGAAGAAAAACTAGTCTATTTGAAGAACGGGTCAAGTTGCCTAGTATCTAGGTTAAAAATGAGGGCATTGCTGAATATAGTTAAAGATTTACATGATAGTAAGGAGTAGTAAATGTCTTTTGTGTTAGTATCTTTGAATTTTTACATACTTTTATTTCTTCATGCAAAAATTTATGGCTATCAATTGACTATAAAGAGATCTTTAGAGTTATTGCTTTTCTATTTTTTATTAGAGTTTTTACTTTTCATCTTGATTAAGGTGTTCTATATCTCTGTTGTTATTACAGTACTAGATTATCCCATCTTTTTTATTATCTACACATTGTTGTTGGATAAAAAGAAATATAGTCTGATATCGACACTTTTTTATGCTCTGTTTCCTATCACATTTTGGTCGATTATCTATGATTTTTTTGTTGATTTTATTATTCCTAATTTTGCTAGTTTAACAGAAATATATGTTTATTACGATGCTACAATTTTCTCAATTTTAGCAAGTCTCCTATCTTTGCTTATAATAAAAGTTTTTCAGTATGATTTTAGCTATTTAAGAAGTAAAGTGTTGGATAAACATCTAGATCAAATAATGAGGCTTACTAATGCTGCAATGTTGGGGTATTTTCTCCTTATTCCTTTTATTGGTTACATTAAAAATAGTCTGAATTTATCTGTAAATCATTATCAAGGAGCTATAACTGCAATCTATTTCTTTTTATTTATCTATTTTGTCAATATACTGGACAGAAATGTACGTGAGGAATTGCAAAAAGATTTAGTACTTCAAAAAGAGATTCAACTTCAAAATCTTAATAGCTATAGTAAACAAGTAGAAGGGCTTTATCAAGAGGTTAGAAGCTTTAGGCATGATTATGCAAATATTTTAACAAGTTTAAAGATAGGGATAGATCGCAAAGATATTGATTTAGTTGCTCAAATTTATGACAGTGTCCTGAAAGATTCGGGGAAAAATTTAAAAGATACAAAATTTGATGTAGTGAGATTGAGAAACATAGAGGATTTATCCTTGAAGAGTTTATTAATCTCAAAATTATCCGAGGCTCAGAGTTTACTAGTGCCAGTTTCTTTGGAAATAGAAAAACCAATTGCTATCAAAAAGATTGAGGGAATTGATTTTTTAACAGTTGTTTCTATATTGTTAGATAACGCGATAGAGGCCGCTACAAGCGCCGCTATCGAGGAACCTCTAAGTGTTTGTTTTTTTGAAGATATGAGAAATAATAAGCAAGTTTTGATTATCCAAAATCCTACTCTAGATAGAGAGATTGATGTTACAAAAATATTTGAGAGAGGAATGTCATCTAAAGGGCAGAATAGAGGAGTTGGTTTGTCTAATGTTAATAGTATTTTAACGAAATACCCAAATATCATTCTAAAAACTACAAGTTCTAATTTTAGATTTAAACAAGTCTTAGAGATAGAAGTATAGGTTGGGATGGGTGACTTGTATCTTCTATAATCTTTTCATGCTAAAACGCATAGTATCAGTTCATTCTGAAATCTGATATTATGCGTTTTTATAATTCTATAGATTTTTATGGTTTGAAAGTAGTCCGTAATTTTAATGGTGTTATTATAGTTTCATATAGTTCTTCCCACAATCCTCCACCTGTAATTTGGTTGAGTTCGGTAGTTGTTAGTTCTTGAAATGAAGTTAGGTTTTGTTTCTTATCCATGTTACAATTCTCCTTTTTGATAAGATAATAAATAGTTATAGAGTGTTATCTGAAAATTAATCAGAATGGGTTAAAATTTTATCTTTGAAATAATCAAAATATGTTTTCTTTGCAGTTACACTAGTGACGCGACCTTGTAAGCCGTATTGGATGAGTTTACTATCCTCATTAGATAGTTTTGCAAGAGCGGTTAATTTAAAGAGATTACCTTGCTCTGTTCTGGTAGGAGTTTGATCAATTGTTTGAAGTTGACCGATGATGGTAATGCCGTGATTTCCAATCTTCTCCAGTTTTAATCTTACAGTTTGTCCTTTATCTAGTAGAGGTAGATAGTCAGAAGATACGTAGTAAGTGATTAGTACTTCTCTTGTATCTGTGATGACAGGGAATATTTGAGCAATTTCTGTACCAGTTGGAATTCTATTTTTACCTTCAAATTCGCTGTTCAGATGAACGATACCTTTACTTGGAGCGGTTAAAGTATTGTTTTCTAAGCGCTGTGTCGCTTGATCTAGTTGTACTTTTAATTCTGTTAATTGATTCTCCACGGTTAGTTGTTGCTGAGAAGCTGTCTGTAAAAACTGAGTGCGGAGTACTTCAATTTTAGTTTCTAAACTATTGTCATAAGTTGCTACACTTCCGATACCAGCTTGCTGAATTTTGAGGCTTGCGATAGATGATTCAAGACCTGCAATACTTTGATTAATTTGAGATAAAAATGGCTCCTCTGCAGTTCCTTGTGTTTGTCCTTGTGAGGCTACAAGATAACGATTCAAAATTGACTGGTGTGGATTGCTAGTTGGTAAGCGAGCCCTTTTATTTATGATAGCATCTCTCAACTCTTGATATTCTCCAATTTGTTGTTGAACTTTTGTAATTTCTTGTTCAATAGCTGATGAACTGCTATTGGCAAGATTGGCTTGATTTGAAACCTCAGTGTTAGTCTTTGTGATACCCAGTTCAATATCATGGGATTGTTTAGTAAAATTCCTAAAGGTATTATGGTAGCCAAATTCATCCTCGCCAGAAAAAAGATCAGTCGCTTTTTCTAAGCTTTGTTTCAAAATTCCAAGTCCTTCTTTTTGCTTCTCAAGTCTTTGTAATTGAGTTTCTAAGGCAGTTTTCTGACTTTCTTCCATTGTTTCAGAGTATTTGATGAGTAAGTCCCCTTTTTCAACTACTTGATTTGCCACTAAATGATTAGCAAGGATAGGATTATCACTTGTTGACTGAATAGATGCAATGACACTTGTAGGGGCGATTTCTCCTTGGGAAGTGACAGTAATTTCTTTTGTGGCAACAAGGGAGAAAATCAAGATGAAAGTAAGTAGTAATGAAAGAGGTATAATTAACACTGTCGCATAGTTATGGTAACGTCTCTGATAAAACTCGACGCTTCTAAAAAGATTAGGATTCATGACATTCTCCTTATTTATTGAACAGATGATGGTAGAAACCTTGCGCCTGCATTAACTCTTGGTGGCTACCAACTTCAATGATTTTCCCCTGGTCAAGAACAATGACACGGTTGGTTCGTTCGGCTATACTGAGACGATGGGCTACAAAGAGAATGGTTTTATCAGTTAGGGACATAAGATTATCTATAACTTTTTTCTCAGTCAAGACATCAAGACCGCTAGTAGCTTCATCTAGTATTAGAACAGGAGCTTTAGTTAAAAGAGCACGAGCGAGAGCGATTCGTTGCTTTTGTCCTCCTGATAGACCGGCTCCATCAGAGAGCTGAGTTTGATAGCCCATAGGCATTCTTTCAATGTCTTGACGGATTTCAGCTAATTCACAAGCTCTTAGAATATCTTCTTGGCTAATCATATGATTACCACCCAAGGTTAAGTTTTCCAAAATAGAGCCATTAAAGATATAGGCTTGTTGGGGTAGGTAATTAATATGACGGCGCAAGACTTTTTTATCAATGTTTTTAATATCCTGATGATTGATGGAAATATGTCCTTTGTAGGGTTCAAAGAAATTGACAATCATTTTGGCTAAAGTTGTTTTACCAGAACCACTAACTCCAACTAGGCTAACCTTATCTCCTTGTTTAATCGTGAGATTAATATCTGTTAAGGTATCTCGTCCAAAACCATACTTATAAGAAAGATCATCAAATTCAATATCGCCCATCAAAAAATGTGAATGAACAGGGTTTTCTTGAACTTGAAATTCAGATTCGACTAGATAGACTTCGTTCAAACGGTTATTAGCGACCTTCGCAGATTGGAGTTTGGTTTGGAGGTTGATAATATTTTCCATAGGAGTTGTAAAGTAAGAAAGAAGTGTGTTAAAGGTAATCAGCTGACCGATAGAAATTTTACTTGACATGACTAATTGAGCGCCAAACCATAGGATAAGGATATTCAGAACTAATTTTGTTCCCTGCTTTAAACTCGTTTGTAAAATAGAATATTTACTGAGCTTAAAGGATTTTTCCAAATAATCTACAAATTCGCTGTCTATATTTTGATAGCGATTTTCTTCACTCGTGAGCGACTTTATAGTTTCAATCCCGTTGATATCTTCAATGATGGCAGAGCTAACCATAGAATTACTTTGCATGACATCATGGTTCATTTTTTCGAAAGGCTTCATAAAAGAAAAGATGATGAACATGTATATAGGAATAGAAATAAGAGAAAGAAGGAAGAGATTAGAGTTTTGTGCCAGTAAGACGCCTCCTACAAGAATCAGAATAGAAACATCCAGAAAAAGAGAAAGAATGGTAGAAGCCAAGGCATCTATAATAGAGTTAGCATCTGTGAACCGTGAAATGATTTCTCCTGTACGACGTGTCGCAAAGAAAGACATAGGAAGTTCAAAAATATGGCGGATATAGGATAAAATCACATCAATGCTTAATCTCTGACTCAGAATAGTTAGGAGATAATCTCGGGAGAAACTCATGACTTGCTGGAGGATATAGGTTATAACCAGACCAACTGAGATGATTCCTAAAGTTGATTTCATCTGATTTGGAATGTATTCATCCAAGATTCCTTGGAGATAATAAGAACCACCGATATTGATAATAGTGACCAATAAGCTTGAGAGAACAATGTAAGCAATGAGAGATTTTTGTTTGAAAATCAGAGGAAGGAAGCTTAGTAGACCATTCTTTTTATCTTTATGGGGTTGATAGCTGGGTTTGGGAGCTATAAAAATAGCTACTCCAGTCCATTCAGAGAAAAAGCGTTCTTTTGACATTTTGGTGATTTTTACAGAAGGGTCAGGATCACCAATAACCAGATAGTCTTTCTTTGTTTGATAGACAACATAGTAATGTTGGAGTTTTCCTTCTTTGTTAACGTGAACGATAAATGGATAGGGGACATCACTCATGTCAAAGAGCGTTTTATCTGCTTGAACAGGTCTTGTTTCAAAGCCCATTTCATCAGCGGCTTTTACAATGCCAAGAGCAGTTGTCCCTTCCTTATTGGTCTTTGCAAGTTCTCTCAAGTGAGCTAGAGAAAAATCTGAACCATAGAATTTAGCAATCGAGGCTAAGGCAGCGACACCGCAGTCTCTAGCATCTATTTGAGGAACAAATGTACGTTTATAAGAAGTCATTGGCAATTCCTTTCATATAGTGGATAGGTCTATTATGCCAAACTTTACTAAAAAACTTCTTGCTAAATCGTAAATGGTATTTATATTGTCATGAACAGTAATTTTTATTAAGTAAGATTAAGCATTGCTTTTTATAGTTGATGATAGTATATATTAGTTTTAGGCTTTGATAAAATTTATTAAAAACATTTCGTGATGAAAAAAAGACATTTTATGATTTTAAAAAATGATATTAGTTAATTATGATATATTGATGTTGTCAAGGTTGCAACAAGACAAAAATAAAAAAAGGAGGTATTCATCATGAATACTCTAGTATTTGATACTTCAACATTTATGACACTTAGTCAAGAAGAGTTAATGGAAATTGAAGCAGGAGCCAATTGGGATCGTGTTTTTGGAGGCACCTCAGTTTATTTAGGGGCTACAATGGCTGTATTAATGACAAGTACTCCAATTGGTTGGGGGGCAGCAGCAGCTTATCTTGCTACATGTGCAGCATCAGGAGCTTATGTAGGCTACGGATTGGCAACATGATACTACCATAAAATATAGAATTCGAGGTGAAAACAGTGCGAAATAAGAGTTATTTTATCATTTGCTCTGCAATCGTGATACTCACTAATGTTCTAATGTTTTCTTTATTTAATAACGGCGAAGAGATTGGTTCAAATTTGTTTGTCATAGCAGTTACATTGATTTTATTACCATCGTTCTTATATTCAGTTGAAAAGCAAGGAACTTATTTTATCAGATTGGAATCATCAGGACTACTCTTAATGACTGCTTTATCTTTAATTCGTTTTGTTAATCGAATTGATAGAACACCTACTATCTTAAATTCTTTAATAGTTGTTCTAGCTTTGGGCTGTGGTATTGTCTTGATTAGTGCTTATATTGCAAGAATATATTTAAGCAAGAAGAAGTAAGAATAATTTCAGTTGTCTGTTACATTTATTATCTTTTTGTTTCTAGATTTCATTTTGTCAAGTTCCCTTAGGGCAAGTATGTTTTTCATGCTTGCTTTTTAAATTTTCTAACAATTCAAGATGTTTTGATGCCAATTAAATATTTTGATGAAAGAATAAAAAAATAGTGCTATACCAACAGTGAAAAGGTTGCAACAGGACAAAAATTAAAAATAAAAAGGATACAAAAATGATGGAGCAATTTGAAATTATGGATACTGAAATGCTTGATCATATAGAGGGTGGAGATGTATCTGATATTTATAGAGGGTATGCTTATCAGGGAAGTCCATTTGGTTCTTACCCTTCTATATTAAAAAATTCAGGTCCTTTTCCAGTAAGTGGATACTGTCCGCGTGGTTATCGTGACCTTGGTTATTAGGAGCAGGTTTTCATTTATGTGGAATATAGGCTGAAATATAAGAAATGAGGAAGAATTTCTATGAAAAAGTATCAACTTCTACTCAAAATAAGTGCAGTCTTCTCTTACTTATTTTTCGTATTTGGTCTTTCTCAGTTGACGCTTATTGTCCAAAATTATTGGCAATTTCGTCTGGATTCAAAATCTCTTGAGTTTGCTATTTAGCGGAGTCATGATTTGGATTCTGGTTAAGACAGGGTACGGCTATCTTTTTCGCATTCCAAGAAAAAAATGGCTTTGGTATTCGATTTTGACAATATTAGTGGTAGTGTTCCAGATTTCTTTTAACGTTCAGACAGCTAAACATGTTCAGTCAACTGCTGAAGGTTGGGCTGTATTGATCGGTTATAGTGGGACCAACTTTGCCGAGCTAGGTATCTATATAACTTTGTTCTTTCTGACTCCGCTTATGGAAGAGCTGATTTATAGAGGATTACTGCAACACGCCTTTTTTAAGCATTCGAGATTTGGCCTTGATTTGCTCCTTCCTTCCATTTTATTTGCTCTTCCTCATTTTTCAAGCCTGCCTAGTTTGTTAGATATCTTCGTCTTTGCAACATCTGGCATCATCTTTGCTAGTTTGACCCGCTATACCAAGAGCATTTATCCTTCCTATGCGGTGCATGTGATTAATAATATTGTAGCGACCTTGCCATTTTTGCTGACTTTTTTACACAGGATATTTGGGTAAAATGTTGGTACGAGAGTTAGGAATGATAGTTTATCAAATTTATAAGTGAGTTTCAGGAGGAAAATGAGAATGACACCATTAAAATGGTTTGCTGGAGGCAGAGAAAGGCGTTGTGAAGCCATGACTATCATAGATCACCTACTGGAAGGTATAAACAATACGCCTCAACTTGCTCCTTTGGAAAATCAGTTAGTGATTTATAAAAGACGATTAAAGGACGATGGAACCTCTGTTCCATTTATTCTAAGTCAAATGAATGTCGACATCTCACGTGTGTTGATTGACAATAAGCTGACTTTGTCAAAAAGTCAAGCTGAGCAGATTAAAAAATTGAGAGAATTATCAGCTATTCGCTATGGTTACTGATGAAGTGTAGGGACAGGACACCTTCTACAATTTCCAGTCAAATAAATTGCATTCGCTTTCTCAAGCAGGTATACTAGTATAGTTAGATGAAAAATTCTGAAAATTTAAGAATAGAAAAGAGAACAAATCTTATGGCAAAAGATATTCGTGTCTTACTTTACTACCTTTACACTCCAATTGAAAATGCAGAGCAATTTGCTGCAGACCACTTGGCTTTCTGTAAATCAATCGGCCTTAAAGGTCGTATCCTAGTCGCTGACGAAGGAATTAACGGAACAGTTTCAGGTAACTACGAAACAACTCAAAAATACATGGACTACGTTCACAGCCTCCCAGGCATGGAAGACCTCTGGTTCAAGATTGACGAAGAGAATGAACAAGCCTTCAAGAAGATGTTTGTTCGCTACAAGAAAGAAATTGTCCACCTTGGTTTGGAAGACAACGACTTTGACAACGACATCAACCCACTTGAAACAACAGGTGCTTACTTGTCTCCAAAAGAGTTCAAAGAAGCTCTTCTTGACGAAGATACAGTTGTCCTTGACACTCGTAACGATTACGAGTACGACCTAGGACATTTCCGTGGGGCTATCCGCCCAGATATCCGCAACTTCCGTGAGTTGCCACAATGGGTCCGTGACAACAAGGAAAAATTCATGGACAAGCGCGTCGTAGTTTACTGTACAGGTGGAGTTCGCTGTGAGAAATTCTCAGGCTGGATGGTTCGTGAAGGCTACAAAGATGTCGGCCAATTGCACGGAGGAATTGCAACTTACGGTAAAGACCCAGAAGTCCAAGGCGAGCTTTGGGATGGGAAAATGTACGTCTTTGACGAGCGTATTGCCGTAGATGTCAACCATGTCAACCCAACTATCGTAGGAAAAGACTGGTTTGACGGAACACCATGTGAACGTTATGTCAACTGTGGAAATCCATTCTGTAACCGTCGTATCTTGACATCAGAAGAAAATGAAGACAAGTACCTTCGTGGATGCTCACACGAGTGCCGTGTTCACCCACGTAACCGCTATGTTTCAGAAAATGAATTGACACAAGCTGAAGTTGTCGAGCGCCTAGCCACTATCGGTGAAAGCTTGGATCAAGCAGCTACTGTATAAGATTAAACAGTCCTTAGGGGCTGTTTTTCTATGCTTTTTACTCAAAAATCTAAAGTTTGTTTCTGTATCTTTCAGGAAAATAGGGTATACTATATGTAAACGATTTCAAAGGAGTTCAGTTATGACGAAAACATTTTTTATTCCAAATAAACAGAGCATTTTAGGAGAACAGGAAATTTTGACTGCCAAGTCTATCTTGGCCTTGGTGGATGGTTTGGAGTCACATAGCTATGATGCGGTTTATCTCCGTCAGCCTCTTAGCCGTCTTGAGTATATTGAGTGTGCGATAGTGGGACAATCACAATTTCTTTTTAAAGTCAGTTATGCTGATGATCAAAAGGCTTACCGTATTGATCTTCCTGACCTACTAACGAAGATAGACTGGCAGATCATCAAGTCATTTTTAGAAGCCCTACTTGCTTATACAGGAACTGAGATTGAAGGACTAGATGGTTTTGATTTTGAAGCTTATTTCCAAGCAAGTATTCAAGTTCATCTGGCAGACACTACAGCCCGTTTTACTATTTGCCAAGGAATTTTTAATCCTGTTTTCTTTAGTCCTGAGGACTTGAAAAGCTTTTTAGAGGAAGAGGGCTTGGCACAGTTTGAAGCGCGTGTGCGTGCGCTTCAAGAGACGGATGCTTACTTTGCAAGAGTTTCCTTCTATCAGGATGGAGAAGGTCAAGTGCACGGTGTTTACCATCTGGCTCAAGGGGTCAAGACCGTTTTACCGAGAGAACCATTTGTTCCTGCAGCCTATATGGAGCAATTGGTGGATAAGGAAGTGCAGTGGGAGATTGACTTGGTTCAAATCACAGGAGACGGCTCTAAACCAGAAGACTATGAAGCTATCGCTCGCTTGGACTATGAAAGATTCTTAGAGTCACTACCATCAGAATCTTACCACCAACTAGATGCCAATCAACTAGAAGTACAACCCATCTTAGACAAAGATTTTAAAACATTAGCACAAGAAAAGTAAAGCAGAAGCAGGTCAATCGACTTGCTTTTTTGACATAGAAAAAATCCTGCCATGAAAGACAGGATTGCTACTCAATGAAAATCAAAGAGCAAACTAGGAAGCTAGCCGCAGGCTGCTCAAAACACTGTTTTGAGGTTGTAGATAAGACTGACAAAGTCAGGAATATATATCTACGGTAAGGCGAAGCTGACGTGGTTTGAAGAGATTTTCGAAGAGTATGAAGTTTAAAGAAAGGCCAAGATACGAAGATAATCCCCAATCAGTGCCACTTCAGCTACAAAGAAGAGGAGGATAATAACTCCGTTTACAAGGACAGACAAGAATAACTGATAGAAGGAGTCGGTTTCACTTGCTTGACTTGGCCTTGTAATGATATGGAGACTAGCGAGCAGAATGATTCCAATGCTAATCACACACAAGAGGGCTGTAAATCGTAGGCTATCAAAGAAGGCAAAGAAACTAGCAATAGCAGTGAGGAAGATTGGAATTGCCAAGAGTTGACTATATTGTTGGAGAACCTTTTCTAGCGTCCAGTCCTTTTCTTGGTAGATAAATCGTCTCACGACGAAACTACCCAAGAGGAATGAAAAGAAGAAGAGTGTTGTTGCTACTAGGATAGAGATAATCGAAAAGAGATTTAATGAAGCAAATTGTTCAGGGAAGTGGCTGTTTATAGTTGCTATATGTCCATAGTAAGCATGTTTGATGTGGTAGATACTAAAGAAAAAGGAAGATGCAGAACACAGAATGAGCAAGAGAAAGGCTGTGTAGCTGTGTGTGCTACTTGTTTCAAGCTTGCTTGTAGGAGATTTGAGAGCCTCCACTAGCCAAGACCAAAAATCAAGCGCTTGCTCTTTCCATCTATCCGTAGATTTTGGAGCTTGGTCGGGGATATAGGGACTTTCTAAGGATTGACTGATAAGAAGGGGCTCTTTCGTGGTTGGTTTTTGCTGAGGAAGTGCTTCTTGACTCTCTTCAGCTATAGTGACTTTTTCTGTTGCTTTAGAAAGGTCTTGCTCTTCCTCAGTAGAGTCTAATGCTTTCTTTTCTTCTATTTCTGTTCTCGCTTCACTGTCTTCAGGAGCTTCGATTTTCTCTTCTTGCTGGCTTTCCAGTTCGACTTTAGCTTGAGAGACTTCCTCCTCTGACTGAGTATTTTTTTCAATTGCTGTATCGAGATCGGCTATCGTTTCTTCAGCCTTGTCTACAACATCTTGGGCTTGTTCATCAGGCTTGTTCTTGCTTGTTGTTTTTACAAAATCATTACTTTCAAACCATTCTTGTTTCATGGTAGAACCTCCTTTTTAGTGGGTTATGTGTCATAGTGGTCGATATAAATAGGTTTATTAAGGTCTGTTAGCTGTAGTTTCAAGACTAATATAATCATCAGCCTTAGCGATGAGTTGACCTTTTGCATCAGTTTTTTCAGTTTTGTAAGGGTTGCTTAATTCGTTGGGGTGGCGTTGACTCTCATCTCTCGATAACTGATAAATAGGACCATGGTGACTCGAGAGGTCTAAGTTAATTTCTTGGCTTTCTTTTTGAGTTAGCATGATACTGAGCGCATTTTTAGAAGATAGTTCTACTTTACCATATACTTTAATATTTTCAGCGTGGAAGTGCTTATCTGTTGACTCTAGCTGACTATCTGTAAGGTCTGTATCAAAGATATTAATGATATTAGGGGTTGTGAGTTTACTATTTTTGATACGACTTCCTTCAATTCGGAGGAGATAGCCATTATTGGTATTGAGGGTCGCATTTTCAAGACTAGCATTGATGATGGTAGTTTGACCGCGATTGGCTGAGATGTTGATTCCTTTTAGACTTCTCCCTTTTGGCAATTGGAGAATAACTTCTTCAAAACGACGAGAGTAGCTACTTGCGATATGGAGAATCCCGCCAATTCCAGAAGAGAGAAACGGACTTTCAGACAGTTTCTTATCAGTGAGGCTCAGCGTTTTATCGTTTTGATTTGTGACAAGATCATGGTGAGCAGAAAGAGATGGATGGTAAGAAATGTGGATTTGATCATCGAAAGAGTCTGTGATGGTCAGTGCGTGTTGATGGAGAGTAATCTCTAGGTTTTCGACTTCCTTGCCAAAGGTCAGCTCTTCCATCCGACTATCATAGACAGGCTCCTTGGACATGGCAAGTAGGCTCTTAATCCCGTCAGATTGGATGCCTACAAAAAGCAAGATAAAGCCGATAACGGTAGTCACCACACCAAAAATGAGAAATCCTTTTGTCAATTTACGCATGCTGGTCACCTCTCTTTCCTTTTTTAAGAACAAATTGCACCAGGCGAACAATGAGTAAGCCGAAGAAGCGAGCTACATAGGAAATACCTAGTAAAACCAGCGAAGAAGCACCGATAGCCAGTAAACCAGAACCAAAAATCAAGATAAAGGCTGATTTAGCTTGGGCTAAGACAGTGAAACTTTCAACTAAAAATAGGAATCCGCCGATGATACCTAGTATGGAAACCGCAAAGAAAGCCAGAATAACAGTCAAAGCAGCCACAAGGATTCCGAACAGAGCCACGAGGATGGCGATTCCCAGAGGAATGCCGATGGGTGCTGCAAGGAGAGCTAACAAGGCGATATGCAAAATTTGTCGGTTATTCTTTTGAGCGGGTGCTTCATTGATTTTTTTATCGAGAAGATTGGAGAGAACTTCGTGGGCCGCTTCTTTGGGAGTTCCCAAGCTAGCGATGAGTTCTTCTTCTCCTTCGACTCCAGCATCGTCAAAGAGTTCCCTGAAATAGTCCATGGCTTCAATTTGGTCAGCCTGAGGCAGTTTTTTGAGATAAAGTTCTAGCTGAGTCAGGTATTCAGTTCTTGTCATGGCGGATACTCCCTTCTATGATGCCATTGATGGTGTCTGTATAAAGTGCCCATTCATCTTTTAGGGTCACGAGCTGTTCTATACCACCATTTGTCAAGGAGTAGTATTTGCGCATGCGACCTTGGAACTCTCTAGAATAGGTTGTCAGAAAGCTATTGCCCTCCAATTTTTTGAGAATGGGATAGAGTGTAGATTCTTTGATATTAGCGATCAGCTTAATGGTTTGGCTAATCTCATAACCATAAGAATCATCCTGCTCCAGTACGGCCAAGATGAGAAATTCAATCAAGGCAGAGGATGTTGGAAAGTACATGGGGAACCTCCTTTTCTAATGTGTAAGATTTTTATATATAATTTTTCTACACATACATTGTACATCTAAATGAAAGCCCTGTCAAGAAAAATGTGTAAAATTTTTATATATAAAAAACTTCTAGGCAAAACTAGAAGTTTAGAGGATTTTATCAGCTCTGTCCACTGTAAAGAGGGCCACAGTCATCAGGATATCGACGAGTAAGAGGGCAGCTACAGCTGGTACCCAAGAGTGAAAAAGATTAAAACTGTAACCAAAGAGAGTCGGCCCAAAGGCTGCTAGGATATAGCCTCCTGTTTGAGATAGGCCGGACAATTGGGCTGTCTTTTCAGGAGCGCTTGTCTTGAGTGAAAAGTTGACCATGAGATAAGGGAAAAGGGCGCTGGTTGCGGTTCCGATGAGGAGATGGATGGCAAGCCAGTAAAAGAAATGACCGATTGGGAAAAAGAGCATGGAAATGCCGACAACACCAGCTAGTGAAACCAGAGTGAGCATGAGCTGACGGTTGCGAGTTGACAAGCTGGTTGTCAGGCTTGGGATGGTCATTGAAAAAGGGATGCTAATCAGAGAGAAGATAGAGGTCAGCAAGCCAGCTTCGTGACTGGATAGGCCTGCATGGATAGCCATGGTAGGTAGCCAGGTCATAGCTGTGTAAAAGAGCAAGGATTGAAAACCGGCAAAGACAATCACTGCCCAGACCTGTTTATTATGCATGACCTTTGTTTTGCTTTTTTGTTTGGTTTGCGGAGCCAGTTTGTGATTGTAGCGGTGATTTGGGAGCCATACTAAAAAAGTTGCTAGACAGAGCAGGGTGAGGAGGATGATAAGTCCTTTCCAAGAACTGGCTTGTGTAATAGGCACAGCCAGATAGGAAGCCAGAGCCGTCGCAATCCCCATAGAGGTTACATATAAGGTGGTCAGAAAACCAATTTTCTTTGGTTGATTGGCTTGGATAAGACTAGGAAGCAGAACATTGATGACTGCGATACTTGCCCCAACCATCAAGGTTCCTAGATAGAGCAGGGGCAGATTGATTAGTCGAATCAGAGAACCGATGGTCAAGAAGAAAAGGCTGTAGGTGAAGAGATGCTCCAAGCCGATTTTCTGAGCCAGTCGGGTAGAAAAGAGCGAGAAGAGGGTAAACATGAGGAGAGGAAGGCTGGTCAAGACACCAAGCGAACTAACTTCTACTCCCAGCCCTTGCGAAATATCTCCCAAAATAATGGGTAAAACAGTAAAAGGAGTCCGCAAGGAAACACCAATCAGGATAATACCTGGAACAAAAAAGAGTGATTGCTTTTTCATATAATACCTCTTCTAGCTGATTTTAATAACAGCTTATTTTAAGGCTTTTTCCCTATAATGTCAAGTAAGGTTTTGGGCTTTCAAGATAAAAATGGGAAAGTCTTGAAAATTATGATAAAATAGTGGAAGGAAATCTATACATTGGAGAAAAACTGTGTCTGAAAAGCAAAAAATCAGCGTATTGATGTCGGTCTATATCAAGGAAAATCCGACATTTTTAAAGGATGCTATTGAGAGTGTTCAAAATCAGACCCTGAAACCGAGCGAATTGGTTCTGGTTGAGGATGGGCCTTTGACACCTGAGCTCTATCAAGTATTAGACCAGCTTGAAGCTGAGTCTGATATTCCAGTGAAACGCTATCCTCTTGAGCAGAATCAAGGTTTGGGTCTGGCTCTTCGACAGGGTGTTTTGCAGTGTCAGTACGATATCATCGCTCGTATGGATACAGATGATATAGCTGTTCCAGACCGTTTTGAGAAACAGGTTCAGCTAATGGAGAAGGACAAGCTCGACCTATTAGGTGGACATATTGCAGAGTTTATTGACAATCCTGATGAGATTGTTTCTTACCGTCGTGTTCCAACCCAGCATGCAGATATTGTAGCTTATCAAAGAATGAGAAGTGCCTTTAACCATATGACAGTCATGTTCAAGAAGGACATAGTTCTCAAGGCAGGCAACTATGAGGATGGCCTTTATATGGAGGATGACCTCCTCTGGCTCAATATGATTGCTGCAGGAGCCAAGACTGGAAATCTGGATCAAATCTTGTGTCAGGTTCGTGTCGGAGCAGGAATGTTTGAGCGTCGTGGGGGACTGCGTTACCTCAAACTCTATCGTCAAGCTCGTCAGCGCATGCTGAAGAGAGGGCAAATTTCTTACAGAGAGTACGCCAAGAGTGTTGCGATTCAGATGGTTGTTGCCCTTTGTCCAGGATTTGTCAGGCAGTTTATTTTTATGAAGCTGTTACGAAAAAGCAATTAAAAGATTGTAGCAAATCGTAAACTTTAGAAAAAGTGTTATAATAACAATATAATGCTCTTCGAAAATCAAATTCAAACCGCGTCAACGTCGCCTTGCCGTATGTGTAGGATACTGACTACGTCAGTTCCATCTACAACCTCAAAACAGTGTTTTGAGCAACCTGCGGCTAGTTTCCTAGTTTGCTCTTTGATTTTCATTGAGTATGAAACTAAATCTCAAACACTTAGTCCTTTTATTATACTGCAAGAAGATATAGTTTTCAATTATACTTTTTCTCTAACTAGCTATAGTCTATTTTTATATCCTAATGTAGAGAAAACAGCCCTAGGGACTGTTTTTGATTAATAATGCATAAGAACCTTGTAATCGTAGTCACCGATTTTTTCACGGCCGTTCAATTCATCCAATTCAACAAGGAAGGCACAACCTGCTACAACACCACCAAGTTTTTCAATCATTTCGATAGTTGCCTTAACAGTTCCACCTGTTGCCAAGAGGTCATCTACGATAAGAACACGTTGACCTGGCTTGATGGCATCAGCATGCATAGTCAAGGTATCAACACCGTACTCTTTTTCATAGTCAGCAGAAATGACTTCACGTGGCAATTTACCTGGTTTACGAACAGGTGCAAAACCAATTCCCAACTCAAAGGCAACTGGACAGCCCACGATAAAACCACGAGCCTCAGGACCTACAATCATGTCGATTTTCTTGTCAGTAGCATACTGAACAATTTCACGAACAGCGTAGCTATAAGCATTCCCATCAGCCATCAAAGGACTAATATCACGGAAGGTAATCCCTTCCTTTGGATAATTTTCAATTGTTGCAATGTAATCTTTTAAATTCATCTTTTTCTTTCTTTCAAAGTTTTTACTCTCTATTATAGCATATTTTTTAAGAAAGAAAAAAGGAAAAGTTAACTTCAATGATTATCTAACGATTTGACGATTTATGACTAGCCATAGCAATAAAACCCAATTTCTGTTTATTCTTATTAAACATTTTATACATAGTTAAAAACTGCTTTCTATTCTCCTTTTTACAAGCATTTACACAAATTTTCAAGGTTCCTAGCCAACCCTCGTCATAAATCATACCCGATAATTTCATTAATGTCATTTCACCAGTCAATACTTTCACATCACGATAACCTGATTCTATCATCACCTGTTCCCAACCATCTTGAGTTAAAGGACCTACATTTACATGAATTGCTTGTGACAATTCCTGTCTGACAGACTCTTTAGCTTCCTTAAGAAGCACATCATGTGTCAATAAAAGACCTCCAGGTTTTAAAACCCTTAGATATTCCATTACACATTTTTTCTTAGCTTGATCGGCTTGCATAGTCAGCATAGCTTCGTTTATAACAATATCAAAACTAGCATCTTCATAAGGAAGTTTCATTGCATTTGCTCTTTCAAAACTGATCAAATGACCTACACCTGCCGTTTCAGCAGATTTTTTAGCCACTTCTAAGGCTTGAGCATCCATATCAACAGCAGTTATCTTACAACCAAAACGCTGTGCCAACTCAATTGCTGTAGTTCCCCTATTACACGCAACCTCTAGTATTCTCTTTTCTTTTGAAAATCCTCCTTCTGCAATTAACCAATCTGTAGCACGTTTTCCACCTGGACGTAAGCGTTTTTTCCCCAGTTTTGCTAAAAACTTATGACCTGCTTCTGACATTTGAACACCTCTGTTTTTTCTTCATTATAACATAAAATGATATTATCTGACAATTCTAATCTATTATTTGATAGACTAGAATCAAAAGCATACAAACCACCATGACTATAGCATAAATTTATTATTACCTCTCTAGTTCGAATTCAACTCCTCCCATCATTTACACATTCAGGTTACGATTATTTTTGTACTTTGGAATTACTCTCATCTTCATCCGCTCTACGAACCTCCACCTTTCTGTTCGTAGAGCTATGATTTCGCTATCCCTTCCTCTGCCGATTCTTATTTCCAGCGTCAGACTTGAGAATCGCTAACAGGTTCACTAATAGATGGCCCCAAAAGAGGAGTTGTACCTCAGATGAACGGAATGGACGTCGTACCTAAAAAAACGAGCACTTTCGTACTCGTTTTCTCTGTATAAACTACTGATTAAAGTGAGTTTACGTCAACTTTGATACCAACACCTTGAGTAGTTGTGATAGTCAAGTTTGTTACGTAAGTTCCTTTAGCTGTAGCTGGTTTTGCTTTTTGGATTGTTTCGTTGAAAGCTTTGAAGTTTTCAACCAATTTTTCAGCTTCAAATGATACTTTACCGATGATTGCTTGAACGTTACCTGCACGGTCAGCACGGTAAGTGATTTTACCACCTTTAGACTCTTCAACTGCTTTAGCAACATCCATAGTTACAGTACCAGTTTTAGGGTTTGGCATCAAGTTACGTGGTCCAAGGACACGTCCAAGACGTCCAACAAGAGCCATCATGTCAGGTGTTGCGATAACTACGTCGAAGTCCAACCAACCGTCGTTGATTTTAGCAACAAGGTCATCTTCACCAACAAAGTCTGCACCAGCAGCTTTTGCTTCTTCAGCTTTTGCACCACGTGCGAAAACAAGAACGCGTGAAGTTTTACCAGTACCGTTTGGCAATACCATTGCTCCACGGATTTGTTGGTCAGCTTTTTTAACGTCGATGTTCAAGTTGTAAGCAACTTCTACAGTTGCGTCAAATTTTGCAAAGTTTGTTTCTTTTGCAAGTGCTACAGCTTCTTCTACGCTGTATGCTTTTGTGCTGTCGATTTTCTCAAGAGCAGCACGAAGTTGTTTGCTTTTTTTAGCCATTTTCTATTCTCCTTGTAAGTGGTTCAATCGATTTTCATCTCCCACGTCACTCCTCGAAATGATGAAGTCTTGCGGGTTATATTGGGGGTGTTATTGATTAGTCAACAACAGTGAATCCCATAGAACGAGCAGTACCTTCGATCATACGCATTGCAGACTCTACGTTTGCTGCGTTCAAATCTGGCATCTTAGTTTCTGCAATTTCTTGTACTTGTGCACGAGTAACTGTAGCAACTTTAGTTTTGTTAGGTGTACCTGATCCTTTTTCAACACCTGCAGCTTTTTTCAAAAGAACAGCAGCTGGTGGTGTTTTAGTGATGAAAGTAAATGATTTATCTTCGTAAACTGAGATAACAACTGGAATGATCATACCAGCTTGGTCAGCTGTACGAGCGTTGAACTCTTTTGTGAATCCCATGATGTTGATACCAGCTTGACCAAGAGCAGGTCCAACCGGTGGAGCTGGTGTAGCTTTACCAGCAGGGATTTGCAATTTTACAAGTTTTTCGACTTTTTTAGCCATTTTTAAATCCTCCTTTGTGGTTTTGGCGGTAATTAGAGATTTTTACCTCCCACAAGTATGCTTTTCACATACCCATCTATTATACACTATTTATCTAGAATTGCAAGAGAAAAGTTTATTTTTTATACTCAATGAAAATCAAAGAGTAAACTAGGAAGCTAGCCGCAGGCTACTCAAAGTACAGCTTTGAGGTTGCAGATAAAACTGACGAAGTCAGTAACATACGCACGATAAGGCGACGCTGATATGGTTTGAAGAGATTTTCGAAGAGTATTAATCGACGTAATCTCCACCTTCAAATCCATAGTATTCTTCCAAACTGAGACCACTCTCAGCAATTTCTTTTGCTTCTTTTCCGACATAACGAAGGTGCCATTCCTCAGCCATATAGCCTGTTTCCTTTTCCTTGCCTTTGAGATAACGGACAACAAAACCATAATCAGCCGCATGATCCAAGAGCCATTGGGCCGCTTTTTCTTCTGTCACCAAACCACCATTTGTCCCAATCACATCAAAAGCCAAGCCTGTCTGGTGCTCGCTATAGCCAGGTCGAGCAGAATAACGGTCGGCAGCTTCTTTCCCATCTTGATTGACATAATCTTGATAGAGCTTGGTCTGAGTTTCATAACTTCTAAAACCACTGTAATGGTCGCTAATGGGGAAACCTGCCTCTTGCATAGCTTTGATGAGCTTGACCAACTCAGCCTTGGCTGTTGGATTTTCCCCTGGATTGTAGTCTTTCGACAATGGATAGTGTTTATTGGCTACGATGATTTCATCGTATTTCCCTTGAATGCTGTAATAGTCTCCTTTGTTAACCACTTCTGCTTTTTTCTGGGTAGCTCCTTGAGATTTACTGCCGACTGTTCCATCAGCTTTGGCTGTTTGTTCTGTCTTAGCTGCTCCATCTTCATTTTTTGATTTTTCTTGTGAACAAGCTGCTAGACTCAAGGCTAGCAAGGCTGTCAAGACAAGGTATCTTTTTTTCATTTCTACTCCTTTATTTCTAATAGTTTATCTACTTCTGACGATAAACATTTGACTAATCTCTTGATCTCATCCGGTTTTGCTTGGCAGGTTTCTGAGGTCATTTCTTCAAAGGGAATCCACCAGACTGGACCACATCCATTGAGACCGTGACCATTCATATCACCTGTTCGTCTAGGAAACAGATGCCAATGAAGATGGGCATCGCCATTTCCTAGCAGTTCGATATTCATTTTCTCAGCAGCAAAGGCCTTAGCAACTGCCTCTTGGACCACACTCAGTTCTTCTAGAAAACGGAGTCTTGTCTCCTTTTTCAAATGGTGCAATTCGCTGACATGTTCCTTGGCTAGAAAGAGACTATAGCCTGCAAAATACTGGTGGTCTCCAACCACAAGATAGCCTGTTTCCAACTCTTTGACAAAATAGGGATTTTCTCTAGCTTTGATGAGGTCAATTCGTTGGCAGATGAGGCACATATTAGTCTACCAATGCACTCTTAAGATAAGCATCGACCATACGCTCTGTTGCGACAACCGAGTCAATATGAGTACGCTCATAAGAATGGCTAGACTCGATACCCGCGCCCAGGAGGGCGTGTTTGACCTCTGCCCCAGCAGACATGGCTGCTGAAGCGTCCGATCCATAAAATGGATAGATATCCAGCTTAAATGGAATATCTTGTTCTTTCGCCAAGGCAACTAAGTGTTGACGGAAGTCATAGTGATAAGGGCCTGAAGCATCCTTGACACAGATAGATACTGTGTACTCATCTGTCTGCTGGTCATCGCCCATGGCTCCCATGTCCACAGCCAGATATTCAACTACTTGAGCAGGAATGCTAGAGTTTGCACCGTGTCCCACTTCTTCAAAGACTGAAAAAGCAAAATGAGTTGTTACGGGCAATTCAATCTTCTCTTCCTTATAAATACGAAGCAGGTTAAGCAAAATCGCTGCGCTGACCTTGTCATCCAAATGACGAGACTTGATAAAACCTGTCTCTGTCACGACAGTTCGTGGGTCAAAGCTGATAAAATCACCAACCTCAATCCCCAAGGCACGAGTTTCTTTTTCATTAGTTACTTTGGCGTCCAAACGCACTTCCATATTGTCTTGCGTGCGTTCTGCAGTTCCTGCATCCTTGTAAACATGGCAAGAAGTTTGGTGGATGAGGATGGTTCCTGATACTTTTTCACCTGTGCTAGCTACGTGAACGGTACAGTTTTCTCCTTCAATCATGTTCCAAGGAAAACCACCGATACGATCCAGTTTGAGACGACCGTCTGGTTTGACAGCACGGACAATGGCCCCCAGCGTATCCACATGGGCAGTCACATAGCGATGCTCTTCATCATTTTGACCTTTGATGGTCACATTGACACCACCCTTAGCTGTGCGAACCGGCTGGTAACCAAAACCTTCTAGAGTCTTGACTAAATAGTCCGAAATCTCACGAGTGAAGCCTGTTGGCGATGCGATAGCTGTCAGTTCTTTGATATATTCTACTGTTTGATTCATTTCTTCACCTCTTTTGCTACCTATTATAACACATTTATCATCGGATAAAAGAGAAAATCACTCCTGTAGACTTGGCTACAAAAGTGATTTTAATGATTATTCCATTTCAAAAACATCGCTTTCTTGCTTGTTTGGTAGAACCAAAGAGAGCAAGATTCCGACAACAGCTGGTACTAACCATGGGAGAGATGCCTTGGCAAAAGGAAGAGTGTTGACAAGGTTTGCAAGAAACTCTACTGTTTGATTCATTTCTTCACCTCTTTTGCTACCTATTATAACACATTTATCATCGGATAAAAAAAGAAAATCACTCCTGTAGACTTGGCTACAAAAGTGATTTTAATGATTATTCCATTTCAAAAACATCGCTTTCTTGCTTGTTTGGTAGAACCAAAGAGAGCAAGATTCCGACAACGGCTGGTACTAACCATGGGAGTGATGCCTTGGCAAAAGGAAGAGCGTTGACAAGATTCGCAAGAAACTCAACCTTAAACGAGCTTCCTAGTACGCTTGCAATAGCAATAGCTGTAACAACAGCAATTGTCAACTGCATACCTGGTTTTGAAAGGGCAACAAATTTGTTGACAATGACAATCATAACGATAGCAATCGTGATTGGGTACAAGATAACCAGTACAGGGATTGAGTACTTGATGATCGCATCAAGACCCAAATTAGCAATGGCAAATCCAATCAAGGTAAAGGCTGTCGCATAAACCTTATAACTGATTTGTGGGAAACGCTCATTAAAGAACTCAGCTGTTGACACAATCAAACCAACTGTTGTTGTGAAGCAGGTTACGGTAACCATAGCTGCAAGGAAGAGTTGGGCTGTTGAGCCAAAGATTTCTTGAGTGGCTTGTGACAAGATGTAAACACCTGGTGTTCCACCCTTCATCGCTTCAGCTGGTACTGGGAAATGATTTCCAAGGAAACCTAAACCGATGTAAAGAGCACTGAAGGCAAGGGCAACAACGATACCAACCACCCAAATAGTTGAAATGTATTCTTTCTTACTTGAGAAGCCAAGTTGTTTCAAGGTTTGAACTGCGATTACACTGAAGGCAACTGAGGCAAGAGCATCCAAGGTATTATATCCTTCTAGGAAACCTGTACCAAAGGCAGAAGCTTGATAAGCAGCTGAAGCAGCTTGAGGACTTGTTCCACCGTATTTGAAAGCTCCCAGAACAACCAAGATAACAATCAAAATCGCAAAGACTGGCGTTAAAATACGGCCGATACGGTCTAAGATTTTTGATGGATTGAGCGAAATTAGATACGCTGCTGCAAAGTAAAGAACCGTAAAGACAATCAAGCCAAGTCCTTTATTTGCATCCGACAAAAGAGGGCTAATCCCTACTTCGTAAGCTGTTGTAGCTGTACGTGGGATAGCAAAGAATGGACCGATTGACAAGTAAAGAACTGAGAGGTAAAGAGTCGCAAACCAAGGCGCTATCTTTGTTGAAATCTCGTAAATATATCCTTTAGGATTTAGCGTTCCAATAATAAGGGTCAAGACGGCGATACCGACGCCTGAAAATACAAAACCTGCGATGGCAGGAAGAAAATGTTCTCCAGATAGAGCACCTAGAGAAGGCGGAAAAATCAAGTTCCCCGCACCAAAAAATATTCCAAACAGGAGCAAACCTGTTAAGGCACCTTTTTTAGCCATGAAAATCTCCTTCATATTTATAAAATACTGACCTAGTATATCATGAATAGGAGTATGAAAAAAGCTTCACGAAGTAAATATTGAATGTTTTCAAGATTCTTAAAAATGAGAATTGTCTAAAAATAAAATCCCCTACCCAGTCCATGCCAAGTAGGAGAAAATTCTAATGTTTATACTCTTCGAAAATCAAATTCAAACCACGTCAGCTTCACCTTGCCGTACTCAAGTACAGCCTGCGGCTAGTTTCCTAGTTTGCTCTTTGATTTTCATTGAGTATTAAAGTTCTTCAAAGGCCATCATGCCACCTTGTACATTGATAACCTCATAACCTTGTTCTGATAAGAATTGGCAAGCGCGCGCCGATCTCATCCCAGATTTACAAATAATATAATGCAAGCGATCTTTGTCCAACTGATCATAGGTATCAGCCAATTGACTAAGTGGCAGGTTGTGAGCGCCTTCTAAATGAAGAGCTTCATACTCATCTACTTCTCTCACGTCCACTAGAGAAAGTTGGTCGTTTTGGTAAAGCTGGTAAAATGCGTCAAAGGCTATTTCTTTCATTCTTTTTCTCCTAATACTCTTCGAAAATCTCTTCAAACCACGTCAGCGTCGCCTTACCGTGCGTATGGTTACTGACTTCGTCAGTTCTATCCACAACCTCAAAACTGTGTTTTGAGCTGACTTCGTCAGTTCTATCCACAACCTCAAAACAGTGTTTTGAGCAGCCTGCGGCTAGCTTCCTAGTTTGCTCTTTGATTTTCATTGACTATAAAATGGTTTTAATTCTTTTTTTCAAATCTGGCACCACTTCTGACTCAAACCAAGAATTTTTGGCCATCCAGATTTGATTTCGCGGTGAGGGGTGAACTAATGGAAAATAGGTTGGCAAGTAGTTCTGGTAATGTTTTACCCGTTCTGTCACCTTGCCACTGACTTTCTCCTGCAAATAATAGGCTTGGGCATATTGGCCAATCAAGAGGGTCAATTGAATATCTGGTAATTCTTGCAAGAGCTGTGGATGCCATTTTTCTGCAAAGCCAGTTCTCGGTGGCAGATCACCTGATTTTCCATGCCCTGGAAAGTAGAAATCCATAGGCAGAACAGCAAAATAACCTGAATTGTAAAAGGTATCTTCATCCACACCTAGCCAGTCCCGCAAGCGGTCACCACTCTTATCCTTCCAGTAAAGGCCTGCCTCCTGCGTTTTAAGTCCAGGTGCCTGACCGATGATATTGATGCGAGCAGTTTTTGGCGCTGCAAAGAGAGGCTCAATGCCACGCTCTGTATAGCTGACATTCTGCGGATCCGCCATGATAGCCTGTTTGATTCTTTCGATTTGAGACATCTACTTTCCCTCCAAAAAGAAGTCCAAGCATAAGATCTCAGACTTCTATCGTTTTATTTGATCAATTCGTAAATAGCTTCGGCATAGATTGCTGCTGCTCGGAAGAGATCGTCCAAGGCGATAAATTCATTGGCTTGGTGCATGGTGTCAATAGAGTCTGGGAACATGGCACCGTAGGCAACACCTCGTTCTAGCAAGCGACCAAAGGTTCCACCACCAATGACTTGCTCATGACCTTTAAGACCAGTTTGTTTTTCATAAACATTCAACAAGGTTTGCACAAGTGGATCTTCCATTGGCACATAGTGAGGGGTATGACCGTGCTCAGAAAGGCTAACAGAAGCAACTGGCAAGTTTTCAAGGATTGACTTGATTTGTTCTGGACTTGTTCCTTTTGGATAGCGGATATTAAGGGCAATGGTATTATCAGCACTTGTTTCATCAAATCGGAAGACACCAGCATTCATAGAAAGGGCACCCATCTTTTCATCCACATGAGCAATCTTGAGACTTTCACCTTCATGGTCGTTCAAGAGAATCTTACCAGCGATGTCAAGGTAATCTCTTGCAGGTCCTGCAAAGTCAAACTGGCTAAGGAAGAGGGCTAGGTAAGTCGCACCATTGACACCTGAAGCAGGCATAGCACCGTGGGCTGATTTACCAATGATCGTCACCTTGTATTGGCCAGCTTCTTCTTGTAGTTCTCCTCTAAGTTTGTGTTCTGCAACAAAGGCATCTAGTTTCCCTTGCAAGTCAGTCAAATCACCTGAAACAACCGCTGTTGCTGATTCAGGCACCATGTTTTCACGTAAACCACCTGTGAAGCTGTGAAGACGGGCAGCACCTACATTTTCACCTGCAAAGTGAAGGTATTCCGTGATATTTCCTTTTTCACCATTGATGATAGGGAATTCAGCATCTGGAGAGAAACCGAAGTCTGGTTTCGCAAGTCCTACGTGCTCGAAATAGTAGTCCATGTCTGCCCAACCTGATTCTTCATCTGTTCCAACGATGAAACGAACTTTCTTAGAAGTTGGAAGGCCCAATTCTTTGATGATTTTCAAGCCATAGTAACAAGCTGTTGTAGGTCCCTTATCATCAGAAGCTCCACGCGCATAAAGGCGACCGTCTTTGATAGTCGGTGTGTAAGGATCTGTGTCCCAACCGCTACCAGCAGGCACCACGTCCATGTGGGCAAAGATTCCGAGAACTTCTTCTCCATCACCAAACTCAAAATGTCCTGCATAGTTATCGACATTCTTAGTTGGATAGCCATCACGATCTGCGATTTCAAGGAATTTTTCCAAGGCTTTTACCGGCCCAGGTCCAAATGGATGTTCAGCATCAACCTTGCTGTCATCACGTTCTGAGTTGATTTCCAAAAGGCTAAACAAGTCAGCCAAGAGGTCTTCTTTGCGTTTTTCTACTTCTGCTGTAAAATCAATTGCTGTCATTTTTTTCTTCTTTCTATCTTTTCTCGATGATTTCATCTACTGGCAAGCGATAGCTTGGTTCCAATTTCTCGTCTGTGTAACCTACTGTAATCAAGAGTTCTGGGCGGAAACGGTCTTCGATTTCTAAAACCTCATTGACTTTTGATTTGTCAAATCCAAGGATCAGATTTGATCCGATTCCTTGGTCTGTAAGAGCCAGAACCAAGTTCATAGCAACCAAACCTGCATTGAGTGCTAAGTAGTCACTTACTTGTTGTTCATTGTAACGGGCAAATTCCGCAGGTTAATTCTTCATGAAATATTGAAGTTGTTCTTCTGAGAAATTGTTAGCACCGCCAACTCGGGCAATCTTACGAGCACGTTTAGCCAGGTCTGTATCTGTAAACAAGGCAATGGTTACAGGCGCTGATGATACCTGTTCAAAGTTGGAACCGTAAGCCAATTTTGCCAGTTCGGCATTTTTCTCACGTACCACCACAAATTTCCAAGGCTGGCTGTTGTGGGCACTTGGTGCCAAGGTTGCGATTTCGATAGCCGTACGAACATCTTTAGGATCAACAGGTTTATCAGTGAACTGCTTGGTCGCATGACGTTTTTTATTTAATTCAAGAAATTTCATAATCGATTTCCTTTTCTAATTCTACTGCTTCCATTTTACCATATTTTGAAAGAGCTTGCAGGGATTTTTCATGATTAAGATTTTTTATTACAGCCATAAAAAATATATATTGGTTCATCAGGAACGTTTCTGATAAACTAGCAGATAACTTTACATTTGAATGGAGACATTATGAAAAAATTTAGCCTATTACTAGCTATCCTACCATTTTTGGTTGCCTGTGGAAATCAAGCTACACCTAAAGAGACCAGCTCTCAAAAGACAATCATCGTTGCTACAGCTGGTGATGTGCCACCATTTGACTATGAAGACAAGGGCAATCTGACAGGCTTCGATATCGAAGTTCTAAAAGCAGTGGATGAAAAACTCAGCGACTACAAGATTCAATTCCAAAGAACTGCCTGGGAGAGTATCTTCCCAGGACTTGATTCTGGTCACTATCAAGCAGCAGCTAATAACTTGAGTTACACAAAAGAGCGTGCTGAAAAATACCTTTACTCACTTCCAATTTCGAATAATCCTCTCGTCCTCGTCAGCAACAAGAAAAATCCTCTGACTTCACTTGACCAAATAGCTGGCAAAACAACACAAGAGGATACTGGAACTTCTAACGCTCAATTTATCAATAACTGGAATCAAAAACACACCGACAATCCCGCTACAATTGATTTTTCTGGAGAAGATATCGGTAAACGAATCCTAGACCTCTCTAACGGAGAGTTTGATTTCCTAGTTTTTGACAAGGTATCCGTTCAAAAGATTATCAAGGACCGTGGCTTAGACCTCTCAGTCGTTGATTTACCTTCTGCCGATAGCCCCAACAACTATATCGTTTTCTCAAGCGACCAAAAAGAGTTTAAAGAGAAATTTGATAAAGCTATCAAAGAACTCTACCAAGATGGAACCCTTGAAAAACTCAGCAATACTTATCTAGGTGGTTCTTATCTCCCAGATAAATCTCAGTTACAATAAGATAGACTAAAAACGATTGGACCAGCCAATCGCTTTTTTAGTTTGCATTGGTTATTTTAGAAAATTCTTACAAAAAATCAAAAAAATTCTTCACATCCTCTACATACCCATGCTTTTCTATTAAGCTTGCTAATAGTTCTAGATTGTGCCCCTGATAGTTATCTTCTCTTCGTAGCTCTTCATACATTTCGATAAAGGGAAGTCCCTTGGATTTTGCCAATTCTAACTCCGCTTCATAGTCATAAGCGACTTTACGAAATAGGATATTTACCAATTCCCCATCTTCAACCTCTATCACGACATACTGGGCACGGTGATTTTTTAACGCCTCCCAGTTAAAATAGGGCATGCCAATCGACCCTGGATTGATGATTTGTTGCCCTTGACTGCCATAACGAAGCAACTGCTTGTGAACATGACCATAGACTGCCACGTCAACTTCATCATCTAGGAGTTGGTCAAATTTCTCTGTATCATTCTCAACTAGCAAGTCACCACCATAGTTCTTATTTGGCAAATTATGAGAGATAGAAAAGCGCAATCCGTCAATTTCTTTCTTTTCCAGCAAAGGCAAGCTTCGTAGCCAGACAATCGTTGCAGGATCCATTCGCTCCATCAAAAACTGGGTCATTCGCATTGACTGGATTTCTTGTGGATGTTCCAAACCATATTCACCATCCAAGGCCTCAAGGACACAATCATCCCAATTGCCTCGAACACTGGTTGTGATAGGAAGGTCCTTTAGCAGGGCGACTAAGTCATTTGCGCCTGGACCAGGAAGAAAAATATCTCCCAGAAGCCAGTATTCACTGACTCCTTGATTTTTAGCATCTGCAATCACTGCTTCTAAGGCTGTCGCATTGCCATGAATATCTGATAAAATTGCGATTTTATGGTTCATGATGGTCTCCTTCTGTTTGATAATCTGCTCTTTCTTCCGCAACTTGAGCCAACTCAACTTCTCCCTGCGGGTTCAACTTCCTCTGCACAGCCTCTGCAACGGCTCTAGGTACTCCAACTTCGACAATCTCATCCACACTGGCTTCCTTGATTTTTGTCAGAGACTTGAAATGCTTCATGAGATTTTGCTTGCGTTTAGGCCCCAGCCCTTCAATTCCATCCAGTTGTGATGAAAAGGAATTTTTGGAGCGCAGTTGACGGTGGAAAGTAATGGCAAAGCGGTGCACCTCATCTTGGATGCGTTGGAGGAGGAAAAATTCCTGAGAATTGCGAGACAACTCCACCACCTCAAGTGGATCTCCAAAGAGCAATTCATGGGTTTGGTGCTTGTCATTCTTTTGCAGACCTGCAATGGGGATATCCAAGCCCAGTTCTTCTTGGATGACTTGCTTGGCAATATTGACTTGACCTTGTCCCCCATCAATGACAATCAAATCTGGAGGAGTCAAACCGTCACTCTGTACTCGACCATAGCGTCTGCGAATGACCTCTCGCATACTAGCATAGTCGTCTGGCCCGACTACGGTCTTGATTTTATACTTACGGTAATCTTTTTTACTTGGTTTGCCGTTAACAAAGACCACCATAGCCGAAACAGGGCTAGTTCCCATGATGTTGGAGTTATCGAAGGACTCGATGCGAACTGGAGTCGGAATTTGGAGCAAGCGTCCTAGATTTTCAATAGCTCCTTGGGTCTTTTCGACAGATTTTTCTAGCAGATTGAACTTCTGCTCTAGGCTGACTCGAGCATTCTTTATAGCCAAATTGACCAGTTGTTTTTTCTCACCACGCTGGGGTTTGACAATCTTGGCATCCACCAAGGCCCTGACCGTTTCTTCATCAATATCCTGCGGAATCAGCACCTCATTAGGAACTAGGTGAGATTTTTCTTGATAGAATTGTCCTACATAGGTTAGAAAGTCCTCATCCGGATCGTTGTAGTAGGGAAAAAGATTGACATCCCGCTCAATAAGCTTGCCCTGACGAACAAAGAAAACCTGAACACACATCCATCCCTTGTCCACATAGTAGCCAAAGACATCCCGATTTTGGAGATCCTTAGCCATGACCCGTTGCTTGGTTCGAAGTGTTCCAATAGCCTGAATCAGGTCACGGTATTCCGCCGCACGTTCAAACTCCATATTTTGTGCTGCAGCTGACATTTTACTCTTTAGGTCATCGATGATTTTGTCATCCTGCCCTTTTAGGAAATCAGAAACCTCCTGAGCCATAGACCTGAAATAAGCCTCATCCTTCTTACAGATGGTGTGGGCCATACATTGGCCAATATGGTAGTAAAAACAAACCTTAGACGGTGGATTAGTACACTTACGAAAAGGGAAAATCCGATCCAAAAGTCGCTTGATTTCATTGGCTGCGCCCACATCTGGATAGGGACCAAAATAGAGACCTCCGTCCTTTTTGACCTGACGGGTAATAATCAAACGAGGATAGCGCTCATTAGTGATTTTAATGAAGGGATAGGACTTGTCATCCTTGAGCATGATATTGTATTTAGGCTTATTTTCCTTGATCAGGTTGATTTCTAGGAGAAGTGCCTCAATATTGGACTCAGTAACGATAAATTCAAAATCTACAATTTCAGAAACCAAAGCCTCTGTTTTGGTATCATGACTTCCACGGAAATAAGACCTCACGCGGTTACGCAGATTTTTAGCCTTTCCTACATAGATAATGGTGCCGTTTTTATCCTTGTGAATGTAACAACCAGGGCTGGTCGGCAAGAGCTCTAGTTTTGATTTAATCAAGTTGTTCATAGTTCCATTATAGCAAAAAAGTAGGGAAAGATAGTCCCCTACTCATTGGTCTCATATATTTTTCGAAGGTTTGCAACATCCTCTTCCTGAATACCATAAAAGGAACCTGCCGGTTGCATCACAGACTTCTCATCTGTATGATCCAAACCAATCGCATGACCCAACTCATGTTCTGCCGTATGGACAATACGCTCAAAGGAATAGCCATAGTTAGGATTGGACAAATAATAATGATTCAGGCGCACCGTTACAGACAAGAATTGCCCTGTTAAGAGATTGGTCTGACTTTCCGCCTCTCCTGCCACAGGAGTGTTTCCGTTGTTCATCTCAGTAGCCAAGATATCCGCCGTGCTGGACTCAGTCACAATTTCAAAGTTAAAAGCACCAGTTTGATTCCAGTTCTGAATCGCTTCTAAGTAAGCTTTTTGAAAGCGTGAATCCATTTGCGGATCCAGGTAAATACGAGCAGAAGCCTGTGGCCATCTTCCTTCAGAGTGTTGATGGCTATCTGTCTGGTTCAACTTAGGCAGTTGCCCTGTTTTTTCCCATTGGTCGATACTTTGTTGACCAATTTTTACTGACCGTTCTGCTTGCTTCAGCGCTCCTTGAAAATCCCCGTTCAGATACCAAAGAAATCCAAAAGCAAGAGTGCATAAAAGCACAACTATCCAAACCAGGCGCCAAAACAAACGCCACACAAAAGAAAAGAAAGCCCCTATCAAACGAAAAAGCCAGCGCATATTTCTCCACCTTTCTAGCAAATAAAAATTATTTTACTAAAACAAGCTGAAAGAAAGCTAAATACTGACTTTTTCATCTTAACGTCCTACTATTTTTTTGAATAACTGAATAGCTTTGTATTTTAAAGGTGATGGATGATAACGGAAAGTTCCTGCTTTGCGTACAATATAGCCATTAAAATTCTGTTTAAAACGCAAAACACCATCACTACCATCAAAAATCCCTTGAATGCCTAGGAAGTTGTATTTAGGTATTCCACGTTTTATGCTTTCCAACATAACATATTTTTGAAGCAGTGCAGGGGCATAGAACTTATTAAACTCAGTGTAAGAACCACTAAAGAGGTAAGTCGTTTCCTGAGGCATATAAACAAATAAACTCCCGGCTAAAACAATATCTTCTTCTCCATATTTTTCAATCAAGTCTCGCGCTTCTGCTTTTCGAACTTCAAAAGTTTCAAATTGACTAGAATATTCTCTCAGTTGATTTTGTTTTTTCTCAGAATGAGGATTTTTACTCAAATCAAGTCGCAACTTGTCCAAGATTTCTTCTAGTTTACTTTGTTCACCTTGCAATTTGCTCATATACTCCGAAAAATTTAAGCTTGCTATGAGAAACTCCGCTTGTTCTCCAAATGAATCATAAAAGTGCTCATAATATTCTAAACTTTTATCACTATATTCTCTACGTTCAGAGGTTTCTTTTGTTATGTTCTTAAAAATTGATAGCTCTTCACGTTTTAACTTTTTCAACCGAATGCCAAACGTTTCAGCCTTTTTCACCAAGGGTTTACCCTTTTTGCTAAAACTTTTAAGCAAATTCTTTTCAGTTAATTCAGTCAAATCTTTATAGTATAACCAATCTGGTTCTCCACCTGGATAACCTCTTGTCAATCCATCAAACTGATAGCCTAAATCAGTCAAATCTTGAATAATACTTTTTTTCTCAGTATCTATTGGATTACCTTGGCTATCAAAAGTTTGATAAGTTTCATAAGGTTTTACAAGCAACTCTAATACACCATTTTGCTTGGCATATTCTTTTAACTCCGCATAAAAAACTGGAAGAGCATCTTGTTGGGTATAAATCGGCCCCGAATTGATCTCCATATGCAGACCACCCAGCATGGGCAAGCTATAAACCAGAGCTGCAACTTGAATCTCTCCTTCTTGTTTCAAAGCAAGATAAACAATTCGAGCCCCTCTTTTTTCTAACAAGTCCCCCATCTGAACAGATTGCATAAAGGAACGAGAAGAAACCTGATCAGAATAAGCCTGAAACTCTTCTTTCGTGAGTGTAATTAGTGCCATATACTTACTTTCTATGTTTTTTTCTTAATGTTTTACGGAAATCAAGAGCAAGTCTTAACAGAGGATAGAGAGGATGGGTAGGCATTGTAAATTCACCCAAATATTCTTCAATCGTTGGATTAAATTTTTCCTTAAAATGATAAAGTCCACCATTGAGAGAGTTTTCAACACCACCTAAATTTTGCCACAATATACCTCGCTCAAAGGCATAGCGAGCCGTTTCATACCAAGTTAAAATTGGTGCATTGTAACGTTTAAAAGCATCATCCATACCAGCATATAGATTGACAGAAGTTTGTCCGAATTCTAAAGTCAAGGTAGCCGCTAAAGGAACTCTTGCTTGACCTGCATCCATATATTCCTGCAGGAAAGTCAATTCCTCTAACAAACGTTCTTTTTCCTTCTTCTGCGCTTCTACTTTTGAAGTTCGAGTCGACTCAGTAAAGGTCTCTTCCAAGGCTCTGTTTTTCGCTAACTGTTCTTCTAATTCTTGCGAACGTTTAGAGACATCCAAGGTTGCCAAGGTGATATAAGCCTCGTCCTTAAAATTATCTAACAATTTTTTATAATAGACTTCATTCCTCAAATGAATATCTTTTCGTTTCTCGGTTTTTTTCATCAACTCCGAAAACGAATCTAATAGTTCCAGTCCACCATATTGAACCTCAAGCCCTTTGTTTCGAGCTGTTCGGATAGCTTGCCTCGTTGATTTAGAAAGTTTATCTTCTTCAAAATTTTCCTTATATATTTTCGCCTGAATACGAGGTTGAATAGTATCATCCATCTCGGCTGTCTGCCCAGACCATTTCACTCCTAGTTGCCCTAAAGTCTCAACAAGAGCAAGATTTTCAGGATATTCTCTTTTATCTTGATTGACCAAATGTTGAGATAAACAAATACTTGGATCAAAAGTCACAAAAATAGCTCTCTTACTGCGAGCATAAGACTTAATAGATTGAATGACAAAACTCAAGAGTTCTGTATCCCCATAATCCAATATAGGTCCTCTTGGGATGTAAAACATTTTATACCCAAAAGGTAGAGACTTTATGAGAATACTAGCCACAGCCAGTAATTTTTCCCCTTCATAAACCCCAAGTCTCTCATGATTCCAATCAGATTTCACTTTTTCCCAAGCACTACTTTGTAATACATTGGCTAATTCATGCTCTTTGACAAACTGATCATATTCTAATGTGGGAATGCCAATTTGATAACGGTACATTTCCTACTCTCTCCTCCAGTATTTTTTTACTATTCTACTACTTTCGTTTGAAAAGTCTAGTGAAAACATATTTTATTTTAGTCCTACTACCCTACGCTAAAGTTCAAACTAAGTTAGTCTCTCTTCTAATTTGAAATCAATTGGTAGGGTTGCTAAAAAGATTTCCAATTGTTTTTCCCAATAATACCACTCATGCGTTCCAGCGCTATGGCTATAGGTCATATCAAAGCCTGATTTTTTAAGATTTTTCACTGCTAGATTATTAGCTTCGTACAAGAAATCCTGCTCGCCACACCAAGCCCACAGCTTGGTCTTTTTATCTGATTTTTTAGCCAAACTTTCAAGAGAATAGGGACTAGCTGTCCAATCTTTAATCTCTCCAAACACACCTCTCCAATAAGCTGGTGTTCCCAGATTTTGGCTTTCAGGAGAAAACTCTTGAAAACTAAGGGCGCCTGAAAAGCTAGCTGCACGAGAGAAACGATTTGTAGCAAGAGCCAGTTTAAAACAGCCGTAACCTCCCATAGAGAGGCCAGCGATAAAGGTCTTTTCACGCTTGCTAGTTATATTAGGGAAGAAGCGTTTCAGAATCTTTGGCAATTCCTCTGCTAGAGCCGTGTAGTAGTCAAAACCATATTGGGTATCGGTGTACCAACCGTTGCTGGTATTGGGCATGACAACGATAAGATTAGTGCCTCGAAGCAAGCGTTCTACATTGGTTCGCTTGAGCCAACTATTATGATTGCCAGACATCCCGTGCAAGAGGTACAAGACTGGAATGTCTTTACAATCTGGTTCTTCTACTCGATTGGCATCAGGGTAAAGAACATTCACTCCCCACTCCATATCCAAAACTTGTGAGTAATACTCGATTTTCATTACTGCCATAATTTTTTCCTCTATTTTTCTATAAGAAAAAGCCGAAACTCGACTTTCTCTCTGTTTATTTCAACGATTATTTTGCTTCCATGACTACTGGTAAAATAGCTGGACGACGTTTGGTTTGGTCAAAGAGATACTTGGTAAGATTATCACGAACCTTCCCTTTGAGATCTGCCCAGTCAAAGTCATCTCCTTGAAGATACTCTTCCACCGTTTGGTTAATCAATTCTGAACTTTCACGGAGAATATCGCGACTCTTCTTGAGATAAACAAATCCACGCGTGTGAACACGAGCCTTGGCCACAATTTTCTTCTCACGACGGTTAACGGTAATTGCGACGATGAAAATACCGTCCTCTGACAAGACCTTACGGTCACGAAGAACCACATTACCAACATCACCAATGGCATTCCCGTCAATCAAGACATCTCCTGCTGAAACCGCGCCAGCTGGAACAAAGTCCCCATTCTCATAAGCCATGCTGGTTCCCTTTTTAGGGAT
This sequence comes from Streptococcus mitis, assembly GCF_002096845.1. GTDB lineage: Bacteria > Bacillota > Bacilli > Lactobacillales > Streptococcaceae > Streptococcus > Streptococcus mitis_A. Next base: position 38,042 of record NZ_NCVK01000045.1, read on the forward strand.
GAAAATGCGTTCTGGCAGCATCCCGACCGCCATAGCAGCCTTAGCATGGGCATCCAACTCACGGTATTCCCCTTGAATTGGGAAGAGATACTTGGGTTGCAAGAGATTAATCATCAATTGCAAATCACGCGCATTTCCATGTCCTGACACACGCAAGCTTTGGGTGATCAATTTGACAACCCCGCCAGCTTGGTAAATCATGTTTTCCACACGCGCCATAACTGCTTCTTTAGCGATAGACGGAGTGGTTACGATATAGACCAAATCACCGTCCTTGATTTCCACATAACGGTGGCGACCAATCGACATCTTGCGAAGACCGTTGATAGGCTCACCCATACGGCCTGTCTCAAGGATAATCAACTCATGGTCTTCAAAGCGAGACATATCTTTTGGCTTAATCAAAAGACTCTCGTTAGCTAGAGACAATTTCTTAAGGCGAATAGCAGTGCGGACGATATTTTCAATATCAAATCCTGTCAAGACCACACGGCGACCTGTTGCATCCGCAGCGTCAAACACCTGCTGGATACGAGATAGGTTGCTGGCTACTGCTGCGACGATAATACGTCCATCCCAATCAGAAATGGTTTGAGTGATTTCATCCCCAACTTCACTTTCGCTAGCCACTTGGATATTACTGTCCGCATTGGCTGAATCGCTAAGAAGAGCCAGAACTCCATCACGACCGATTTCTGCCAAACGAGCGAAGTCTGTCGCATAGGATTCACTAGCTGTCTGGTCAAATTTGAAGTCACCTGTATAAACGATGCTACCTTCAGCTGTCTTCAAGACAACACCCAGACTTTCTGGGATAGAGTGGGTCGTACGGAAGAAGGAAACCACAGTCCCTCCAAAATCAATCTCCGTATTCTCATCAATGACATGGAAATCATTGAATTTCTTAACTGTGTCATTTCCTTTGACAAAGAGTTTGGCCAACTCAATGGTCAACTCGGAGCCAAATACAGGTACCTTGGCTTCAGCCAAGAGATAAGGAAGAGCACCAATGGCATCCGCATGTCCGTGGGTCAAGAAAACCCCTGCGATACGGTCGCTATTTTCAAAAAGGTAGTCCATATTTGGAATAACGACGTCCACCCCTAGTTGTTCATTTTCAGGATATTTCAGACCTGCATCCAAAACGAAAATAGACCCATCGATTTCAGCGATATACATATTTTTCCCATTTTCACGTACACCACCAAGTGTTGTTAAACTGATATTACTCATTTTTCCTCCGAAAGCTTTGTTTATCTTGATTATAGGGTTGCTTGCCCTTTTATTCTAAAAGCACTACTTTTAGCCGAATCTTTTCCTACTATTATACCATTTTTTTGATGATTTTCAAAATGAAGATTTGTTTTCAAAAAAGAGCTGGTTTCCCAACTCTTTCCTATCTGCTATTCTTTTCCATTAAAAAGTCATAAATTTCTTGCACGGTACCCAGCGCCATCATTTCTTGGTCTTTGACGGTTTGTTTGAGATTTTGGTAAATCTGACTTTCTCCGATTTCCCGCTTTGGTGCCTCTTTATTGACTGTCATGACCCCATCTTTGATGGTCACAAAGCTTAGTTCTTCAAACACTTGAATCATCTTGACCAGCAAGATTTGCTGGATATTGAGATAAGTAGCCAAATCCTTGAGCTTATAGCGAATATCAAACTCTGGAAACTGGTAGATGGTTTTATACAATTTGGCAAACTGCTCTCTAGTCCCATAACCTGTCAGATAGTAGGCCTTGTCAATGTCATTTTTGAAATAGACAGCGGAAAAATTCTGTTTCTGAAAAATGGTCTTCAACTGAGTAATATCCTCAGGAATGGTTTTTACGACAACAGCTTCACTAGTCGCTAAATCTGGCAGTTCTCCAGCAAAATCCAAGACTGGAACCCCTTCTGGCAAGACTGCATTCTTCCCACGGATGTTAAAAAGTTGAACACCCTCCACACGCGCATCCACCATCATCAACTGCAGGGCAGTTTGGCCATTCCATTGGTTGACAGACAATTTGACTGCCATCTCTAGATTCTTGGTTTGAGAAAACTCTGTTGCCCATCTACCTTGTCCAAAGGCTACCACTTCAAAACTCGCCTCACCCTTGGAAATTTTCAGCTTGAGATGGACGTTGCCTGCTCCCATAGTACGAGCACTTTCGACCTGAAAATCCTTGATATAAAAGACAGGTTTCTGATTGTCCATGCCAAAAGGTGCCAAACGTTCAAAACTTTTGACCGTTTCCAAGCTAAGTGTCTCCAAATCCAGTTCTTCATCTAGATTTAACTTGTTCTTGCCAGCAGCATCTGCGCCTTTTTCACGGACATAATCTTCCAAGACCTGAGATAAATCTGAGAGTTTCTCAACTTCCAGCGTCATGCCAGCCGCACCAGCATGACCGCCAAAGGCGATGAAGAGGTCTCGATGAGGATCCAGAGCCTCAAAAATATCGACCGCTTCCACACTACGAGCACTGCCCTTGGCACGACCGTCCTCTATATTAAGAACGATGACTGTCTGTCCTAGTTCTTCCAACAAACGACCAGCCACGATCCCTAGAACCCCAGGATTCCAGCTTTCCTTGGCCAAGACTTGAACCTTCTTCTCAGGATCCACCATGGTCTTAGCTTCTTCGTAGATTGACTGAACGATTTCCTTGCGCTCTTCGTTTTTCTGATGAATCATAAGGGCAATCTCGTGAGCTTCCTCGTCGTCAAATCCAGTCAACAAATCAATGGCAGGATTGGGATCATCCAAGCGTCCCAAGGCATTTAAACGAGGGGCAATCTGGAAACCAACTGTCTCTTCTGTCACTTCGTTGGCAGCAATCCCAGCCATGTCCAACATTTCTTGTAGACCAATACGCTGAGTGTGGCCCAACATCTCCAGACCATACTGAACCAAGATACGGTTCTCATCTGTCAAACTAACCATATCAGCAATGGTACCAATAGCGACCAAATCAAGCAATTCCGCTTGTACTTCTTCTAACAGGGCACAAGCCAACTTGAAGGCCACTCCGCAACCAGCCAAATATTTGAAAGGATAGTTCGCATCCGGATGTTCAGGATGGACAATAGCATAGGCATCTGGCAGGGTTTCAGGCATGGAATGGTGATCAGTCACAATGACATCTACCCCCATAGACTGGGCCAATTCAATAGCCTCATGACCTGCAACTCCATTATCCACTGTCACAATCAAGGAAATTCCTTCTTGCTCGATAAAGTATTTGTAGACACTGGCATTAGGTCCATAGCCATCAGTAAAACGATTGGGCAAGTAAACACGGCACTCCGCACCAAGCTGTTCCAAACTTTCCTTAACAATAGAAGCCGAAGTCATGCCATCCGCATCGTAGTCTCCGTATATGAGGATATTTTCCCCTTCTTCAATGGCCTGCCGAATCCGTTCCACTGCCTTGTCCATATCATGGAGCAGATAAGGGTCATGCAAGTCCTCCAAGGAAGGTTCTAAAAACCTCTTCAGACTTTCTTGGTCCTGAATCCCTCTTTCAAATAATAACCGAGCGACCTCAGGACCCAGTCCAGCCTTCTTGGCTATCTTTGTAAAATCCGCATCTTCTACCTGCGGGGCAAACTGCCATTCATAAGTAGGTGTTATCAAAAAGACATCCACTCTTTCTAAGAATTCTATTGCTTCATTATAACATGATTTAGGCTTTTTCTCTATCCAGATTGCTTTTTTATAAAATTTTAGTGAATTTTTTCAGATATGATTTGACAAGGTAATTCTTTTGGTGTAAAATCATGTTATAAAATCTAACACAAAGGAGATTCCTTATGGCTTTAGTAGAATTTGAACACGTCGAAAAATATTACGGAGACTACCATGCACTCCGCGACATCAATCTCCGTTTTGAAAAAGGACAAGTCGTTGTCCTACTCGGACCATCTGGTTCCGGGAAATCCACTCTGATTCGTACCATCAATGGTTTGGAGGCTGTTGACAAAGGAAGTCTTCTAGTCAATGGCCACCAAGTTGCTGGTGCCAGCCAGAAAGATTTAGTTCCTCTTCGCAAGGAAGTCGGCATGGTTTTCCAGCATTTTAACCTCTACCCTCACAAAACAGTGTTAGAAAACGTAACACTTGCGCCTATAAAAGTTCTAGGAATTGATAAAAAAGAAGCTGAAAAAACAGCTCAAAAATATCTAGAATTTGTAAATATGTGGGACAAGAAAGATTCTTATCCAGCCATGCTTTCTGGTGGACAAAAGCAACGGATTGCCATTGCACGTGGACTCGCTATGCATCCGGAACTCCTCCTCTTCGATGAACCAACATCTGCCCTTGATCCTGAAACCATCGGTGATGTTCTGGCAGTCATGCAAAAATTGGCCCACGATGGTATGAATATGATTGTCGTGACCCATGAAATGGGCTTTGCCCGTGAAGTTGCGGACCGCATCATCTTTATGGCTGACGGAGAAGTTTTGGTGGATACGACAGATGTTGATGACTTTTTCGACAATCCAAGCGAACCTCGTGCCCAACAATTCCTCAGCAAAATCATCAACCACGAAAGTGACAAAGTCAAATAAGGAGGCGCCTATGAAAAAGAAATTCTTTTTATCAGCAATATTGATTAGCCTTTTCGGCCTTGCTGCTGCAAAACCGGTTCAGGCTGATACCAGTGTCGCAGACATTCAAAAGAGAGGCGAGCTGGTTGTCGGTGTGAAACAAGACGTTCCCAATTTCGGCTACAAGGATCCCAAGACAGGGACCTATTCTGGTATCGAAACTGACTTGGCCAGGATGGTAGCTGATGAGCTCAAGGTCAAGGTTCGTTATGTGCCGGTTACCGCACAAACCCGTGGACCGCTCCTAGACAATGAACAGGTCGATATGGATATCGCGACCTTTACCATCACAGATGAACGCAAAAAACTCTATAACTTCACCAGTCCCTACTACACGGACGCTTCTGGCTTTTTGGTCAATAAGTCTGCCAAAATCAAAAGTATTGAGGACCTAAACGGCAAAACCATCGGAGTCGCCCAAGGTTCCATCACCCAACGCCTGATTACTGAACTGGGTAAAAAGAAAGGTCTGAAGTTTAAATTCGTCGAACTTGGTTCCTACCCAGAATTGATTACTTCTCTCCATGCTCACCGTATTGATGCTTTTTCCGTTGACCGCTCGATTCTATCTGGCTACATCAGCAAACGCACAGTACTACTAGATGATAGTTTCAAGCCATCTGACTACGGTATCGTTACCAAGAAATCAAATACCGAGCTCAACGACTATCTCGATAACTTGGTTACTAAATGGAGCAAGGATGGTAGTTTGCAGAAACTTTATGACCGTTACAAGCTCAAACCATCTAGCCATACCGCAGATTAAGGAGGACACCCCATGACAGATTTATCATCTTGGACAGCCTATTTTCAGGATTTTGGACAATTTTTCAATGGCTTCCTCTTTACCCTTGCCCTAGCGATCGGATCCTTTATCCTAGCCATGGTCTTGGGTATATTCTTCGGAGCTATGTCAACCAGCAAACGTCCAATTTTGCGCATTTTAGCTCGTATCTTTGTCGAGTTTTATCAAAATACTCCCCTATTGGTACAGTTTGTTATCGTTTTTTATGGTTTGCCCCTTATTAGTAACCATATCATCATGATTCCGATTTATTGGACAGCTGTTCTCTGCGTAGGGCTCTATCACGGTGCCTATATCGCCGAGGTGATTCGCTCAGGAATTCAGTCTATTCCTAGCGGTCAGATGGAGGCCGCCTTATCGCAAGGTTTTACCTATATCAGTGCCATGCGCTTGATTATCTTGCCTCAGGCCTTCCGTATCATTCTCCCTCCTTTGACCAACCAAATCGTCAACCTCATCAAGAATACCTCTACAGTCGCTATCATTTCTGGTGTAGACTTGATGTTTGTGACTAAGTCTTGGTCGGCTCTTAACGGAAACTACATTCCAGCCTTTCTAGGCGCTGCCCTTCTCTACTTTTCTCTATGCTTTCCTGTTGCCCAGTTTGGTCGCAAGATGGAGCAAGCAAACAAAAAAGCCTATTCGCTTTAGGAGGTTACTATGGAATCCATTTTAGAAGTTTTGACCCCAGATAACCTAGTCTTTATCTTTAAAGGATTTGGCTTGACCCTCTATATTTCTCTAATTGCCATCGTCCTCTCTACCCTCATCGGTACGGTGCTAGCCGTCATGAGAAATGGCAAAAATCCTATCTTGCGCATCATCTCCAGCATTTACATCGAGTTTGTGCGTAACGTTCCCAACCTTCTCTGGATTTTCACTATCTTTTTAGTTTTCAAGATGAAATCCACACCAGCAGGAATCACTGCCTTCACCCTCTTTACCTCAGCAGCCTTGGCTGAGATTATTCGAGGCGGTCTCAATGCCGTAGACAAGGGACAATACGAAGCAGGAATGTCACAAGGCTTCACCTCAGTCCAAATCCTCTACCACATCATTCTTCCACAAGCTATTCGCAAAATGCTGCCAGCCATCATTTCTCAGTTTGTAACCGTGATTAAGGATACCAGTCTTCTCTACTCTGTCATCGCCCTACAAGAACTCTTTGGAGCTAGCCAAATTCTCATGGGTCGTTATTTCGAACCAGAGCAGGTCTTCAGTCTTTATATCCTGATTGCCCTCATCTACTTCAGCTTTAACCTAGCCATTTCTAGCCTATCTCATATGCTAGCAAAACGTTGGCAACAAGCAGCAGAATAAACAGCTACTCTCCAGTTAAATTGGAGAGTTTTTTGATGATAGTAGCTATTTATAGACCTCAATTTGACACCATACTTTTTCTATGATAAAATGTAACAAATTTATTTACAACTAATCAAATCTAAATGAAATGGTATTTTCTATGAAATCAATCAAAGGACTACTCTTTATCATAGCTAGTTTTATCTTGACTATTTTGACTTGGATGAACACTTCTCCCCAATTCATGATTCCAGGACTAGCTTTAACAAGCCTATCTCTGACTTTTATCCTAGCAACTCGTCTCCCACTACTAGAAAGCTGGTTTCACGGTTTGGAGAAGGTCTACACCGTCCACAAATTCACAGCCTTTCTCTCCATCATCCTACTCATCTTTCATAACTTTAGTATGGGCGGTTTGTGGGGCTCTCGTTTAGCTGCTCAGTTTGGCAATCTTGCCATCTATATCTTTATCAGTATCATCCTTGTCGCCTATTTAGGCAAATACATCCAATACGAAGCTTGGCGATGGATTCACCGTCTGGTTTACCTAGCCTATATTTTCGGACTCTTTCATGTCTACATGATGATGGGCAATCGTTTCCCTACATTTAATCTTCTAAGTTTTCTTGTTGGTAGCTATGCCCTTTTAGGCTTACTAGCTGGTTTTTATATCATTTTTCTATATCAAAAGATCGGCTTCCCCTATCTAGGGAAAATTACCAATCTCAAACGCTTAAATCACGATACTAGAGAAATTCAAATCCATCTTAGCAGACCTTTCAACTATCAATCAGGACAATTTGCCTTTCTAAAGATTTTCCAAGAAGGCTTTGAAAGTGCTCCACATCCCTTTTCTATCTCAGGAGGTCATGGTCAAACTCTTTACTTTACTGTTAAAAATTCAGGTGACCATACCAAGAATATCTATGACAATCTTCAAGTCGGCAGCAAAGTAACACTAGACAGAGCTTATGGGCACATGATTATAGAAGAAGGACGAGAAAATCAGGTTTGGATTGCTGGAGGCATTGGGATTACCCCCTTCATCTCTTACATCCGTGAACATCCTATTTTAGATAAACAGGTTCACTTCTACTATAGCTTCCGTGGAGAGGAAAATGCAGTCTACCTAGATTTACTCCGTAACTATGCTCAGAAAAATCCTAATTTTGAACTCCATCTAGTCGACAGTAGGAGAGACGGCTATCTTAATTTTGAACAAGAAGAAGTGCCTGAACATACAAGCGTCTATATGTGTGGTCCTATTTCCATGATGAAGTCACTTGCCAAACAGATTAAGAAACAAAATCCAAAAACAGAGCTTATTTACGAAGGATTCAAGTTCAAATAATCAATCACATTCTCCTGGAATTTCCCAGGAGTTTTTTCTACACAAATACTTAAAAACACTGCCAGATTTCTAGCAGTGCTTTGAATTTCATTTATCTTAGTAAATTGTTCTTTCAGTTTCTACATCGAAGAAATGTGCTTTGTTCAAGTCAAATCCAAGTTCAACCGTTGCACCTGTTTGCAAGTAGTCACGAGCATCAACTTTAGCAACAAATTCATCTTTACCAACTTGGCAGTAAAGGTGAGATTCTGAACCAAGCAATTCTGATACAGAGATAGTTGCTTTGACAACTGATTCTGGGAATGTTTCAAGGAAAGCAGGTTCTGCATTCACGTCTTCTGGACGGATACCGAAGATTAATTCTTTACCTTCGTAACCTTTTTCACGAAGAACTTTCAAAGCTCCTTCTGGTACTTTCAAGCGGAAACCGTCAGAAACAATTTCGCTACCAACCAATTTCACGTTGATAAAGTTCATAGCTGGGCTTCCGATGAATCCTGCTACGAATTTGTTAACTGGGTTTTTGTAAACTTCTTGAGGAGTACCGATTTGTTCTACACGTCCGATAGTACCTGTACCAGCAGGGTTCTTAGTTGCTGACATGATAACGATACGGTCTGCAAGTGTCATCGCTTCTGTTTGGTCGTGAGTTACGTAGATAGTTGTAGCTCCGATACGACGGTGGATTTTAGCGATTTCAGCACGCATTGATACACGAAGTTTGGCATCCAAGTTTGACAAAGGCTCGTCCATCAAGAATACTTTTGCATCACGGACAATCGCACGACCCATGGCAACACGTTGACGTTGACCACCTGAAAGGTCAGCTGGTTTACGTTCCAAGAATTCTTTCAATCCAAGGATTTCAGCTGCTTCTTGCACACGTTTGTCGATGTCTTCCTTGCTGTATTTACGCAATTTCAAACCGAAAGCCATGTTATCATAAACAGTCATGTGTGGGTAAAGAGCGTAGTTTTGGAATACCATGGCGATGTCACGGTCTTTTGGAGCTACGTCGTTGACAACCACGCCATCGATAGATGCAGTACCTTCTGTGATGTCTTCAAGACCAGCAATCATACGAAGAGTTGTTGATTTACCACATCCTGAAGGACCTACGAAAACGATAAACTCTTTGTCTTTGATGTCCAAGTTGAAGTCTTCAACTGAGTAGTGTTCGCTGTTTGGATATTTTTTGTAAATATTTTTAAGATTTAATTCTACCATGAGGTGAACTCCTTTTGTCTTTTGATAGTTTTATTATAGATGAAAACGCTTTACATTTCTATGGCAAGGTGACCAAAAAAATAAAAAAGTTCTGTGCAACTTGCACAAAACTTTAGAGAATATCTGGTAAAATCAATTGATAACACAGGGTCAGGTCGGTCAATTCTTTCAACTGAAGACCGGTCAATTCTTCCCATTTATCAATCTTGTATTGGAGAGAATTGCGGTGCAGATAGAGTTGCTGGGCTGTTTTAGTGAGAACAGCACTATTTTCCCAAAGAGAGAGAATGATTTCCTGAATCTGATCTTGATCCAAAATCATCTGGTGCAGGCATTCTTTAATGACTCTCAGGTCCACGAGTCTTTCTCCCATACTCCAAAGATAGAGCTGAGAAAAAGTATGAACACTTTGGTGACCCTGACGCCACCAAGTCTTAAACAAATCCCGCTCTGCTTTGATCAAGTCTGATAGGGCTTGATGTCCCGTCTGAGACCAAACCTGACCCAACATGATTGACAGACGAAGTCCAAAGTCATACTCAACCGCTTCAATCGTATCGCTTAAAATAGCTCGTACAGAGGTGTATTTATCTTGTTGAAGTACGAAAACATAATCCTGAGCTCCGACCTGTAACACTGTCTGACAGTTAGGAAAAAGAGTCCGCATCATATCCAGCCAAGAAGCTAGATTTTCCTGCTGAAAATAGGAAAGATGGCAATAAACCAACTGAATCTTTTTAAAAGTTTGTGGTGCCTGTCCCTTCCCCTCAATCAGATAAGAATACCAAGGATTGAGCGAACGAGCCTGCTCCTGTTGAGTCAAAAGGGCAACCAACTGCTTTTCACGCTCGCTGAGCCCAGCTTCCTCCAGCAAAATCCACTGCTGAGAAGCTAAAGGGAGAGTGAGATAGCCCTCTTTCTCTACTGGTTGGTCTGAAATCTGAGCTTCAGGAAACCAGTCTTGTAGTTCTTTTGCAATCATCTCTAGCCCTCCACTTTTTGGATGCACCACGAAATCAAGCTCTCAAGACGTTCCAGATTTTCAGTCATATGGAGATAGCCCATCACTGCTTCAAAACCTGTGGACATACGGTAAGTCACTACATCAGCATTTTTGGCCTTGGTGTGACTATTGGTATTGCGACCACGTTTATAGATTTCTTCTTCTTTTTCTGTTAAGACCTGCTCCTCTAACATAAGGGAAATCAAGTGTGCCTGAGCTTTGGCTGATACATACTTGGTCGCTTCTTGATGGAGTTTATTGGGTTTGGTCATACCTTTGAGTATGAGGTGACGACGTATATACATAGAATACACCGCATCCCCCTCAAAAGCTAACGCAATCCCGTTAATGAGATTGACATCAATCACGAGTCCACCTCACTCCATCCTTGGTGTCAAGGAGCTTAATTCCTTGAGCAGCCAATTGGTCACGGATTTGGTCTGCTGTCGCAAAGTCACGATTGGCACGCGCTTCTTGGCGTTTTTTGATCAGGTCTTCAATCTCTGCATCCAAAACTTCCTCAATAAAGACAATTCCAAAGACTTCCAACATAGCCGCAAGAGCTTCCTTAACACTTGCATCATAGTTACCTGAGTTAATCCATTTGGCCATTTCAAAGACTACTGTAATACCGTTGGCAGAGTTGAAATCCTCGTCCATAGCTGCTACAAACTTATCTTTAAAGGCCTGTAATTCTTGAGCATCAACACTTTCAGTAAAAGGTTGCTCGTAAGTATTCTTCAGATACTTGAGATTAGTCTCTGCATCGCGCACCGCTTTTTCCGTAAAGTTGATAGGCTTGCGATAATGTTGAGTCGCAAAGAAGAAACGAAGCACTTGCCCATCAAGAGTTTTAAGGGCATCGTGTACGGTGATAAAGTTCCCCAAAGACTTGGACATCTTGACATTGTCAATATTGACAAAGCCATTGTGCATCCAGTAGTTAGCAAAAGTCTTGCCTGTTTTAGCTTCAGACTGGGCAATTTCATTGGTATGATGAGGAAACTCTAGGTCGGCTCCACCACCGTGAATATCAATGGTATCACCTAAAATCTCTGTCGACATGACTGAACACTCGATGTGCCAGCCCGGACGACCAGGTCCCCAAGGACTGTCCCAAGAAATCTCGCCTGATTTGGCAGCTTTCCAAAGGGCAAAGTCTATAGGATTTTCCTTACGAGCCGTTTCTTCATCGGTACGACCTGAAGCACCTAACTCCAAATCTTCCAAGGTTTTATTGGCCAACTTGGCATAGTTATGGGATTTTTCCACACGGAAGTAAACATCCCCTTGACTCTCGTAGGCAAAGCCTTTTCCAATCAAGTCTTCCACAAAGCGGATAATGTCAGCCATAAACTCCACCACACGCGGATGGCGGGTCGCAGGTTTGACGCCCAAGGCCGTCACATCCTCACGAAAGGCAGCGATATACTTGTCCGCAACTTCCTGAGGCGTGATACCTTCTTCCTTGGCACGATTGATAATCTTATCATCTACATCCGTAAAATTGGAAATATAGGCAACCTCATAACCATGATACTCAAAATAACGACGAATGGTATCAAAAGCCACCGTTGAACGAGCATTCCCTACATGAATATAGTTGTACACGGTTGGCCCACAAACATACATCTTAACCTTACCGTCCTCAATCGGGACAAATTCTCGCAAATCACGAGACATGGTGTCATAGATTTTAATCATAAATCATAATCAGGAAAGCTAAAATCCAAGAACAGTTAGTCTCATCACTGAGAGTTCAATTGAATTTCAGTCCGAATGTCTCTAAACTTCGGAATCCCTTGCTCCTTTCTCATTCAGATAAACCACCTGAGTCTGTTTGACAAAGCCGATTTTTTCATACAAGCGCTTGGCACCTACATTACTATCCTCTACAGCAATCTGAAATTCCTTATCATTTTGCTCAATCAATTGGTTGACTAGAGATTTTGCTAAGTAACTTCCATAGCCTTTCCCACGTTCAGGTTCCGATATTGCTAAACCGTAGAAGTAATTCGTATTAGTCGATAAATCTATCGTGCAAGTTCCAATAACCTGACCGTCTTTTAACAAAATATATAAGCGACTTTCTGGATCCTTCAGAGCTTCAGCGACATATCTATCCACAATCTCTCTAGACTCATGTTCCTCTGAAAATGCCTGAAATTTTAACTGACTGATTTGCTCCTGATACGAACTATCTGCTAACAAAACTTCAAGATTAGAAACCTTTGCTAACGGATAAGGTCTTCTATCCTTACCTAACCAGGTTTCTGTCGCTTCATCCTCAACCAATCCCCAGTTGCTGACAAAATCAGGATGGTGGTCTAGAAAAACACGCTCTGTCTGAAAAGTAACTGAACGAATAGAGAAAGAAGCTGTTTCTCTCTCAAAACTAGTAAACAGTGCACGCGCAATCCCCTGACGGCGATGATTTGGATGAACCAGTATCGTCACTTCCACATCTTGATCATCTGCATAGACAGTTAATAAACCAACAAGTTCGCCTTTTTCATAATAAAGGAAAAAGGCGGGCATGTTTGGGTCAAAATTAAGCATGTTAGAAAGATAGGGATCACGATAGGTACCGTCATAGTTTTGGCAACAGTTAATTAGTTTTTTAGCCTCAGATTGCTCCTCTTGGCTTAACTTGTTTCTTGCTTGAATCATATAGGTATCCTCTACAACCCAGACGATCTGTGACTGGCTTCTTTAGACTGCTCGAGTTTATTGACGTAGTACTCTCGTTTTTCTTCGACTTCGTGAATCGTCGGTTCATCCTTCTGTCCATGAACACGGACAATCTTAGCAGGAATACCGACAACCGTCACATCACTAGGTACGTCTGCCACAACAACTGCTGCTGCACCAACCTTGGCATTTTTACCGATTTCCACCGGTCCGATAACTTGGGCATGAGCTGATATGAGGGCTCCCTTTCGAACCGTCGGATGACGTTTACCTACATCCTTACCAGTCCCTCCAAGAGTCACTCCGTGATAGAGAAGAACGCCTTTTTCAACAATCGCCGTCTCCCCAATCACCAGACCAGAACCGTGGTCAATAAAGACACCTGAATCGATCTGGGCTCCTGGATGAATCTCAATCTGAGTCCAAAAGCGCCAGAACTGACTGTGCATACGAGCTAAGAGCTTAAAGCCATGCTTCCAAAGAAAATGCGAGAGACGGTGGGCCGCCAAGGCCTTGACACCTGGATAGGTCAGCAAAACCTCCAAAGTGGTGCGGGCCGCTGGATCATTTTCTTTTACGATATCAATGGTTTCGCGCCACCATCCCATACATTTCTCCTTTTCTTATTCTGAATCTTTTGGTGTTTCTGTAAATTCTTTCTTAGGTTTGTGGTCCTTGTGATGACGTGGGCGATGAGGACGCTCTGATTTTTCACCTTTTTCATCACGTTCAGGTTTTGGCGGACGAGGTAGAAGAGCCTTCATAGAAGCATCCACACGTCCTTTTTCATCAATCTTGATAACCTTAACATCAACTTCATCCCCGATTGCTACCAAGTCTTCGACATTATTGGTACGCGTCCAAGCCATTTCAGAAATGTGCACAAGTGCATCTGTCTTGTCAAAGAGGTTGACAAAGGCACCAAATTTCTCGATACGAACGACTTTAGCACGGTAAACTTCACCCACCTTAGCCTCACGGACCAAACCAGCAATAATTTCTTTAGCACGGTTAATAGCATCTTGGTCGCTAGAGTAGATAGACACATTTCCTTCTTCGTCGATATCAATCTTAACGCCTGTTTCAGCGATAATCTTGTCGATGGTTTCTCCACCCTTACCGATGACAATCTTGATTTTATCCACATCAATCTTGATGGTATCAATTTTCGGAGCAGTTGGAGCCAATTCTGGACGAACTTCTGGAATGGTTGCTTCAATGACATCAAGGATTTCAAAACGCGCTTTCTTGGCTTGAGCAAGAGCCTCAGTCAAGATTTCTGCAGTGATTCCTTGAATCTTGATATCCATTTGAAGGGCTGTAATCCCGTCACGAGTACCTGCAACCTTGAAGTCCATGTCTCCAAAGTGGTCTTCCAAACCTTGGATATCTGTCAATACTGTGTAGTTATTTCCATCTGAGATGAGACCCATGGCAATACCAGCTACTGGCGCCTTGATTGGCACACCACCAGCCATAAGGGCAAGAGTTCCTGCACAGATAGAAGCCTGAGATGAAGAACCGTTTGATTCCAAGACCTCAGCTACCAAGCGGATAGCATATGGGAATTCTTCCAAACTTGGCAAGACTTGAGCAAGAGCACGCTCACCAAGAGCACCGTGACCGATTTCACGACGACCTGGCGCACCATAACGACCTGTTTCCCCTACAGAGTATTGTGGGAAGTTATAGTGGTGCATAAAGCGTTTCTTGTACTCTGGGTCCAAACCATCAATGATTTGAGTTTCCCCCATCGGAGCCAAGGTCAAGACTGAAAGAGCTTGAGTTTGCCCACGAGTGAAGAGACCTGAACCGTGCACACGAGGAAGGAAGTCAACAACCGCATCCAAAGGACGGATTTCATCGACCTTACGACCGTCAGGACGTACCTTATCTTCTGTGATCAAACGGCGCACTTCAGCGTGTTCCATTTGTTCCAAAATTTCAGCCACATCACGAATGATACGGTCAAATTCTTCGTGGTCCGCATATTTTTCTTCGTAAACAGCAGTCACTTGGTCTTTAACTGCTTGAGTTGCAGCTTCACGGGCCAATTTTTCTTCTACTTGAACCGCTTTTTGGAGGTCGCTGTTATAGGCTGCGATGATTTCAGCCTGCAATTCAGCATCCACATGAAGCAATTCTACTTCTGCTTTTTCCTTACCGACAGCAGCAACGATTTCTTCTTGGAAAGCAATCAATTCTTTGACCGCTTCGTGCCCTTTAAGGAGCGCTTCCAGCATGATTTCTTCTGACAATTCTTTAGCACCAGATTCTACCATGTTGATGGCGTGTTTGGTACCAGCTACTGTCAATTCAAGGAGAGATTGCTCTGCTTGTTCTTGCGTAGGGTTGATGATGATTTGACCATCCACATAACCCACTTGGACACCAGCGATTGGTCCGTCAAACGGAATATCTGAGATAGAAAGCGCCAAGGATGAACCAAACATAGCAGCCATTGGTGCAGAGGCATTTTCATCATAAGAAAGCACAGTGTTAATCACTTGTACTTCATTACGGAAACCTTCCGCAAACATTGGTCGGATTGGACGGTCAATCAAACGCGCTGTCAAAGTCGCATCCGTTGAAGGACGTCCTTCACGTTTCATAAAGCCACCAGGAAACTTCCCAGCCGCATACATTTTTTCTTCGTAGTTGACTTGGAGAGGGAAGAAATCCCCAGTTGCCATCTTCTTAGACATAACAGCTGCAGTCAAGACAGTTGACTCACCGTAACGCACGACAACTGCGCCATTTGCTTGCTTAGCAACCTGACCAGTCTCTACAATTAACTCACGACCCGCAAAAGTCGTTTGAAACACTTGTTTTGTCATTTTAATCCCCTTTGGATTGATGAAATTATACGCCTTGCCTACAAAGATCAAGATACTAAGGACGTCAAAAGCAAAGTAAAAATAGGAAACTGACGAAGTCTTCGATGAAGACAAGACAGTTTATCTTTTTTACACAGCTTTTCGGCCGGGTTCAATTACACAAGATATTTTGGACGGTTCGGCTTGCCGAATATTTCTGTAGAAAAATAGGACGGTGACGCCGCACTCGATGAGTGCTAGGAAGCTTATCTTTTTTCCTAAGAAATGAGGCCAAAATTCAATTAAGTATCTTTTTGATATTTCCCTAAAATAGTGCGAACGGGAGGTAAAATTATCCAGTGGATGATTTTAGAGATCCAATGGAATTTCAATGGTAATTTTTAATTACTTCGCCTTTTCATTTCTATGCTCAAGCTAAAATAGTTTCCCGAACTATTTTACTCTCAAAAATTCCGTCCTAGAAAATAACAGAGTTATTCTCTAGGATACCACGATAGCGTGAAATATCTTTTAAATACTCACTCCGTTCGTGTTTTTTGAGACACACATTATCAGATTTTGTTTAAAAAATAATCAACTTTAAACAAACTTCTACAACCTAAATACCCTCATCTTTGTATCAAGTACGTACAGAGTCTATTTTATCATATTTTTCTTAAAAAGTGCGGTCTTTACCATTAAAAAGGAACCATTCCCCTCACTTGAGAAGAATGGTTTGCTTTTTATTATCCTAGAGACTGATGATTAAACAAGGCATGAGTTGCTTGGTGGATGTATTTTGCTGTATCCGCATTGTTCATGGTGTAAAGATGCACACCTGCAACATCTTGAGTTACCAAGTCCACGATTTGGTCCACTGCATAGGCAAGTCCTGCTGCTCTGAGCGACTCAGGGTCATGCTCATACTTGTCTAAGATGGCTTTAAATTTGCGTGGAAGATGGATATTCTCACAAGTCTTCAAGAGACGGATAGCCTGATTTCGATTCAGAATTGGCATAATCCCTGCATGAATAGGAACATCAATCCCAGCCAAGATACACTTGTCTTGGAAATCATAGAAACGCTCATTGTCAAAGAAAAGCTGAGTCACAAGGCTCGAACAACCTGCATCTACTTTCTTCTTAAGATTTTGAATATCTGAAATCTGATTTGGTGAATCTGGATGCCCTTCTGGATAACAAGCACCAACAATATCAAAGTGAGGAGCTTGTTCCTTGATGAACTCAATTAAGTCAGTTGCATAGCGGAAATCCTTTTGCGGCTCCACATCTGGAATAATATCCCCACGAAGAGCCAAGATTTTCTGCACCCCAACCTTGTCCAAGTCTGCAATAGTTTCAGCAACCTTGTCCTTGTTCAAATAGATGGCTGGCAAGTGAGCAATAGTCGGAATCGCCAAGTCATTTTGGATAAAGTCAGCCAAACGAACCGTCGTTTCCTTGATATTAAATTTATTATTGCTGGCAGTTACACTGATAAAGTGGGGAGCCAACTCCTGCATATCTTGAAGAGCAGAAATAATTTTATCATTACCCACGGCTGGGTTTGGAGGGAACACTTCAAATGAGAGTGACGGTGTTTGGCGTGACATAGTCATTATCCTTTTCTAGTTGATTTTTTCGTTAGCTGGATTCCTAAAATCCAAGTGAAACAGGCAGATTGACCAAACAGCGCTTCTTGAGAAATCCTATCTTACAATTTCTCACGCGCAGCTTTAGCTGCTTCAACAAGGCGGATCAAGCTTTCTTTTGTTTCTGGAATACCACGTGTTTTCAAACCACAGTCAGGGTTGATCCAAACTTTCTTGCTTGGCACTTTGGCAAGAATGGCTTCGATTGTGTTGTCGATTTCGCCTTCATTTGGCACACGAGGTGAGTGGATATCGTAAACCCCAGGTCCCACTTCTGTTTGGAAGTTTTTCGCTTTGAGTTCGTCCAAGATTTCAAGGTTTGAACGGCTTGCTTCAAAGGAAATAACGTCCGCATCCAAGTTGTCGATAGCTGGAATGATATCTGTAAATTCTGAGTAACACATGTGAGTGTGGATTTGTGTATCTGGCGCTACTGTTGAGTGTACCAAGCGGAAGGCAGGAATTGCCCAGTCAAGGTAGTCTTCGTACCAGTCGCTACGACGGAGTGGCAATTTCTCACGAAGAGCAGCCTCATCGATTTGGATGATTTTCACACCAGCAGCTTCAAGGTCAAGTACTTCATCCTTGATAGCAAGGGCGATTTGAAGAGTAGAATCCTTGATAGAGATGTCTTCACGTGGGAATGACCAGTTGAGGATGGTAACAGGTCCAGTCAACATACCTTTAACAGGTTTGTTTGTACGGCTTTGTGCATAGCTAGACCATTTAACAGTGATAGGGTTAAGACGAGTTACATCACCCCAGATGATTGGTGGTTTAACTCCACGCATACCGTATGATTGTACCCAACCATTTTTAGAGAAGAGGTAACCTGACAAGTTTTGACCGAAGTACTCAACCATGTCGTTACGCTCAAATTCACCGTGAACAAGGACATCAAAGTCGATATCTTCTTGCCATTTGATCCATTCGTCAATTGTTTCAGCAAGGAAAGCATCGTACTCTTCTTGAGACAATTCACCTTTACGGTAAGCCAAACGTTTAGCACGAACTTCCTTAGTTTGAGGGAATGAACCGATAGTTGTTGTTGGAAGAGCTGGAAGTTTGAAAGCTTCTTCTTGGATAGCTTCACGTTCTGCAAAGGCTGGCAAACGAGTGTAGTCTGCGTCTGTCAAGCCAGCGATACGCGCACGAAGTTCCGCATTTTCACCAACACGCTCAGTCGCAAAGAGTTCTTTGTTAGCTGCAAGTGCTGCTTCACCTTGACCATTGCGGATAGCATCCAAATCACGAATCTCATCCAATTTTTCAACTGCAAAGGCAAAGTGGTTCAAGATTGCTGGTTCAAATTCTTCATTAGCAGTTGTAAATGGCACATGAAGAAGTGAGCATGAGCTTGTCAATACGATGTTTTCAGCTGGGATTTGCTCAAGAACAGCCAAGCTCTTTTCGTAGTTGTTGCGCCAGATGTTTTTACCATTGACAATACCTGCATAGAGAGTCTTGTCAGCTGGGAAACCACCTTTAACCAATTCAAGAGTTTTCTTACCTTCAACAAAATCAAGACCGATAGCATCTACTGGCAAGTTTACAAGGTCAGCGTAAACGTCACGAACGTCTCCGAAGTAAGTTTGAAGCAAGACTTCAAGACCTTTTTTGTCAGCCAAGAGTTTGTTGTAGAGGTTCAAGAAGAGAGCTTTTTCTTCAGCTGTCAAATCTTTGACAAGAGCAGCTTCATCCAATTGGATACGAGTCGCACCAAGTTCTGCCAATTTAGCAAAAACTTCTTGGTAAGCAGCCACTAAGCTATCTACGAAGTCTTCTGCTTTCACGCCTTCTGCAAAGTCTGACAATTGAAGGAAAGTGAATGGACCTACAAGGACAGGACGAGTGTTCAATCCAAGTTCTTTTGCTTCTTGGAACTCATCAAAGATCTTGTGACCTGCCAATTTTACTTGAGTGTCTTTTTCAAATTTAGGCACAATGTAGTGGTAGTTGGTGTTAAACCATTTCTTCATTGGAAGGGCGCGAACATCCCCTTTTTCTCCTTGGTAACCACGACCCAAAGCGAAGTAGCGCTCAAGGTCAGACAAGTCCAAGTTTTGAACGGATGCAGGTACCACGTTGAAAAGGAAGGCTGCATCTAGGAAGTTGTCATAGTGAGAAAAGTCATTTGATGGAATTTCAGTGATGCCTTTTTCTTTGACAATGTTCCAGTGTTTAGCACGCAAGTCTTTTGCTGCTGCCAAGAGTTCTTCTTCTGAGATTTCTTTTCTAAAGTATTTTTCAGTTGTAAATTTTAATTCGCGGAATTCGCCCAAACGAGGGAAACCGATGATTGTAGTTGACATGATGTGTCCTCCAAAATTTGTTGTTGAAACTATCTTAACAGAAAAGAAATCATCTGTATAATTGTAAAAAATTAGGCTTTGATATAGTTTGAAACTATATCTCTGTTTTAAACAAAAGAAAAAGACCTGAGAAAATGCCTCAAATCCTTTGTGTAGCTTGTTTTATATCTTTATTTCAGTTAGGCGGTTCAAACACGTTATTAGTAATTCTTATAAGTGACTATGAATTGTTATTAGAAAAGACTATAGCTTAATCCCCTTCTCTCTGAGATTAGCCAGACACTCCCCATAGTAGGTCGCGTCATGTTCGCTGTATATAGGACTACTCAACTTCTCCTCTGCTAAATCTTGATAAGGAGGGCAGGTCTTGCCACGGTAGTTTTTATCCAACCACTCTGGACTGACCTTAAAGCCTCGTTTAACCATCTCCTCCATGATCAAGTCATGATAGGCATAGAGACGATAGGGCGAGTGGGTAAAGACATAGTCAACCGTCGCATGCTTTCTGTCCCAGCCATTGCCACGGAGGGCACAGCACTCTCGATGCTGTCCCAAGAGTTGAGGACGGGGAAGTTGTGAAATCAAAGCCTCATGCCAAAGTCTCATGGGAGTCTCCTTTCAGTAAAGTCGAATGTTGCAAGTAGGTATTTGGATAGCGATCAAGCAAGTCTCGAGTCTTAACAATAACATCTTCCTTGGAAACTTGACCAAAGCAGTAGCGATCCAACAAGAGCATAAAGTCCTTGCGCTCGGCATCTGTCGCTTTCTTTTTAAAATAGCCCCAAATATGCTGAAAAGCATTGCAAACCTGACCCCTGTGTTCTGGAATCTGGCAGGCACGGTCAATCATCTCTTGAACCTGACTTACCTCCACCTCTTCATTCTTCAAATATTGGCGAATTTCATTGTAAATATTGCTGGAATGGCTCAACACGAGGTATTTGTTTCTCGCCCAGAGTTTCTGGCAAAGGGCACGTTGGTTGTTATTTTCCATATTTCTCCTTACTTTCTACTAGTTCCCCGGAAATATGGAAACAAAGTTATATCTTAAAAATGAGCGGAATATGAGCTAATAAAGAGTATCTTTTGTAGAGCCGGATTTTTTTAATAAGTCTTAATCGACAATTCTTAAATACCTGAATAAGTCTCTACTAACAACTGAATCTTACGTAAAACTTCTTGCTTTTTCCGTTCACGTACTCCCTGTCTACGAGAAGTTGGTGGAATAATCGAATCCAAATCAGTCCCACTATTTTCAGTATAACCTCGTTGAATTGATTTATCGATGAATAATTGGTAATCAGCCACAAGTTTCTCAGACTCAGCTAGATCATGGATTGCGATTTTCTTGCGCTCCTTGCCATATTCGTAGAAAGCATTGATAATCCCATCATAGTCTTTCAATTTTTGCAAATCAGTATCATTGATAAATCCGATAACCAACTCTTCTTTGACACAAATATCGATACTAGAACGAATCACACGACTAACTTCTTCTTTCATTACTTCTTTAGACTCAGAATTCTTCGATTTTTCAACAATCAATGCCAGAATATAGTCCAGATTGATCTCATCTGTTTTTAAGAATTCAAAAATTCATCTCGATTTTCCACATAAAGTAAATGAGGTAATTGTTTTCCCACGCTTTATGAATGCCACTTCCCCCAACTCTTTCCACTCAACAGGACAGTTTCGGATTTCTTCTAGAATGTTCATATCATACTCCCTCATTTCTTTAGTACTTCTTCCCACTCCTCCACAAATCCAATATGATGCAGATGAATCACTGCTTGATAGCGTTTAATGAGTGCTGACAATTCACATAAAAATCCTTCATTCCATTTTTCCTTATCAGGATAGAGGCTTTTAACTGCATAAAGTTGTGCCATTAGTCTATTTTTCAATTTACTATTTTCGTTCATGAAAGTAGGGAGTTGACCAGGTATCTTTGTGAAGCTTGTAAAATATAATCGATTATAGTGGGCACAGTAATTTCTTAGAACCACTGCAACTTCTAGATAGGTTCTAACTTGAGTGGACTTGATACCAACATTTTTAGCAATATCTTGCTGGATATCTATCGGAGAATCTGCAAAAAATTTCGAAGTCATTCCAAAAGTAAAAAATTCTACTAAAACCCAAATAGGAAATTCTCCATCATATTTTCGCTGATGATGCTTATAAATCGGGCTTTTCTTCCTATGCTCCAATTCCTTTTCAACATTTCCTAAAAATTCATTATGTTTATGAAATTTATTAAAAGCAGTCGCTTCTTTATAAGCTAAAGCTCCGTATTTATTTCCATGATGATAGGCAACCTGAGTCCTAAAATACAACTCAATGTCCTCTAAATATTTGAAAATAATCAAACGTAACTCTGCATCAAAACAAGCAATTCCATAAATTTTCTCCAAGGAAACCTTGCTGGAATCATACTTCTGCGTCTCTTTATCACGAAAAGGTAAAAAATAAGCAGTTAGCCGATAATAATTAACCTTTTGTAAAATATCAATCGCATACTCATTTGATTTGATATCTTTACATCCGTGCTCAATTAATTTGGCCACCTGCTCATCCCAAGTTTTAAATTCTTTAATTTTCATAGTAACTTCCGTATAAAAAAATGTCCGCCTTGTCACATCAAAGAGAGGTGGGCGGTCCTATTAACTCTATTATACCGTTTTTAACAGATAATTCAAGGATTTTTTACTTTTTCAATTATTTTTAAAATTTGGGTAAATTATCTCCATCACCCTTCAAACTCTTTCAAAAACTCTTTAAGCTCGGCATCGGCTTCTGGTGTGGTTCCGTGTAGTTGACCGAGCATTTCGAGTAGGGAAGCGGTTTGCTTTTCAATCTCATCATTGGTCTTGTTAATTTTGCAAACAATATCTGTCAGTGGCTCGACTTCTTCTTCCTAAAAGGTATCTACATAGCGAGGGATATTGAGGTTATAGTCATTTTCGACGATTTCTTCATAACTTGCTAGATGGGCAAATTTGTCAATCTCCTCACGTGACTTGTAGGCTTCCAGAATCTTCTCGATATGAGCATCCGTCATGATATTCTGATTTTTCCCCTTATCAAACTCCTTAGAGGCATCGATAAAGTAAACATCACGGCTGGTACGGTTCTTTTTGAGAATGATAACCGTGGTCGGAATGCTGGTATTAAAGAAGATATTGGCTGGAAGACCGATAACCGTGTCAATAGCTCCTTCTTCTAACAAGGCCTTGCGAATGGTTCCTTCCGCATTTCCACGGAAAAGAACACCGTGGGGAAGGACGATAGCCATGACTCCATTATCCTGCTTGAGATGGTAGTAACCATGCAAGAGAAAGGCAAAGTCAGCCTTGGACTGGGGTGCCAGTTTCCCAAATGGAGAGAAACGAGGATCCGCCATAAAGCCAGAGCTAGCAGACCACTTGGCAGAGTAGGGAGGGTTCATCAGAACACCATCAAAGTTAGTCGGTTCTTGAGTCGGCCAGTCTTCATCTAGTGTATCGGCATTGTGGAGAAATTGATTTTCAACAGGAACACCATGTAGAATCATGTTCATCCGAGCCAAGTTATAAGTCGAAGTATTGAGCTCCTGCCCAAAGTAGACCACTGTCTGCGGTTTATGAGAGTATTTCTTGGCATTGAGCAAGAGAGAGCCAGAACCCATAGTCGCATCATAGATGGTAAAACCTAGCTGATTCTCACGACCCAAAAAGGCAATCTGTGTCATAAGCTTGGCAACAGGCTGAGGTGTATAGAACTCACCAGCCTTCTTACCCGAGTCAGTCGCAAACTGACCAATCAGATACTCATAAGCATCCCCAAGCATATCACCAGCATGACCAGCAACATCTAGCACAGCCAACTCTTTCATGACTGCCGCCACCGTTTGATTTTGCTTTTGCGGAGTCGCCCCTAGCTTTTTGGAATAGAGGTCAATATCTTCAAAGAGGTTTTCATAGAGTTCATCACTCTGCTCGATATCACGAAAACCTTGAGCCAAGTCTTCCAACTGGAAAGTTCCCTCATTGACACGTGCTACAAGAGCCGTAAAAGTCAACTCAGGCTTGATACTATAGTTGAGTTCGTCCTTCATCACTGCAAGAAGATCCTCGTGGGTGTCCGCATCCTCATAGTAGTTACGATAGACTTCAAGGGCAGCCTCTAGACTCTCACTCCCCTCCTCCATAGTCTCCGCCACAAAAAAGAGCATCTTATCTGATAGATACTTATAAAAGACCATACCCAAAAGATAGGACTTGTAGTCATTAGCATCCATCTTAGAGCGGAGAACATCCGCTGAGTTCCATAGGGCTTGGTAAAGCGACTGGGACGTTTGTGTTGTTTCCATAATTTTCTTTCTTTTTATTAATTCAAAAATCTAACTATCTGTCCAGTAGTTTCTTTTCTAATTCTTCAAAATATTTATGACGTAGCTCTTTCTGTAAATCATTATCCAATGCAATACTACTTAAAGCTTTTTCTTTAAAGTTAGAAACTATTTCTTTAATTTCTTTGGAAGAAATTATTTCATTTTTCAAGTTACAAATCTTTAAAATTCTTGAAAAATCTGACGAAGCTATGCTATCTTCCACAATTTTAGTTATATTTTCTAATGTTACAGTTATATCAAATTTTTCTGATAAATTTTCTAAAAATGTCCGTGCTTCATCCTCGGTTGGTTCTCTTGTTTCTATCAAATGCCCTTCCATAAATTCATCAAGTTTCTTTTTCAAGGCAATTCGTATTATCTTATCTTTATTTGTTGTACACGAACTAATAACAGCGTCTTTTAGTTTATTACATTTTTGCGTTTTATCCTGTTCATCATCCCCTAGAACAAACTTCACTATTTCTTCATCTATCAAAAGCATCTCTATCTCATTAAAAGGAAGCACAAAAATATTTTTCTTTTTATAGTTTTCAATTCTTGCCTCATCCATCCAGTCATAATCAATAATGCCGTAAGCTATATTACCATATAATTCCTTTAATTTATTATAAGCTTTTGTGTATTGAATAACTTGTTTATGTCCCTGGACTGGTTTTACAAAACAAAAATCGCTAAATAATTTGGAATAAATCTGATAGTCTATACTAGTTTTAGTTCCTTCACAAAATAAAATCGGCTTCTTTGTACCAGATACTTCGGTTAATAATGAGAAAGGCATTTCCTGTGATTCTTCCAATATCTGATAATCTAAATTATAAGGTATTTCAAATTTCTTGCACCACATGTAACTTGCATTTGTTCTTGATTGAACAAAGTCCATATTATGTGAAGCAAAAATAAATTGACAATCAGGTCGTTCTGATATCAGTAAATCCCATAATTCATTATAGATAGCAGCATTTAAAAATGTTTCTGGTTCATCAACAATGATGTAACTATCTTCCGGAGCAAGAAGTACATTACCTATATAAAATAATATACAACGTTCCCCATCACTAAGCCCATTTATACTATATTTAGAGCCGTTTTTTTCAACTTCAACAACTCGATTATCAGGTTCAAGATGAAATGATATTTCAGGAAAAATTTTATTCCATATTTGTTCTACTCTATCCCATAAAGCTATAGATAACCCGTCCACCCCTCTCGATTTATCAGTCGCTATCTTAGCATAATTCTTTATCAAAAATGTTATTAGTTTAGTAAAAGTATTTGAAAAATCCTTTTCAATTTGTAAGGTTTGTAAATCAATTGTATCATATTTAATATCTACTTCTTTTAAATCTTGAATATATTTTTCTTTAGTAATTTCATTACGATTATGAATAGTGGAAACAAAATATAATAATTTTTGAGCAGGCAAAATAAATATCTCATTTATATTATTTTTCCTCAATTCATTAATAAGACTTGATTTCCCTGAACCATTAGCTCCAATAATTATAGTCGTTGATTTTACTCTCGAAATAAAAGAGAAAAGTTTAATTATTTTAAAATTCTCTATAATTTGCGGTAACTGTGATTCATAATAATAATTGTCACTACCAAAACAATAGTATATGCTTTCTAACCAATTATCACGAAGTCTTTTATACTTTTCTGTTACATCATCAGATAAAAAAACATCATTTAATTCTCTTTTAATCAAATCAATGAGTAATAAAAAGTAAATATCTACAGTATTATATGAAGTCTTTTTCCCTTCTTTTTCATAATCAGGCAATCTGTAAAAATCATCTTTAAGTCTGACCCTTTCAGATTCTATCCTTTTAATTAATTCATTAATAGGGCTATTCATGATTCCTCCTTAAATAAACATATCCTGCAATAGTTTCTTTTTGAGTGTTTCCAATTGAGAAATTTTTTCTTGGTAATAGTTGATGAGGTTATCGAGGTCTGAGAAATAGAGGCCAATAGCGCATTGTTCCTCATAAGATGGAAATTTTGAAACCACTTTTTCAATAGTTTTTTTAGACAAACTTGGAACACCTGTAGATTCGTCAAATTTCTTCCAACGAATTTTTTGAAAAATTAAGAAAAGATAATTCAAGTCATATCCTACTTTACATATAACATAAAATAAAGTATCTACTGTCCAAAAAGGTGCTGATAATAAATATGGTTTATCTATAGTTCCTTTTCTTCCAATACCTATAGCGTCCTCATCAGATAATTTTTCATTTACAGAAAGCATGTAACCACCAGTTCCATATACAGGAATGTCCCCATTCTTTAAATGTTTATAGTCTCTACCAGAATTAATAGTACAAACCTCTGATAAACTCTTCCTTTCCCAGTCCTCTTCAAATCCATTCAAACGAATCTCAGGAACTGTCTGTCCAGCTTTGGGAAACATCTTGGAAAGCATGGTCGCCTTGAGAGCTTGGTAGTTGGTGAGATTATCCTTGTAGCTAGACAGAAGGTCGTCGAGGGTACGGAAAAGGGAACCAATGGCGGATTGTTCGTCAAATGTAGGGAAATAGTCTTTAATATCTGATAAAGTAGGAAATTGTACTCTCTGTCGCTCAATTAAAGAACCAGTTGAATAAATTTTGTATAGTCTAATCGCTTTAGGACAACTCAACCATGCCGAGAAAAATTTATTAGAAAACTTCGATTTCATTTTCATCGTCACATAATATCCAGAGACAGCAACCTTTTTACCAGCATTATTGAATCCTACAGCTCCAATAGTAATATTCATCGGATTATAAACAATTTCCTCTGGATATAACTTTTTAAATTTATCACTCTTTTTTACTAAAAATTCTCTGTTGTATCTCTCCTCTTTTGGTGTTAGTCCACTTTCAACAGTCACGCTCCATAATTCTAAATTTTGTTCATAAGGATCGACATATTCAACAGTTTGTTCAAATACTTCTCCTAACTTATGTTGTTTCCATTCATCACGGTAGGTGTGAAATCTTATTATAGGAAATTGTTCTTTATGATTTTTCATTCATTCTCCCATCTAATGCTATAAATGAATTAATCTTAACTGGTTTCATTTGCCTTCAAATTTCACTTGTGGAGTAACTGTAATATCTTTTTCATCCTCTCCATCAACAGCTACTTCAACAGGGATAGGATATAACTCACCTACTATAAATGCTGTTCCAGTCGGTAAATAAGAAAACCTTGTTAACTGATTTTTATTTATATAAGGAATAGTTTTTAAAAGATATTCTAAGTCAACATTATTTTTAATTCGATGAATTAAATAATTATTACATTGAGAAAGAACAGTTGACGATAACTCACTAGGACGCTGGCTAGATAACATCAAGAAACAACCAAATTTCCTACCCTCACGAGCTATCTTTTTAAAGACTTCAACTTCACCAAATAGACTATTTTCGTTTAATTTTGATATATATCTGTGTGCTTCTTCAAAAATAAATAAATTGACATTCCTATCGTTTATCTTTTTTTCAGAACTCTTTTTGAACTCTTTTTTTAACATATAAGTGGTAAAAAACAACAATAAATCATCATCTAAGCCAGAAACATTATATACCGTGATTTTTGATTGTTTCTCCTCTTCATCGCTCTCATCTATTTTTGCTTTAAATAAGCTACCATATCTTAATTGAATATGTTTAATTCTAGTTTCAAGGGTTCCTGAATACCCTCTTGCTTGAGTATTTCCCTGACACTCTTCTAAGAGAAATACAAAATTTAAAGCTTCAAACAAGTCTGCAAAACTATTTATTGTATATCTAGCATTCTCAATTTCTTTAGTTATTTTCGAATGACTTCCATACATTTTACTCTGTAAATTAGATTTGAATGTTGTTTCACCAGTACTGCCATTAAAGTTACCAAATCGAGCATCATACATTGTAGTATCAATACTTGTATTCTGTAGGATTCCAATAATTTTAGTTCGTTTAGCTACAGCATCAGATTGTTGATTATGATATAAGTTATAGGCTATAAAACAACTTAATTTTTCTCTATCTAATTTATTTTCTGTTAGACAATTAGCCAATTTCAATGCTGTTTGAACTACAGGCAACTGCACAAGTTCTGATGGTTTTATCAAATTCAACCAATCTTGTAGTTCTAATGATTCTATTTTTATCGAAAAATCTTCCAATACATCAATATTATTTACACCGTCTATCTGCGAGTACTCATTGTGAATATCAAAAATATTTAAATATAAATTACTAGTTTCTTTAGTTGATATTTCTTTAATGATTTTTCTGACTGTGGTAGATTTTCCTGAACCAGTATTACCTAAAATAGCAGAATGATGAGTAATTAATTTATTTAGATTTATTTGTGCATCATATTTATCTTGGATAGTTCCTAATAAAATTGATGTTTCTCTTTTCTCAATAGAAAACACCTTCTGCAAATCCTCATCACTTGATAAATAGACTCTATCTTGTAAAAAGGGATATTTCTTTAGATTAAAGTTAATTTTGTCGTTTTCTAATATTCCTACAGGAACACATTCAAATCTTCCTACATAGTCAAACTTTGATTTTTCATCATTAACAATTTTAATTTCCTTGTCTTCCACTTTAACAACTTGGTAAACAAATTTATCTCCAAATTGACTTTTTATTGTGACATAATCTATAACTCCTTGCGCGATATAAATTTCCCCTTTAAAATTATAAATTAATTTTTCAAAGTCACTTACTTCAAAAACCAATCTGTCATATGAAACTAACACTACTCGCCCAATACTATTCATGAGAATCTTCTCCCTTTTGTCCTGATTCATCCTTTGGAACATAATTTATGATTTCATCAACAATATAGTTAAAGTAGTGGGCTTTTACTCCATCACAAGACGTATCCCCTCCAATTAAATGAAATCCATCTTGAGTCTTAAATTCATCAAAAAATTTCTTCATATTATCTTCTGATGTATCACCAAAAACAATCAAAGTAAAATCTTGATGTTTTAGATTTTGAGAAATGATGTTATTAATATGCTCGTCAGGAAAACCATATCCCATAACAATAAGGACTGTATTTGGAACTTGAAGTACATTTGCAAACTCTCTAAATAGTTCTGAATATGGAGCTTGTGCAGTTTGTCTATGCTTTAACATTGTTGGATAAATAATAATTTCTTCATCGCTCTGTTTAAAAAGATCCTTTTGGATTAATTTCCCACTTTCATCAGAAGTCCAATTGATTGAACCATGTATTTTTAATAAATTAGCTTCTTTAGAAGTGGGCTGCCATACATCCTTATATCTATTTGTATCGTCTACTAACCTTTGCTTAAATGAATTCACATTAAAATTTCTGTATAAACTATTTTCAAAACCTGTTGAATAAACAATGCGGTTGCTTTCTAATGAATATTCATTAAACAAATCGTAGTTCGTTGTCACTATGTTGATTTTATTACTCAACTCAGTTCTATATTTAAAAACAGATTGATAAAATTTATGATAAGTATTTATTGTTTCACTATCTTTATATTTATCATCATCCAGAGCTGGTATAGTTTTTAAAAACTCACTTTTCAAGATACTAATTACTGATTTTAAATCATCATTACTTGGTTGAAAACTTAAACCACTCTGTAACCAGTTGAGTAAACTTTCAATATCGGAGAAACTTTTATAAAAGTGTTTATCTATCGAATTCAGTTGTTCCTCGGACAGAGCACTTACAAACGAACCTATATTATTATAATTCCCTTCTGCTTTTTCCAATATATCATTAATTATTTTAATTTCAATTTCATTGTCTTTTTTATTTTTCTCTAGCCACTTTTTACATAATTCCAAATTTCTAATAAGATAACTCAAATCTTTAATATTTAAAAACTCTTTAACTTTTTCATAAACATTTTTATTATTCTCTAAAATATCACTCATCGTTTTTGACATAAGTGGAATTGCACCCGATGAACATCCTGAACCTATGAATATGACAAGATTTTTAGATACAAAATATTTATTGACAAATTCTTTTAGTTTAATAATTTGTTGATTTTCATCTAACCCTTTAAAAATGTTCTTATTATTTTCATAATGATAGATTCTCCCATTTACACTATTGTTACTCATTATTTAGCTCCATATTCTTTATTTTCAACACTTTTTCACAATAAGCATCAAAATGATTATTAATAATATCAACTAAATCATTTTTTAAATCACTTGATCTCTTATCAATATCAGATTTCTTAAAATTATTTCTTCTAAAAACTTCATTAATGTAAAACTTTGACTCATCTTCTTCATGTAAGACTTTCTTTTTTTCTTCAAAATTTTCGTTTGAAATTTTTACATTTAAATCTCCATGTAATAAAGTTAAATTCCCTAAATTATTCTTGTTAGAATCTCCTGGTTCAAATTTACTTTGAGGTATAATATGTTCTAATTGCCAAATCAATTTACCTTTATGATCTAACTCTGTAAAATCGATTGTTCTATCATTATTTTTAAATTTCTCAATGCTAACAAGCAGAAAACGAGTGAAATGAACATGGTTCCCACTATAATAGTTAGTTCGAAAGAACTGTTCATCCTCAATAAATTTCTGAATTACTTTTTGATAGTCATCCAATTGTAAATATTTATGTTTCTTGTCTTGTTCCATAAAATATTCCAGCAATCTATTACCAAACACATTTTGCAAACTATCTAACAATTTATCCATAATTTATCCCCTTATCTCCCAACCCTCAATGGCTCAATGACTTCCTCCACCAGTTGGGTATAGGCTTCCTTGATTTGTTTTTTATAGAGGAGAGGATTGAGGGCATCCGCCACCTCTAGCTTATAGTCCTGATAGCGCTGGCTCTTGGTCAGCTGGCTTTCTCCTAGTTGTTTTTTAGCTCCCTTACGGTAGTGCTCGACATAGTATCGGAGTTCATCCTCGCCGACATACCAGCGCTTGCTAAAGACTTGGATATGTTGTTGGATGACCGCCTCGATCATCTGATCCAAGATATTTGCGATAGACTGACCACGATAGCTTTCTGGATGTTCTTGTACCTCTCTCCACAGTTCAGTGATGATCTGGGCAAGATTGGGATTGGTCTTCTCAAGACTCTGAATATAGTTATCCACGGCTTCCCTATCTTGAGTGCTTAGGTTCTTTTCTTGACTCTGGCCTTGCTCGATCAGACTTTGGATCAAGGTCAAGATATAGGCATAGTTGATTTCGTCTACTTGGATAGACTCCAGTTCATAGTGAATATCAAGTGGCTCTCCATCGTCATCATCCTCTACTCGGCTTTTTAATTCTGCAAGGACATTTCGATAAAGACCCAGATACCTTTCCAACTTTTCTCCATCAAGTCCTGTCTGACTGTAAACTTCTTCCTCATCATACTCTTTATACACTCGGATAGAGGCTAGGTATTTATCAAAGGCTTGATAGGTTTTAGCTAGTTTCCTCAACTCAGGCGTAGAGACTTG
The DNA here is from genome assembly GCF_002096845.1 of Streptococcus mitis. Lineage (GTDB taxonomy): Bacteria > Bacillota > Bacilli > Lactobacillales > Streptococcaceae > Streptococcus > Streptococcus mitis_A. The sequence continues at coordinate 69,656 of NZ_NCVK01000045.1, forward strand.
CTCGAAATCTAGACCATTCACATAGTCATCAGTAGCAAGATTTTTGAAATCACTGCAACTCCGTAAAAAGTTCCTCTTTTCCTCTTCCCAGCTTGGGGCTAGGACCTCGTTTTCACCACCATTTGAGTAGAGCTTGAGGGCATTATCTACTGCTTCCTTAAAAGCTAGAGGCTTTTGGAAGGTGATGATATGACCGTAAGTCTTACTAGAGTCAAAGATACGGTTGGTTCGGCTAAAAGCCTGAATCAAGTCCTGTGGTTGCATGGGTTTGCGATCAATAAAGAGAGTTGATAGACAAGGGGCATCAAAGCCTGTTAAGAGACGATTGACCACGATGACTAAGTCCAACTGCTCCTTGCGATAGAGGTATTTATCCTGCTTTCGAGCTAGACGGTTATTGACATCCGTATTAAAGCCACGCAGATCCGCCATGGTAAAGTGGGTATCAAACTCTTGGTTGTAGTCCTCTAAGACTTGCTTCATGTGGTCTTGATTGGCTCTTGAGTCTTCTTCGTTTTCTGTGACCGAGTAGGTGATAGTCGCCTTTGGAAAGTCAGGAAGGACCTGCTTGACCCTCTCCAATACCTTGACTCTCGTCTCCCCAGCCTTGACCCGTTTGAGGAGGTCATAGTAGGCTTGGGCTTGAGGGATTGACTTGACGGTCAGGATAGCATTATAGGTCTTACCAACTCCCTTTTGGAAGCCTAGCTGTTGACGGGATTTATTGATAATGGCATCCAAGACTTCCAGCATATGCTCTTCATCTTCGTAGACAGTATCTGGTATGTCATTTTCGGATTTATCCGTGATGAGGGTATTGCGATAATCCACCTTAAAGCCTAAAACTGCTCCGTCATGGATAGCTTCCTTGACTGTATACTCATGGAGACGGTCACCGTACTGTTGCTGGGTGGTTTGAGCTAGATCGCCGACTTGCTGGCGTTTATTTTCCTTAAAAATAGGTGTGCCTGTAAAACCATACCAGAGAGACTGTGGGAAAAAGGCCTTAATGTCTTTTTGTGTTTGAGGTGTTACGGCACGGTGGCATTCATCCACGACAAAGGCCACTCGAAGACCCTTGATTTTGTCCGCATCTCGTTGGTAAAGACCTTGTTCAAACTTACGTATCATGGTGATGATTTTCTGGATGGTCGTTACCACCACACGCTTATCGTTACTTCCTAGTCGCTTGATCAAATCATGTGTATTATCCGTCTCATCAATATCAATGACATCATTGGTCGCATAAGAGAGAAAGGACGAAGTAGTCTGTTGGTCCAAGTCCCTTCGGTCAACGACAAAAATCGTCTTTTGGATGGAAGGAATCTGGAGGAGATTCCGAGCTACCTTATAAGAAGTCAGGGTCTTACCTGAACCTGTCGTGTGCCAGACATATCCTGATGCTTGCTGGCGAGAAGCTTCCTGAACAGCCTCAATAGCATGAATCTGGTAGGGACGCAAGAGAATGAGAGCTTTCTTGCTATCATCAAGGACAGAATACTGCATGACCATCTGATGGGCACGAGGGATAGAAAGGACTTCGTGAGCAAAGCTGGTCAAGCTCGTTACGGGTTGATTATCCTTATCCACCCACTTGGTTAGAAATTGCTTGTTGAGTTTATTCTCTCTGGCTGCAGCGATATAGCGCGTGTCTACCTTATTGGTCACAACAAACATCTGTAAGCTAGAGTAAATACCACGGAACTTGCCTTCCCTATCATACTTCTTGATTTGATGAAAGGCATCTAAAAAAGCAACCCGGGGACTTTTAAGCTCGATCTGAATCATTGGAAGGCCATTGATCAAGAGGGTCACATCTAGCCTGCGGTCTTGATCCTGAGGATTTATCTTATCTCTCTCGACTTGGTTGACAACCTCATAACTAGACTTACCAGCTGCGATATTGTCTCGCCAAATGACAGATAAACGGATAGTCCCCAAACTAGCATCTTCTCTCTGAACCTCAACCTTGGCAATGCCATTTTCGCCGACCAACCACTTGGCCGCATCATAGTAGCTAACAAAGTTCAGTTGATTCTTTATCTGGCGTTTTTCCTGTTCTGTCAGGGGATGATCTGCCAATAGAGCCACATTGTTCTGGGCTAGCTTTTCAAAGAAGTTTTCCCATAATTGCTCTTCTGTTTTAAGGTCATCTCTGTAAGTCCATTGACTTTCCCCAGTTACCAGTTGGTTGATCAGTTGTTTTTCTATCTCCAGTTCTGGTTTTACCTGTATCATACTCTCTCCTTTGCTACTTGCCTGCTCCCTTTATTATAGCATGTTTAGCCTCAAAATCCATCACTCTTCCCATTGCAAAAGCAATCTTCCCCTTTCTCCTCCAAAATATGGTATAGTAGAGTTATACTATCTATGAGGAGTTTACATGTCACAGGATACACAAATGAAAGCTGTTTCTCCCCTTCTGCAGCAAGTTATCAATATCTCATCGATTGTCGGTGGGGTTGGGAGTTTGATTTTCTGTATTTGGGCTTATCAGGCTGGGATTTTACAGTCTAAGGAAACCCTCTCTGCCTTTATCCAGCAGGCAGGCATCTGGGGGCCACCTCTCTTTATCTTTTTACAGATTTTACAGACTGTCGTCCCTATCATTCCAGGAGCCTTGACCTCGGTGGCTGGCGTCTTTATCTACGGGCACATCATCGGGACTATCTACAACTATATCGGCATCGTGATTGGCTGTGCTATTATCTTTTATCTAGTGCGCCTCTATGGGGCTGCCTTTGTTCAGTCTGTCGTCAGCAAGCGCACCTATGACAAGTATATCGGTTGGTTGGATAAGGGCAATCGTTTTGACCGTTTCTTTATCTTTATGATGATTTGGCCCATTAGTCCAGCTGACTTTCTCTGTATGCTGGCTGCCCTGACCAAGATGAGTTTCAAGCGCTATATGACCATCATCATTCTGACCAAGCCCTTTACCCTCGTGGTTTATACCTACGGTCTGACCTATATTATCGACTTCTTCTGGCAAATGTTTTGACATGTAAAAAATCCGTTTGGTTTCCCAAGCGGATTTTTAGAACGTAGATTGACTATAGCTTGATACTAAATATACTTTGGTATGAAAATCATACCTATTTTTCGATAGTGAGGCGAGGACTTACCTAGCCTTTCCGCCGTGATAGAAACACCTGAAATCTAATGGTTTCAGGTGTTCGGAAACTTTGAGACATTAGGCTCAAAGTTTAGGTATGGAATTTCGAAGAAAGTCGCTACCGTCCGTAATCACTTAAGGAAAAGCTCAAAAATATTGTTTTCAACTACAAAATCCGTTTGGTTTCCCAAGCGGATTTTGTGCTTTATTTTGAAACTTCTTTTGCAAGGACAAAGTTTCCAAGAGTAGCAGAACCATTTCCTGCGACTGCTGGTGTCACGATGTATTCACGCACATCAGGTACTGGTAGGTAACCATTGAGAAGAGATGTAAATTTCTCACGGACACGTTCCAGCATGTGTTGTTGAGCCATGACTCCTCCACCAAAGACAATCACGTCTGGGCGGAAAGTCACTGTCGCATTAACCGCAGCTTGAGCTATATAGTAGGCTTGAACATCCCAAACAGGATTGTTAAGTTCAATGTTTTCCCCACGAACACCTGTACGAGCTTCCAAACTTGGACCAGCTGCATAGCCTTCCAAACATCCCTTATGGAAAGGACAAACACCCTTAAACTCTTTTTCAATATCCATTGGGTGTCTAGCCACATAGTAGTGACCCATTTCAGGATGACCCACACCGCCGATAAACTCACCACGTTGGATAACACCTGCACCGATACCTGTACCGATTGTGTAGTAAACCAAGTTTTCGATACGACCACCAGCATTATTACGGGCAACCACTTCACCATAGGCAGAGCTGTTTACGTCTGTAGTGAAGTACATTGGCACGTTGAGGGCACGACGAAGGGCACCAAGCAAGTCCACATTTGCCCAGTTTGGTTTTGGAGTCGTCGTGATAAAGCCATAAGTTTTTGAGTTTTTATCAATATCAATCGGACCAAATGAACCAACTGCAAGACCAGCAAGATTATCGAATTTTGAGAAGAACTCAATGGTTTTATCGATTGTTTCGATTGGAGTTGTTGTTGGAAATTGTGTTTTTTCTACAACGTTAAAGTTTTCATCACCGACAGCACAGACAAACTTTGTACCGCCCGCTTCCAAGCTTCCATATAATTTTGTCATGATAAACCTCTTGTTTTTATTTTCTTTATTATAGCATATTTCGAAAATCTAAATTTATCTATTTTTTAGATTTTCCTCTGTAAATCTTACCATTCAAGCAAAAACGAACAAACATGTCATTTGTTCGTTTTCACATTAGAGAGGATTGATTAGATTTTCACTTCGATCACAGCATCTCCCTTAGCAACTGAACCTGTTGCGACTGGAGCTACTGAAGCGTAGTCAGCTGTGTTTGTAACGATAACCATTGTTGTATCATCAAGACCAGCTGCGGCGATTTTGTTTGAGTCAAATGTTCCAAGAACATCGCCAGCTTTAACCTTATCACCTTGGGCAACTTTTGCTTCAAAACCTTCACCATTCATAGATACAGTGTCAATACCAACGTGGATCAAAACTTCAGCACCATCAGTTGTTTTCAAACCAAAAGCGTGTCCTGTTGGAAATGCAATTGAAACTTCAGCATCAGCAGGTGCATAGACCACACCTTGACTTGGTTTCACAGCGATACCTTGTCCCATAGCACCACTTGAAAAAACAGGGTCATTAACATCAGCAAGAGCTACAACATCACCAACGATAGGAGTTACAAGTGTTTCATTTTGAAGAGCTGCTGGAATGTTACCAGTTGTTTCTTCTTGGACCAAACGTTCTGTCTCTACTTCAGTAGCAACTTCTTTTTCATCCTCATAACCAAACATGTAAGTAAGAGCAAAACCAAGTGCAAATGATACAGCTACCATAAGAAGGTATAGTGGAAGTTGTCCATTACCTGCATAAAGCATTGTACCAGGGATGATAGTGATACCACTACCAGTACCAGCAAGTCCAAGGATTGAAGCCAATCCACCACCGATTGCACCAGCAATCAATGAAAGGAAGAATGGTTTACGGAAACGCAAGTTCACCCCGAAGATAGCAGGCTCTGTAATACCGAGGAAGGCAGAAAGAGCAGCTGGGAAAGCAAGTGTTTTCAGTTTTGGATTTTTAGTTTTAACACCAACCGCAACAGTCGCAGCACCTTGGGCTGTCATAGCAGCTGTGATGATAGCGTTGAATGGGTTAGCATGGTCAGCAGCAAGCAATTGAACTTCAAGCAAGTTAAAGATGTGGTGCACACCTGACACAACGATCAATTGGTGAACCCCACCAATCAAGAAACCACCAAGACCAAATGGCAAGCCAAGAATTGCTTTTGTACCAATAAGGATGTAGTTTTCAACAACGTGGAAGACTGGTCCGATAACAAAGAGCCCAAGGATAGACATGACCAAAAGTGTCACGAATGGTGTTACCAAAAGGTCAATGACATCTGGAACAACCTTGCGGACAGCTTTTTCAAATTTAGCTCCGACAACCCCGATGATGAAGGCTGGAAGAACGGAACCTTGCAAACCAACAACAGGGATGAAACCAAAGAAGTTCATAGCTGTTACTTCACCACCTGAAGCGACTGCCCAAGCGTTTGGAAGTGAGCCAGAAACAAGCATCATACCAAGAACGATACCAACGGCAGGATTTCCACCAAATACACGGAAGGTTGACCACACAACCAAACCTGGCAAGATGATAAAGGCTGTATCTGTCAAGATTTGAGTGTAAGTTGCAAAGTCACCTGGAAGTGGCATTTCAAGAGCGTTGAAAAGACCACGCACACCCATAAAGAGACCTGTCGCTACGATAACTGGGATGATTGGAACAAAAACGTCACCGAAAGTACGGATAGCACGTTGGAACCAGTTCCCTTGTTTCGCAGCTTCTGCTTTCATGTCATCTTTAGATGATGTTGGCAAACCAAGCGCAACAACTTCATCGTACATTTTGTTTACTGTACCAGTACCAAAGATGATTTGGTATTGACCTGAGTTAAAGAAAGCACCTTGAACTTTTTCCAAGTTCTCAATCACTTCTTTATTGATTTTTCCTTCATCTTTGACCATGACACGAAGACGAGTCGCACAGTGAGCTACACTGTTGACATTTTCATGTCCGCCCAAGGCATCGATGACTTTTTTTGCAATTTCCTGATTGTTCATTTGCAAAAATCTCCTTATATAAAATTTTGTTATTGTTTGAAAGCGATTTTATTCGCCCTACGACTATTATTTTATCATGTTTTAGAAATATGTCAAGCGTTTTGCAGAAAAAATATTCTATCCACTTAGTTGGCTCGTTTTAGATTGATTGATTTTGACTGTTTTATCAGGTATTCCTTAAAAAAATAAGTTTAAAATCTTGAGTAAAAGGCTTTTGTTTCATTATCTTTCATATTTACGTGAAAATGTGATTGATTTCCTGCATTTATTTTATGATAAACGTTTGACAGTTTTTTCTCTTTTTTAACATAAAAGGCTTGCTTTTTTTTCCGAAAACGGTTACTATTAAAAGTGATAAGATTTTTGGAGGAATGAAAGAATGGAATGGACAACTGAGCGTCGTTACAGACTTTATCAAGATTGGACGCAAGAAGAAATTCAAAATATTAAGGAAAATATGGCACAATCTCCATGGCATACTCATTACCATGTTGAGCCAAAAACAGGACTCCTAAACGACCCAAATGGCTTTTCTTACTTTGACGGAAAGTGGATTGTTTTTTATCAGAACTTTCCTTTTGGTGCAGCCCACGGTTTGAAATCTTGGGTGCAATTGGAAAGTGAGGATTTGGTTCACTTTACAGAAACTGGAGTTAAAGTTTTGCCTGATACTCCATTAGATAGCCACGGTGCCTACTCTGGTTCTGCCATGCAGTTTGGCGATAACTTGTTCCTATTCTATACAGGAAATGTCCGCGATGAAAACTGGATTCGTCACCCATACCAAATCGGGGCTTTGATGGACAAGGATGGCAAGATTACGAAGATTGACAAGATCTTGATTGACCAGCCAGCAGATTCTACAGACCACTTCCGCGATCCGCAAATTTTTAATTTTAAAGGTCAATATTATGCCATAGTCGGTGGACAGGACTTGGAGAAAAAAGGCTTCGTCCGTCTCTACAAGGCTGTTGACAACGACTACACAAACTGGCAAGCAGTTGGCGACCTTGACTTTGCTAACGACCGCACTGCCTACATGATGGAATGTCCAAATCTGGTCTTTGTAGGGGAACAACCTGTCCTTCTCTACTGCCCACAAGGATTGGATAAGAAAGTTCTAGACTACGATAATATCTATCCAAATATGTATAAGATTGGGGCTTCCTTTGACCCTGAAAATGCCAAAATGGTAGATGTGTCTCAACTTCAAAACATGGATTATGGTTTCGAAGCCTATGCAACTCAAGCCTTCAACGCTCCTGATGGACGTGCTCTAGCTGTTAGCTGGCTTGGATTGCCTGATGTTTCATATCCATCTGACCGTTTTGACCACCAAGGAACCTTCTCTTTGGTCAAGGAACTCACTATCAAAGACGGCAAACTCTACCAATACCCCGTCGCAGCTATCAAGGATCTCCGTACTTCTGAAGAAGCCTTCTCAAACCGTGCCCAAACTAAGAACACTTACGAACTTGAACTTAACTTGGAATCCAATAGCCAGAGCGAGATTGTCTTACTTGCTGATAAAGAAGGCAAGGGACTTTCCATCAACTTTGACCTTGTAAATGGTCAAGTGACAGTGGATCGTAGCCAGGCTGGTGAACAGTACGCTCAAGAATTTGGGACAACTCGTTCTTGCCCTATCGATAATCAGGCTACTACTGCTACAATTTTCATTGATAACTCTGTCTTTGAAATTTTCATCAATAAAGGAGAAAAAGTATTTTCTGGTCGTGTCTTCCCACATGCGGACCAAAATGGTATCCTCATCAAATCTGGAAACCCAACTGGAACTTACTATGAATTAGATTATGGTCGCAAAACTAACTGATGTCGCCAAACTTGCAGGCGTCAGCCCTACTACCGTTTCTCGGGTTATCAATAAAAAAGGGTATTTATCTGAGAAAACCATTCAAAAAGTTAATGAAGCCATGCGGGAATTGGGCTATAAACCCAACAACCTAGCTCGTAGTCTGCAAGGAAAATCAGCTAAGTTAATCGGCTTGATTTTTCCCAATATTTCCAATGTTTTCTATGCAGAATTGATTGATAAACTGGAACACCAACTTTTTAAGAATGGTTACAAGACCATCATCTGCAACAGTGAGCACGATTCTGAGAAGGAACGCGAATACATCGAAATGTTGGAAGCCAATCAGGTGGACGGCATCATTTCTGGTAGTCACAACTTGGGAATCGAAGACTACAATCGTGTGACCGCGCCAATTATTTCCTTTGACCGCAATCTGTCACCAGACATTCCTGTCGTATCCTCTGACAACCACGCTGGTGGGGTTCTCGCAGCCCAGACCTTAGTCAAGACAGGTGCCCAGTCTATCATCATGATTACAGGGAATGACAATTCCAATTCGCCAACTGGACTACGCCACGCTGGTTTTGCATCCGTACTCCCCAAAGCACCTATTATCAATGTTTCCAGTGACTTTTCTCCCGTCAGAAAAGAAATGGAAATCAAGAATATCTTGACTCGACAAAAGCCAGATGCCATCTTTGCTTCGGATGACTTAACAGCTATTCTGGTTATTAAAATTGCTCAGGAACTGGGAATTTCTGTACCAGAAGAGCTCAAGGTCATCGGTTACGATGGTACCTACTTTATCGAGAATTACTACCCTCAACTAGCTACTATTAAGCAACCCTTGGAAGAGATTGCCTGCCTTACTGTTGACCTCCTCTTGCAAAAGATTGAAGGCAAGGAAGTTGCGACAACTGGTTACTTTTTACCAGTTACATTATTACCAGGAAAAAGTATTTAATACTCTTCGAAAATCAAATTCAAACCACGTCAGCGTCGCCTTACCGTACTCAAGTACAGCTTGCGGCTAGCTTCCTAGTTTGCTCTTTGATTTTCATTGAGTATAAGCACAAGAAAACTCAGACCAATTCGTCTGAGTTTTTTTATGATCTTAAGTTTTCTAGATAACGCTGGGCAGTCTCTAGGTTAAAGGTTTTATCTGCGATGAGGCGTTCGACTAGGGGAGCTACCTCGGATTCACTAGCACCTGCTAGAAGAGCTAAGGATTTGGCCTGCAATTTCATGTGGCCTTGCTGAATGCCTGTGCTGACCAAGGCTTTGAGGGCCGCAAAATTTTGGGCAAGTCCGATAGACACGATAATCTGGGCTAATTCTTTGGCAGAAGGATTTCCCAGTAGTTCATGACTGAGAGCTACACGAGGGTTGAGTCCGATAGAACCACCCTTGGTCGCCACAGGCATGGGCAGAGTCATCTCACCTACCAATTCTTCTCTTTCAAGGTCCAGTGTCCAGCAACTAAAACCTTGGTAGCGTCCATCTCGACTGGCAAAGGCATGAGCTCCCGCCTCAATGGCACGCCAGTCATTACCAGTGGCAATCAAAATGGCATCAATACCGTTAAAAATTCCTTTATTGTGGGTAGCTGCTCGATAAGGATCAGCCTGCGCAAACTGACTAGCCAAAGCTATTTTCTCCGCAATTTCTCGTCCTTGATCCTTTTGGCGGCTCAAGTAGCGAAAGGCGATGCGACAGCTTGCTGTTACCAGAGAATCGGTCGCGTAATTAGACAGGATTCCCATGAGACTTTGTCCCTGACTGAGTTCTTCTAAGACTGGTTTCAAGGCCTCCAGCATAGTGTTGAGCATATTGGCTCCCATAGCTTCTTGGGTATCGACATGGAGATAAACAACGAGAAAGTCTGTTTCACCTTTTATCTGCTTTACATGCAAATCACGCGCCCCGCCCCCGCGTTTAACGATAGAAGGATAAGCTTGATTGGCAAGCTCCAAGAGTTCAGCCTTCTTGCTGGCAATCTTCTCTTGCGCTAGATCTGGATCATCAACTTGATAAAGGGCTACCTGACCAATCATCTGACGCTGATGGACTTGTGCGGTAAAACCGCCTGCACGCTTGATGATTTTACTGGCATAGCTGGCTGCAGCAACCACGGACGGTTCTTCTGTCACATAGGGAACTGTGTATTCCTGACCGTTAACGAGAACCTCTGGGACCAGCGAATAAGGCAGAGAAAAAGTTCCCACTACATTCTCACTCAGCTGGTCTGCGACAGTCACGCTAATTTGTTCATCCTGCTCCAGACTCTCTTGTCTCTCAGGACTAAGGAGCGCCTGAGCTTTTAACAGCTCGAGGCGCTCTTGGTATGATTTTTTAGAAAATCCATTCCAACTTATCTTCATTATTTTTCAACCTTGCTATAACGGCGTTGGTGGTCCACAATTTCAACCAAGGCAAAATCTTGATTTTCATAGCCAGCAAACTGGGCAGAGTTTGTTTCATCTAAGTCTACTTCCTCAAAGAAGACTTTTTCATAGTCTGCAACGGATAGGGCAGTTCGTTGGTTGAGTTTGTTCAAGCGGTCTTTATCTAGATATGCTTCATATCCTTCAACCAATTCACCACTGAAGAACTCAGCCACAGCACCACTTCCGTAACTATAAAGGGCAATTTTATCCCCAGCCTTCAAGCTATCTGTATTTTCCAAGAGAGACAAAAGTCCAAGGAAAAGTGAACCTGTGTAGATATTCCCCACCTTTTGACTGTAGAGAATAGACTGGTCAAAATGCTTTTGCAAGAGGTCTTTTTTCTCTTGAGGCAGGCTCTTATCCATAATTTTTTTCAAGCCTTTTAGCGCTAATTTAGGGTAAGGCAAGTGGAAGCAAACAGCCGCAAAATCATCCAAAGTAAGCTGGTAGCGTTTTTGGTATTCAAGCCAAGTCGTTTTCAAACTATCCAAGTATTGCTGGGTAGAATAGACACCATTTACATAAGGAGTTGTTGAGTAATTTGGACGCCAGAAATCCATGATGTCACGGGTTTGAGCTACATTGTCATTATTGAAGGCCATAATGCGTGGATTTTGTGTAATTAACATGGCCACACTGCCAGCACCCTGAGTTGGTTCTCCTGGAGTTTCAATACCGTATTTAGCAATATCACTGGCAATGACCAAAACCTTGGACTCTGGAGAATTTTCCACATGCAATTTGGCATAATGAAGGGCAGCTGTCGCTCCATAGCAGGCTTCTTTAATCTCGAAACTACGAGCAAAAGGCTGGATTCCCAGCAAACCATGCACAAAGACGGCCGCAGCTTTACTTTGGTCAATTCCTGACTCAGTAGCCACAATGACCATATCAATTTCTGCTCTTTCTTGCTCAGTTAAAATAGAGTCACTAGCACTGGCTGCCAAGGTCACGATATCCTCAGTTAGAGGCGCAATACTCAATTCCTTGAGTAAGAGTCCTTTGCTTAATTTTTCAGGGTCAATTCCCCTCGCTTCTGCTAAGTCTTGTAATTTCAAGACATATTGACTGGTCGCAAAACCAATCTTATCAATACCGATTGTCATATTTACCTCTGTTTTATCATTCATGTAAAAAATCGTTCTATACTATTTTATCACAAATAGCAGTAAAAGAGAGAAAAAAGACTTGATTCACCAAATCAAGTCCCTTATGAATCTAACTATTTTGCGACTTTCGTAAGTAGGAATAAAGTCTGAGAATCACTGTTCCACTAGCCATTCCAATAGAGATTACCAGAGCCAACATGACAACCAAGGTAGCACTGGCAATGGCATGACTGTAATCTCCTGTCACAAAAAAGGCAGTTGTCCGATAGGAGAGATAACCCGGAACCAGAGGTGCCAAGATGGCCAAGATAAAGACCACAGCAGGTGTCTTATAAAGAATACTTAAAATCTGGCTGACACAAGAACCGATAATGGCTGCAATAAAAGTAGCCACAATAACATTGGTCGGTTCCTTGAGCAAAAGATAGATTAGCCAGACAGCCATGCCCAAAATCCCTCCAGGCAAGAGCATAGACCGTTGAACATTGAGTACGATTAAAAAAGTGATAATAGCAAGAAGACTTGCCACTGCTTGTAATAAAAAGGTTGTTAGTGTCATATTAATTCATCAATACCAAGGCGACAGAAGTTCCTGCCCCTAAAGCAAGGGTAATGAGCAGGGATTCAAACATCTTACTCATACCAGAGTTTATGTGGTTGGTCATAATATCCCGAACCGCATTGGTCAAGGCAATTCCTGGTACAAACGGCATGACCGCACCAGCTATAATCAAATCTGCCGTTGAAGGAAAACCTGTGTAGCGAGCCCAAAACTGGGCAATCATCCCAAACACAAAAGCTCCAGCAAAGGCCGTCACAAAGGGAATTCGGATAAACTTCTCCACATAAAGGGAAAAGGCAAAACCAAATAAGGTAGCCACTCCTGCCCCAAGTGCGTCGTAGATATTTCCACTAAACATAACTGAAAAGAAAGGGGCACTAAAGGTCGCAGCCAGAGTCACCTGCACCTTGGTATAGGGAAGCGGTTGAGCTTGCAAGACCGTCAATTGCTTGAAGGCTGTCTCTAAATCAATCCGCCCCCCAACCAGCTGACGAGAAATCTGGTTCACATCGCAGACTTTTTCGATGTTATAAGAAGATGAGGTCACGCGTTTCATTCGCGAAATATTGGTATTTTCAATGGAAAAAAAGATGGCAGCAGGCATAGCAAGAACATTGCAATCCACAATCCCCTGCGAATGCGCGATCCGAATCATGGTATCTTCTACACGATGAATCTCTGAGCCACTTTTGAGAAGAATGGTTCCAGCTAACATAATCACATCAATAACTGCATTTAATTCTTTTGACTCTTCCATGCTTTCCTCCTTTTATCAACTTCCTCTATTCTATCACAAATCCGGACTCAAAAAAAATCTTTGCCATGAAATCATGACAAAGATTCGTTTAATCACGAGAATTTTCGTGGTTGCCTTCACTACTTGATTGAGTAGTAGCAGGTGCATTCCCTCGTTGATTTCCTTGTTGGTTCCCCTGACTTGGTGTTGTAGTAGAACCTTGGTTTCCACGTTGGGATGGTGCTGATGATGACGTTGACGGTGGTGTTTTTGGTTTGTAGATTGAAATCTTGACACGCGTCTTAGTCAAATCAACCTTTTCACCCGCTTTTGGACTCTGTTCAACGACTGTACCCTCAGCAGTTCCATCAGGAGCTGTCGACACTTCTACAACTTCAATATTGGCTTCTTTAATACCGACAATTTGAACGAGATTGTTTTTAGTAAATTCGAGACTAGATCCTTTATAACTTGGCATAGAAACGCTGGTTACTTTCTTAGCAACGGTTAAGGTAATCGTTGAGGCCTTGCTCAAATCATAGGTTGTTCCAGCAGCTGGACTCTGTCTGAGAACAGTTCCTGCTTCGCTCTCACTTGATTCTTCTTCCTCAATTTTGATGAGATTTTCAGGAACCTTCTTCTGCTTGAGTTCTGCAATAACATCTGTGGATTTACGGCCGATATAGTTACTCAATTGGAAGGATTGCTTGCCTGATGAGACAACCAAATTGATTTTCGAACCTTCTTTTCGACCAGTTCCAGCGTCAGGATCTGTACGGATAATCCGCCCTTCTTCCACCTTTTCACTAGCCTCTGATTTCTCCTCGCCAATCTCAAAATTGGCTTTCTTGAGCGTTTCCTTGGCTTCCGCAACTGTCTGACCTGCCACATCTGGAATGGCAATGGTTGCAGGAGTTCTGGATAATATCCAAATCAGAGAGGCTGCCACCAATACAATGCTGGCCAACAAAATCATATAACGAACTCTAAATTTCCGTTTCTTAACAGGCTTGGTTGCGTAATTGTCTTCTGAAGCCTGCTGACTCGACTTGGCAGCCTGTGGCTTCGGACTTTGTGTTTGAACCTTAGGAATCGAAGTCAAGGTACTCTGGGATACTTTTGGTAGAGTCTTGGTGTCCGCCTTAGTAGTATCATTAAATACCAGTTTAGGCTCATTACGACGATTGTAAGACAAGCTACTAGACAAGTCCACATACATCTCTGCAACTGACTGATAACGATCTGTCAATTTCTTGGCAGTTGCCTTGATAACAACATTCTCCAAAGCCTGAGGCACAGATGGATTTTCAGCTATAACTGACGGCAGTGGTTTCTGGAAATGCTGAAGGGCGATGGTCACCGCGCTATCCCCGTCATAAGGAATATGGCCTGTCAGCATCTCATAGAAAATAATCCCCATGGCATAGATATCACTCTGTACAGTCGCCTTAGAACCACGAGCCTGCTCTGGTGACAAGTAATGAACTGAGCCCAGCATAGAGTTAGTCTGAGTCAGACTTGTCTCTGCAAAGGCTACCGCAATCCCAAAGTCTGTGACCTTGGCAGTCCCATCTGGTGTCAAAAGGATATTTTGAGGTTTCAAGTCCCTATGGACAATTCCTCTAGTATGGGCCAAGCGCATGGCTAGGAGGATTTGTCCCATAATACGGACTGCTTCTTCATTAGAAAGAGGATAGTGTTCCTTGATATAGCGTTTAAGGTCTAGTCCAGCAACATACTCCATTGCAAGATACTGTTGACCGTCTTCCTCACCAATATCTGTTATCCGAACGATATGAGGATGGTCTAGATCTGCCATAGCTCTCGCTTCACGCTGAAAACGAGCTACAGCTATCGGGTCTGTCTGGTAGTTGGTTCTCAGAACCTTCACTGCCACTTCTTCCCCATCTAAGATTAAGTCTTTGGCTAGGTAGACATCCGCCATGCCTCCTCGACCAATCTGTTTGACAATCCGATAGCGTCCGGCAAAAATCTTGCCGATTTGGATCATTCTGCATCCTCCTCGTTCATAGAAACAAGGGCAACCGTAATGTTGTCTAAACCTCCTGCATTGTTAGCAAAACGCACGAGCGTCGCTGTTTTATCTGCCAAAGGAATATCACTGGTTACAATATCACAAATCTCACTGCCTGAAATCATGTTAGTCAAACCATCACTATTGAGCAAGAGATAGTCACCTGACTCAAGAATAACTGTTCCAAAATCAGGCTGAATTTCATCTTTTTGCCCGATAGACTGGGTAATAATATTTTTCTGTGGATGGCTAGCTGCTTCTTCTGGTGTCAATTGACCTGCCTTGAGCAATTCATTGACCAAGGAATGATCGCTCGTTAATTGGTGGTATTCTTCCCCACGAATCAAACCGATACGAGAATCCCCAATGTGGGCATAGATAGCCTGATTGCCAATAATAGCAACAGCCTCGAGAGTTGTTCCCATTCCTTTATAGGCATCATCTTGTCCAAGTTGATGAATCTTTTGATTTTCAATTTCTAGGTAATTAGCGAACCATTCACGCACTTCATTGACTGTATCGATTTGGGTATCAACCCAAGCTATACCTAGGTCTGTTACCGCCATTTCACTAGCGATATTCCCTGCGCGATGACCTCCCATCCCATCAGCTAAAATAATCATAGTACGTCCAGCTCTATTGACATAGTGGTTGACATAGTCTTGGTTATTTGTTCGTTTCTGACCAACATCTGTTAATAATGAAATTTCCATGTGTCAGTTCCTTCCTAATCCGATATCTTGCGAAATTGACTGATGAAGAATCCATCACTTCCATACAATTCAGGTGTAATGAGGATACAGCCGTCTTTCATGATATCCTTACATTCATGTTCTAGTTTTACCTGCTCGAACTCGGGATGACTTTCTAAAAAGGCCTCAACGACTTGAAAATTCTCCTCTGAAACAATGGTACAGGTACTATAAGTTATTATACCACCTTTGCCTAGTGTTTGACAAACACTACCTAATATTTCTAGCTGAATTTCCTGCAAGGACGCGAAATCTGCCGTTTCTTTATTGTATTTGATGTCTGGTTTTCGGCGCAAAAGACCGATTCCTGAACAGGGAGCATCTACTAAAATCTTATCAAATGAATTCTGACCAAAAAACTCATGTACCTTTCTGGCATCCAATTTTTGCGTTTGAACCCGATCTTCAACCCCTAGACGTTGAGCATTTTCTTGGATTAAGTCCAACTTGTGGTCGTAAAGGTCCAAAGCCGTAACCTGACCTGTCGTGAGATAAGAGGCTATATGGGCTGTTTTCCCACCCGGAGCCGCACAGGCATCTAGAACCTGCTCATCACCTTGTAAATCAAGCGTCGGAGCAACCAGTTGACTAGACTCGTCTTGGATGGTAATGGCTCCATCCGCAAACAAATCATGGCCTGCAAAATGCCCCTGCTCCTTAACAAGACCAGAAGGAGACAAGGATGAATCACTGGCCTCCAACAAGGCTTTGACTTCCTCTTTTCGTCCTAGATCTGTTACACGAATGCTGGCCTTGTTTCGCACCAAGAGACTTTCAAAAATAGCTTGCGCTCGCTCCTCTCCGTATTCTTCCTTAAGTTTAGACACAAGCCAAACCGGGAGAGAATAGGCGATGGAGTCACGCTTGTTTTTTCGTTTGATGCTAGCAATATCTGGCCAGCCTTCACGCAAGATACGGCGAAGGACAGCGTTGACCAATTTTTCACTGCCTTTTTTACGGACTTTGGCCAATTCTACTGCTTCATTGACCACAGCATGGTCTGGAATCTTATCCAGATAGCGGAGCTGGTAGGCACTCATGAGGAGAAGGACGTAGAGCCAGCTGTCTAACTGATCTCTGTCTTCGATAAAGTGCGATAGGTACCATTCCAGAGTCAGTTTACGGGTTACCGTTCCATAGACCAGCTCTGTCACCAACCCCTTGTCTGCTACCGAAAGTTGACTTCCCTTGAGATGCTTATTTAAGGCGATATTTGAGTATGCTTGATTGATAAAAACATCCTCTAATACTGCTAGGGCTAAACTTCTAGCCGTTTCTACTTTAGTCACCAAATCGTTCTCCTACAGTCAATGTACGTCCAACTCCGTTGAGGAAGGAAGCAATGTCCATCTTAGGTTTACCAGCTGGCTGCACTTGTTTGAGGGATAGAGCCCCTTCTGCCGTTGCGACAATAAATTCTTTCTTGCCAATAGAGATAATCTCTCCTGGATTTCCCTGACCTTCTACTGCTAGGGCTTCATAAATCTTAAAGCGGTCGCCCTTAAGGAAAGTATGGGCAACCGGCCAGGGGTTCATCCCACGGATTTGGTTAAAGAGTTGACGATTGCTTTTATTCCAGTCTAATTTTTCTTCCTCTGGCTTGATATTTGGCGAGAAAGTGACCTGACTTGGATCCTGCGGTTCAGGTTGGATTTCTCCAGCAATATAGGCAGGCAAAGTATCCAAAAGCAAATCACGACCAACTAGCGCCAATTTCTCAAACAAGGTGCCGACGTTGTCCTCATCCGTGATCGGAATGCTACGACGAGAAATCATATCTCCTGCATCCATTTCCTTCACCATTTCCATAATGGTCACACCAGCCTCCTCATCACCTTGAATCAAGGCGTAATGGATAGGCGCACCACCACGGTGTTTAGGAAGGAGGGAGGCGTGAACGTTGACCGCAAAATCCATGCTATCAAGGAGTTTGCTTGGGAGAAACTGACCAAAAGCAGCTGTCACAATTCCATCTGCTCCTAACTGCATAATAGCTTCCATCTCTAGGCTTCCAGATAGTTTTTCAGGTTGGTAGATAGGAAGTCCTGCCTCTTTGGCAGCTTGTTTAACTGGGGTTTCCTGGATAACTTTTTTACGTCCGACAGCACGGTCTGGCTGGGTCACAACGGCTAGAATTTCGTAACGGTCATCTGTCAAAAGTCCTTTTAAGACTGTTGCTGAAAAGTCGGGTGTCCCCATAAAGATTAATTTTGTCATATCTTCTCCTTCTTATAAAAATTGCTGTGGCTCATGGTCAATGCTGAGACGGAGCTCACTATTTTCCCGTTCTTGAGTCAAAGCCAGAACCTGATTTAGGGTCGGCCCCAGCTCATCTTCTAAACGGTATTTAATTAAAATCTGGTAATGATAGAGGTTGTGGGTACGGGCAATGGGTTTGGGCGTTGGCCCGAGAATCTTACTGGTTTCAGACAAACCTGACCGCAAAATATTCATGACTTCATAGGCACGTTTGACCACCTCTTCTTCCTTCTTGTGAGAAAGGGTAATGCCAATGGTGAAATAATAAGGTGGATAGCCAAGTTGTCGTCTGATACCCATTTCATAGGCATAAAAGCCTTCGTAGTCCTGATCCTTGGCAAATCGAATAGCATAGTGCTGAGGATTGTAAGACTGAATCAGGACCTGACCAGCTTTTTCAGCACGACCTGCTCGGCCTGCCACCTGAGTCAAGAGCTGGAAGGTTCTCTCAGAAGAACGGAAATCAGGCAGATTCAAGGCCGTATCCGCATTGAGAACTCCGACTAGGGTCACATTGGGAAAATCCAATCCCTTAGCAATCATCTGAGTACCTAGTAAAATATCTGCTTCCCCTCGACCAAACTGGTCAAGTAGAGCTTGATGACTGCCTTTCTTGCGGGTTGTATCCACATCCATCCGCAAAATACGGGCCTGGGGAAAGAGTTCTGCCAGCTCGTCATAAGCCTTCTGTGTCCCTGTCCCATAGTAACGAATACTACGACTCTTACAGTTGGGACAGCTCTGAGGAATATCCTTCGAAAAGCCACAATAATGGCAGTTCATGGTCTTGGTATCCATGTGCAAGGTCAAGGATATATCACAGTTGGGACAAGTATCCACAGTTCCACACTCCCGACACATGACAAAGCTAGAATAACCACGACGATTGAGCATGAGAACCACCTGCTCTTTTTTAGCCAGACGGTCTTGGATGGATTCTAGCAAAGGAGGTGTAAAGTTTGACGTCTCATTGTGCCCGATATAGTCCCGAAAGTCAATCACTTGAACCTCAGGGATCCTAGCCAAAGGATTGGCCCGTTGGGTCAGACGTAAGTGTTGATAGACGCCTTTGCCAGCCCGAGCACGGCTTTCCAGACTAGGAGTTGCTGAACCAAGTACCAGAGCTGCTTGATTATACTGAGACCGTAAAATGGCTACTTCTCTGGCATGGTAACGGGGATTGCTGTCCTGCTTATAAGTCGCTTCATGCTCCTCATCAATAATCATTACACCCAGATTTTTCAGCGGAGCAAAGATGGCAGATCTAGCACCAACCACAACTTGAGCGTCTCCACGCTCGACCTTACGCCATTCGTCATACTTTTCACCATTGGATAGGCCTGAATGAAGAATGGCCACCTTGTCCCCAAAACGAGCGATAAAACGCTCCGTCATCTGAGGAGTCAAGGAAATCTCAGGCACCAGTAAAATGGCTGTTTTATCCTTGCCCAAGGCCCCTTGGATAATCTGCAAGTAAACCTCGGTCTTTCCACTTCCTGTAATCCCTTGAAGGAGGAAGGGAGGCTGATGACTGCCAATAGCACTCACAACCGCATCACGCGCCTGTCTTTGTTCTGGATTTAAATCCAAAGGTCTACTTGCCTCAATCCCTTCAAAATAAGCAGCCGAACGTTGCACTTCCTTTTGGACTATGGAAACAGCACCTTGTTCGACAAAGAAGTTAACTTGCTCCCGCGAATAGAACTCTAGCAAACTAGCCAAGGAAGCACTCTCGGGATGAGACAGCAGATAGTCTCTCAGTTCCAACTTTTTCTTAGCACGAGCAGAAATCTCAACACCTTCTAATTGAGCAAGGTCAACCTCATACCAAGACTGGGTCTTGATCTTCTTTTGATCGACCGCCTGATATTCCAGACCAAGCAGACCTTTTCTAGTTAAACGCATCATTTCGGCTTGTTTGGCAAGGTCTAGTGAAGAAAAGGCTAGCGAATCTTCTGAACCAAACAAGCGCTCTCGGTCTTCCTGACTTAGGCCTGCCAGAGGATAGAGAATCTTGTCATAGCTGGAGTTTAGAAATCCCGGTAACATAGCCTTGAGGATAGAGATTTTGTAGGAGAAGACTGACTTACGGAGCTCTTCAGCCAGCCAGAGTTGTTCTTGCGTGAGAACAGGAGAAAAATCCAGCACCTCAGCAATATCTTTTAAATCTTGCTCCATCTCTTCCTTATCTGATTGGGACTCCAAACCAAGAACAATCCCTTGAATCAGGCGATTGCCCTTACCAAAAGGCACATGAACCCGCATCCCAACTTCCAGCATTCCCTCAAATTCCTCAGGAATCCTATAACTATAGGGCTGGTCCGTCTGCATCAAAGGCACATCCACGATAATCTTAGCTATAGCCATCTTCTCACCTCCTCCTTGTCAGTACATTCTTGCAATAGAAAAAATAAGATTGAGTCCCCCCAACCTTAAATTTTTTCACCATCTTCTTTTTCTTTAGCGATTTGCTCTTTGATTTTCTTTTCTTCTTCTTCTTTGCGGCGTTTTTCTTCTTCGATACGGCGACGCACTGCTTCACGTTTACCTTCTGGATCTGGGTGAATTGTAACGTTTCCTGATTCGATTTCTTCTAAAGCGCGAAGAGTTGATTTTTCAGATTTGAAACCTTGAGTTGCTGGCGCACCTGCTTCCAATTCGTGGGCACGTTTTGCTTCCAGAATTACGAGTGAATATTTTGATGGAACCTTGTCGAGCAAGGTATCAATAGAGGGTTTTAACATCATTTGCTTGTACCTATTTTCTAAATTTTATCGGGTAGTTGGAGATTTTGGTAACATCTCCTGATAGTGACCAATGACACGATCCACACGGAAGTGCTCTGCTTCGATAACACGTTTGACACGCTCAGCAGCTAGGGGCACCTGATCGTTAACAATCGCATAATCATACTCACGCATAAGGGCAATTTCTTCCTTGGCTTTTTCGATTCGTTGGGCAATCACTTCAGCACTGTCTGTTCCACGACCTATCAAACGATCTTGCAATTCATCCAAATCTGGTGGTGTCAGGAAGATAAAGACAGCATCTGGAACCTTTTTCTTGACCTGAAGAGCGCCCTGAACTTCAATTTCAAGGAAAACATCGATTCCCTTGTCCAAGGTTTCATTGACATAGGTCAGAGGAGTTCCATAGTAGTTGCCGACATATTCTGCATATTCCAACATCTGTCCTTGACGAATCAGCTCTTCAAACTCTTCACGAGTACGGAAGAAATAGTCAACACCGTCCACTTCTCCAGGACGTTGTGCACGTGTCGTCATCGATACAGAGTATTGAAATTGGTTTTCAGAACTCTCAAAAATCTCTCTTCTAACCGTTCCTTTTCCAACCCCTGAAGGACCAGAAAAAACGATTAGTAAGCCTCGGTCTGCCATTGTGTCTCCTTTTAGTCAGTCTGTGAAATAACATTTCTCTAGAATAATGGCAAAAAGCCAGATTATCCTTTACAGTCTTTCTATCTAGTGTAACAAAAAAGCAGTAATTTTTCAACTGCTCTTTCTTATTTATTTAGCATAATCTACTGCACGAAGCTCGCGAATCACGGTTACCTTGATATTTCCTGGGTAATCGAGATTGTTTTCAATTTTTTCACGAACTTTGTGAGCCAAGATTGTGACTTTGTCGTCCTTGATTTGTCCTGGATTGACCATGATACGAATTTCACGTCCTGCTTGAAGGGCAAAGCTAGTTTGCACTCCTTCAAAGCCGTTAGCAATTTCTTCCAAATCATGAAGACGTTTGATGTAGCTTTCAAGAGACTCACTACGAGCACCTGGACGAGCTGCGCTCAAGGCATCTGCCGCAGCGACGATCACTGCAATCACGCTTTCAGCTTCAACATCTCCGTGGTGACTAGCAATCGTATTCACCACAACTGGGTGTTCCTTGTACTTACGTGCCAGTTCCATACCGATTTCAACGTGGCTCCCCTCAACCTCGCGGTCAATAGCTTTCCCGATATCGTGAAGGAATCCAGCACGACGGGCAAGAGCCGCATTTTCACCAAGTTCGCTCGCCATGATACCAGCCAACTTAGCAACCTCAATCGAATGACGCAAGACATTTTGTCCATAAGAAGTACGGAACTGCAAACGTCCCATAATCTTCATCAAGTCAGGGTGAAGGTTTGGCGCACCAATCTCATAGGCTGCGGCCTCACCGTATTCACGGATCTTATTGTCAATCTCTTGACGGTTTTTCTCAACCAACTCTTCGATACGAGCTGGGTGGATACGACCATCCTTGAGCAACATTTCCATAGTCATACGAGCAATCTCACGACGAATCGGGTCAAAACCTGACAAGGTCACCACTTCTGGTGTATCGTCGATAATCACATCGACCCCTGTCAAACTTTCAAAGGTACGAATGTTACGACCTTCACGACCAATAATGCGTCCCTTCATAGTATCGTCTGGTAGATGAACCGTTGAGTTTGTTGACTCCGCCACATACTCACCAGCAATACGTTGCATAGCTTGAACCAAGATGTCCTTGGCCATTTTGTCAGAACGTTCCTTGACCTCTTGCTCAGCTTCGCGAATGCGGCTGGCAATCTCCTTGGTCAAGTTTTCCTCTGTCTGAGCCAAGATAATATCTCGTGCTTCTGCCTGAGACAGAGCACCAATACGCTCTAACTCTGCTTCTTTTTGTCTTTCGACTTCCTCTAATTGCTCTTCACGCGCATCAAGGTTTTTCGCTCTATCAGAAATACTTTGTTCTTTTTGTTCAAGTGTTTGTTCTTTACTCGTCAAATTGTCGTCCTTACGGTCGAGGCTAGTAGCTCTCTCTGTCAAACGACTTTCGATTTGTTTGAGTTCTTGACGTTCTGATTTGAATTCAGCGTCCACTTCTTCACGGTATTTTCTGGCTTCTTCTTTGGCCTCCAATAGTGCTTCTTTTTTAAGAGACTTGCTTTCACGCTTGGCTTCATTAACAAGTAAATCCGCTTCACGTTCAGCTTGTCCACGTAAATTAGTTGCTTCTTGTTCAGCATTTAAAAGCATCAACTCCGCAGCTTCCTGAGATGATTTCATCTTAGCTGAGATGCTGACATATCCAATGACTAAACCAATGATGACGGCAAAAACAGCAATCGCAAGCGACATGATTTCCATGTTTTTACCTCATTTTATTGTTATTCCGAATGACATACATTCTTTTACATTCTACCATAAAAAAGTGATTTTCACAAACCTAAAATAGAATATGTTTTGGGGAAATTGGAACACATTTGCAAAAATAAAATTGTTGTTTAGAAATAGTAGTTTAGTAGAGACTTGAGAAAAAGCCTACTTCGCAGTAGACTTAGTTTGTTTCTATTCTAATCGGCACTCTTCCAAAATTCTGCTCTGCTATACTTGGATTTCCCAGTTGGTAAATCTGGTCTGCCTTTTGGGTCATAGTATCCCAAGGCTCTTTGCCAATTCGGCTGACTAGATTGACCTGACCTTTCAAAGACTTGAGATGTTGCCTGCCTTTTTGGGTAAAACCAAGAACATGAATGGCTTCTGGCAAATCACTTTCTCTAGCCTGCACCAAGATATAGGTTAAGAGACGTCTGACACGCGCCTTGGTGTAACGCTTGGTGGCAACCGCATCGACCAAGTCTTCCACAGACTGGGCTGTTTTAATAGCCTCTTTAATGCGCACTGCCATTTCTCGATTGACCTGATAAATGGTGGTTAGGTCTGGATTTGATAAGATTTGATAGCGGAGCAAGGGAAAATAGTCATCCCAGCTCACCTTACTAGCCTGCTCAAAAAGGGCAACAGAAGGCATAAAGCGTTCTAAGAAATCTGTATCTCTCTGGTGCTGACGAAGAGCTGTCGCCGAAGCAAAGTCCACATCCTTGTCCACAGAATGGTAGTCCGCCCCCTGACGTTGAATTGGATGAAGTTTAATATTTCGCCCTGCTACCGCCTTGGCATAGGCAAGAGCAAGAACATGATTGGGCGTATTGCCTGAAAAATCAAGACCTGCAAATTCCTTCCACATGGCTTGGGTTTTCTGGGGATAGGAAAGAGAATCAGGCAGATTTTCCACAAATTTCTCCATCTCAACACCCTGCTCTGTGTATAAGTCAGCGATTTTTTGATAATCCAGAACTTCCTCCGTCCCAAATGCTAGAGTATCAATGCCCAACCGAGCCAAGATATCCACAGCTCCTTGACCGAAGAAATCCGCCGCCTGAACACTGACTAAAAAGGGCAATTCCACTACCAAGTCTGCGCCATTTTCCAGCGCCATCTGGGCCCGTGCCCACTTGTCTACGATAGCAGGCTCGCCTCTCTGCATGAAATTTCCAGACATGGCAACGATTTTCAGCCCCTCAGCCTGATTTAGCAGGTATTTATGCCCATTATGAAAGGGATTAAACTCCGCGATAATACCTGTGATGGTCATGATAATCTCCTACTTCTGCGCGACAAAAAACCAACGGGTGCTAGTTTCTGTAGGCTCTTTGTCCTCAAAGTCCGCATAGAGTTTGAAGGACTTGAAACCGGCCTGTTCCAGCAAAATATCATAGGTCAGAACCTCATAAGTCCTCTCCTCATGTACTTCATCGTGACGACTAAAAGAACCGTCCTCTTCCTTGACAAAGAAGGTCAACTCATGCACGATGGAGTGAGGGGCCACATCCTCGTAGGTATCCCAGAGCATTGCAAAATCTTCCGCATTTTCATGGTAAGAATAGCCTGGAAAGACCTCATCTGTCTGGTAGGTCGAATGTACATCAAAGATGAAAACGCCATCTCCGTTAAGGGCATTATAGACTTCCTTAAAAACATCCCCTACTTCCACCTCATCCTGCATGTAGCAGATTGAGTCCGAATAACAAGTAACAAAGTCATATTTACCTGACTTGGACAAATCCAGCATATTGCCTTCAATAAAGTCAATCTTTTGTTTGGCTGAAGCCGCTCTCTTCTCGGCAATCTTCAACATATCCACGCTCAAGTCCAGCCCAGTCACATCAAAACCAGCCTGAGAGAAGCGCACAGATTGAATTCCTGTCCCACAAGCCAATTCCAAGAGTTTCTTTCTCTCCTTGGTCTTAGGCAAATGACGCAGAGAAAAATCCGTCCATTTATCATATAAACTATCGTCCATGACCGCATCATAGACCGCCGCAAAGGTTTCATAAGTTGCCATAATCATGATACCAAGAGCCTCCATGGCAAACACCACTCGCCCTTTACCTTTCTATCAATTTTTCTAAAATAAGCAAAGAAACCCAGTTAACTACAACTGAGTTCATCTTCTAAGCAAGAGCTTCTGAAATATCTACTGAATTCGCCTCATGCCATAGTTTTTCCAGATTATAGTGGGCACGCATTTCTTCTGAGAAGATATGCACAACGACAGCACCGAGGTCCAGCAAAACCCAACCTCCAGCTGCGTCGCCTTCGACATGACTACCTTTAAATCCTGCTTCCGCTACTTTTTCACGGATATTATCAGCGATAGCGTCCAACTGACGGCTATTCATAGAGCTAGTGATGACAAAGTAGTCCGTCACACTAGTCAAATCTTGTACGTCAAGTGCGAGGATATCCTCCGCACGTTTCTCATCAGCCGCTTTCACGACTAGTTCTAGTAATTTTTTTTCGTTCATTTAGTCCTCTTTTAAAAAATATTTTTATAATCTAGGACATCTGCAAAGCGATTCTCCCAAATGTCCTCATAAAATTCATTTATCGTTTCTGCTGGAATGTCATCCCCATCAAAGGTTGTGACAGCACCTTCTGGAATAATCAGCTTATAGCCATATTCAAAAGCAACCTTGACAGAGGTATCCACACAATATTCTGTCTGCATGCCACATAAAACTAATTTTTCAATCCCCTGTTTATCCAAGTATTCTTTTAAGCCAGTTTCTTTGAAAATACTATTATACTTCTTCTGAAAAACCTTTTCATCAGGTTTTCGATTTAAAAGCGCAGATAACTGCCAATCTTCTGATGTTTGGGCTTCAGGATTCTCAATATGTTGAACATAGATAATTTCGATATTCTTACTTCTAGCATGGTTTTGTAAATAAGAAATTTTTTCCAATAGACTATTTGTCTGAAAACCGGTTTCCACTAAAATATTCTGAACATCAATGATTATAAAAGCCGTCTTCATTTAGTCCTCTTTCAAATAGTGCACAAAGGCGTTATAGGTTTCAAGGGTTTGGGGATAGATAGGGAATCCCTGATGAGCTAGATGCTCCACGGTACGAGCTGTTTCGTAGGCCACAGCCTTATTGAGTGATAAACTTGCAATCTCACGCGCCACATCCACACCTGGAAAGGCACGATTGTGCTCGATATAGTCTGCGACGTAGATGACCTTGTCTAAGTCTGTCATCTGACCAGCCCCGACTGTATGGATTTCAATGGCTCGCAGGATTTCTGGATCATGCAAATCCAAGTCTTCTTGAATCTTGTAGATACCCACCATTCCATGCCAGACATTATTGCCCCAGTTTTTGAGGTCAGGGTCTAACTGATAACGGTCAATCAAATTCAGAAATTCCTGATCTGACAGCTTTTTAGCATAGTCATGAAGAAGGCTTGCTAGGCCTGCCTTCTCGGCATCAACTCCAAATCGCTGGGCAAGTTCTATGGCCGCACGCTCCACACCCAAGCAATGGGTTAAGCGTTTTTCAGGTAGAAGCTCTGCCATTTTTTCCAACAAAGTCTCACGGGAACAGTTGATATAGTCTTGATAAGCCATCAGTAGAGTCCCTCCTTCTCTATGTAGTCTAGTACAGGCTGAGGCAGGAGAAAGTTGGGTTTTCGACCTTGGGCAAGGAAATCACGCACCATGCTGGACGAAATATCCATGAGAGGCACATCCACCCAGATAACTGGATAGGAAGTCCCTGCCTTGTAGCGTGGGCGCTGAACCCCCACAAACTGAACCATGTCGACCAGCTCATCAATTCGGTACCACTTAGGCAGATAGTCCACCATATCGGCACCGATAATAAAGTAATAATCTGTGTCAGGACGTTGTTCTGTCAAGATTTTCATGGTGTCGTAGGTATAGGAAATGCCCTTGCGCTCTAGCTCAATGGTTTCAATGTCCAGACCTTCAATCCCCTCTATCGCCAATTCAAGCATCTTGAGACGATGGTGCTCGGGGATGGTTTCCTTTTTATCTACATGAGGTGGTTGGTATTCAGGCATAAGCAGGACCTGGTCCAGTCCTAACTGTTGCCGTACTTGGTCCGCAACGATCAGATGGGCATTGTGAACAGGGTTAAAATTCCCCCCTAAAATCCCAACTTGCTTGCGTTTTTTCTCCTTGATTTCTGGCTCCAACTCTACCTTGGTAAAGGGAGTCAATAGTTCGATTGCCATAGGCTAGTCTCCTTCAATTCTCTGTAAAACAGTTGTTTGGAGTATGGGGGTTAAATTTCTTTAACTTTTTTAGAAATCTTGCGGTTCTCTTTCTTGCTAGATTGTTTAAACAAAATCAAGATGCGTCCGATTTTTTGGACTGTGTCCACACCGATTTCTTCTTCCAAAATTTCAGCTACTTCGTGGATATTTTCATCTGTGTTTTGTAAGAGAGTCACCTTGATCAATTCACGGGCGTCAAGAGCTTGACGAACGCTGGTTTTGATTTGATCGTTAAGGCCATTTTTCCCGATTTGGATGATGGGTTTGAGGGTGTGTGCCTGACTGTTGAGGAAGGCACGTTGTTTTGATGTTAATGACATAATTTTCTTCCTTGTTTTTTGATAGTTATTTTAGGTGGTGGGGGACGGTCGGAACTAATTTCCCAAAGATCTCATCTTTGAAAAATGGATTTCCTGACCTCACAATTGAGCCTAGGTCTCAATTGTGCCCCTTACCAATCTAACGATTGGCAATCACACCACGGCAATAACTATCTTTTTATGAGCTCACTTTGTTCGCTCAGTGATTTCATTTTAAATAATTGCTTTTCGTGTGACGACTGCGACGCCTTCTGGTGCCCAGACGGCGACTTTGGCGGTGCCTGTTACGCGGATCCAGCCTAGGCCCGAGATGACTAGGTCTGTCTTGTCCTTGATGTTAAAGACATGTTGGACTAGCCTTGGAAAATCTTCTTTTTCCTTGCTATTTGGTGGTGTCAGAAGGGTTCCAAGGTGCTTGTCGTAAAAGGCACTAGCTCCTTCAAGCTTAGTACGATGCAATTTGAGTTCATTGTCAAAGAAGGCTGTGAAACCTTGCTTTTCTCCTGCAATAAAATCAAATCGTCCAAGACCACCTAGAAACAGGGTTTGTTCAGGATTGAGCTGATAGGTTTTAGGCTTGATTTCCTTTTTAGGGCTGACATACTTGAGATTTTTAGCAGTCAAGTAATGAGCCATTTGGTGGCGGTGGATGATTCCTGGCGTATCGTAGATATAAGATCCGTCATCAAGTGGAATCTCAATCTTGTCCAAGGTTGTCCCTGGAAAGCGTGAAGTCGTAATTACATTCTGGTCACCAGTGATTTCTTGGATAATAGCATTGATAAGAGTTGACTTTCCAACGTTGGTTACCCCAACCACATAGACATCACGGCCCTCACGGTAGTGTTCAATCTTGTCAATGACTTCCCTAATGGCATGCTTATTTTGTGCTGAAGTTAGGACAACATCGACTGGACGAAGCCCTTCTTCGTGGGCACGCTCCATCAGCCACTGGCTAATCTTACCAGGCTTAACTGACTTAGGGAGGATATCTTTTTTATTCCCTACCAAGAGGACATCATTGCCTGATACAAAACGTGGCAAGCCTGGGATAACAGAGCCATTAAAATCAAAGATATCAATGACATTGACCACCAAGGCATCACTGTCTCCTACCTCGTGCAAGAGCTTGAGGAAATCATCATCCGTCAACTGGACATCCGTGATCTCATTATAGTGGCGGAGACGGAAACAGCGTTGGCAATAGACTTCGCCAGTCTCCAAACCTTTTTCAAGTGCTGACTGAGGAGTAAATCCAAGACCAGCCTTGTCTGTCGTCTGAATGGTTGCTCCACAACCAATACAGAGAATTTCTTCCATAGTTAAATTCCTTTTTTATATGTAATCGGTCCGTACTTTTCAGTGATTTTTCGCATGACACGGCGCTCACGAGCTCGGTTAATCTGCGTTTTGATAGAATCGTGCTGAACCAAGGGCTTGACCAAGATTGAGCGAATGCCTGCACGGTGGGCTGCTCGTATATCTGTCATAAGCTGGTCACCGACCATGACCACTTCACTTTTCTCATAGTGGAATTCCTTCATGGCACGGTCAATCCCAAATGTGAAGGGCTTCAAGGCCCAATAAACGTAATCAATCCCAAATTTCTCAACTGCTCGTTGGACTCGTTTTTTGGTATTATTTGAGACTACGATGATGCGAATGCCCGCGTCACGGAGGTCATGTAACCATCGCTTCATCTCTGGCGTCCCATCAGGGTTATTCCAAGCAATGAGGGTATTGTCCAAATCGACCAAAACAGCCTTGATTCCCTGCGCCTGCAGGCTTGGAACTGTCAGATCATATACTGCTTCCACAGCAAAATCTGGCATGTAATTTTCAATCGCCATTCTGGCTCCTTTTCTTAACTTTTTTTCGCAATTTTCCTTAATAACAATGACAAAACAATCCACAAACCTGCACTAGCCAAACTGATGTAGAGCCAAGCATGGGGTTCATCTGTTAAAGGTAGCGGAACATTCATTCCGAAAAAGCCTGTAACTACTGCCAAAACCGCTAGCAAGACTGAAATGATGGTCAAGGTTGTCAAATTATCATTCAGATTATTATTTAGAATATTGTTGTAAGATGCTGATAGTTGTTGGAGGACTTGAGAAATCAAGTCTGTCATGGATACCAGCTGATGAGCCTCAATCATGGCATCATCAAACTGTTCTCTCTCAATCTCATTAAAACTGCGATAGAGAGCATGCCCTTGGATATGTTCCAGCAACATGCGATTTTGCTTGGCAGCCGCAGTAAGATAAACCATACCGGTCTCCAAGTCAGACAAGGCAAAGAGATTTTTCTTGGTCGTCCGCTGGCGCAAGAGGCCATTGACTTCATCCTTACTCTTGTCCATCTGCTCGATGACAGGATAGTAGGCATTGCTGATGATTTCCAGACTAGCAAAGAGAAACTTGTAAATCGAAAGCGTGTCATGACTCTCCAGATAACGGGTCATCTGTTCAATGACATAGGCGTTCTTGGTATTACTAATGGTAATCAGGCGATGATGTTCCACGATAAAGGTCATGGGAAAGGCTTCGTAGTAGGCCTTATCCTTTTTCAAGTTCAAAACATTATAGATAAAGGTCACAGTCCCATTTTCACGGTGATAATCCATGTGGGCACGCTCATTTCTATCCAGTGCGTATTCAATGGTTTCCTTGTCCAAACCGTAGATTTCAGAAAGGTCTTCTAGTTTTTTCAACTTGTCCAAATCTAGGTCAATCCAGGTACAACCATTGCCCAGCTGTTTTTCTAAAAACATCTTCTCTCCCTTACCAAACTCTTTCTATTGTACCATAAATCTGCTAACATTTCAGGCCTGGTCTGTCCGAGAGAAATTGCTGACGACGGTAATATTCCGATTGGGAACGAAGTGCAGAACCTGATCTTCTCCTCTGAGTTGAGTTGTTCGAATGCCGACACTGACAACCTTGCCCGAGACAGTAATAGGACCATTTGTCAGAACAACCTCATCTCCCACATCCAGTTGACGTTCAAAGAGGATGAAAAAACCATTAATGACATCAGACAGAAAACCTTGGGCTCCCATCCCAATAGCCACCCCAGCAATCCCAGCTCCAGCAAGCAAACTAGAAACTGGCAAACCTAAAATCGACAAAATGCAGTAGAGTAAAAAGAAATAAAGGGTATAATTAAACACATTTTCTAGTAGGCGTGAGATGGTTTTCTGACGCCCGACATCATGACGAGACATTTTTAGAGAAGGTTTAACAATTCTCTGCACCATGGTATGAAGCAGTTTTTTAGCCATATAAAAGAGCAAAAATAGAAATAACAGAGAAAGTAGCTTGGTTAAGATATTCTCGATAATCGCTGTAATATCAAGCTTATTGAGATAGGTTTGAATAAATTCTTGCATAGAAAACTCCTTTTATTTATTATACCATACTTTTACAGAGTGTCATTCTCCATAAATATTCAAAAATAATTTCAAAAATAGACAGAAAATTCTTGATTTTAGTTCATATTTATACTATAATCATAAACATTACACAACTAAGGAGGTTATTATGAAAAAACTCATTCATGCTTGGAATAAGGCAAGCCTAATCAAACGAATTTTGATTGGTATGCTTATTGGAGGAACCCTAGGACTGACACTTCCTAACGTTTCAGGAATTGGCCTGCTAGGAGATCTCTTTGTTGGTGGCCTTAAAGCCATCGCACCGATTCTGGTCTTTGCCCTCGTTGCCAATGCCCTTTCCCAACATCAAAAGGGACAAGATAGCAATATGAAAACCGTTATCTTCCTTTACTTGGTGGGAACCTTTGCCGCTGCCCTTATCGCTGTACTAGCAAGTTTCATCGTCCCTGTTGAAATTACCCTAAATAGTGCTAATACCGATATTGCTCCACCAGATGGGATTGGACAGGTCCTCAGCAACCTCTTGCTCAAACTAGTTGACAATCCCGTTAATGCCCTCATTACTGCCAACTACATCGGTATCCTCTCATGGGCAGTTATTTTCGGGATCGCCATGAGAGAGGCAAGTAAAAACAGTAAAGAATTGCTGAAAACCATGGCTGATGTGACTTCTAAGATTGTCGAATGGATCATTAACCTGGCGCCATTTGGAATCCTTGGCCTTGTCTTCAAAACTATTTCTGATAAGGGAATCGGAAGTCTAGCCAACTACGGAATCTTGCTTGCCCTCTTGGTGACAACTATGTTCTTTGTGGCTCTAGTAGTCAATCCATTGATTGCCTTCCTCTTTATGAAGAGAAACCCTTATCCCCTCGTTTGGAAATGTTTGCGTGTCAGCGGTGTGACAGCCTTCTTTACTCGTAGTTCTGCGGCCAATATCCCTGTCAACATGAAACTTTGTCACGACCTTGGACTAGATCCAGATACCTATTCTGTTTCTATCCCACTTGGTTCTACTATCAACATGGCCGGAGCAGCGATTACCATTAACATTTTGACCCTTGCTGCAGTTAACACTCTTGGAATTCCTGTTGACTTTGCGACAGCCTTTGTCCTCAGTGTAGTAGCAGCTATCTCAGCCTGTGGTGCTTCTGGTATTGCTGGAGGTTCCCTCCTTCTTATCCCAGTTGCTTGTAGTCTTTTCGGTATTTCTAACGATATTGCCATGCAAGTTGTCGGAGTTGGATTTGTTATTGGTGTCATTCAAGACTCATGTGAAACAGCCCTTAACTCTTCTACAGACGTCCTCTTTACTGCCGTTGCCGAATACGCAGCAGCCCGTAAAAAATAGCGCATAAAGACAAGCCTGCTCAGGTCTTGTCTTTTACGCTTTTATTCTAACTTACCAGGAAATTCTTATGTCTATTAGCCAACGTACGACCAAGCTCATCTTAGCTACCTGTCTTGCCTGCCTTCTTGCTTATTTTCTCAATCTCTCCTCAGCTGTCTCGGCTGGAATCATCGCCCTCTTGAGCCTATCCGATACCCGTAGAAGTACCTTAAAACTGGCCCGCAATCGGCTCTTTTCCATGCTTCTGGCTCTGGTTATCGGGGTTTTGACTTTTCACTTGAGCGGATTTCATATCTGGAGTCTTGGCCTCTATCTGGCTCTTTATGTTCCCCTAGCCTACAAGATGGGCTGGGAAATTGGCATCACACCAAGCACTGTTTTGGTTAGCCATCTCTTGGTGCAAAAATCAACCTCTCCAGACCTTCTAGTCAATGAATTCCTTCTCTTTGCAATCGGTACTGGATTTGCTTTGCTGGTCAATCTCTACATGCCTTCACGAGAAGAGGAAATCCAGCACTACCACACATTGGTAGAAGAAAAATTAAAAGATATCCTCCAGCGCTTCAAATATTATTTATCCAGAGGGGATGGACGCAACCGAGCACAGTTGGTTGAAGAATTGGACACCCTTTTGGAAGAAGCCCTCAGACTGGTCTATTTGGATCACTCAGACCACCTCTTTCACCAGACTGATTACCATATTCACTACTTTGAGATGAGACAGCGACAAAGTCGTATCCTGCGAAACATGGCCCAGCAAATCAACACCTGTCACCTAGCTGCCAGTGAAAGCCTGATTTTGGCTCAGCTCTTTTCAAGAATTGCCGGTCAACTGAGCCAGATCAATCCTGCTTCTGATTTACTAGATGAAATAGAACGCTATCTGGAAATCTTCCGTAACCGCAGTCTCCCCAAGACAAGAGAAGAATTTGAAACTCGCGCCACCCTTCTTCAACTCCTACGTGAAGCCAAAACCTTCATCCAAGTAAAAGTTGATTTTTACCAAAAATATGGACAGTAATACTCTTCAAAAATCTCTTCAAACCACGTCAGCTTCGCCTTGCCGTAGGTATGGTTACTGACTTCGTCAGTCTTATCTACAACCTCAAAACAGTGTTTTGAGCTGACTTCGTCAGTCTTATCTACAACCTCAAAACAGTGTTTTGAGCAGCCTGCGGCTAGCTTCCTAGTTTGCTCTTTGATTTTCATTGAGTATAAAAAAGAAAACTTCAGACCAATCACAAAAGGTGAATATCTGAAGTTTTCTTTTATTTATAAGTTATTACCATAAAGGTTAATAGTAAAACGAATAAGGCCAAACTCACTAATAAGGTGAGCACCTTTACCAAGGTGTTGCTCTGCCAGTAACTTGGTTTACCAATATTACTAGTGGCATCCATGGAAAATAGTTGATTTTGACGGGGTTGTATGGTTACCAATACAATCAAAGCGAGAGATAGGACAATAGCTAAAACAATCAGTATGTCAATCATAGGCCTACCTCAAAATTCCCAGCAAAGTAAAGAGCAAACCAATCAGAATCATTAATCCCAGTAAAAGTGAAAAAGTCTTGCTAATCTTTTCCCCTCGGGTTTCTTTTTCTTTCTTGATAGGTTTTTGTTTCAACTCTTCCATGCGACCTTCAACGTCTTTGTAAAATAAATCTTCGTCTGACATGTTAGCCTCCTAAAACAATTTGCATGGTTTCCTGATATCGCACCAAGTCAACATAATTTGCATGTTGGCCTTGTTTGCCAAGTGCCTGACGCATTTGTTCAACATCTGAAAGGGCCAGTTTAATGGTCTCAACCAAAGCAGAAACTTCACTACTTTCAAATAGATGATCAGGAGCGATGTAGAGTCTATTGTGCACCGTTTGGTTAAATCCAAGAATCAAGAGATTGTGCTCAAAGGCCTGACGCACTGCCTGTAGCAACTCATTGCTATGGTTGATATCCAAGTAAATATCCGACAATTGATAGAGCTCCTGAATCTTCTGTGGACTAGCGTTCTGATAAAGGACCACATTAGGATAGCGAAGCATGTCTAAAAGCTTAGAAGACATCTCTGTCACCGCTGCGATACGGAAGGTAACATCAGGCAAGGCTTCTACGATTGCTTCTACTTGCTCAATCTGATCGGAATTGGTCAAGATTAAGGCATCTCGTCTTAGGAAATTATCGCGTTTGAACTGATAATGGTAACCCAAGTGCACAAACTGATCATGGTATTTCTCGTCAGTCAACTCTAAAGCGCGCTCATAAGTCGCCTTATTGGGAATGATGATTTTCTTAGTACGCACATTATCACTTTCCAAAATCAACTGCATATTGCCTGGAATGGCATCATAGAGAGGTTCCTGCCAAACCAGGATATCATGACCTGATTTATCCGGAAAATGGAAAGATGTCAAAAACGAGGTAGATAAGCTATTAAAGATAATGTGGTCAAGATTCACATTCAAACCTTGTAGGAAATCTATGATAAAAGCTACTCGATTAGAAAAATGACGCAAGCCTTGTCCTTCTAAGGTAAAAAGAATATCACCTGTGATATGGTTTTCCAAAATAACTTCCTTTTGATCTACGTCCCGATAGGAAGTCATAATAGCTTGACCAGAAACATCATAGGTGGTTTTAGCAAAGCAAATCCCGAAACGATTATAGTGATCTACTTGAAAAATTCGACCTGTTGGTGTTTTCCATTCGACTTTTTTTACCAAACGCGCCTGTAAACCATCTGCAAAATGAATGACGGCTCTCTCCTGTGTCATATCTTCAATACGAGCAGACTGATTATTTCCTGAAATTTCCCAAAAAGCTGGAACAGGAACTTGGTTAAAGTATAAAGGTTTACCACTGTCATAACCCAAATAATAGGTAAAGGGGGAGACAACTCCATCCGGTAAGAATCCGTCTGGTTCAATAACCACAGCCAAATCAGACAGTCCAGCTTCAGTCAGACTATAGTTCAAATCTTGGCTTTCTTGATTATATATATCAAATAACTGAATCATCCACTACCTCCTTGATTGTTTCTTCCCATGTGTTTAGAATCTCTTGAGTCAAGAATGACTCTGCTATCTGGTATGACTTCTCTCTCATACCTTCCAAACGATTCTCCAAATAAAGTTGGCAAATCTTTTCTGCATAAGCTTTCTTGATTTCATCCTCCACATGGTCAGATGAGCTTGGAATCAAGTAGCCATTTTTACCGTCTTCAATGAAAGTTTGATTTCCATATGGAACATCAAAGCCAATCAATGGCAAACCTGAACTAATAGCTTCCATCAAGGTCAGACCAAATCCTTCGCTAGTAGAAGCTGTCAAATATACCTCATACCGACTATAAATCTGCGAAAGTTCCGCATGCCCCTTGAGCTGAATATAATCCTCAGCCTGATGATTTGCAATAATTTCACGAAGAAGAGAATCTTCTCCACCGCTCCCATAAATATCAAAAGTTAGTTCCGGTAACTCTTTATGAGCTTCAATCACAGCTTTCACAAGCCAATCAATGTGTTTTTCCTTGGCGAGACGAGAAGCTGTAATGAGAGAAAATGGTTTACGACTCTCTTGTGGTTTTGTTAATTCATCAACACTTCCAACTGGAATGGTTACAATCTTAGGAACATGCGTAGTATAGTGAGCAAACTGTTGCTCTAAGACTTCCTTTTGGCGATCCGTTGAAACGATAAAAAGATCAACCTTATCTGCATTGGTAAACTGATAGTCATAGTAGTTGTTCCAAAGGATATAGTCCTCGTTTGTAGCATTTTCACTATAATGCTCCGCATGAACAACTACCGCTAGATGCGCCGCTTGCGCTTCCTCAAAAACAACCTGCCCAATGCCTGTTTCACGATCTAAAATCACTAGATCTGATTTACTTAAACGAAGAGTCTTCATGAAATAACGTATCAAGGCAGGCTTCCCATATAAAATTCGATCCTTGAAACGATAGACTTCTTCAGTCCCTTGATTCATGAACATATCATAAGCAGAAGTACCATCTTCATTATAGAAGGTTCTTTGATAGAGTGTCGCCACATTGTCCTTAGGAGCAAAATATTCTGTGCAATAGCGTGTGTAAGAGAAGTAATCCTTGCGTACAAGATTACCTGCAAATACATACTCTACATGTTGAACAAGATCCTTTTTCTCATCTACTAAATAACAAGTGATAAACTTGTCTTCGTCAGAAAAGAAAATACGTAAAACCTTGCCATTTTTTTCCCTTCGTTCCTCTATACCTTCAAAATAAGCCAAAACATCATCCACTGTCACGCTAGTCGGTGCAATCTTGATATCTGTGAAATGATTATAAAGCCAGATAACTTGATCATCATCAAAACCAATATTGGCTGTTAAGTGCTGAATATTATCGGCTAAAATCATATCTGTAAAGATAAACTTAGAGGACAGATTTAATTTCCGAAAAACACCTGCACGATAGGCTTGGGCGTATTCAACACCGCTACTAGCCCAGCCAATTCCTAAATTTATATTGTAAATTGTCATATTTTCCTCTTTTTATGGGAAATGAGTCATAATCTCACCCTTGGGAGTGACTTCAACCAAGCCCATCAGGAGATTACGCACCATATCCGCACGGATTTGTTCTTTCATGGCTTCAAAGCCTGCATAGGCTTCTTGATAATACTCTACGATTGGATTTTTCTGACTAGCAGATTGACCACCGATAGCCATAGATAACTGTTGTAGATAGTCTACCTGCTCTACCCAGTTGTCATCAATAGCCTTGAGCATAGAAAGTCGTAAAAACTGTTCATACAAGCCATGTTCCTCAAGCAATTCTTTCTTTTCAGAAAGTTCTCTATCAATCACTTGTTTCATAAAATTACGAACTGCAGTTTTGTCAGTCACATTTACATAGTCTGGAACCTCTTTAATATGAAAACTAATATTAGTCACGATAAAGTGGAAGAGTAACTCTCGGCTTTCATAACTTGAAGAGGTCACTTGCTCTATGTAGCTAGCAATGATTTTCTCAACAACATCCTCTAAGTCACGAGAACCATCTATTAGACGATTTCTTTCTTTATAGACCATATCCCGTTGAATATTCATACTCTCAGCATATTCTAGAGTCTGACGACGCGCCGAACGGCCAGCACTATCACTTGCCTGCTGAGCCCTTTCAACTAGCTTTCGATATTTGCGCCCTTTCAATACTTCCGGTTGAGTCATATCTTTAACCTGATAATCTTTATATTTTTTATGCACCCAAGATGGACCAAATTTCTTAATAACATCATCCTCTAAGGATACAAAAAACTTACTCATACCAGGATCTCCCTGACGGCCAGAACGTCCACGAATTTGCAGGTCGATTCGTTGACTTTCCATCCGCTCTGTCCCAATAACAATCAAGCCCCCAAGTTCTGCAACTCCCTTACCAAGCTTGATATCCGTTCCACGTCCTGCCATAGAAGTAGCCACTGTCACAGCCCCCATCTGACCTGACTCGGAGATAATCTGAGCCTCACGCGCCGCATTATTAGCATTTAGGACATTATGGGCAATTCCCTCTCGGAGCAAGAGTGACGAATAAAGCTGAGACATTTCAACCGAGCCGACAAAAACGAGTAAGGGATTCCCCTTTTTATGATACTTTTTAATATATTCTAAAGATGCATACACCTTTTCAGGTAAAGTGACATAGAGATTATCTGGATAGTCAATCCGTTGTCTAGGACGATTGGTTGGAATGCGTACTACAGACATATTGTAGGTTTCAATAAATTCTTTTTCTGCAACCTTACCTGTCCCTGTCATACCAGATATCTTATTAAACATCTTAAAAAGGCTCTGATAGGTGATAGAAGCCATAGCTCTCGTTTCTGGAGATAATTTGACGTGCTCCTTCGCTTCAATAGCCTGATGGAGGCCGCCTTGTAGCTTGGTCATCTCCATTAGACGCCCTGTCCCCTTATCAACCAGTACCATCTCATTACCACGAATGACATAGTCTTTGTCTTTAGTAAAGAGTTTATGGGCTCGAATCGCATAAACTAAATGGCGAGCAAAAACCGCATGTTCTTCCTTATACAAATGATCTATTCCTAAAAAGCTTTCAGCAGCTTTAGCCCCCTTAGTAGTCAGCCAAATCTCATCTTTCTCCTCTTTAAAAATGTAATCCTCGCCTTCAACCAAAGTCGTTACAAGCGTGTCAATAATGCCATAGTGATTAGACTGAACGCGAGGAGAACCCGAGATAATAAGAGGAGTCTGAGCGCTATCTAGTAATATATCATCAACCTCATCAATAATAACATAATTGAAAGGTTGTAAAAACTTACCTTCTTGATTAGAAGCTAAATTATCATTCAAAAAATCAAACCCTAAATTACTATTAGTAGTATAAATAATATCTGACGCGTAAATTCTTTTTTTATCTTCTGATGTCAGTTTCACTCTAGGATTATCTGTAAAAGGTACTCCAATTGTCAATCCTAAGAAGCGGTAAACTTCTCCCATCTCCTCAGCATCCCGTTTGGCTAGGTAGTCATTAGTTGTAATCAGCATCGTTCCTTTGCCTGTCAGGGCATTAAGATAGACAGGCATAGTAGCGGTCAAGGTTTTCCCCTCACCTGTATTCATCTCAGCGACATTTCCCTGATGGATAACAATTCCTCCCATAACTTGAACATCATAGGGAAACATTCCCAAGATGCGTCTGTCTGCTTCACGCACAACCGCAAAAGCTTCTACCAATAGGTCATCTAGAGTGGCCCCCTCAGCAAGACGTTGACGGAACTCCACTGTCTTTGCCGCTAATTCCTGGTCTGATAAAGATTCCATCTTTTCTTTAAGAGAATTAATCTTTTTTAATATCCTTTTGATTTTTCTAAGTTGAAAATCTTGATAAAAACCTTTAAACACGATTCATCTCCTTAATAGAAAAAGAATAGAAGTCTAAGGACTCAAATCCAGCACTTAGAAGAGAGACTTGGTATATATAGGTATCCTCAGGATAGGTAAAATCAAAGACTTTCTTTTTTTCGATTTTCTCTTCAATAACATCCCCATATCTATCCAAAAAAGAAATCTTTATATATATACTATTTCTAGGATTGCAATCAAAATTCATGCATAATTGATAATTACATTTTCTTTTAAGCAAAGGTAGACTTGGTTGAGTTCTAGAGGCTTGATAGTTCATACTGGAAAACCATGTTTTTAAGATTTCTCCTGATGGTACTAAAGAGTTGGATAAACTCAAATGGTAGTTTGAATGATACTTAATCATAGTTCCATACATAAATGTCATTCCTAGTTCACCCCAATTAATTTCCTGTCTTTGTTTAATGATCATTGAACACCTCTTCTAAAATCCGATTCCAAAATAATATGATAGAAATGTAAAAACCAAGCCACATTCGTATCTGTATCATCATTATGTCGGCCTGCTGTTCCCTTGGATAAAATTTTAGCACCTGTATAACAAAGATGTTCCACTAACTGATCGTAGGCGTTACTATCCATATCTTCATCTTTCATGTAGGAAAGTCCAAAAGTCGTCTGTTTGAAATCAGCCTTTTTAAACATATCCCAAAAACGTCGGTCTAGATCATCCATATGCTGATAACCAACTCCTCCAGTCTGATGCCTCAAAATATCAAAACTAGTATTAAATACTCCTGGTGCATCTAAACGACCTCGTTTTGCAATGGTTCCAATATTAGCTAATGGCTTCCCAACAATAACTGCAGACGGTTCAAAGGCTGCCCCATAGTAGAGCGATGGAAAAGTTCCCATTGATAAACCTGATAAAATTAAATCTTTAGAAGTCAAACCAAGATAGTCTAAATAGTATTGAATTGTTTCCTTAATCTTATTTTCTAATTCTTCACTACCAAGGTAAAAAGCTCCCCCCTCCAAACGAGGATCTGAAAAAAGAAGAAAAGGACATCCTAAATTTTTCATCATGAAATATCCTTCAAAGCCCTCTGCAGGACGAAAACCTGCAAAATACACAGCTAAAGGTGGCTTAAAATCACCTGGGTGGAAGAAATAGTTTATTTCATCACGACTTTCGTCATGTAAGATATTACCACCAAGAACAAATTTCCCAAACTGCTTGCGACTCCAACGTTGGTGCAAATTCCCTAGTTGAATTTTCCCTTTACCACGTGCTTCAATAGATACCGTTATATAAAAATTTGCTTCCTTGCTATCCACAACAATAGCTTGTTGAAGGTCAGCCTCGTTATAAATTTCCTCTTCAAAAAAGTCATCAACTGATCCAGCCCATAGTTTCCGGATCACTAATCTAAACTCACAATCCCCCTTTTTTTCATACTCTAACCACAATTCAATAGGAGCATTTTCACTAACCATAGTATTATATCTCCAATAGGCAACTTGAGAAAAAGTATCACTAAAATTTCCCTCTAAAGTCACATGTTCAAATCCTTGATAGGAAATAGAACCATCAAAAGAGGGATGAATTTGTATCGTTGATGGAAATAATTTATCCCCATATCCCCCACCAAAGAGAGAAGTGGATAAATCATTTAATAATTGCTGAGGATCTGAGAAATCTACAGCCTGAGCACACCGCTTTTTTAAGCAATCAAGAATACCCAAATCTGTCGTTTGAAAATCTTGACTATAAAGTAAAGTATAGGGTTCGATATGGTGTACAAAAGGCATTAAATCTCTTATATGCTGACCATCCTCTACCAAAATTGCATGAAAATTTGTGATGTTATCCATTTCCATCATTTTACGGAGGGCTAGCGGTGAGTTGGGGCAAAAATAATACCAATCCATATTTTCAGGAATTTCATAATGATGAGCCCAATTATCAATCCCTATTTGTAGGATTTTATAGTCCTTTGACATCTGTAACCTCCTCAAGCCAACGATGCAATTTATCTAAGAATCGTTGTCCAGTATGTTCTTTGATTTTATCAATAGAGTATACTAGGGCTTGATTCCACTCTTTTAGTTTATCTGTATAGTAATGTGCAGCCTTGGAAAATTCTGTCACATCTGAAATCAAATAACCATTTTTCAAATGCTCCACATAGACTGTTTCAACTTGATTAATCTGAGGAATTCCCGCACTAATACCTGCGATTTGAGTATAGAGATGGGGTTGTTTATTAAGATCCACAATCAAACGAACAAACTCGAGCGTCTTAATAAGATCCAACTCATCATTCATATTGACAAATTGAAAACGTAGCTCCTGCTCTTGATTTTCTTCTAAATGATTTTCTGCGTCTCCATAGTCTAAACCTTTTTCTAAGCTATCAATATGAATTTGGGCCTGAATAATTTCATTGACAAGAGATTCCACCTCTTCCATTTGTTCCTGACTAGCAGAGAAAGCTCCGAAAATAATTTCTGTATTTTTAGTTTCTGAAATAAATAACATAACTTGAGTCAATGCTTCCCTATCAATTTC
The DNA here is from genome assembly GCF_002096845.1 of Streptococcus mitis. GTDB lineage: Bacteria > Bacillota > Bacilli > Lactobacillales > Streptococcaceae > Streptococcus > Streptococcus mitis_A. Next base: position 111,541 of record NZ_NCVK01000045.1, read on the forward strand.
TTCATTGAAATCAAGTTGATAGTAAATAATAGATTCTTTTCGAGTCTGACTTCGACCTAGTCGTAAACGCGTATCAAAAGGAGAAAGATGATGAAATTTATCCGATAGTTCAGGATACAGGTCCTGCAAGAGTTGTAAACTATCCTCTCTATCCACTAAGACTAAGCTAACTCGATCAATTGATACTGATAACTCTCTAAAGGTGTTCTGTGAATTCCGATTGATAAAGAGACTCAAAATTTTAACGGTATCACTTGGTAGACAACTTAAAAGAAATTGATCATGATTAGAATGAGAAGGAATAATGAAAATATCCTGTTTTTCCTGTTTCTTTTGCAGGTATTTATCAAAATATTCTGCGATTAGTTGACTCATATCAGTGTAGTAAAGCTGTTTAAAACGGTAACCAAATATTGGATTTACCTCTACTCGGCCTCCCTCATTTAAATACTCCCTAAATCGCCAAATACCTTTAGGATCTAAATAGTCTTGATAGGTAGGCTGCCCATTATCAAAATAAATGACACTAGACACAAAGCCACGATCGTCCATTATATAATGTGTACTTATTTGCCCATCGAAATCAAAATATTGGATATCGCTTATAAAGCCTTCTACTCCATGTTCTACTTTTGCATACTTTTTACCATTTTTTTGTACTATGATTGCAAATGGACTATAAAGAAATTGACAATCACTATCCCATTCTATATCTCTAATATTAAGAACTTGGGTATGTAAATCATGAAAGTCTTGCAAATCATCAAATATAGAATAGACTTCTGTCTCTAGTACACCATGTCTATGTAAAAAATAACGTAGGTGTGGCTGATAGGCTAATACTAATAACCTGGATTGTATCCCTTGCCTTTGAAAAAGCCTGATTTGATTGAAAGTATCATCAAATTCAAATCTAAAATGTGAATAATACCATGGAATCAAATCAGCATGCCATTGACGTGTTGAACCATACCAAGCTGGAATAAAATAATACATGATATCCTCCTAAATCAATGGTTTATAAGTTTCATTTAATCTCAGAGCTTTCACTTCATCTCTGACTGTAAAAATCATACCACCAAACATCATAAATAAACCTGGAATCATGGCCAATCTTAATAACTTTTCATCATATAAAACAAAAAGCATGGGACCACCTGCCATAATCACATTAAAGAAAGCGCCTATAAGAGAAAATCTAAAAACTAATCGATTAATAAAACGACTTGTTTCCTCTCCTGGATAAACTCCATATATATACTCTCCAGACTTCTTCATGCGGTCCGATATTTGATCACCACTCATGTTGACAAAAGCAAAAGCAATACTAAATAAAAAAATCATGGCAATATACGAGTAAATCCATAATGGTTTTCCAACTCCATATTGAGCTGATAGTTCAGAGAAGACTGAACTTCGAGGAAAAAGTGTCTGTAATAATAAAAAGATATAGGTAGGCAAACCTAAAAAGCTCATCACATACATAAACGGCATTCCACCAGCAGGATTTAACATTATTTCAAAATAAGAATAGCGCTTGAAACGACTGCGTAAGCCAATTTTATGAACCGCTATACGATAACGCGCTCTATACATGAGAACCATCATATAAGTTAATAAAATACTAATCAATACAATAAATAGTATCATTCCCATAGAAATTCGAACAAGCTGAAATGTACTTAAAATGTCTTGTGGAATATTTAAAATAATACTAGCTAGTAAAATAACTATAGAACCACCTACTCCAAGTTGAGCGTTTAAATCTGATAACCACACCAAGAAAAGAGCTCCTGCTATCAGAAGACAAGTGTTGAGAATAATAACTAAGACAGTCGGAAAGCTTGATTGAACTGGTAAATTTAATGAAATAGCTAAAGATTGAATCAATGCAATAAACAAGGTTAAATACATCTGTCTTCTATTTTGAATTTCTATAGTTCCAGATGCCAAACCTAATTTTTTAGAAAATGAGAGCATCTGCCATAAAATCATAGAAGACATCCACGGAGATAAACCCACTGAAAATAAAGATAAACTTCTAAGATTCCCACCTGTTACTGCTGTAGAAAAAGCTAAATAAGCAGTAGCTCCACCCAAAAAATCTTTACTATTCATATCTATAAAAGGAAGTATCAATCTGCTCCCTAAAACGTAAACGAATAAAAATCCTATCGTCAACATACCCCGTTTTACAACTACCGAGTTCAATTTGTTCTTCAAGTTACTCTCCTAACTTTGTTAAAAATGAAGTCATTTTGATTATAATAAATCTATAAATCAATTTTCTTAACTGAAATAGTCTTTCTGAACCGTATCCTACCTACATATCTAAAACATCCACAATTGCATCAATTAATAGTTTTTTTGTAAAGTAACCTTGTTTCAAGGCATAACTAACTTTATATACATTTTCAACCATGTGTTGATAAGCTTCTGCTGTCGTTTCTTCTACTAGACGATTGGCCTCTTCCAAACTATCTACTACATAACCCAAGCCTTTTTCTTTTATGAAATTAGCATTTGAGAGATAGGATGGCACTACTACTGGAATCCCTGCAGAAAGATAGGTACTGACTTTATGAGAGATATTCAAGCGATAATAGTCTTCCTCATCAGCAGGATTTTCACTGGTCCCCCATACCAAGCCAAAGCCACCCTCTGATAAAGCAAAAAGCAATTCTGGATCTGTTTTCCAGCCTTTAAAGGAAACTGCAGTGTTCTGATTCTCTTGATTCGATTCTGAAAAAATATCGAGAGGAGTTGAGTAAGACCAGTTAGACAGATGTTCAAAACGCTCCACACTACCCGCAAAAGATAGTTTTTTCTGAAAAGCAGGTTGTCTCAAAGGATAGTCATGAACATGGTCCCACATCCCTTGAATAAGAATTTTTTCAACTGTCAAGCCTTCCTGAATCAGGCGTTCCTTCATTTTCTCTGAGGGAACAACTACTAGATCTGATTGGTTATACATCTCAATGTACTCAGGCATCAAGTAATAATTGGATGGAAACATAAGGGGTGGGACATCATGGATAAAGGTAATGATTTTCGTATTTAAAATCTTGCATTTTCTAATAAAAGCCTGATCATACTCTCTACCATTCCATGTAGGAGATTGGTAAACAACAATATCTCCATATCCCAACTTAGCCAAAACACCATCTAAGCGACTGTTCAACTCTCCTTCACTATCGCTATAAATATTGTAAAAGTAGAAGCTCAGTTCATGAAAGTCTAATTTTTTTGCAATTTTAACGGTTTCATTCTGGGCGATTAAGGCTGTACTTTGACCAGACATACCGTAAATATTTGTAATATTTATCTTCATAATCCTATTTAAATCCTTACGACTACTTGCTTATTATAAATTTCATCCTCAATTAGCTGAATTTCTTGATCAAAATTATGCTCTGCGGTATGCTTATGTGAGAATTTTACTTTTGAAGTTGCTCCCATCTTAAACCACTCATATTCGGAATCAATATGACCTAAATCAATCGCTTGTATGCCTTTTTTGCTTAAATGGTAAGCCAAAACCTTGGCTGTAGGACCAAGCATCAAGAATACTAATTTACCAGTCGCATGCTTTTCAATCGCTTCTTGAATATCCTTAACCTTACTGTAGGCATTTCTAGAAGGGCAGATGATACGCTCAACAGACTGAGCATTATCAAAAAGATCGTTCCCCACCCCTGAACGTGAGTTTTCACCTTCGACAATCAAGATGTTTCGTTTATCCCAAAGTTTCTTTAATTTATCAAAGTGAGCTACTGAAGCTGACTTGTCTTTGAGGTCCATATAAGGACGAGATATAAAAGTCGAACCATAGAAACTTGCTGTACATAAATTATGGTAAGCTTCTTGATAATGCTCTAAATGCTTTTGCCAAAAGTTAACAGCTTCGGGATTGTAGCGTTCCAAGCCTTCAAAAACATCAGAAAGACAAACCAGCAATTCTGGAGAACTTTCCAGTTGAATCATACTTCTAAGCTGTTCTGCCAATGTCTCATCATAGCCTTGATAAGGAATCCCATGTCCCATCATAATATCCATTTCTCCATCCCCATAGCGAATAACAGAAGAATGGCGTTCTAGTATATAATCAAGACTCTGCTGTATATCCAGTACCTTTGGATAGGATTGAAGCTTTTTTACAGGTAGCTCTCCATTTTGACAGTAGGCTTCAATAGCTAGAGCCATCTCTTCCGGACGCCCTTGATCATAGAGGAACTGACCTTGCTCACCATGGGCTACACTTTCAAAAGCAAATACTGGTTTTCCTGCTTGTTGGAAACGACCAACGATCCCGTCAACTTCGATATCAGCATTAATGTCCAGTAAGAAGTCACAGCCTTCAACTAAACTATCAATCAAAACTGGTTGCCCAGCTATATCCGATAAGACAGAGACATTGGGGTAGGCTAGTAAAGCTGTAATACTATCAGCTACCATGACTGGGGCAGCTACATAAAACTTGACATCTGGTAGATTTTCAATCAAGTAGATCATATTTCTCAAGTCACTTGAGAAGGTATAGACTAGAGCTGAATGTTGAATCCCTGTGTACTGATTCACCTGTTCTTGTGTCAAATAAGGAGTTACCTCGTTCATGTCCGACCAATCTTGGGCATTGTAATACCACCAAACTTCCCGATAGATGGAACGTTCATACAATCCCCATGGTTTTCTCTCTGTCAAATAATGAATAATCGGTGGATAAGTCCCAGGTTCTGGTCGATAATCTGAAAAATGCATGTGCAAGGTACTGCAATTATATTTAAAGTCTAAAGTCAACCAATGGTCTTTAAATAAGATATTCAAGATATTTTGAACATCTTGAACAACCTTGTCATGCAACTCATTGGTCATTTCAATTAGCTGCTTGCGTATTTCTTCTTGTTTCCAAAGACGGTTATTGATTAGCATCACACCTGAATTAAAAATATGTTGACCAAAATAAATTTGTCCACCCAAATCTTTAACAGCACCCAAGGGATAATCTTCCAATTCGACAGCAAACAGGGAACTTAGGTCTCTTGTGACAACCAAATCGCCGTCCAGGTATAGGACCTTATCTTCCTCAACAAAATCCGAAATAAAACAAGGTAAAAATACTTCTTTATGAACATTTGTCACATATTGGTTGAGATGGGAACCATTAATACGGGCATTGACGATTTCACAGTCTAGCTTCTTTAATTTACGATTAAGATTATAAAACCATTCTGTCGGAAAATCGCGGTTAATCAGATAAAAACGAAGCCCTCGATTATGACAACAGACTGATTTGATTGTCGTTAGCACCTGATCAGCAGATTGATAATTAGCAGCTAATGCAATTGCTTTTTTTTCAACTTTTTTTCTCTGTAACTCTTTAATGGCTTCTATCATTTCCAGAGAAGATTGAGAAGAAACCACTGTTCTCTTTAACTGATTTTTATTGGTCACATCAAAAGTCAATACCGGTTTTCCTGCACTGATATAGCGGTTGACAATAAATTCCATCGGACTTCCTTTATGAATATCCAGATAAGCATCTGACTTCTCAATCATCTCATCAATCACTACTCCTACTATATTCGGGTACAAGTAAACATTTGGATACTGATCAAAAGACAGAAGAATGTCCCCCATATCTGTATAGGCACCAATATGGAAAGCAACCTCTGGAAGTGACTGAACCAATTCCTCCATATAGAGTAAATCCTGACTATCTGTAAATATAAACAGATTAGTATCGTGGCGTTCATAAACTCTTTTAATGGTAAAATGTCCTACATAATAGGCAGCAATCTGATTATAACTAACATCTCGAAAAGCCCACCATAAATCCCAGTAACGATAACCAATTAACGTCTTCCATGGTTTTTGATGAGTTGTGTAATGGATAATAAGTGGTTCTTTATCCAATTCAAAATGTGAATCCCAGTGACTATAAAAAGCAACCAAATCATGGCCTACTTGAAGATTGAAACTTTTATCCAACTCCAACCAACGATGTTGAAAAACCAAATTAAAGATCGTCTGATCTCCATTAAAGCCTTCAGGAGTAGCTTGTTCAATACCTGACATATACTCTACTGTCTTATCAAACAGCATAGTGGTAATATCCTTCTCCCTCCACTTTGGGCTATCAATGACCAACATCCCGGAGTTAAACCCGTTTCCATCCGCATCTCTCACTGCTGCTAAAGAGTAGTCACCTAAATCTAATTCAAATAGTGGACTCAAATCTCCATGGACAATGATATCACTATCTAAATAGACTACTCTCGCTTCTGTAATCAAGCGTGGAATTAAGTATCGAGCATAAGCTATCGGTGAAATGTGCGCACGAGTTTTCCACTCAGAATCAATCGTATCACCAATATAAACATCCTCTACAATACTTCCTAACTTCTCCACTTGAATTTTAAGTTCATGGAACCAATCACTAGGAATATTCTGATGCAGAATATAAATTTTAACCTGTTGATTATAATACAAAATAGACTTTATCGTCGTAAGCATTGGAGTAAGATAATTCTTATCTCCAGCAAGAACAATTGCTTTCATATAAATCCTTTTATCTCTGTTCTTATTTTAAAACTGCCTAATAAAAGTTCATCACTTTCTTCTCCTTGGAATCCCGCTTACTATCACAGAATCACAAGAAAAACATAGCTTTCGTATTTTACTACGACTTTAGCTCCACTGCGACTAACCTGCCAGTAAAAAATGGATGGTTAGTCTTCTTCAGAAAGAAGATAATCTAATTCCTCCATACGACGAGTCTCTCCGCTTTCAGCAAGACCTTTTTCCAGAGCCATACGATGCCAAGCTTTCAGATACTGTTTATGTTGCGTCAAATAATGACTAATATCATAGTCTTTTAATGCTAATAAGGCAATTCTTGCAATGCGAGCATCGTGATCATCCCGCATCATTTTTTCTGTAAATGATTCATGAGAAATACTTGTACTCCTTAGACGATAGCAGTAAGTATTTTTGTGCGTATAGACTATCCTCTCTGCCTGCATATAACACTTATAATTTGTCGCAATATCTTCATTTAATTTTCCAACTGGGAAAGAAACATGTTCAAACAACTCTTTCTTAAATAGAATTCCCCAAGAAGTTTGAAAACTTAACGTTTTCCCCTCTAGCACAGGTAGAATTTCTAACAGTTCTTTCGAACTATAAACTTTGTCATATTCTTCCCCGTATGTAAAGAAAAGGTACATTTTCTTTTCCTCATCATAGATACAGTAACAAGATACTACAATATCTGCATCATATTGATTCTTTTTCTCGGATAAAATTTCTAGACAGGTAGATTCCAACCAATCATCCGAATCTACAAAAGTGACAAAAGATCCTTCTGCACGATCAATACCGTAGTTCCGAGCTGATGATAAGCCCCCATTTTCTTTCTCAAAATAGCGAAAACGTGAATCTTTAGCTACAAATCTCTGCTGAATTATCTGGAGAGCCATCATTGATTAACAAGCATTCGAAATTTTTATAGGTTTGATGGTGAATACTATCCAAACATTCTCGAAGATAATTCTCCACGTTAAAAATGGGAACAATAATACTAATCAATTCATTTTCCATTCAGTTTTTTCTCCTAAAAATTTTCGAATTCCGTCTATCATTTTCTCTGGTTCAGCAGATGAAAAAATCTGACTTCTGCCACTTGAGTCATGACTGGTAGTGTCGAAAGCGAAGATTGGTTTGTTTTTATCATGAATTTCTTCGATAATAGTCCCTACAACGCCACCATGATTGATATCCAGATAGAAATCCATCTTATCCAAGGTTTCCTTCTTGTTAAAAGGACTAAAGTTTGGATAAATTGAAAGATTCAAGAATCGTTGCATATCAACTACGCTCTCAGCAAAATCTGTTGGAGCCAATATTGTAACATGAACTTCTGGCAATTCGGATAATATATATTCTATTGATTCTAAACCAGCACTATTTGTGAAAATACAAGTATGATATAAGGGAGCCTTCACCAGTTCTGCAAATGAACGTCTGATAATATCTGTTTCTAACAATACATCATTCCAATTCAAACCATAATAAAACCACCACAATTTACGAAAACGAGTCAAAGTTAGATGAGTCCATGGTTTAAACTCTGAAGTATAGTGGATAATCTTTGGTTCACAATTTCCGTAATAGTGAGACTGATACCATTCCCCATTCCCACTTAAATGGAGAAATTGATCCAAACCAACCATGAAATTGTATTCTTTATCCAAATGTAGCCACTGATCGCCGAAATGCATATTGAGAATCCCTTGGTCTCCATAGACATGTTCATGGTGTTGGGCAGTCAACTCTAGCAGACTTTGTGTCAACCGATTTTCTCGCCATTTCTTTGCATCAATCACCATCACACCTGAATTAAAGGTTGTTAACCAACCACTCTGATCAAAATCCTGAACAGCTGCGATAGCGTATCCCTGTAAATCCAAGTAGAATAAGTTATCTAGTTTTGCATTGACAATCGTATCCGAGTCTAAGTAGAGAACCCTATCTTCTAGCACTTCATCTGCAATGAAATATCTAAAGAAAGCCGCATAGGACAGGATTGCATTCGGCAAGTGGAAATCGCGAAGATTATGAACTGTTTTTTTGACATTGACAATCTCAGAACCAATAATCTTCAGACGATTTCTCATCAACAAAAACCATTCACTAGGCAAATCGTCATTAAACACATAAAATTTCACTTTATGATTATGAACCGATACTGACTTTATCACGGTTTCTACCTTATCAAGGTAATGAATATCAGCTCCAAGAGCAATCACTTTTTGATGCATTCCTATCTCCACCTTCTTCTATTTTTCGAATCAATTCATCTACCTCACCAACTGTAAAGATCGTGCTTTCTCCGTTAGAAAAATGGTTGGTAGAATCAAATGAGTAGATCGTCTTACCTTGTCGTACAATCTCCTGTAGCACTTGGTCCATAGCTGGTCCATAGTTAATATCTAGATAGACATCTGTTTTATCTATGATGTCTCGCTTCATTTTAGGATCAGCACATGGATAAATGTAACAATTTGAATAGCGTTGCAATTCGATAATATTAGGTGAAAAATAAGTTGGAGCTACAATATGAAATTGGACATCTGGTAATTTTTCAAGTAAATAAGCTATACTCTCGATGTCTCCTGTATTGGTAAAAATACTTACATGTTGGGAGATGGGTGAAACCAAGTTTTCGAATTGTTCTTGCAAGACATAAGAATCCAAGAGGATATCATTCCAATTCAAGCCATAATAAAACCACCAAATTTCTCGAAAACGATTAAAGCGAAAATGTTTCCATGGTTTATTTTCCGTCGTGTAGTGGATAATATTAGGAATACCATCAAATAATTCGTACCAGCCAAAATCTCTCAAATAATGTCTATGGGCATCTTGACCTACTTGTAAATTGTAGGTCAGATCCAAACGTTTCCATCTATCTTTAAACAGTATATTGAAAATCCCCTGATCTCCATATACATGTTCATGATGAGCTATAGTTAATTCAAACAACTGTCTGGAAATATTTTCATCACGCCACATATCCGTATCAATTAGTAGTACACCTGCATTGAATTCCTCATTACTAATAGGAATATCTGGAACAGCCCCAAGTGGGTAACCATCCAAATCAAGCTCAAACAATGTTGTCAAACTAGAAGTTACGATAATGTCACTATCAAGATAGAGGACCTTCTTTTCAAAAACAAAATTTGGAATAAAATATCGAAGGTAAGTCGCAGAGCTAAGGTGGGGCGTAGGAAGATGGAAGCGACTGATTGTATCATCCGTTATTTTTATATTTATTATCTCCGAATTTAATACAGATAGTCTTTTGTTCATTAATTGAAACCACTCTGTCGGAAAATCACTGTTAAAAATATAAAATCTTATATCCCTATTATGGCTACAAACCGACTTTACCGTCGTTTCTACCTTATCCATATAATTGCTGTCGGCTCCAAGTACGATGGGATTTTTTGATTGTATATTACTATTCTCCATCCCTAGTCTCCATTCTCATCTTTCTCTAATTGTCGACGAATTGCCGCAACCATTTTATTTTTATCGTCTAGTCCAAACACTTGAATTTTCTCACTCGTTCTATGAGCTACATTCTCAAATGCAAAGATTGGTTTTCCTCTTTCCAAAGCACGTCCTACAATATCATCAACCTCATCCCACTGATTGATATCTAAATAAAAATCAGACATTTCTAAAATGCGATCAGAAACTTCTCTTGTTTGGCAATATTCGTACAGTTGAAAATTACTAAATCGTTCAAAACCTCTTAGATAGTCTGATACATTCGTTGGTGCCGCAATATGAAAATCAACTTCAGGTAAACTACTCAATAAATATTCCAAACCTTCTAACTGATCTGAATAAGTATAAACAAAAGCATGATACTTTGCAACATATCTCGGTTTGATATTTAATTGCTCACTGTGAGTAACGATAGAATTGTCAGGAATGTCTTGATAAATCAGACAATTCGCCCCGATAACAACATTATCACCTATAGTGACACCTTTAAGAATAACCGTATTAGCTCCAATCCAACAATCTCGTCCAATATGAATCGGTGAACTACTCATTGATGTCTTAAATACATTATAATTATTAAACTTATGATTAAAATCAAAAATACGCACCCCATCCCCAAACATAGTATCATGCCCAATAGTAATTTTGTCCAAGCAACGAATCGAACAATGATCATTAAAAAAAACTCTATCTCCAATCACTAAAGTCCCTTCCGTTGACACTTCTAGACTAGTAAAGGAGCGCATCACCACCCCATGACCAATCTGAAGCTGAGCACCTTCTGAGATTTCAATATGGTGATAATTTCCCTTAAAATTAATCGGAACATTCAAATACATCTTCCCCCTTTAATCATCAATGACACAATATGATTTCAATTTTTCTACTATAATCCTAGATAACTTCCCTAGCTACTTCTTATTTCTTACACAAATCTAATCTAAACAAAATCTCTCTATACTCGTCAGTATCTGTCAAATTATAAGCTTCACATAAGTATTTATATTCATTCAGAATATTTATAAAACGAGTTCTCATAACACTGGTATCAATACCAGCAAGAACAAGATCTGCAAGTTTTAAACTAAATACTTGCAAGATATCCTGCACCCAAGATATATCAAATTGCGAAGTCATGATACTGCCTTGTCTAACACGATAGATATAAAGATTATCGTTTACAAAAATTGTTTTCTGACTTTTTATAAACAACCTATGAATAGTTGCCTCATCGTCAAAACGCCGACCATTAGTGAATGGAACTTGCAATAGCAAGTCTTTTTTAAATAGCTTAAACACAGGCATAATAAAGGCCGAAGCATTTAGATGCCAATAACCTGCTTGACGATTAATTAATTCTTGAGCTGATAATTCTTCAATACAAAAATCTCTTTCTAGTACATAGAATTTACACTGTCCATCATTCTCATCATAAATAAAATAATTGCCGATTACGATATCTGCTCCTGTCTCTTCCACTTGTCTGTGCAAAGTATCTACCATTCTTTTTTCAGCGATATCATCTGAGTCTACAAAAAGGACATACTCCCCGAGTGCTTGAGTAACACCGAAATTTTTAGCCAGAGCCGCACCCCCATTTTCTGTGTGGAATACACGAACTCGACTATCCAATTCAGCAAATCTATCACATATTTCCGCTGAAGCATCTGTAGAACCGTCGTTTACTAGAACTATATCCAGATTTGTATAGGTCTGATTCAGAACACTTTGAATGCACTCTTCCAAATAATTTTCCACATTATACACAGGTATAACAACACTAATTAGATGTTCCAATACTACTCCTTTTTCCTTAATTCTCATTTAATTTATTATCAATTTGTATAAAAGTGAAAGCTCTTATTATTTAAAATTTATACTATACATTATACCATTTTTTAGATCATTTCACAAATCATGACAAGCATAGAATCCCACTTTTAAAGAACATAAAAACCTCCAAAAGCTTAAAACTTTTGGAGGTTTTACGACTACCTAATTAGTCTATTTTAGGCTATCTAAAACAAGACTTATTCTTCATCGTCACGCTTACGACGTTTAGTCACTAAACCTAATCCTGTTAGACCTGCTACAACTCCGAGAAGAGCATTTGTAGCTGAAGCTGTTGTTCCAGTATTTGGAAGTTGCTTACGAGCCTTAGTGGTTTCAGTTTGAGGAGCTTGACTAGCTGAAGTCGAATGAATCGTTGATGTTGAAGCACTTGCACTTGTTGAAGTTGAGTGAGGCATTGATTGACTAATGCTTGTTGATAATGATAGTGATTGTGATGCAGATGTACTAATTGAATCCGATGTTATCACGCTATCGATATCTAAGCTATCAAGTGATAAGCTCTCAGGCATTCCCTTACTTGTAACAACAGACGTGCTTGCGCTTGTTGAAGCCGATGTACTTGCTGATGTACTTGCACTTGTTGATGCTGACGTGCTTGCTGATGTACTTGCACTTGTTGATGCTGACGTACTTGCTGATGTACTTGCACTTGTTGATGCTGACGTGCTTGCTGATGTCGACGCGCTTGTTGATGCTGATGTGCTTGCTGACGTGCTTGCACTTGTTGAAGCTGATGTGCTTGCTGATGTACTTGCGCTCGTTGAAGCCGATGTGCTTGCTGACGTGCTTGCGCTTGTTGAAGCCGATGTACTTGCTGATGTACTTGCACTTGTCGAAGCCGATGTGCTAGCCGACGTACTTGCGCTTGTTGATGCTGACGTACTTGCTGATGTACTTGCGCTTGTTGAAGCCGATGTACTTGCTGATGTGCTTGCACTTGTTGAAGCCGATGTGCTTGCTGACGTGCTTGCGCTTGTTGAAGCCGATGTACTTGCTGATGTACTTGCACTTGTTGAAGCTGACGTACTTGCTGATGTGCTTGCGCTTGTTGATGCTGACGTACTTGCTGACGTACTTGCGCTCGTTGAAGCTGACGTACTTGCGCTTGTTGATGCTGATGTGCTTGCTGACGTACTTGCGCTTGTTGATGCTGACGTACTTGCTGAAGTAGACGCACTTGTTGACGCTGACGTACTTGCTGATGTACTTGCGCTTGTTGACGCTGACGTACTTGCTGATGTGCTTGCTGACGTACTTGCGCTCGTTGAAGCCGATGTACTTGCTGATGTACTTGCACTTGTTGATGCTGACGTACTTGCTGATGTGCTTGCGCTTGTTGATGCTGACGTACTTGCTGACGTACTTGCGCTCGTTGAAGCTGACGTACTTGCGCTTGTTGATGCTGATGTGCTTGCTGACGTACTTGCGCTTGTTGATGCTGACGTACTTGCTGAAGTAGACGCACTTGTTGACGCTGACGTACTTGCTGATGTACTTGCGCTTGTTGACGCTGACGTACTTGCTGATGTGCTTGCTGACGTACTTGCGCTCGTTGAAGCCGATGTACTTGCACTTGTTGATGCCGACGTGCTTGCTGATGTACTTGCGCTTGTTGAAGCCGATGTACTTGCTGATGTGCTTGCACTTGTTGAAGCCGATGTGCTTGCTGACGTGCTTGCGCTTGTTGAAGCCGATGTACTTGCTGATGTACTTGCACTTGTTGAAGCTGACGTACTTGCTGATGTGCTTGCGCTTGTTGATGCTGACGTGCTTGCGCTCGTTGAAGCCGATGTGCTTGCTGACGTGCTTGCGCTTGTTGAAGCCGATGTACTTGCTGATGTACTTGCACTTGTCGAAGCCGATGTGCTAGCCGACGTACTTGCGCTTGTTGAAGCCGATGTACTTGCTGATGTACTTGCGCTCGTTGACGCCGATGTACTTGCTGACGTGCTTGCTGATGTGCTTGCTGATGTACTTGCACTTGTTGATGCTGACGTACTTGCTGATGTACTTGCACTTGTTGATGCTGACGTGCTTGCTGATGTCGACGCGCTTGTTGATGCTGATGTGCTTGCTGATGTGCTTGCACTTGTTGAAGCTGATGTGCTTGCTGATGTACTTGCGCTCGTTGACGCCGATGTACTTGCTGATGTACTTGCACTTGTTGATGCTGACGTGCTTGCTGATGTACTTGCACTTGTTGATGCTGACGTACTTGCTGATGTACTTGCACTTGTTGATGCTGACGTGCTTGCTGATGTCGACGCGCTTGTTGATGCTGATGTGCTTGCTGACGTGCTTGCACTTGTTGATGCTGATGTGCTTGCTGATGTACTTGCGCTCGTTGACGCCGATGTACTTGCTGATGTACTTGCGCTCGTTGACGCCGATGTACTTGCTGACGTGCTTGCGCTTGTTGAAGCCGATGTACTTGCTGATGTACTTGCACTTGTTGATGCTGACGTGCTTGCTGATGTACTTGCACTTGTTGATGCTGACGT
>NZ_NCVK01000041.1 GCF_002096845.1 Streptococcus mitis
ATCATCCGTATTCGAGATGGAAAACAATCCATGCGTTCCTCCTTCAACTTGCCAAATACAGAGTGTTTTGATCAAACATTTTCTCTAACATTATCACGAAAGCAAACCAATCAGCTCAAAAAACTTTATCTCAACTGTCCCAATGACTATCATTTTATTCCACACAATTCTACTTTTGATTTTCTTCCAGAAACAAGTCGAAAACATGACCCTGTTGAACTATACCAACTTCCTTTTCGTATGGTGCGTTTAGAAGTGGAAGAAGGAAAATACGAAACTTTAGTGACAAATACAGACTATTCAATCCAAGAATTAAAAAATCTCTACGCCAGCAGATGGGGCATAGAGACTAGTTTTCGTGACCTGAAATACAGTGTTGGCTTGGTCAATTTTCATGCAAAAAAGAAGGAAGGGATTCTCCAAGAAATCTTTGCTCGCTTTACAAATTTTAACTTTTGTCGTTGGGTAATCTCGCAAGTTGCCATCGACAGTAGTCGTAAAAAACAAAGATATAAAGTGTGTTTCTCAGATGCGGCTTATGCCTGCCGTTTGTTTTTTAACTGTTCCCTTTCTTCTCTCCAGTTGAAAAACTACCTCAAGAAACAGTTATCTATTATTCGACCGAATCGAAAATATCCAAGAAAGATAAAGGCCCAATCGGTAGTTGATTTCATCTATAGAGTAACATAAATCTCAAAAAATAGGGTGAAAAA
>NZ_NCVK01000039.1 GCF_002096845.1 Streptococcus mitis
CTTGACTGAAGCAGAAAAAGCTAAGGTAGCAGAAGCAGTTAAGAAATCAAACCCAACAGTAACAGATGTTAAGATTGGCAAAGATGGCACAACAACAGTAACCTTCCCAGATGGCAGCACAGCCGTAATTCCATCAGGTGATGCAGTTAAGAAATCATCAGATAACGCAATTAAGGATCCAGAGGTAACACCAGTTGTAGATCCAAGCAACTTGACTGAAGCAGAAAAAGCTAAGGTAGCAGAAGCAGTTAAGAAATCAAACCCAACAGTAACAGATGTTAAAGTTGGCAAAGATGGCACAACAACAGTCACCTTCCCAGATGGCAGCACAGCCGTAATTCCATCAGGTGATACAGTTAAGAAATCATCAGATAATGCAGTTAAGGATCCAGCGGTAACACCAGTTGTAGATCCAAGCAACTTGACTGAAGCAGAAAAAGCTAAGGTAGCAGAAGCAGTTAAGAAATCAAACCCAACAGTAACAGATGTTAAAGTTGGCAAAGATGGTACAACAACAGTAACCTTCCCAGATGGCAGCACAGCCGTTATTCCATCAGGTGATACAGTTAAGAAATCATCAGATAATGCAGTTAAGGATCCAGCGGTAACACCAGTTGTAGATCCAAGCAACTTGACTGAAGCAGA
>NZ_NCVK01000037.1 GCF_002096845.1 Streptococcus mitis
TTCCTGGGACATCTTTCTTAGGAAGCTTGTCATTTGGTACTTCACCTGAACCATTGTCGCCAATTGTGACAGTGATTGGTGTATTGTTTTCACCCGGAATCACTACCTTGCTGCCTGATGGGTATGTTGAACCATCTGGTTTCTTAGGCGTTACAACTGCATCACCATTTGGTTTGCGTGTGATTTCAATCTCACTTGGTGTTTCAGTTGTTGGTGTGGCTGGTGTTACCTTACCTGGTGTTGTGACTGGAACTTCCACAGCTGGTTTACCTGGTTCAGTAATCTTACCTGTACCTGGTACTTTACCGTCTGGTAAGTCACTGTTTGGTACTTTACCTTTACCGTTTTCACCGATTGTGACTGGGATTAGCTTACCATCTTTACCTGGAATTTCTACCGTAGTTCCTGGTGGGAATGTTGAGCCATCTGGTTTCTTAGGTGTTACTGTAACGTCACCTGTCTTAGGATCTTGTTCAACATCTACTGTTGGTGTCTTACGAGCTGGTGTTGTTACATC
>NZ_NCVK01000010.1:0-94123 GCF_002096845.1 Streptococcus mitis
AACTTACCCTGACACGGATTTCCACTGGTTTTTACAATTTTTATCAGACTAACTTCCACTTGGATTAGCGGTGGAACTTAGTTTGGGAATTTACCGTCAATAATTTTATTCATTTTTCGATCAAAATCATAGCGCCCCATCATGACAACATGGTCACAATTACTGCATTTGATTTTGATATCTGCCCCAACACGTGTAATTTCCCAACGATTGGCTTTTTTTCCTGTTGACTTGATTGTGCAAGCATGTGGTTTTTTCATCTCAACAAAATTTCCAACTTGATACATACTACTCTCCTTTTCTTTTTTGATTATATCATAAAAGAGGCGAGCTAGGCTCAACCTCTTTCACTTAATTTGTACGAACTGGGGTGATAAGTTGCATGAAGTCCTCTTCAGTATCAGCTGGCACAAGAGTAAATGGACGAACAGCTGAGATAAAGCTAATAGTCACCTTTTCGCTATTTAAAGCCTTGAGGGAATCAATCAAGTAAGTTGGGTTGAAACTAATGGTCAAATCTTCACCAGTCACCTGATCAGTATCGATTTCCTCGTTTACTTTACCAACTTCTGGAGAGTGAACATGGGCGCTAACAACTCCACCTTTAATTTCAAGCTTCACAGTACCATTTTGAGTCGCACTTGATAAAAGGCGAGCGCGTTCCATTGACTGACGTAAGTTTACCACATCAAAAGTAATTGTAGTGTTAAAGTCTGTTGGAATCAAACGATCTGTATCAGGATAGTTACCTTCTAACAAACGAGTATAGAAGCTAATATTTTCGCTTCTAAAGAGGATTTGGTTGTTGGCAAAGAAAATCTCTACAGTTTCAATATCATCTGTAAATACCGCTGAAAATTCGCGTAAAGAACGGCTAGGAATCACGACATCAAAATCATCACTATTTTTTTCAAGAGTCAATTTTTTCTGGCTTAGACGATGAGAGTCTGTCGCAACTGTTTTTAGCTCTTTGTGTTGGCTCAATACGAAGTGAACACCTGTCAAAATTGGACGACTTTCTTGTGTACTTGCCGCAAAAGCTGTTTCATTGATAATTTTCTTGAGTAATTTTGTTTCAAGAACCAAAGGAGTGCTTGCTGAAATTTCTTGAATTCGTGGATATTGTTCGCTATCTTTTCCTTTTAGGGTAATTTCTGATTTGCCACTGGTTAAAACAATTTGATTTTGTTCAATTTCTTTAAAATCAAGAGTCACATCAGGTAGACTAGATACCACATTGATAAAGAAAGAGGCTTCAAGAAGAATCGAACCTAAAGAAGTAATTAACAAACCAGCGTCTTCATTTTTTTGAGAAATAAAATTTTCAATTGAAATTTGACCATTTGAACCAATTAAAGTAACACCTTCATTGGTCACGTCAATTTTTACAGTTGATAAAATAGGAATGGCATTTTTAGAACTAATAGCTCTCTTAGTAGTGTTTAATGCTTGTAGAAATAAATTTTTATTAATTGAAAAATGAATCATGGATTCTCCTTTATTTATTTTAGTATTAGAAGGATAATAGTAATAATAGAGTCTGTGAAATCTGTGGAAAACAGACTAAAAGTGAGGCATACCAAGTTTTTTGCCTTGTTTAAAAAATGTGGATAAAAAAGATAAAAAAGCGAAAGTTATCCACAAGTTATTTTATTTTCTTTTTGATTGATTCAATTTCTAAACGTAAATTATCGTCTTCATCAATCAAAGATTTAATTTTTGCATGTGCGTGAATGACTGTTGTATGATCTTTTCCACCAAATTCCTTCCCAATTTTTGGAAGACTATTATCTGTTAGTTCTCTAGATAAATACATGGCTACTTGACGGGCTAAAACAATATTTTGAAGGCGTCTGCTTCCTTTCATTTCTTTGACACTAACTCCATAGAAGTTACCAACTTCATTTTGAATTTTGTCAATTGGGATGACGAGCATTTGGCTAACATCTTGTTTGCGAGCTCTAATAGCTTCTGCAGCAATATCAATAGTGATATCCTTGATTTTTTTTACTTTGGCAATTAAAGTGATGTCGTTGATGGCTCCTTCAAGATCTCGAACATTTGAATCAAATTGCCCAGCTAGGTATTCTAGAGTATCACTTTGGAAATTGTAGCCTAAATGTTCCGTTTTACTTTGTAAAATGGCAATACGTGTTTCAAAGTCAGGGGGTGTGATAGTTTGTGTCAATCCCCAACTAAAGCGCGTGACAAGCCTCTCCTCGAGCCCTTCTAAATGTTTTGGACTACGATCACTCGTTAGGACAATCTGTTTTTGTTTGTCATGAAGGGCGTTAAAGGTATTGAAAAATTCTTCCTGAGTTGCGACTTTTTTTCCGCTGAGTGACTGGATATCATCGATTAACAAAAGATCAAGACTGCGGTAGGTCTTTTTAAACTTTTCCATTTCTCCAAGTCTTAGGTGGTCAAGAAAGTCATTAATAAAACTTTCAGCAGGGATATATTTAACACGCGCATTCGGAATATTTTTTAGAATTTCATTTCCAATAGCGTTTAATAAGTGAGTCTTACCAAGTCCCGGTCCTCCATAGATAAAAAGAGGGTTATAGGTCAGAGCCAAATCTTCAGAGACAGCCAAAGCAGCTGATACAGCCCAAACATTTCCATCCCCTTGGATAAAATTATCAAAGGTATACTTATCTTTTAATCCAGTATCCGAATAAGGAATAGATGATAACTTTGGACTATAGTCATATAAAGTTGAATTTGTAGCTTCTTCAACTTGTGAGATAGTCGTATCTTGAGGTTTTGTGAAAATATAGTGGGGAGTTATTTCAGCATCATAAATCTCAAAACCAGCTACTACAATGATATCTTTTAGTTGTTTTTCCCAGACCATTTCCATTTCAGATCGTGGTAAAAATATAGTAGCAACATTTTCTTCTACCTTGATGAGTTCAGCTTGAATAGCATAGAAATCATACATGGATCGAGTTAGTCTTTCTTGCGCAAATTCTAAGATACGATTCCAAAATTGTTTTTCTTTCAATCCGTTCTCCTCCTTTACTAATTGTTTAAAAGTTTAATGCTAGACTTATTTTACCATAGATAGTAAGAATTTTCCACAAGCTGTGAAAAATAATCCACAATGTTACCAAGTTTTATCCACAGGTTGGGGATAAAATCAGAAACTATTGATTTATTAAGCTTTTTATCGAAAAAAATAGTGGATAAGCTTGTGAGATAAAAAAATAAAAGAACAGCCTTATTTCAGGCTGTTGATAATTCTACTGTATTCTTCTTGATTTGAAAAAGAAATAATGATTTTTCCACTATCTTTTTTAGACAGTTTGATTTCTACATCTAATCCGAGTAGTTTTTTTAACTGTTCTTCTTCATTTTGTATGAAATGATCAGTTTTTTGCTGTTTCTTTTGTTTTTTATCTGTCAGAAGAGCTTCTAATTTCCTTACAGAAATGTCTTCTTCTATAATTCGTTGAAAGAAATAGTCTTGTTGTTCCTTATTCAACCCAACGAGAGAACGCGCATGGGCTTGTGATAGTTTGCCATTCTCTACTTCTGATAGGATGGCATCTGGCAAGGAAAGCAAACGAATGGAGTTGCTGATGTAAGGACGAGACTTGCCCATTTTATCTGCAATTTCAGCATGGGTAAATCCTTTCTCTACGAGAGATTCATAGGCGCGTGCTTCTTCTATTGGATTCAAATTTTCTCTCTGTAAATTTTCAATGATGGACTGGACCATCATCTCCTGGTCTGAAAGTTGTTTAACAACAGCTGGGATAGACCTTAGACCAGCTAAAAGTGAAGCCCGATAGCGTCTCTCTCCTGCAAGGATTTCATAACCAATAACAGGAGATTGACGAACAATAATCGGTTGAATGACCCCATTTTCTTTGATAGACTGTGCTAGTTCATCTAGTTTTTCTCTATCAAATTCTTTTCGAGGTTGATAAGGATTTTTTTGTATATCCGTGATAGAAATCATTTCAAATTTTTCCATGATTATACACTAACACATCTTTTCTCTTATGTAAAGTTTTCTTTACATAGATGTCAATTAAGATTCTAAATCACTTGAATTTTTGTCAAGTTTAATAGATGTAGTTTCTTCTTTACCATTACGATAGTAGGTTATTTTAATGGTGTCTCCGATAGAATGATTGTAAAGAGCACTTTGTAAGTCTGTTGATGAAGCAATGTCTTTGTCATCTACTTTTGTAATAACATCGTATTTTTCAAGGTGACCATTTGCAGGCATATTACTTTGTACAGAACGAACAACTACACCAGATGTTACACTGCTTGGAATATTAAGTCTTCTAACATCACTTGTATTAATATTGGAGAGATTAACCATTTGGATGCCCAAAGCTGGACGAGTCACTTTTCCGTTCTTTTCTAACTGTTCAATAATATTGATAGCATCATTTGCAGGAATTGCGAAACCAAGGCCTTCTACAGAGGTTCCTCCATTTGTGGCAATTTTACTTGATGTAATTCCAATAACCTGTCCTTGAATATTAATCAGTGGTCCACCAGAGTTACCTGGGTTAATAGCAGTATCAGTTTGGATGGCTTTTGTAGAAATGGCTTGTCCATCTTCAGATTTTAAAGATACATTTCGATTGAGACTAGATACGATACCTTGAGTGACAGTATTTGCATATTCAGAACCCAATGGGCTACCAATAGCAATAGCAGTTTCTCCTACAGTTAACTGACTAGAATCACCAAATTCAGCTACTGTAGTCACTTTTTCGGAAGAGATTTTGACGACAGCAATATCAGAGAAAGTATCAGCTCCGACAATTTCTCCAGGTACTTTAGTTCCATCTGACAAACGAATATCTACTTTGCTGGCGCCATTTATAACGTGATTATTGGTTACGATGTAAGCTTCTTTATCATTCTTTTTATAAATAACTCCAGATCCTTCACTAGAGATTTGTTGAGAATCTGTGTCAGTATCATCATTACCAAATACGCTATTTTGTCTGTTTGCTGAATAAGTAATAACAGATACAACAGCATCTTTTACTTTGTTAACAGCCTGTGTTGTTGAATTTTCGTTCTTATAGGCAGTCTGTGTAATGGTGCTATTGTTGTTAGAGTTGCTTACACCACTTTTTTGAGTTAGTTGGTTTATTGAAAAGCTACCCAAGGCTCCACTAATAAAGCTAATGACGATAACGACTAATAATTGAAACCATTTTTTGTAAAATGTTTTTAGATGTTTCATATTTGCCTCCATATTTTTGAATTATTGAAAGTATAAACTGACTAGCTTAATTATAACTTAAACACAAAAGTTTTTCACAGATTGTGGATAACTTTTAAAAATCTGTGATTTTCTAGGTGAAATTTAACCTTTTGTTTTGTGAATAAGATGTGAAAAAATAGAGAATATGTTAGAATAGAGTCATGAAAATTAAAGTTGTAACAGTTGGGAAACTGAAAGAAAAGTATTTAAAAGATGGTATTACAGAGTATTCAAAACGAATTTCTCGATTTGCTAAACTTGAAATGATTGAGCTAGCAGATGAAAAAACACCAGATAAGGCCAGTGATTCAGAAAATCAAAAGATTTTAGAAATAGAAGGTCAGAGAATTTTATCAAAAGTTGGTGACCGTGATTTCGTTATTGTCTTGGCTATCGAAGGGAAAACTTTCTCATCAGAAGAATTTAGTAAGCAGTTAGAAGAAGCTTCTATAAAAGGATTTTCTACTCTTACTTTTATTATTGGAGGGAGTCTGGGATTAGCACAGGATGTAAAAAAGAGAGCCAATCTTTCTGTTAGTTTTGGACGCTTAACCTTGCCCCATCAGTTAATGAGACTAGTCCTTGTTGAACAAATCTATCGCACTTTTACGATTCAGCAAGGCTCGCCCTATCATAAATAGAAAATTGACTTTTAATTGAATTTTTGGTAGAATAATTGTGTTAGGTCTCATAGCTCAGCTGGATAGAGCATTCGCCTTCTAAGCGAACGGTCGCAGGTTCGAATCCTGCTGGGATCAATATAGTAGCAAAGCTGGGAATTTTCCCGGCTTTTTTCTTAAAAAAGTACACTTGGGGAGAAAAAAATGACAGTTGAGAGAATTTTATCTAAAATGTAATTTCATTTTGTATAATAGTTTTTGTAAGTTAGCTTACAAGAAAAAAACGTTTTAGGAGATTTTATTATGAAAAACACAGTTAAATTGGAACAGTTTGTAGCCTTGAAGGAAAAAGACTTACAAAAGATTAAAGGTGGGGAGATGAGGCTGTCAAAAAGCCTCCTTGGTTTTCTTTTCCCAAGAAAAAAGTAATGAAATAAGGGGAAAGAGTAATGAATTTACTTGGATTTGGGACAGTTATTGTTCATTTTTTAATTATTAGTCACAGTTACCGTCTAATTTGTAAAGGTCAAATAAATAGAAAAGAACTATATGTTTTTGGTGCTTATACATTATTAGTAGAAGCAGTACTTGAACTTCCTTTTTACCTCCTATATTTAGATGGGTTAGGGATTGCAAGATTTTTATTTCCTTTGGGCTTATATTTCTATTTTCGATGGATTAAACAGTATGAGAGGGATAGAGGACTATTCCTAAGTTTACTGCTATCTCTTTTATATGAGAGCACTCATAACTTTCTGTCCGTAATGTTCTCCTCTCTAACAGGAGACAATTTTGTTTTACAATATCATGACTCATTCTTTTTCGTTGTAACGTTGTTGACCTATTTTGTTGTTTTAAAAATCATTCATTATTTCCATTTGGAAATAGCCTATTTTGACAAGGACTACCTTTATCCTCTCTTGAAAAAAGTATTTTTTGCCTTACTACTGCTCCATATTGTATCTTTCGTTTCAAATATGGTAAGTACGATTAAACATTTGAATAGTTTTGGAAGTATTTTGTCATCTATTGTCTTTATTTCTCTACTTTTGACCTTCTTTGCAATGAATTCGCATAAAGAACAAATAGAAAAAGAGATTGCTTTGAAGCAGAAGAAATTTGAACAGAAACATTTACAAAACTATACAGATGAAATTGTCGGACTGTATAATGAAATCCGTGGTTTTCGACATGACTATGCTGGAATGCTTGTCAGCATGCAGATGGCAATTGACAGTGGTAATTTACAGGAAATTGACAGAGTTTACAATGAAGTTTTGGTCAAAGCTAATTACAAACTGCGTTCAGATAAGTACACTTACTTTGATTTGAACAACATAGAAGATTCAGCTTTACGAAGTTTGGTTGCTCAGTCAATTGTTTATGCTCGAAATAATGGTGTAGAGTTTACACTGGAAGTAAAAGATACGATTACCAAGCTCCCAATTGAACTATTGGATTTGGTTCGTATCATGAGCGTTTTATTGAATAATGCTGTCGAAGGATCGGCTGATAGTTATAAAAAGCAGATGGAAGTAGCAGTTATTAAGATGGAAACTGAAACAGTTATTGTGATTCAGAATTCATGTAAAATGACGATGACTCCTTCAGGAGATCTATTTGCTTTAGGATTCTCCACTAAGGGAAGAAATCGCGGGGTAGGATTAAATAATGTGAAAGAACTACTAGATAAGTACAACAACATCATTTTAGAAACAGAGATGGAAGGCAGTACATTTAGACAAATTATTAGATTTAAGAGGGAATTTGAATGAAAGTTTTAATTTTAGAAGATGTTATTGAACATCAAGTGAGACTAGAAAGAATATTGGATGAAATTTCGAAAGAATCGAATATTCCAATATCATACAAGACAACGGGAAAAGTCCGTGAATTTGAAGAATACATTGAAAACGATGAAGTAAATCAGCTTTATTTCCTAGATATCGATATTCATGGAATTGAGAAAAAAGGATTTGAGGTTGCTCAGCTCATTCGTCATTACAATCCTTACGCTATTATCGTCTTTATCACCAGTCGATCAGAGTTTGCGACTCTTACCTATAAATACCAGGTATCAGCCCTAGATTTTGTTGATAAGGATATCAATGATGAGATGTTTAAGAAGAGAATTGAGCAAAATATTTTCTACACGAAGAGTATGTTACTTGAAAATGAAGATGTTGTAGATTATTTTGATTACAATTACAAGGGGAATGATTTAAAAATTCCTTACCATGATATTTTGTATATTGAAACGACAGGGGTCTCTCATAAATTACGCATTATTGGTAAGAATTTTGCAAAAGAGTTCTATGGAACAATGACAGATATTCAGGAAAAGGACAAACATACTCAGCGATTTTATTCTCCTCATAAGTCATTTTTGGTAAATATAGGCAATATCAGAGAAATTGACCGAAAGAATCTAGAAGTTGTTTTCTATGAAGATCATCGTTGTCCTATTTCAAGATTAAAAATTAGAAAATTAAAAGATATTCTAGAGAAAAAATCTCAAAAGTGATTGACAATTAGTAAGAAATTGATATAATGGTTATATCTGCTACAGATAGAAGGTCCGTTGGTCAAGGGGTTAAGACACCGCCTTTTCACGGCGGTAACACGGGTTCGAATCCCGTACGGACTATTTTATCCGCCATAGCTCAGTTGGTAGTAGCGCATGACTGTTAATCATGATGTCGTAGGTTCGAGTCCTACTGGCGGAGTATAGATAAAAGGGAACACAACTGTGTTCCTCTTTTTGTATCAATTTGTATCACCAAGCATCTTCATAAGGAAGTTTGTTATTTCTTGAGGACTTTCTTTTTTTCCATGTGCAATCCAAGTTTGACAGACACCAAAAAGTGCATGAGTTAGATAGATGCTACTATATTCTAATTCAGTGGTATTGAGATTTAGTTGCATAAATCGCTTTTGTAAATCTGTGCTGAGCATGATATGAAGTTTATTTCGTAAGAAATTTTGAATTTCTTTAGTCCCGTTTTCAGAAAGCAGAGCAGCCAGAAGTGGTTCTGACTCTAGATATTCAAATACTTCTAAAATAGCATCTTTTTTGTGATGAGCATGTTTTTGAAAAATATATTCAAATGTATGGAATAGCTTACTTTGATAGTGCTCAATCATATCATACTTATCCTTATAGTGCGTATAGAAGCTGGAACGACTAATTCCGGCTTTTTCTGCTAACTTGACAGTAGAAATTTGATCAAATGGTTGTTCCATTAGTAATTGTACCATAGCATTTTCAATAGTTCGCTTTGTTTTTAAGCGTTTGTTACTTTCTTGCATATTTCCTTCTTGTAAACAAATTAGACTATATGTCTAAAAATAGATTTTTTATCTTGTAATTTAGATTTTTTAATGTATAATCTATTATATCAAAATTTTAGACAATATGTTTAAAAAAGGAGAAACTATGTTTAAAGAATGGAAAGCAATTTTTAAAAAACCAATCTTTATTATTGTCATGATAGGGATTTCTCTTATTCCAGCTCTGTACAATATCATATTTTTATCCTCAATGTGGGATCCATATGGGAAATTATCGGACTTACCTGTGGCAGTTGTCAATAATGATAAAGAGGCTTCCTATAATGGTAATAGCATGTCTATAGGAAAAGACATGGTGTCCAATTTAAAAGAAAATAAAACCTTGGATTTTCATTTTGTAGATGAAGAAGAAGGTAAGAAGGGTTTAGAAAATGGCGATTACTATATGGTAGTAACTTTACCAAGTGATTTATCTGAAAAAGCAGCTTCTATTTTAACGGATCATCCAGAGCAAATGCAAATCGATTATCATACTTCAAGTGGTCATAGTTTTATTGCTAGCAAGATGAGCGATTCTGCTATGACACAATTAAAGCAGAATGTTTCTACCAATGTAACCGAGACCTATACTAAAGCTTTATTCAATAAAATGGTCGATTTAAAGGATGGTATGAGTCAAGCAGCTTCAGGTAGTGAAAAATTAACTGATGGAGCTAATCAATTAGTGACAGGAAGTCAAACATTGACTACTAACCTACACTCTTTAGCAGATTCAAGTTTAACATTTTCAAATGGAACGGAGCAGTTTACTAAAGGATTATCCTCTTATGTTTCTGGTGTTGAACAACTTCATCTTGGCTTAGGGAATTTTAATAGTGGTTTAGTTACATATACTGGTGCAGTGAGTCAATTAGATAGTGGGTTAGGTCAATTAGCTTCTAAAAGTCCTGAATTAGTAGGAGGAATCAATCAATTATATACTGGTGTAGAAGCCTATACTGGCGGTGTTTCTCAGCTCAATACTGGTCTTAATCAACTTTCATCTGGTGTTAGTGCCTATACAAATGGAGTGGGAAATCTTGCAACAGGTGCTAGTCAGTTATCTAATCAATCAGCTACCCTTCGAATGGGGGTGGAGCAATTAAGTGAAGGGATTCAACAACTTTCTAGCAAGTTAGATGCTTCGTCTGGGAAAAAAGATCAAATTAATCAATTATCTTCTGGTCTGAATCAGTTAAATCAAGTTATTCAAAATATTGATGTTGAAGATACAAAACAATTAGATTCTGTTTTATCAAGTATAGTATCTCTTTCTAATCAAATGTTAGCAAGTGTTCAGTCTGAAAAAGCAACTACATTAGCCAATATTCAATCGACAGCAGCTTACCAATCATTGACAAGTGAGCAACAAGCTGAGATAAGCGCTTCTGTATCTCAAAATTCGACTGATAGTATTCAATCAGCTCAGTCAATTATAGCTTTAGTACAAGGTTTACAGGGAAGTTTAGAAAACTTACAAAATCAATCTTCAAATCTTTCGACTTTAAAAAATCAAGCTAATAAAGTATTACCGCTTGCTTCTACTTCTTTGACAGGATTGTCAAGTGGATTAACAGAGATACAAGGAGCTGTTACTAGTAAATTAGTTCCTGACAGTCAGTCGATTGCATTAGGTGTAAACGCATATACTGCAGGTGTTGATAAAATTTCTCAAGACGCAAGTCAACTAAGTGAAAAAAATGCCACCTTGACAGGTAGTTTGGATCAACTAGTTTCAGGCTCAACTACCTTGACACAAAAATCTTCTAACTTGACAGCAGGAGTTAGTCAATTAGTTGAAAAAACTCCAAAATTAGTGTCTGGTATTGAAAAATTATCAACTGGCTCCAATCAATTGAATCAAAAGAGTCAAGAATTGATAGCAGGAGTTGATAAATTGCAGTCAGGCTCTAGCCAACTAGCTGACAAATCTAGTCAGTTAATTTCAGGTGCTTCTCAATTAGAAAGTGGAGCTAATAAATTGGCAGATGGAGCTGGGAAACTAGCAGAAGGTGGAACAAAGTTAGCTTCTGGATTGGAAGGTTTACAGACAGGAGTTGTTTCTTTAGGACAAGGACTAAGTAATGCTAGTGATCAACTTAAATCAGCATCAACGGAATCTAAAAATGCAGAGATTTTGTCAAATCCACTCAATCTTTTCAAAACAGACAATGACCAAGTTCCTGTAAATGGAATCGCAATGGCTCCTTATATGATATCAGTTGCTCTTTTTGTTGCAGCAATATCAACAAATATGATCTTTGCGAAGTTGCCTTCAGGACGTCATTCAGAGAGCCGTTGGGCTTGGTTGAAATCTCGAGCTGAAATAAATGGTATTATAGCTGTTTTAGCAGGAATTTTGGTATATGGAGGAGTTCATCTTATTGGTTTAATTGCAAATCATGAGATGAGAACATTTATTCTCATTATCCTAACAAGTTTAGTATTCATGTCCATGGTGACCGCTTTAACAACATGGAATAACCGTATAGGAGCTTTCTTCTCTCTTATTTTGCTTTTATTACAGTTAGCATCAAGTGCAGGTACCTATCCACTTGCTTTGACAAATGATTTCTTTAGAACTATTAATCCTTGGTTACCAATGAGTTATTCGGTTTCGGGATTACGACAAACAATTTCTATGACAGGGAATATTCATTATCAAGTCATTTTCCTTGCTGTGATACTAGCTCTATTTACTGGTTTAGGTATGCTAGCATACCAACCTAAGAAAATGGAAGAAGATTAAAAAATCGACCGATTAACTGGTCGATTTTTTATGTCTTAGATGGCTTTCGTTTGTGATTATAGATTCCAAATATTAAAAGAGAAGTAAAGGAACAGATTGCTCCAGTAATAAACCCATTGGGAATGAAGGAAAGTGTAATAGTTCCTTTTCCCTTAGGAACGTCAACTTTCATAAAACCAGTTTGAGCTTGTTTAATTTCTATTTTCTTACCATCTTGGTAGGCAGACCATCCTTTGTCATAAGGAATGGTGAAGAAAATAGATGTATCTTGTTTGACATCATATGTAGCAAAGACCTTATTTTTAGAAGTTGATACTGTGACAGGTTGTTCTTTAATTTTTTGAATTGCCTCGGTGAAAGTTTTGATATCTAAACGATAGAAGGTAGGAGATTCAAATGATACTTGTGGATTTCCAGGGAAACTAACATTAATATTGAAAGTTTTTTTCTCTTTAGTATATCCTAGATTAAAGAAGGAGAAGACATTATCAGTTGTAAAAGTTTTCTTTTCCCCATTGACAAGGATGTCAACTTTCTTTTGTTTATCATTAGAAAAGTGAAGGTTTGTGAAAGAAAGATAAACTTGGCTGTTTTCTGGCACTTCAATTTGATACTGGATTGCTGCATCCTCATTTGAAGAGCTTGTGACACTAATCAAATCATTAGTATTTTCTGTTTTGTCATAAGGGATTGGAGAAAAATAATCAAAATCGACGTTAGCAAGTTGATTTAAAAATGAGGCCTGATTATCCAAGGTATGTTCATTGAACTTGACATCATTGTAAACAGATTGACTAGCAAAGGCAATCGGGAGAGAGAATTGATTTTCATATAGGGTAAGATTATCTTTTTGATAGATATCTTTAAAACCATATTTATCAATAGGACTGTCTGAGATATTGTACTGGATACCAAATAAACTATCAGCCAAAATACTATTATTGGTATAACGGAGATTTAGATTAGTCCCAGAGGATTTAAAACCAAGTTTATCCAAAGTAGAGCTTGCTGAACGATTTCGAACAGATGAAAATTGAGAGATTCCATTATAGTTGAATTTCATACTGTCATTTCCTGTCTGAGTTTGTAGTTTTTCAGTACGAGTAAATTGATTTCCAATATATGTTGAGAAAGATTCCATAGCTGGGATATCTCGATTATATGCATTTCGAGAAGCAAAACCCCATTCCTTAGCAATTCCGTCTATTTGAGATGAAGCATTTAAACTCATTTCAACCATTATAAATAAAGAGATTAGAATGGCAAATAGATTTACAGAGATAAATTTTTTGATAACTGCAAGGAGTAAAAGAGAATAGACAACTAAAAATTCAAGAGTAAGCAGAATATTCAAATCTGTTAAAAAAGAATAATGTGATTTTAGATAGATGGTAGCTAAAAATCCTGCTACTACAAGAAAAAGCGAAACTAAAAAATTCCAGACTTTAAGTTCTTTCAGACGATTTAAGACTTCTGCTGCTGTGTAAATTAACAAGGTAGAGAAAATCCAAGCATAGCGATGTAAAAACATGTTTGGAGTATGCATGCCTTGCCAAAATAAATCAAGAGCTTCTATATAAAAGCTTGCAATTAGAAATGCAAAGAAAATTGCATAGATAAGTTTCACGTGAAACTTAATAGATTTCATCGTAAAAAATAAAATAGTCAAAATAAAGGGAAGTAGTCCAACAAAAATCATTGGGATGGCCCCATACTTTGTTGTGTCAAAGGAACCGATGAATTGTTTAGCAAAGAGATCAAGATACCAGCTACTTTCAGTTTGAAACTTTGTAATTTCAGTTAATTTTTCCCCATGTGTCTGTAAATCAAACAGAGTAGGAAGAGTCAGAATCAAACTAGCCATACCAGCTAAAAAGGAGGTCACAACAAAATCAAGAACAGATGATTTTCGGGTTTTAAAGTTCCACGAAATTTGACAGAGATACCAGAAAATAAGAAATAATGCTGTCATATATCCAAAATAATAGTTTTGGATAAATAAGATTGACAGACTTGTAAAGTACAATATGAATTTCTTTTCAGTGATAAGTAGCTGTAAACCAGTTATAATTAAAGGAATCAAGATAAAAACATCTAGCCAGGTTTTTATCTCTAATTGACTGACAGTGAAACTCATCAGAGCATAGGAAGTAGATAAAGCTAGTTTTAAAGGCTTAGGAATCGATTGAAATAATTTATTTAAACTAAAGTAAGTTGACAGTCCAATCAATCCAAATTTTAAGAGAGTTGTCAGATAGACAGCATCTGGCATATTCGTTAGATCAAAAAAGTAAACTAGTGGTGAAAGGAAACTACCCAAGTAATAACTAGATAGGGCATAGAAATTCAATCCGAGGCCACTTGTAAAGGTGTAGAACAAACTACCATTTCCGTGTAGGATATTTCTTAGAGCTATATCAAAAATAACGTATTGATGAAACCCATCTCCTAATAGTGGAGATGTATCGCTATTCCAGTAGATACCTTGAGATAGATATACTCCTATCATAATGATTATGGGAATGATGAAAGAAACAAAATAGGTCCAGTATGTTTTAAAAAATAATTTCATGTTACCTCATAAAATGTTAGAAAACTCAGCTGGTTAACCCAACTGAGTTTTGAATTTTTTTAGTCTTTCCAAAGTTCTTTAACTTTTGCTTGTACTTCTGCATTCTCTAGGAATTCATCATAGGTTTCATCGATACGGTCAATGACGCCATTTTTAGACAAGACAATGATATGGTTGGCTAGAGTTTGAATAAACTCGTGGTCATGGCTGGCAAAGATGATTGATTCTTTAAAGTTTTTCAATCCATCATTCAAGCTTGAGATAGATTCCAAGTCCAAGTGATTGGTTGGATCATCAAGTACAAGGACATTTGATTTTAAGAGCATGAGTTTTGAAAGCATGACACGAACTTTTTCTCCCCCTGACAAGACATTTACAGGTTTGTTAACCTCATCTCCAGAGAAGAGCATACGGCCGAGGAAGCCACGTAGGAAAGTATTGTCATCTTCTTCTTTACTTGCGAATTGACGCAACCAGTCAAGGATTGACTCTCCTCCTGCAAAATCTGCCGAGTTATCTTTTGGCAAGTAAGAACGGCTAGTAGTTACTCCCCACTTGACAGTTCCTTCATAGTCAATGTCCCCCATGATTGCACGAATTAATGCAGTCGTTTGGATGTCATTTTGTCCAATAAGCGCTGTCTTATCACCTGGACGCAAGATAAAGTTGATGTTATCTAAAATAGTCTCACCATCAATCTTTACAGTTAGATTTTCCACTGTCAAGAGGTCATTACCAATTTCACGTTCCGCTTTAAAGTTGATAAATGGATATTTACGACTAGATGGCACAATTTCTTCAAGTTCAATTTTATCAAGCATTTTCTTACGTGATGTTGCTTGTCTTGATTTAGAAGCATTAGCAGAGAAACGAGCAACGAACTCTTGCAATTGTTTAATTTTTTCTTCTGCTTTGGCATTACGGTCTGCTAGCAATTTAGCAGCGAGTTCAGAAGATTCCTTCCAGAAGTCATAGTTTCCGACATAGAGTTTTATTTTTCCAAAGTCAAGGTCGGCCATGTGAGTACATACTTTGTTTAAGAAGTGACGGTCGTGGGATACTACGATAACGGTGTTATCAAAGTCAATCAAGAAGTCTTCTAACCAAGTAATAGATTGGATGTCTAAACCGTTGGTAGGCTCGTCCAAAAGAAGGACATCTGGTTTACCAAAAAGTGCTTTGGCTAGGAGAACCTTTACTTTCTCACCGTTAGCCAATTCACTCATATTTTGATAGTGCAATTCTTCTGGGATATTTAGGTTTTGAAGGAGTTGAGAGGCTTCACTTTCTGCTTCCCAGCCTCCAAGCTCGGCAAACTCTCCTTCAAGTTCGGCAGCACGGACTCCGTCCTCATCTGAGAAATCTTCCTTCATGTAGATGGCATCTTTCTCTTTCATGATGCTATAAAGTTTTTCATTTCCCATGATAACAACATCAATGGCACGTTCATCTTCATAGTCAAAGTGATTTTGACGAAGAACAGAGAGACGTTCATCTGGACCAAGAGAGATGTGACCAGTAGTAGGTTCGATATCTCCAGCTAAAATTTTTAAAAAGGTTGATTTTCCGGCACCATTAGCACCAATTAATCCGTAAGTATTTCCTTCTGTAAATTTGATATTGACATCATCAAAAAGTTTGCGATCACTAAAACGTAGTGAAACATCAGATACTGTAAGCAATGTTTTTCTCCTATATGTGTAATATATTTATTCTACTAGAAAATACGGAAATATTCAAATTTTTATCTGTCAATTTTGTGTAAATTAAATTTACAGCACACTTTACAGAAATCTGTAAATAGCAAGGCTGATTTATTTTGATAAATTACGGTTATTTCATTAAAAAAATGCTATAATTGAAGGGACCATATCGAAGGAGAATAAAATGACTAAACCCATTATTTTAACAGGAGACCGTCCAACAGGAAAATTGCATATTGGACATTATGTTGGAAGTCTCAAAAATCGAGTATTATTACAGGAAGAGGATAAGTATGATATGTTTGTGTTCTTGGCTGACCAACAAGCCTTGACAGATCATGCCAAAGATCCTCAAACTATTGTAGAGTCTATCGGAAATGTGGCTTTGGATTATCTTGCAGTTGGATTGGATCCAAGTAAATCAACTATCTTTATTCAAAGCCAAATTCCAGAATTAGCTGAGTTGTCTATGTATTATATGAATTTGGTGTCATTAGCACGTTTGGAGCGTAATCCAACTGTTAAGACAGAAATTGCTCAGAAAGGATTTGGAGAAAGCATTCCGACAGGATTCTTAGTCTATCCAATAGCTCAAGCAGCTGACATTACAGCTTTCAAGGCTAACTATGTTCCTGTTGGGACAGACCAAAAACCAATGATTGAGCAAACTCGCGAGATTGTTCGTTCTTTTAATAATGCATATAACTGTGATGTCTTGGTAGAGCCGGAAGGTATTTATCCAGAAAATGAGAGAGCAGGGCGTTTGCCTGGTTTAGATGGAAATGCTAAAATGTCTAAATCACTCAATAATGGTATTTATTTAGCTGATGATGCGGATACTTTGCGTAAAAAAGTAATGAGTATGTATACAGATCCAGATCATATTCGTGTTGAGGATCCAGGTAAAATTGAAGGAAATATGGTTTTCCATTATCTAGATGTTTTTGGTCGTCCAGAAGATGCTCAAGAAATCGCTGACATGAAAGAACATTATCAACGAGGTGGTCTTGGTGATGTGAAGACCAAGCGTTATTTACTTGAAATATTAGAACGTGAACTGGGTCCTATTCGTGAGCGCCGTATCGAATTTGCTAAGGATATGGGAGAAGTTTATAATATGCTTCAAAAAGGTAGTGAAAGAGCGCGTGAAGTTGCGGGTCAAACCCTATCTGAGGTTAAAGGGGCAATGGGACTTCATTACTTTAACTAAGTTTATTTTACAAGAAACTATCATTTCTATCTCGAAGAAAAGATAGTTTTTTATTTACCCCTGTAACATTTGACAAATTTTTATAGAATGGTATGATAGATACAATATAAAAAGAGTCAAGCTCAAAAATAAAGAAAAGAGGAAACTTCGAATGTCTAATTGGGACACTAAATTTTTGAAAAAAGGTTTTACCTTTGATGATGTATTGCTTATTCCAGCTGAAAGTCATGTGTTGCCTAACGATGCAGATTTAACAACTAAATTGGCAGATAATTTGACTTTAAATATCCCAATTATTACCGCTGCTATGGACACAGTAACAGAGAGTCAAATGGCCATTGCTATTGCTCGTGCAGGCGGTCTCGGAGTTATCCATAAAAACATGTCAATTTCTCAACAAGCAGAAGAAGTTCGCAAGGTAAAACGTTCTGAAAATGGAGTTATTATTGATCCGTTCTTCTTGACACCTGAACATACAATTGCTGAAGCTGATGAGCTTATGGGACGTTACCGTATCAGTGGTGTTCCAGTTGTTGAAACACTTGAAAATCGTAAATTAGTTGGTATTTTGACAAACCGAGATCTTCGTTTTATTTCAGACTATAACCAACCAATCTCAAATCATATGACTAGTGAAAATCTTGTTACTGCTCCTGTGGGTACAGATCTTGCAACAGCTGAGAGTATTCTTCAAGAACACCGTATTGAAAAGCTTCCTTTGGTAGATGAAGAAGGTCGTCTTTCTGGTTTGATTACTATCAAAGATATTGAAAAAGTTATTGAGTTTCCAAATGCTGCTAAAGATGAGTTTGGTCGTCTACTAGTTGCAGGTGCAGTAGGTGTTACTTCAGATACATTTGAACGTGCAGAGGCTCTTTTTGAAGCAGGAGCGGATGCGATTGTTATTGATACTGCACATGGTCATTCTGCAGGTGTTTTGCGTAAAATTGCTGAGATTCGTGCTCATTTCCCAGATCGTACTTTGATTGCTGGAAATATTGCTACTGCTGAAGGTGCACGTGCCCTTTATGAAGCAGGTGTAGACGTTGTCAAGGTTGGTATTGGACCAGGTTCTATCTGTACTACTCGTGTGATTGCTGGTGTTGGTGTTCCACAAGTAACAGCTATCTATGATGCTGCAGCTGTTGCGCGTGAATATGGTAAAACGATCATTGCTGACGGTGGAATCAAGTATTCTGGAGATATTGTAAAAGCCCTTGCTGCAGGTGGAAATGCAGTTATGCTTGGATCAATGTTTGCTGGAACTGATGAAGCTCCAGGCGAAACTGAAATCTTCCAAGGACGTAAGTTCAAGACTTATCGTGGTATGGGATCAATTGCTGCTATGAAGAAAGGTTCAAGCGATCGTTACTTCCAAGGTTCTGTCAATGAAGCAAACAAACTCGTTCCAGAAGGAATTGAAGGTCGTGTTGCTTATAAAGGTGCTGCAGCTGATATTGTCTTCCAAATGATTGGTGGTATTCGTTCTGGTATGGGTTACTGTGGTGCAGCTAACCTTAAAGAACTACACGATAATGCTCAATTTATTGAAATGTCTGGTGCTGGTTTGAAAGAGAGCCATCCTCATGATGTACAAATTACTAATGAGGCACCAAATTATTCTATGTAAAAAAATGAAAAGAACTCCAGTAAAAACAGGAGTTCTTTTAAAATGTTGTCAATTTTCATTTACAGTAACTTTACCATCCTGAATAGTGAAGATACTTAGATTTTCTGGCAGATTTTGAAGATGATCTAAGCTTGTTGTTGTGATAAAGGTTTGGATTGAATGAGAAATCGTTTCTAATAATTTTAACTGTCTAGTGTTGTCAAGTTCACTCATAACATCGTCAAGCAATAATATCGGAGATTCTGTAGTAATACTTTCCATTAATTCGATTTCTGCTAATTTTATAGAAAGGACGAGACTACGATGTTGGCCTTGACTTCCGAAACTAGCATCCATCTCATTTATATAAAAAGAAATATCATCTCGATGAGGCCCAACACCAGTATTCTTTTTAAATAAATCTCTGGACCTACTTTTTTCTAAAGCAATTTTGAAAGATTCTGATAACTCTGCTTTGTCAATTGGCTTTACAGAAGATTGATAGGATATTGACAGTTCTTCAATCTGATTAGAAAGTTCAAAATGTTTCTTACGGCCAAAATGCTCTAGTTTTTTAATAAAATCTAAGCGGTGATTCATTACACGACATCCATAATCAACTAGCTGATCATCTAGTACTGAAAGGAAGGTTTCATCTATTGTTTGAGCTGATTTTAAATAGGTATTTCTTTGCTTAAGAATATGGTTATAATTGGTTAAATCTGATAAATAGATTGGTTTAATTTGTCCAAGCTCCATATCAATAAATTTTCGTCGAACTGAAGGTGCTCCTTTAATTAGTTGTAAATCTTCAGGAGCAAATAAGACAACATTCATATGTCCGACATAATCTGAAAGGCGTGCCTGTTTTAAATGATTAACTTTTGTCACACGCCCTTTTTGTGTTAGTTCAATTTCGAGAGGAATGGCTCCATTTTTTTTCTGAACAAGACCTGAAAGATGAAGCTGTTCCTCATCAAAATGAATGAGATTTTTATCTGTTCGAGTTCGATGACTACGCGTTAAGGCTAAAAAATAGATAGCCTCTAACATATTTGTTTTACCTTGCGCATTGCGTCCTAAAAAGACATTTAATTTAGGATTAAAGTCTATTTTCGTCTCTTTATAGTTACGAAAAGTCTTGAGAGATAGGTGTTGTAGCCACATGATTATCTACCAGGGAATCGCGGAGCTTGTTTGCTTTTTGGTGATGAAGCAGGTTTCGATTTGTCTTTTTTTACTCCCTTATTCATCTCTTTGACGAGTTTAGTGATTCGTTCTTTTTCAACTTTATCAGCTTGGTATTCATCTTGCTCCTCAGAAGTAGGTCGTGTCAACAAGATGTCAATATTCATGTCAGGGATGTCAATTTTATCGCCAATACGAAGTTTTTTACCGCGACGACTCTCTAATTCCCCATTAAAGTAAACAGAATGTTCAGAGAGAAATGATTTGATAGCTCCTCCGCTATGTGTAATTCCAAGTTCTTTGAGTAGTGCTTGGAGGGTAATAAATTCTTCAAATAATTTGTATTCCATAATTCACCTCAATCTTTGGTATTATACCATATTTTCCTAAAAATAGTGAGAGAAATAGGGAGAAATGTAAGCGATTTTTATTTCAAAAGTGTTACAGAGAACAAGAAAATTTCAGGTTTTCGTGATATAATAGAAGTCTGTATATAAGGAGGTAAATCATGGAGTTAGTGCATGGAATTTCAACACATTTTATCCAATCAAAAAAGTTTAAAACGAACAAAATCGCCGTGCGTTTTACCGCTCCATTGTCCCTTGATACGATTGCAGGTCGCATGTTGAGTGCGAGTATGCTAGAGACTGCTAATCAGATGTACCCCACTTCTCAAGATTTGAGGAGACATTTAGCCAGTCTATACGGCACAGATATGTCAACTAATTGTTTCAGAAGAGGGCAAAGTCATATTGTAGAATTGACATTTACCTATGTTCGTGATGAGTTTTTAAGTAGGAAAAATGTGCTAACTTCTCAGATTTTGGAACTAGTAAAAGAAACTCTTTTTTCACCCATGCTAGTTGATAATGGATTTGATCCGTCCTTATTTGAAATTGAGAAAAAGCAATTGCTAGCAAGTTTAGCAGCTGATATGGATGATTCTTTTTATTTTGCACATAAAGAATTGGATAAATTGTTTTTTCATGATGAACGTCTCCAATTGGAATATAGTGATTTACGAAATCGTATTTTAGATGAAACTCCACAAAGTTCTTATTCTTGTTTCCAAGAATTTTTGGCCAATGATCGAATCGATTTCTTTTTCCTAGGTGATTTTAATGAAGTTGAAATTCAAAATGTATTAGAATCATTTGGCTTTAAAGGTCGAGAAGGAGATGTGACGGTTCAGTATTGTCAGCCTTATTCCAATATCCTGCAAGAAGGTATGGTTCGGAAAAATGTGGGACAATCCATTTTGGAATTAGGTTATCATTGCCCTTCTGAATATGGCGATGAGCAACATTTACCCATGATTGTAATGAATGGTTTACTGGGTGGATTTGCTCACTCTAAACTATTTACAAATGTCCGTGAAAATGCTGGATTGGCTTATACTATTTCAAGTCAGCTCGATTTATTTAGTGGATTCTTGAGGATATATGCTGGTATCGATCGAGAAAATCGGAACCAGGCTCGTAAAATGATGAATAATCAACTGCTTGATTTAAAAAAAGGATATTTTACAGAACTTGAGTTAGAGCAGACCAAAGAAATGATTCGTCGGTCTTTATTACTTTCTCAAGATAATCAAGGTTCATTGATTGAACGTACTTATCAAAATGCCTTACTTGGAAAATCCTCAGCAGACTTTAAAAGTTGGATTGCAAATCTCGAGCAAGTTGACAAAGATGCTATTTGTAGAGCAGCTAATAATGTGAAACTACAGGCGATTTACTTTATGGAAGGAATAGAATGACAAAGGTTGTTTTTGAAGAAAAATACTATCCAGCTGTAAAAGAAATGGTTTATCGAACTCGTTTGTCAAATGGATTGACAGTTGCTCTTTTACCTAAAAAGGAATTTAAAGAGGTTTACGGGAGTGTAACTGTACAGTTTGGTTCGGTAGATACGCTTGTCACAGAAGTTGACGGAGATGTAAAACAATATCCTGCAGGAATTGCTCATTTTCTTGAACATAAATTGTTTGAGAGAAAAGATTCTAGCGATTTGATGTCAGCTTTTACGAGTCTAGGTGCAGATAGTAATGCCTTTACAAGCTTTACAAAAACAAGTTATCTTTTTTCAGCAACGGATCATTTTTTAGAAAATTTAGAGTTACTTGATGAATTGGTAACATCAGCACATTTTACTGAAGATTCCATTTTAAGAGAGCAGGATATTATTCAGCAAGAACGAGAAATGTATCAAGATGATCCAGATTCGTGTTTATTCTTTTCAACTTTAGCGAATTTGTATCCTGACACACCTTTAGCAACTGATATAGTTGGAAGTGAGGAGTCCATTGCCCAAATCAATCTAACTAATTTGCAAGAAAATTTTACAAGGTTTTACAAACCTGTAAACATGTCTCTGTTTTTAGTTGGTAATTTTGATGTGGATCAAGTACAGGACTATTTTGAAAGAAAAGAACTGGAAGATTTAGATGTTCAGGAAGTAGTAAGAGAAAAAATTGTTTTACAGGCTGTAAAGCAAACAGACAGTATGAGAATGGAAGTATCTTCTCCCAAACTAGCGATTGGAGTTAGAGGTAAGCGAGAAGTTGCTGAGGCGGATTGCTATCGACATCATATTTTATTAAAATTATTGTTTGCAATGATGTTTGGTTGGACTTCGGATCGTTTTCAAAAATTATATGAATCAGGTAAAATTGACACATCCTTATCTCTTGAAGTTGAAGTTACAAGTCGCTTTCATTTTGTTATGTTGACAATGGATGCGAAAGAGCCAGTTGCTTTATCTCATCAATTTAGGAAGGCCATTCGTAATTTTACAAAGGATTTAGATATTACAGAGGATCATTTAGATATTATCAAAAGAGAGATGTTTGGAGAATTTTTCAGTAGCATGAACTCTCTTGAATTTATTGCAACGCAATATGATGCTTTTGAACATGGTGAGACAATTTTTGATTTACCAAAGATTTTACAGGAAATTACTTTAGAGGATGTCCTTGATGCTGGACATCATTTAATAGATGATGGTGACATAGTTGATTTTACAATATTCCCATCGTAGTAACCTATCATAATAGACACTAGAAAGAAGGGATGACAAGTATGAGAAAAAAAACAATTGGAGAGGTTTTACGATTAGCTAGAATCAATCAGGGATTGAGTTTAGATGAATTGCAGAAAAAGACAGAAATCCAGTTAGATATGTTGGAAGCAATGGAAGCAGACGATTTCGATCAACTTCCAAGTCCTTTTTACACGCGTTCTTTCTTGAGAAAATATGCATGGGCTGTTGAGTTAGATGACCAAATTGTTTTGGATGCTTATGATTCTGGGAGTATGATTACTTATGAGGAAGTGGATGTTGATGAAGATGAGTTGACAGGGCGCAGACGTTCAAGTAAGAAAAATAAGAAAAAAACATCATTTTTACCTTTATTTTATTTTATCCTTTTTGCTTTATCGATTTTAATTTTTGTGACCTATTATGTTTGGAACTATATTCAAACTCAACCAGAGGGGCCTTCTCTTTCTAATTACAGTGTGGTTCAATCAACAAGTTCAATAAGTTCAACTAGCTCTGTTCCCCACTCCTCGAGTAGTAGTTCATCTAGCAGTTCTTCTAGTATAGAATCAGCTATAAGTGTATCAGGCGAAGGAAATCATGTAGAAATCGCTTATAAGACAAGTAAGGAAACAGTTAAATTGCAATTGGCAGTTTCAGATGTTACAAGTTGGGTCAGCGTTTCAGAAAGCGAACTTGAGGGCGGTGTAACCTTATCGCCAGAGAAGAAAAGTGCGGAAACAACAGTTGCAACTAAAAGTCCTGTAACAATTACGTTAGGTGTTGTAAAAGGTGTTGCTTTGACAGTAGATAATCAGACTGTTGATTTATCGAAATTAACAGCTCAGACTGGACAAATCACTGTAACCTTTACTAAAAATTAAGGAAAAACGAATGAAAAAAGAACAAATTCCCAATCTCTTAACAATAGGTCGAATTCTCTTTATACCTATTTTTATCTTTATTCTAACGATAGGAAATTCGATAGAGAGTCATATAGTGGCAGCTATTATCTTTGCTGTTGCCAGTATTACCGACTATTTAGATGGATATTTAGCTCGTAAATGGAATGTGGTCAGTAATTTCGGTAAATTTGCAGATCCTATGGCGGATAAGTTACTAGTTATGTCGGCTTTTATTATGTTGATTGAGTTAGGTATAGCTCCGGCTTGGATTGTTGCAGTGATTATCTGTCGTGAGTTAGCTGTGACAGGTTTAAGGCTTTTATTGGTTGAAACTGGCGGGACAGTTTTAGCAGCAGCAATGCCTGGAAAAATTAAAACTTTCAGTCAGATGTTTGCCATTATTTTCTTGCTATTACATTGGACTTTGATTGGTCAAGTTCTACTTTATGTAGCCTTGTTTTTCACTATCTACTCTGGCTATGATTATTTCAAGGGTAGTGCCTATATATTTAAAGGGACATTTGGTTCGAAATGAAATCAGTAATTGATGTAAAAAATCTTTCTTTTCGTTATAAGGAAAGTCAGGAATACTATGATGTGAAGGATATTACGTTTCACGTGAAACGTGGAGAATGGCTTTCGATTGTAGGGCATAATGGTAGTGGTAAATCAACGACGGTTCGCTTAATTGATGGCTTACTGGAAGCAGAATCCGGAGAGATTGTAATTGATGGCCAACTGCTGACTGAGGAAAATGTTTGGAATATACGTCGTCAAATCGGTATGGTTTTTCAAAATCCAGACAATCAATTTGTTGGAGCGACTGTTGAAGATGATGTTGCCTTTGGTTTGGAAAATCAGGGACTTTCTCGTCAAGAAATGAAAAAGAGAGTGGAAGAAGCTCTGGATTTGGTTGGCATGTTAGACTTTAAAAAGAGAGAGCCAGCGCGTCTATCAGGTGGCCAAAAGCAACGTGTGGCCATTGCAGGTGTTGTAGCCCTAAGACCAGCTATTCTAATTCTAGATGAAGCAACGAGTATGTTGGATCCTGAGGGGCGTAGAGAACTGATTGAGACAGTAAAAGGAATTCGAAAAGACTATGATATGACGGTCATTTCCATTACACATGATTTGGAAGAAGTTGCCATGAGTGACCGCGTATTGGTCATGAAAAAAGGGTCGATTGAATCAACTAGTAGTCCAAGAGAACTTTTCTCTCGAAATGATTTAGATCAAATTGGATTAGACGATCCTTTTGCTAATCAATTAAAACATTCTTTGAGTCAGAATGGCTATGATTTACCTGAAAATTATTTGACAGAAAGTGAGCTAGAGGATAAGCTATGGGAATTGCTCTAGAAAATGTGAGTTTTACATATCAAGAAGGGACTCCCTTAGCTTCAACAGCTTTGTCGGATGTTTCTTTGACGATTGAAGATGGTTCTTATACGGCTTTAATTGGCCACACAGGTAGTGGCAAATCAACTATTTTACAACTTTTAAATGGTTTATTGGTTCCAAGTCAAGGGAGTGTGCGAGTTTTTGATACCTTAATCACTTCGACTTCTAAAAACAAAGATATTCGTCAAATTAGAAAACAGGTTGGCTTGGTATTTCAGTTTGCTGAAAATCAGATTTTTGAAGAAACGGTTTTGAAAGACGTTGCTTTTGGACCGCAAAATTTTGGTGTTTCTGAAGAAG
Source organism: Streptococcus mitis (assembly GCF_002096845.1). Lineage (GTDB taxonomy): Bacteria > Bacillota > Bacilli > Lactobacillales > Streptococcaceae > Streptococcus > Streptococcus mitis_A. The sequence continues at coordinate 25,869 of NZ_NCVK01000010.1, forward strand.
ATGCTGTGAAGATTGCGCGTGAGAAACTGGCTCTTGTTGGAATTGATGAATCACTTTTTGATCGCAGTCCGTTTGAGCTATCAGGTGGACAAATGAGACGTGTCGCCATTGCAGGCATACTTGCCATGGAACCAGCCATATTAGTCTTAGATGAGCCCACAGCAGGCCTAGATCCTCTGGGAAGAAAAGAGCTGATGAATTTGTTCAAAAAACTCCACCAGTCAGGGATGACCATTGTCTTGGTAACGCATTTGATGGATGATGTTGCTGAATATGCGAACCAAGTCTATGTAATGGAAAAGGGACGTTTAGTTAAGTTTGGTAAACCAAGTGATGTCTTTCAAGATGTTGTCTTTATGGAAGAAGTGCAGTTGGGAGTACCTAAAATTACGGCCTTTTGTAAACGATTGGCTGATAGAGGCGTATCATTTAAACGATTACCGATTAAGATAGAGGAGTTCAAGGAGTCGCTAAATGGATAGTATGATTTTGGGGCGTTATATTCCAGGAGATTCGATTGTTCACCGGTTGGATCCACGTAGCAAATTACTGGCTATGATGCTACTGATTTTAATCGTTTTTTGGGCTAATAATCCCTTGACGAATTTAATTCTTTTTATAGCGACAGGGATCTTTATTGCCTTGTCCGGAGTATCTCTTTCATTCTTTATTCAGGGCTTGAAATCTATGTTTTTCTTGATTGCCTTCACAACTATTTTTCAACTTTTTTTCATTTCTAATGGGAATGTTTTATTTGAGTTTTCGTTTGTGAGAATCACGGATTATGCTTTGCAACAAGCTGGGATTATTTTTTGTCGTTTTGTATTGATTATTCTCTTTTCAACTTTGTTAACCTTAACGACCATGCCCTTAAGTTTGGCATCAGCTGTCGAAGCTTTGTTAGCGCCTTTAAAGCGTGTGAAAGTTCCAGTTCATGAAATTGGTTTGATGCTGTCTATGAGTTTGCGTTTTGTCCCAACCTTGATGGATGATACGACGCGGATTATGAATGCGCAGAAAGCACGTGGAGTGGATTTTGGTGAAGGAAGCATCGTTCAAAAAGTAAAGGCGATGATTCCCATTTTGATTCCTCTTTTTGCGACAAGTTTAAAACGTGCAGATTCCTTGGCTATCGCCATGGAAGCGCGTGGTTATCAGGGTGGAAAAGGCAGAAGTCAATACAGACAATTGAAATGGACTCGAAAGGATACGCTGACCATTCTTGTTGTTCTCGTACTTGGTTGTTGTTTATTTTTCTTAAAATCTTAGTAGATTTCAGGAATCGATAAAAAAGTTACTGTAACAGTTTTTGATATAAAGGTAGGGATATGAACCGTTTTAAAAAATCAAAATATGTCATTATTGTTTTTGTCACTGTTCTGCTTGTGTCAGCTCTCTTAGCGACGACTTATTCAAGTACAATTGTGACAAAATTAGGAGATGGAATCTCATTGGTTGATAGAGTTGTACAAAAACCTTTTCAGTGGTTTGATTCTGTCAAATCAGATTTGGCTCATTTGACACGAACATATAATGAAAATGAAAGTTTGAAGAAACAGATTTACCAATTAGAAGTGAAATCAAATGAGGCGGAAAGTTTAAAGACAGAAAATGAACAATTGCGTCAACTGCTTGGTATGAAGTCCAAGTTGCAAGCTACAAAGACTTTGGCAGCAGATGTTATTATGCGTTCTCCGGTATCTTGGAAGCAGGAATTGACCTTAGATGTAGGTAAATCAAAAGGGGCTTCTGAGAACATGTTAGCTATTGCAAATGGTGGCTTGATTGGGAGTGTTTCAAAAGTAGAGGAGAACTCTACTATAGTCAACCTTCTGACTAATACGGAAAATGCTGATAAGATTTCTGTTAAAATTCAACACGGCACTACCACAATTTATGGAATTATTGTTGGCTACGACAAGGAAAATGAAGTTCTTAAAATTAGTCAATTAAATAGTAATAGCGATATTAGTACAGGCGATAAGGTGACAACGGGTGGATTAGGAAACTTTAACGTTGCGGATATTCCTGTTGGTGAAGTGGTTGCCACAACGCATAGTACAGACTATTTGACACGAGAAGTAACTGTTAAATTGAGTGCAGATACTCATAATGTGGATGTGATAGAATTAGTGGGGAATTCATGATGAGACAGTTGAAGCGGGTTGGAGTGTTTTTATTGCTTCCTTTCTTTGTTCTAATTGACGCCCATATTAGCCAGCTTCTGGGCTCATTTTTCCCCCATGTACATTTGGCTAGTCATTTTCTGTTTTTATTTCTCTTATTTGAGACGATAGAAGTATCAGAGTATCTCTACCTAGTCTATTGTTTTGTGATAGGCTTGGTTTACGATGTTTACTTTTTCCATCTAATAGGGATTGCAACTCTCTTATTTATCTTATTGGGAGCCTTTCTTCATAAATTGAATAGTGTTATTTTATTGAATCGTTGGACAAGAATCTTGGCTATGATTGTTATGAGTTTTCTATTTGATATGGGAGCTTATCTCTTTGCATTAGCGGTAGGTTTAACTCTAGATAGTCTGCCGATTTTTATCGTTTATAGCCTAGTACCATCCATGATTTTAAATCTTGCGTGGATGCTTATTTTTCAGTTTATTTTTGAAAGATATTATCTATAAGAAAGAAACAAAAATGTAACAAAGGCGTAATATTCATTAGGCCTTTTTTTGGTATACTATTATTGTCTTTAAAAGAAGGAGTATCTACGTAATATGAAGAAAAAAATCTTAGCGTCACTTTTATTAAGTACAGTAATGGTTTCTCAAGTAGCTGTTTTAACAACTGCGCATGCAGAAACGACTGATGACAAAATTGCTGCTCAAGATAATAAAATTAGTAACTTAACAGCACAACAACAAGAAGCCCAAAAACAAGTTGACCAAATTCAGGAGCAAGTATCAGCTATTCAAGCTGAGCAATCTAACTTGCAAGCTGAAAATGATAGATTACAAGCAGAATCTAAAAAACTTGAGAATGAGATTACAGAACTTTCTAAAAATATTGTGTCTCGTAATGATTCTTTGGAAAAGCAAGCTCGTAGTGCTCAAACAAATGGAGCTGCAACTAGCTACATTAATACAATCGTAAACTCAAAATCAATTACAGAAGCTATTTCACGTGTTGCAGCAATGAATGAAATTGTATCTGCTAACAACAAAATGTTGGAACAACAAAAAGCAGATAAAAAAGCAATTTCTGAGAAGCAAGTGGCAAACAATGACGCAATTAATACAGTTATTGCAAATCAACAGAAGTTGTCTGATGATGCTCAAGCTCTAACAACAAAACAAGCTGAGTTGAAAGCTGCAGAATTAAATCTTGCTGCTGAAAAAGCGACAGCAGAAGATGAAAAAGCAAGTTTGCTAGAGAAAAAAGCAGAAGCAGTAGCGGCAGCAAAGGCAGCAGCAGAGGCAGAAGCAGCTTATAAAGCAAAACAAGCAAGCCAACAACAAACAGTTGTTGCTTCTGGAAATACGACATTTGCAGCACAGGTTCAAGCTGTAGCTTCTTCGGAATCAACAACATATACTCCTGTAGCAGTTAAACAACGTCCAACATACAGTACAAATGCTTCAAGTTATCCAATTGGAGAATGTACATGGGGAGTTAAAACATTAGCACCTTGGGCTGGAGACTATTGGGGTAATGGAGCACAGTGGGCTACAAGCGCAGCTGCTGCAGGATTCCGTACAGGTTCAACACCTCAAGTTGGTGCGATTGCATGTTGGAATGATGGTGGATATGGACACGTAGCAGTAGTTACAGCTGTTTCATCATCAACAAGTATTCAAGTATCAGAATCAAATTATGCAGGTAATCGTACAATTGGAAATCACCGTGGATGGTTCAATCCAACAACGACTTCTGAAGGTTTTGTGACATATATTTATGCAGACTAATTAGAGAGAGGGACTCGAATAGAGCCCTCTTTTTCAGATTTTACCAGGGACAATCCCTATTAAAAATTATATCAAAATAGCTTGAAAATGTTGGAAAAGTATGGTAAAATGAAAATTGTCGTGTGAACGATAATACTCATTCTTGATGAATTGTGAAGCAGTTGCCCTTGGGTCGTTTTGCAAGTTGAAGTCAAGAAGAGGAAAAAACAAAAAGGAGAAATACTCATGGCAGTAATTTCAATGAAACAACTTCTTGAGGCTGGTGTACACTTTGGTCACCAAACTCGTCGCTGGAACCCTAAGATGGCTAAATACATCTTTACAGAGCGTAACGGAATCCACGTTATCGACTTGCAACAAACTGTAAAATACGCTGACCAAGCATACGACTTCATGCGTGATGCGGCAGCTAACGATGCAGTTGTATTGTTCGTTGGTACTAAGAAACAAGCAGCTGATGCAGTTGCTGAAGAAGCAGTACGTTCAGGTCAATACTTCATCAACCACCGTTGGTTGGGTGGAACTCTTACAAACTGGGGAACAATCCAAAAACGTATCGCTCGTTTGAAAGAAATCAAACGTATGGAAGAAGATGGAACTTTCGAAGTTCTTCCTAAGAAAGAAGTTGCACTTCTTAACAAACAACGTGCACGTCTTGAAAAATTCTTGGGTGGTATCGAAGATATGCCTCGTATCCCAGATGTGATGTACGTAGTTGACCCACATAAAGAGCAAATCGCTGTTAAAGAAGCTAAAAAATTGGGAATCCCAGTTGTAGCGATGGTTGACACAAACACTGATCCAGATGATATCGATGTAATCATCCCAGCTAACGATGACGCTATCCGAGCTGTTAAATTGATTACAGCTAAATTGGCTGACGCTATCATCGAAGGACGTCAAGGTGAGGATGCAGTAGCAGTTGAAGCAGAATTTGCAGCTTCAGAAACTCAAGCAGATTCAATTGAAGAAATCGTTGAAGTTGTAGAAGGCGACAACGCTTAATTTATACAAATAGTAATTACCTAGGAGGGCGGGGCTTAGCCCGGCTCTCCTATTTTTAAAAAATATAGGAGAATCAAAATGGCAGAAATTACAGCTAAACTTGTAAAAGAGTTGCGTGAAAAATCTGGTGCTGGTGTTATGGACGCTAAAAAAGCATTGGTTGAAGTGGAAGGCGATATCGAAAAAGCGATTGAATTGCTTCGCGAAAAAGGTATGGCAAAAGCAGCTAAGAAAGCTGACCGTGTTGCTGCAGAAGGTTTGACTGGTGTTTATGTTGACGGTAACATTGCAGCAGTTGTTGAAGTAAATGCTGAAACTGACTTCGTTGCGAAAAACGCTCAATTTGTTGAGTTGGTAAACGCAACAGCTAAAGCAATCGTTGAAGGAAAACCAGCTAACAACGAAGAAGCTCTTGCTTTGACAATGCCTTCAGGTGAAACTCTTGAAGCCGCATACGTATCTGCAACAGCAACTATCGGAGAGAAAATCTCATTCCGTCGCTTTGCTTTGATTGAAAAAACAGATGCACAACACTTCGGAGCATACCAACACAACGGTGGACGTATCGGTGTTATCTCTGTAATCGAAGGTGGAGACGAAGCACTTGCTAAACAAATTTCAATGCACATCGCTGCTATGAAACCAACAGTTCTTTCATACAAAGAATTGGATGAGCAATTTGTTAAAGATGAGTTGGCACAATTGAACCACGTTATCGACCAAGATAACGAAAGCCGTGCAATGGTTAACAAACCAGCTCTTCCACACTTGAAGTATGGATCAAAATCTCAATTGACTGATGAAGTGATTGCTCAAGCTGAAGCTGACATCAAAGCTGAGTTGGCTGCAGAAGGCAAACCAGAAAAAATCTGGGATAAAATCATCCCAGGTAAAATGGATCGCTTCATGCTTGACAACACTAAAGTTGACCAAGCTTACACACTTCTTGCACAAGTTTACATCATGGATGACAGCAAGACAGTTGAAGCATACCTTGAATCAGTTAACGCTTCAGTAGTTGAGTTCGCTCGCTTTGAAGTTGGTGAAGGTATTGAGAAAGCTGCAAACGACTTTGAAGCTGAAGTTGCAGCTACAATGGCAGCAGCCTTGAATAACTAATTATAGAAAGGAAGTAAATTTGCTTCCTTTTTTCTATGCAGTCGATCCTTATAGGGAGAACTTCCTATTTTCAAGGTAAAAATAAAAAGCCCTATAATAAGGGCCAATTGTATTTAGGAGACTAAACTTCAAATTCATAGAGTGCTGTAGAGAGATAACGTTCACCGTTATCTGGTGCTAGAGCAAGGACTTTTTTACCTGTACCTAATTTTTTGGCAATCTCGATGGCTCCGTAGATAGCTGCAGCTGAAGAAATCCCTACAAGGAAACCTTCTTTTCCACCAATTTCACGGCCGAGTGCAAGAGCATCATCTGACGTTACGCGAACGATACCATCATAGGCTTTAGTATCAAGTGTATCAGGAATAAATCCAGCTGAGATACCTTGAATTTTGTGAGGACCAGGTTTTTCACCAGATAGAATAGCAGATTCATCAGCTTCCACTGCATAAACTTGAATGTTTGAATTTGCTGATTTGAGTGCATGAGAAACACCAGAAATCGTTCCACCGGTACCCACTCCAGCAACAAAGGCATCTAGTCCATCTTTACCGAAAGCAGCTAGTATTTCAGCTCCTGTTGTTCTTTCGTGTACTTCTGGATTTGCTGGGTTGTCAAATTGAAGAGGAAGGAAACCATCACGTTCAGCAGCGATTTCTTGAGCCTTAGCAATAGCACCTTTCATTCCTTCGCTACCAGGAGTAAGGACGAGTTCAGCACCATAGGCTTGGATAATCTTACGTCGTTCCACACTCATAGTTTCAGGCATAACGATAACGACTTTATACCCTTTAGCAGCCCCTACCCATGAAAGTCCAATACCAGTGTTTCCACTTGTTGCTTCAACAATAGTAGCACCCGGTTTTAGAATACCGTCTTGTTCCGCTTTTTCAATCATGCTAAGAGCAATACGATCTTTTACAGAAGAACCAGGATTAAATGCTTCAAGCTTTACATAGACATCTGCAGCACCTTCTGGCACAATGTTGTTGAGTTTAACAATCGGAGTTTGACCGATTAGTTCAGTAATGTTGTTATAAATAGACATATGAATACCTCTTTGTATAAGATATCTCTAGTATAACGCTATCTATACCATTTGTAAAATATAGAAATCCTATCGAAGTGATAGGATTTTTTTATATCACAGGTCTAAGCCATTAATTTTTAAGCGATTGTGATAGGCTAATTCTAGTAAATAGGTGTGAAGGAGAACGCTATCCGTTTTCTTTTTGAATTGCTTCATTTTCTAGTAGGTCTTGGCAAGCATCTTTTTATGTTGCTAATTAAAGTAGCGATGAAAATATCAGTGAAACACTGTATTATCTATTATTTACACTAGGTTTACAGGAACCTCAACTTCACGTAAACCTTGATCAGTTAAAGTGACTTTTCCATTAAAAAATTCCACAAGTGAAGCTTTAATAGTTTCTTTTTCTTCTTTATCAACATAAATCATTGTATCGACTTGATCTGTAAAGTTTGTATCCAGTTCCATGAGATTATGTTCTTTAAGGAAGTTACTGTACTCTTGATACTGAGCGTAAGACATTTGAATAGCAATGCCCACCTGTTCCTTTATTTCAATGATACCAATTTCTTTGACAGCTAAGGCAACACTGCCGGCGTAAGCACGAATTAGTCCTCCAGCGCCTAGTTTAATGCCACCAAAGTAGCGTGTCACTACCACACAGACATTGGTGAGGTTGTGATTTTCTAGTACCCCTAGCATGGGAACGCCAGCAGTACCACTGGGCTCACCATCATCACTTGTACGTTTAATTTCACTACGTTCTCCAATAATAAATGCAGAGCAGTTATGCGTCGCTTTGTAGTGTTCTTTTTTGATGGTGGTAATGAAGTCACGAGCCTCTTCTTCGTTATAAACACGCTTGGCATGACAGATAAAGCGGGATTTTTTGATTTCTTCTTGGACTTGACCGTCCTCTTTAATTGTTCTAAATTCCATGATTTAATTGTACTAAAAAATTATCTAAAGTGCTAGATTTTTACGAATAAAGAAGTATGAAAGTAAATCCAAATTATCTCGGTCGTTTGTTTACGGAGAATGAATTAACTGAAGAAGAACGTCAGTTGGCAGAGAAACTTCCAGCAATGAGAAAGGAGAAAGGGAAACTTTTCTGTCAACGTTGTGATAGTGCTATTTTAGATGAATGGTATTTGCCCATCGGTGCTTACTATTGTAGGGAGTGTTTACTGATGAAGCGTGTCAGGAGTGATCAAGATTTATACTATTTTCCGCAGGAGGATTTTCTGAAGCAAGATGTTCTTAAATGGCGTGGTCAATTAACCCCTTTTCAAGAGAAGGTATCACAGGGACTAATTCGAGCGGTAGACAAGCAGGAGCCAACCTTAGTTCATGCGGTTACAGGAGCTGGAAAGACAGAAATGATTTATCAAGTAGTGGCTAAAGTGATTGATGAAGGTGGTGCAGTATGTTTGGCCAGTCCTCGCATAGATGTTTGTTTGGAGCTGTACAAGCGCCTGCAAAATGATTTTTCTTGTGAGGTAGCCCTCCTACATGGAGAATCGGAACCTTATTTTCGAACACCATTAGTTGTTGCGACGACTCATCAGTTATTGAAATTTTATCAAGCTTTTGATTTACTGATAGTGGATGAAGTAGATGCCTTTCCTTATGTTGATAATCCAACGCTTTACCATGCTGTCAAGAATAGTGTAAAGGAGAATGGGCTGAGAATCTTTTTAACAGCGACTTCGACAGATGAATTAGATAGGAAAGTCCGTTTAGGAGAATTAAAAAGACTGAGCTTGCCTAGACGATTCCATGGGAATCCATTGATTATTCCTAAACCAGTTTGGTTATCGGATTTTAATCGCTATTTGGATCAGAATCGTTTGTCACCAAAGTTAAAGTCTTATATTGAGAAACAGAGAAAGACAGGTTATCCTTTACTCATTTTTGCATCAGAAATTAAAAAAGGGGAGCAGCTAAAAGAAATCTTACAGGAGCAATTTCCAAATGAGAAAATGGGTTTTGTTTCTTCTGTAACAGAAGATCGATTAGAGCAAGTGCAGGCTTTTCGAGATGGAGAACTGACAATACTTATCAGTACGACAATCTTGGAGCGAGGAGTTACCTTCCCTTGTGTGGATGTTTTTGTAGTAGAGGCCAATCATCGTCTGTTTACCAAGTCCAGTTTGATTCAAATTGGTGGACGAGTTGGACGAAGTATGGATAGACCGACAGGAGATTTGCTTTTCTTTCATGACGGATTAAATGCTTCGATCAAGAAGGCAATTAAGGAAATTCAGCAGATGAACAAGGAGGCAGGCTTATGAAGTGTTTGTTATGTGGGCAGATAATGAAGACTGTTTTAACTTTTAGTAGTCTCTTGCTTTTGAGGAATGATGACTCTTGTCTTTGTTCAGACTGTGATTCTACTTTTGAGAGAATTGGAGAAGAGCACTGTCCAAACTGTATGAAAATAGGATTGTCAACAAAGTGTCAAGATTGTCAACTTTGGTGTAAAGAGGGAATTGAGGTCTCCCATAGAGCGATTTTTACTTACAATCAAGCTATGAAAGATTTTTTTAGTCGGTATAAGTTTGATGGAGACTTCCTTTTAAGAAAAGTTTTCGCTTCATTTTTAAGTGAGGAGTTGAGAAAGTACAAAGAGTATCAATTTGTTGTAATTCCCCTAAGTCCTGAAAGATTGCTTGATAGAGGATTTAATCAGGTTGAAGGTTTAGTTGAAGCAGCAGGTTTCAAGTATCTGGATTTATTAGAGAAAAGAGAAGAGAGAGCTAGTTCTTCTAAAAGTCGCTCAGAACGCTTGACGACAGAACTTCCTTTCTTTATTAAAAGTGGATTCAGCATTCCTAAGAAAGTCCTACTTATAGATGATATTTATACTACAGGAACAACTATAAATCGTGTGAAGAAATTGCTGGAAGAAGCTGGTGCTGAGGATGTAAAAACTTTTTCCCTTGTAAGATGAGGAAAAAATTTGCAAAAATAAAATGAAAGCGTTATAATGAAATCAGAAAAACAAAAATGTTTAGAAAGAAGGTACTCATATGATTAAATATAGTATCCGTGGTGAAAACCTAGAAGTAACAGAAGCAATTCGTGATTATGTAGTTTCTAAACTCGAAAAGATCGAAAAGTATTTTCAAGCTGAACAAGAGTTGGATGCTCGAGTTAACTTGAAGGTGTATCGTGAAAAAACGGCTAAAGTGGAGGTGACGATTCCGCTTGGCTCAATTACTCTTCGTGCAGAAGATGTGTCTCAAGATATGTATGGTTCAATTGACCTTGTAACCGATAAAATTGAACGTCAGATTCGTAAAAATAAAACAAAAATTGAGCGTAAAAATAAAAACAAGGTAGCAACTAGTCAATTATTTACAGATGCCTTGGTGGAAGATCCAAATGTTGTCCAGTCTAGAGTTGTTCGTTCAAAACAAATTGATTTAAAACCAATGGATTTGGAAGAAGCTATTCTACAGATGGATTTGTTGGGACATGATTTCTTTATCTATGTGGATGTTGAAGATCAAACAACTAATGTGATTTATCGTCGTGAGGATGGCGAAATTGGTTTGTTAGAAGTTAAAGAATTTTAATTTCAATATGTGTAAAGGAAGGTTTACTGAATTGTAAACCTTCCTTTTCTTATAGTTGATAGAATTACTGATTACACTTTTAAAAAGTCGCTTTTTGGTGGTTATTATGGTATAATGGGTGCCAAGAGGTTTGGAATGAAAAAATTTTATGTAAGTCCTATTTTCCCCTTAATATTAGGAATAGTGGCGTTCGGAGTGCTATCTGTGCAACTTGTTTTTGTAACGAATACACTGGTAACGCTATTTCTTTTGCTACTTATTTTGGGTTCATATATTTTACTATTCATCCATCAAAGAGACTACTACTCAAGGAGTGAAGTAGAACAAATCCAGTATGTAAACCACCAAGCTGAAGATAGTTTGACAACCTTGTTAGAACAGATGCCTGTTGGGGTAATTAAATTAGACTTGTCGTCAGGTGACGTTGAATGGTTTAATCCTTATGCTGAATTGATTTTGACTAATGAAGTGGGCGAGATTGATGTGGCATTAATTCAAACAATTATCAAGGCTTCTGTGGGGAACCCAGGTTCTTATGCTACCTTGGGTGAGACCCGTTATTCGGTTCATATGGACAAGGTGTCTGGGGTTCTTTACTTCTTTGATGTGTCTGGTGAATATGAAGCGACTGTTGAGTTAGTAACGAGTCGGCCTGTTATTGGGATCGTTTCCGTTGACAACTATGATGATTTAGAAGATGAAACATCGGAGTCTGATATTAGTCATATCAATAGTTTTGTAGCCAATTTTGTTTCAGAATTTGCTGGTAAATATGCCATGTTTTCCCGTCGAGTGAGTATGGATCGTTTTTATCTGTTTACGGACTATACGGTGCTTGAGGGCTTGATGAATGATAAATTTTCTGTTATCGATGCTTTCAGAGAAGAGTCGAAACAGAGACAGTTGCCATTGACCTTAAGTATGGGATTTTCTTATGGTGATGGAAATCATGATGAAATAGGGAAAGTTGCTTTACTCAACTTGAACTTGGCTGAAGTGCGTGGTGGCGACCAGGTGGTTGTCAAGGAGAATGACGAAACGAAAAATCCCGTTTATTTTGGTGGTGGATCTGCGGCGTCAATTAAGCGTACAAGGACACGTACGCGCGCTATGATGACAGCTATTTCAGATAAAATTAGAAGTGTAGATCAGGTTTTTGTAGTTGGTCACAAAAATCTGGATATGGATGCTTTGGGCTCTGCTGTAGGTATGCAGTTATTTGCCAGCAATGTGACTCAAAATAGCTATGCTCTTTACGATGAAGAACAAATGTCTCCGGATATTGAACGTGCTATTTCATTCTTAGAAAAAGAAGGAGTTACGAAGTTGTTGTCTGTCAAGGAGGCAATGGGGATGGTGACCAATCGTTCTTTGTTGATTCTTGTAGACCATTCAAAGACAGCTTTAACTTTATCGAAAGAATTTTATGATTTATTTACCCAAACCATCGTCATTGACCACCATCGAAGGGATCAGGATTTCCCAGATAATGCAGTTATTACTTATATCGAAAGTGGTGCAAGCAGTGCCAGTGAGTTGGTAACAGAATTGATTCAGTTCCAGAATTCTAAGAAAAATCGTTTGAGTCGTATGCAAGCAAGTGTTTTAATGGCTGGTATGATGCTGGATACTAAAAATTTTACCTCACGAGTGACTAGTCGGACATTTGATGTTGCTAGCTATCTCAGAACGAGAGGAAGTGATAGTATTGCTATCCAAGAAATCGCTGCGACAGATTTTGAAGAATATCGTGAGGTCAATGAACTGATTTTACAGGGGCGTAAATTAGGTTCAGATGTATTGATAGCAGAGGCTACGGACTCGAAATGCTATGACACAGTTGTTATTAGTAAGGCAGCAGATGCCATGTTAGCCATGTCAGGTATTGAAGCGAGTTTTGTTCTTGCAAAGAATACACAAGGATTTATATCTATCTCAGCTCGAAGTCGTAGTAAATTGAATGTACAACGGATTATGGAAGAGCTGGGAGGTGGAGGCCACTTTAATTTAGCAGCAGCTCAAATTAAGGATTTAACCTTGTCAGAAGCAGGTGAAAAACTGACAGAAATTGTATTAAATGAAATAAAGGAAAAGGAGAAAGAAGAATGAAAGTAATCTTTTTAGCAGATGTTAAAGGAAAAGGTAAAAAAGGCGAAATTAAGGAAGTACCAACAGGGTATGCGCAAAACTTCCTTATCAAAAAGAATCTAGCCAAAGAAGCGACTGCTCAAGCTGTAGGTGAACTTCGTGGTAAACAAAAATCTGAAGAAAAAGCTCACGCTGAGATGATTGCAGAAGCAAAAGCAATTAAAGCCCAACTAGAAGCAGAGGAAACTATTGTAGAATTTGTTGAAAAGGTTGGTCCAGATGGCCGTACCTTTGGTTCCATTACCAATAAGAAGATTGCAGAAGAACTGCAAAAGCAATTTGGAATTAAGATTGATAAACGTCATATTCAAGTACAAGCTCCGATTCGAGCAGTTGGTTTGATTGATGTACCAGTGAAAATCTATCAAGATATCACAAGTGTGATCAATCTTCGTGTGAAAGAAGGGTAAATTTACACTTTCTTGACAAGATTGTAAAAGGAAGGGAAGTCTGATGGCAGAAGTAGAAGAGTTACGAGTACAACCTCAAGATATCTTAGCTGAGCAATCCGTTTTAGGGGCTATCTTTATTGACGAGAGTAAGCTTGTTTTTGTTCGAGAATATATTGAGTCTCGGGACTTTTTTAAGTATGCCCATCGTTTGATTTTCCAAGCTATAGTCGATTTATCCGATCGTGGCGATGCTATAGATGCAACAACGGTTCGTACTATTCTTGATAATCAAGGTGATTTGCAGAATATTGGTGGTCTGTCTTACTTGGTTGAGATTGTCAATTCTGTGCCAACTTCTGCTAATGCGGAGTATTATGCTAAGATTGTTGCAGAGAAGGCCATGCTACGTCGATTAATCTCCAAGTTGACAGAGTCTGTCAATCAAGCTTACGAGGCTTCGCAACCAGCTGATGAAATCATTGCTCAGGCAGAAAAAGGCCTGATTGATGTCAGCGAAAATGCTAATCGAAGTGGATTTAAGAACATTCGAGATGTGTTGAATGTCAACTTTGGGAATCTGGAAGCTCGTTCGCAACAAACGACCGATATTACAGGTATTGCGACAGGCTACCGTGATTTAGATCATATGACGACTGGTCTGCATGAAGAGGAGTTGATTATCTTAGCAGCCCGTCCAGCGGTTGGTAAGACAGCCTTTGCCTTGAATATTGCACAGAATATTGGGACCAAGTTGGACAAAACGGTTGCTATCTTTTCGCTCGAAATGGGTGCGGAAAGTCTAGTGGATCGTATGTTGGCGGCAGAAGGTTTGGTAGAATCGCATTCTATCCGTACGGGTCAATTGACTGATGAGGAGTGGCAAAAATATACCATTGCTCAAGGGAATCTAGCGAATGCAAGTATCTATATCGATGATACGCCAGGGATTCGGATTACAGAGATTCGTTCTCGTTCTCGTAAACTGGCTCAAGAAACTGGAAATCTTGGTTTGATTTTAATAGACTATTTGCAGCTTATCACGGGAACTGGTCGGGAAAATCGTCAACAAGAGGTTTCAGAAATTTCACGTCAGTTGAAAATTTTAGCCAAGGAACTGAAAGTTCCCGTAATTGCTCTGAGTCAGCTTTCTCGTGGTGTAGAACAACGTCAGGACAAGAGGCCAGTCTTGTCTGATATTCGTGAATCTGGGTCTATTGAGCAGGACGCTGATATCGTAGCCTTTCTTTATCGCGACGACTACTATGAGCGTGGTGGTGAAGAAGAGGAAGGCATACCAAATAATAAGGTAGAAGTTATTATCGAGAAAAACCGTAGTGGAGCTCGTGGAACAGTGGAATTAATTTTCCAAAAAGAATACAATAAATTTTCAAGTATTTCAAAAAGGGAGGAAATAAGATGACAGATGCATTTACAGATGTAGCTAAGATGAAAAAAATTAAAGAGGAAATCAAGGCGCATGAGGGTCATGTAATCGAAATGACTTTGGAAAATGGGCGTAAGCGCCAAAAAAATAGATTGGGTAAGCTAATTGAGGTTTATCCATCCCTATTTATCGTTGAATTTGGAAATGTTGAAGGAGATAAACAAGCTAATGTTTACGTTGAATCCTTTACTTACTCAGATATCCTTACTGAAAAGAATTTGATTCATTATCTGGACTAAAGTGAGAAATTTTCTCACTTTTTCTTTTTTCTTCGAATAGTTTAAGTGAAGGTAATCTTCGATTTATACTCTTCGAAAATCAAATTCAAACCACGTCAGCTTCGCCTTGCCGTACTCAAGTACAGCCTGCGGCTAGCTTCCTAGTTTGCTCTTTGATTTTCATTGAGTACTATACTATTTCAAGGAGGAAGAATGAAAAGTTCATCATTTAAAGTAATAGAGACAGGATTTTCTTTTAGAAAATCAGTTAAAAAGGTTGTTCCTTTTTTAGCAGTAGGATTGATGCTAGTAGCGAGTGATAGTGTATATGCTTATTCTGGAGGAAATGGATCGATTGCGCGTGGGGATGATTATCCTGCTTACTATAAAAATGGGAGTCAGGCAATTGACAAGTGGCGCATGTACTCTCGTCAGTGTACTTCATTTGCAGCCTTTCGCTTGAGTAGTGTCAATGGTTTTGAGATTCCAGGAGCTTATGGAAATGCGAATGAATGGGGCTATCGTGCTCGTCGTGAAGGCTATCGTGTAGATAGTGTACCAACGATTGGCTCTATTGCTTGGTCTACTGCAGGAGGATATGGTCATGTTGCCTGGGTTTCAAATGTAATGGGGGATAATATAGAAATTGAGGAATACAACTATGGTTATACAGGATCCTACAATAAACGAATTATAAAAGCGAATACGATGACAGGATTTATTCATTTTAAAGATTTGGATGGGGGTAATGTAGTAAGTAGTGGCAAAGTATTCAATAGTCAACCTTCTTCGACAGGAGGAACTCATTATTTTAAGAATAAGGCAGCTATAAAAAATCAACCTTTAGTTAGTGCAACTTCAATTGCATATTATTCTCCAGGTGAGAGTGTTCATTATGATCAGGTACTTGAAAAAGATGGGTACAAGTGGTTGAGTTATATATCTTATAGTGGAAGTCGTCGTTATATTCAGTTAGAGGAGGTTGCGTCATCGCAGAATCAAACAGAAGGTAGTTCCAATGATGTTCTGACTGTTGGTTGGAAAAAAATAAATGGTAGTTGGTATCATTTCAAATCAAATGGTTCTAAATCAACGGGCTGGTTGAAAGACGGTTCTAGCTGGTATTATTTGAAATCATCTGGTGAAATGCAGACAGGATGGTTAAAGGAAAATGGTCTGTGGTATTATTTGGATAGTTCAGGGGCAATGAAAACAGGCTGGTATCAAGTCTATGGTAAGTGGTATTATTCTTACTCTTCAGGTGCCTTAGCTGTTAATACGACGGTGGATGGCTACAGAGTAAACAGTGATGGAGAACGAGTATAGAAAATGGGAGTAGGAAATTTTTCCTGCTCTTTTCTGTAAGCAGTTTCCTTGACTTTTTTTTTGTTTTGCGCTATCATATGTCCATATAATATATGGGAGTCTGTGTACAGTCTGAGAGGAAGTGTTAAACTTCGACCGCACCTGATCTGGGTAATGCCAGCGTAGGGAACGATACTTAGTCTAATTCTGCACCTTTTCCATATATGGTAAAGGTTTTTCTTTTTATAAAGAGAAAAACGAGAAGAGGAGGTTGTTATGAAAGCAAGCATTGCCTTGCAAGTTTTACCCCTATCACAGGGGATTGATCGGATAGCTGTTATCGATCAGGTTATTGCTTATCTGCAAGCTCAAGAAGTGACCATGGTAGTGACACCATTTGAAACGGTCTTGGAAGGGGAGTTTGCTGAGCTCATGCGCATTCTTAAAGAATCGCTAGAAGTGGCTGGGCAGGAGGCAGATAATGTCTTTGCCAATGTCAAAATAAATGTAGGAGAGATTTTAAGTATTGATGAGAAACTTGAAAAGTATACTGAGACGACACATTAGTCTATTGGGCTTTCTCGGAGTCTTGTCAATCTGGCAGTTAGCAGGTTTTCTTAAACTGCTCCCCAAGTTTATCCTGCCGACACCTCTTGAAATTCTCCAGGCCTTTGTTCGTGACAGAGAATTTCTCTGGCACCATAGCTGGGCGACCTTGAGAGTGGCTTTACTGGGGCTGGTTTTGGGAGTCTTGATTGCCTGTCTCATGGCTGTGCTTATGGACAGTTTGACTTGGCTCAATGACCTGATTTACCCTATGATGGTGGTCGTTCAGACTATTCCGACCATTGCAATAGCTCCTATTCTGGTCTTGTGGCTCGGTTATGGGATTTTGCCCAAGATTGTCTTGATTATCTTGACGACAACCTTTCCTATCATTGTCAGTATTTTAGACGGTTTTAGGCATTGTGACAAGGATATGCTGACCCTGTTTAGTCTGATGCGGGCAAATCCTGTGCAAATCCTGTGGCATTTTAAAATCCCAGTCAGCCTGCCTTACTTTTATGCAGGTCTGAGGGTCAGTGTCTCCTACGCCTTTATCACAACAGTGGTATCTGAGTGGTTGGGAGGCTTTGAGGGTCTTGGTGTTTATATGATTCAGTCCAAGAAACTGTTTCAGTATGATACCATGTTTGCTATTATTATTCTGGTATCGATTATCAGCCTTTTGGGTATGAAGTTGGTCGATATTAGTGAAAAATATGTTATTAAATGGAAACGTTCGTAGAATTAGAATGTTTCAAAAAAGAAAAGAGGAAATCAAAATGAAAAAAACATGGAAAGTGTTTTTAACGCTTGTGACAGCTCTTGTAGCTGTTGTGCTTGTAGCTTGTGGTCAAGGAACTGCTTCTAAGGACAACAAGGAGGCAGAACTCAAGAAGATTGACTTTATCCTAGACTGGACACCAAATACTAACCACACAGGACTTTATGTTGCCAAGGAAAAAGGTTATTTCAAAGAAGCTGGAGTGGATGTTGATTTGAAATTACCACCAGAAGAAAGTTCTTCTGACTTAGTCATTAATGGTAAGGCACCATTTGCAGTGTATTTCCAAGACTACATGGCTAAAAAATTGGAAAAAGGTGCAGGAATTACTGCCGTTGCAGCTATTGTTGAACACAATACATCAGGAATCATCTCTCGTAAATCTGATAATGTAGCTAGTCCAAAGGACTTGGTTGGTAAGAAATACGGGACTTGGAATGACCCAACTGAACTTGCTATGTTGAAAACATTGGTAGAATCACAAGGTGGGGACTTTGAGAAGGTAGAAAAAGTACCAAACAACGACTCAAACTCA
Source organism: Streptococcus mitis (assembly GCF_002096845.1). GTDB lineage: Bacteria > Bacillota > Bacilli > Lactobacillales > Streptococcaceae > Streptococcus > Streptococcus mitis_A. The sequence goes on from NZ_NCVK01000010.1 coordinate 43,895, forward strand.
ATCACACCGATTGCTAATGGAGTATTTGATACTGCATGGATCTACTATGGATGGGATGGAATTCTTGCTAAATCTCAAGGCGTAGAGGCTAACTTTATGTACTTGAAAGACTACGTCAAGGAGTTTGACTACTACTCACCAGTTATCATCGCAAACAACGACTATCTGAAAGATAATAAAGAAGAAGCTCGTAAAGTCATCCAAGCTATCAAAAAAGGTTACCAATATGCCATGGAGCATCCAGAGGAAGCAGCTGATATCCTCATCAAAAATGCACCTGAACTCAAGGAAAAACGTGACTTTGTCATCGAATCTCAAAAATACTTGTCAAAAGAATACGCAAGCGACAAGGAAAAATGGGGACAATTTGATGCAGCTCGCTGGAATGCCTTCTACAAATGGGATAAAGAAAATGGTATCCTTAAAGAAGACTTGACAGACAAAGGCTTTACCAATGAATTTGTGAAATAATGACAGAAATTAGACTAGAACACGTCAGTTATGCCTATGGTCAAGAGAGGATTTTAGAGGATATCAACCTACAGGTGACTTCAGGTGAAGTGGTTTCTATTCTAGGTCCAAGTGGTGTTGGAAAGACCACCCTCTTTAATCTAATCGCTGGGATTTTAGAAGTTCAGTCAGGGAGAATTGTCCTTGATGGTGAAGAAAATCCCAAGGGGCGCGTGAGTTATATGTTGCAAAAGGATCTCCTCTTGGAACACAAGACGGTGCTTGGCAATATCATCCTGCCCCTCTTGATTCAAAAGGTGGATAAGGCGGAAGCTATTGCTCGCGCAGATGAAATTCTTGCGACCTTCCAGTTGACAGCTGTACGGGACAAGTATCCCCATGAACTCAGCGGGGGGATGCGCCAGCGTGTAGCCTTACTACGGACCTACCTTTTCGGGCACAAGCTCTTTCTCTTGGATGAGGCATTTAGCGCCTTGGATGAGATGACCAAGATGGAACTACACGCTTGGTACCTTGAGATTCACAAGCAGTTGCAGCTAACAACTTTGATCATCACGCATAGTATCGAGGAGGCCCTCAGTCTCAGCGACCGCATCTATATCTTGAAAAATCGCCCTGGGCAGATTGTTTCAGAAGTTAAACTAGATTGGTCTGAAGATGAGGACAAGGAAGTCCAAAAGATTGCCTACAAACGTCAAATCTTGGCAGAATTAGGCTTAGATAAGTAGAAAAATAGGGAGTTGGTGAAGATTATCCTTTACCAGCGCCCTTTTTCTTTTAAAAATGAGAAAATTTCGGTATAATAGTCAAAGATAGTCAAGGTTTAAAGAGAGAGGTGGGTTTGTAATGAGATTTAAAAATACATCGGATCATATTGAGGCCTACATCAAGGCGATTTTAGATCAATCTGGAATTGTGGAGTTGCAACGGAGTCAGTTGGCAGATACTTTTCAGGTTGTTCCCAGTCAGATTAACTATGTGATCAAGACACGCTTTACGGAAAGTAGAGGCTACTTGGTTGAAAGTAAGCGTGGTGGCGGAGGCTATATTCGTATAGGACGGATTGAGTTTTCTAGTCATCATGAAATGCTCAGGGAGCTACTTTATTCGATTGGCGAGCGAGTTAGTCAAGAAATTTATGAGGATATTCTCCAGCTTTTGGTTGAGCAGGAATTGATGACCAAGCAGGAGATGAATTTGCTGGTGGCAGTAGCTTTAGATCGCGTTCTGGGAGAAGAAGCTCCAGTCCTTCGTGCAAACATGCTACGACAGGTCATACAAGAGGTAGATAGAAAAGGGAAGTAAGATGAACTATTCAAAAGCATTGAATGAATGTATCGAAAGTGCCTACATGGTTGCTGGCCATTTTGGAGCTCGTTACCTAGAGTCTTGGCACTTGTTGATTGCTATGTCTAATCACAGTTATAGTGTGGCAGGGGCAACTTTAAATGATTACCCATATGAGATGGACCGTTTAGAAGAGGTGGCTTTGGAACTGACTGAAACGGACTATAGCCAGGATGAAACTTTTACGGAATTGCCGTTTTCTCATCGTTTGCAGGTCCTTTTTGATGAAGCAGAATATGTGGCATCAGTGGTCCATGCAAAGGTGCTAGGGACAGAGCATGTCCTCTATGCGATTTTGCATGATGGCAATGCCTTGGCGACCCGTATCTTGGAGAGGGCTGGTTTTTCTTATGAAGACAAGAAAGATCAGGTCAAGATTGCTGCTCTTCGTCGAAATTTAGAAGAACGTGCAGGCTGGACTCGTGAAGATCTCAAGGCTTTACGCCAACGCCATCGTACTGTAGCTGACAAGCAAAATTCTATGGCTAATATGATGGGGATGCCCCAGACTCCGAGTGGTGGACTCGAGGACTATACGCATGATTTAACAGAGCAAGCGCGTTCTGGCAAGTTAGAACCAGTCATCGGTCGGGACAAGGAAATATCGCGTATGATTCAAATTTTGAGCCGGAAGACTAAGAACAACCCTGTCTTGGTTGGAGATGCTGGTGTCGGGAAAACTGCTCTGGCGCTTGGTCTTGCCCAGCGTATTGCTAGTGGGGATGTTCCTACGGAAATGGCTAAGATGCGCGTGTTAGAGCTTGATTTGATGAATGTCGTTGCAGGGACACGCTTCCGTGGTGACTTTGAAGAACGCATGAATAATATCATCAAGGATATTGAAGAAGATGGCCAAGTAATCCTCTTTATCGATGAACTTCATACCATCATGGGTTCTGGGAGCGGGATTGACTCAACTCTAGATGCGGCCAATATCTTGAAGCCAGCCTTGGCGCGTGGAACTTTGAGAACGGTTGGTGCGACTACTCAGGAAGAATACCAAAAACATATCGAAAAAGATGCTGCCCTTTCTCGTCGTTTCGCTAAAGTAACGATTGAAGAGCCAAGTGTAGCAGACAGCATGACCATTTTGCAAGGCTTGAAGGCGACTTATGAGAAACATCACCGTGTGCAAATCACAGATGAAGCGGTTGAAACAGCGGTTAAGATGGCTCATCGTTACTTGACTAGTCGTCACTTGCCAGACTCTGCTATCGACCTCTTGGATGAAGCAGCAGCAACAGTGCAAAATAAGGCTAAGCATGTAAAAGCAGACGATTCAGGTTTGAGTCCAGCTGACAAGGCTTTGATGGATGGCAAGTGGAAACAGGCAGCCCAGCTAATCGCAAAAGAAGAGGAAGTACCTATCTATAAAGACTTGGTGACAGAGGCTGATATTTTGACCACCTTGAGTCGTTTGTCAGGTATTCCAGTCCAAAAACTGACTCAGACTGATGCTAAGAAATACCTGAACTTGGAAGCTGAACTGCACAAACGTGTCATCGGTCAAGAACAAGCAGTTTCAAGCATTAGCCGTGCCATTCGCCGTAATCAGTCAGGTATTCGTAGTCATAAGCGCCCGATTGGTTCCTTTATGTTCTTAGGGCCTACAGGTGTTGGGAAGACTGAATTAGCCAAGGCTTTGGCGGAAGTTCTTTTTGATGACGAATCAGCCCTTATCCGCTTTGATATGAGTGAGTATATGGAGAAATTCGCAGCCAGCCGTCTCAATGGGGCTCCTCCGGGCTATGTGGGTTATGAAGAAGGTGGGGAGTTGACCGAGAAGGTTCGCAACAAACCATATTCCGTTCTCCTTTTTGACGAAGTAGAGAAGGCCCACCCAGACATCTTTAATGTTCTCTTGCAGGTCTTGGATGACGGTGTCTTGACAGATAGTAAGGGACGCAAGGTTGACTTTTCAAATACTATTATCATCATGACGTCAAACCTTGGTGCGACAGCCCTTCGTGATGACAAGACTGTCGGTTTTGGGGCCAAGGACATTCGTTTTGACCAGAAAAATATGGAAAAACGCATGTTTGAAGAGTTGAAAAAGGCTTATAGACCTGAGTTTATCAACCGTATTGATGAAAAGGTGGTCTTCCATAGCCTTTCTAGCGACCATATGCAGGAAGTGGTGAAGATTATGGTCAAACCTTTAGTAGCAAGTTTGGCTGAAAAAGGTATTGACTTGAAATTGCAAGCTTCTGCACTGAAATTGTTGGCAAATCAAGGATATGACCCAGAGATGGGAGCTCGTCCACTTCGCAGAACCCTGCAAACAGAAGTGGAGGACAAGTTGGCAGAACTTCTTCTTAAGGGAGATTTGGTGGCAGGCAGCACACTTAAGATTGGTGTTAAAGCAGGCCAGTTAAAATTTGATATTGCATAAAAACGAGGTCGGGATAAAGTTCCCGACCTCTTTATGTACCATAGTGAGATGTTTTTCTGTTGCGACTGTTTTAGGGATGGCCATCTTTCTTAGAATTGCTCAACATGTGAGTAAAGAAGTCTTTGTATCGATACTTGAGATAGTTCTCATGTAAAAATAACAAAGCGATATAGATAATCAAAAAGATTGTAGTCAGATAGAAGACATCAAATGCAGTTCGCGCATAGTAAGTGGCTGATTGATCAGAGCCAATAGCTCCCAAAATCAACCAAGGCAGATATTTGTAATACTTGTTTGACATAAACCTATACCTCCTATATCCTATTTCAATGTTATTATATTCCTTTGTTTAACGCAATGTAAGCGATTACACAAAAACAAATTCAAATTTTTAATAGGAAAATCTCCTGTTTTTCTGTTTTATTACGAATAGAAGAGTAGGAGGAGTAAATGTATCTAAAGTATTTAAGATTTTTAAAATAGTTTAGATAAATTGTTGACATATTTAAATCCCAATGTTACAATTATATTACAAAAAGATTTCTTAACATTTCAAAAATATTACAAAGGAGTAGAGAAATGAAAAAGAAAACATATATCAAATTGATGGCAGCAACTGTATTGGCTTCTACCTTGCTACTGGGAGCTTGTGGAAATAAAAACGAAACCACTCAAACCAGTAGCTCTGCCAAGACAAGTCAATCATCAAGTTCTAAAGCAGCTTCTTCTAGCAAAGAAAGCAAGACACAAAAATCTTCAAGCTCGGCTTCATCTGAAAAGGCTCAGGCATCTTCTGGTCAGTCTTCTACAACGGCAGATCAGTCACAAGCGAAACCAGCATCTGAATCAAGACAAGAACAAGCAGCTCCTAGTCAACAAGCCCCATCTCAGGCACCATCAACTCAGCAAGGCTCTCAAGCTCAGTCTAACCAGTCAAGCTATGATTCTACAACTGACCGCAAACTTCAAGACAAGCAAGCAGAGCAAAATAAACGCTACAAGGGTGTTTTAACCATGGTAGATGGTGATTTCTCAGCTGCAGCGGGCAATTGGAAGGGAGCCAATGGTGAAACCATTACAGTTTCATCAGGAGGTCAATTCACAGTAGAATCTGCTGATGGAAAGAAAGAAAACTACTCTATCAGAGGCTATTCTTATACTCTTGATGATGGTAAGTATAATGCCAAAATCGGTGGAGGAAAAATCATCCAAATTACAACAGGAGCGGATGGCAAGGTTTCCAGTGTTGCTTTGAGTCAATAATAACCCTCAGTATTTGAATTTTTACAGTCAAAAACCCGTAACCTTTAAGAGAGTTACGGGTTTTAAACTATTAAGCCTTATCCAGTTGCAAGAGGGCTTCAATCTCTGCTAGGGTGTTGGCTTGTGAAATGGCTCCACGGAGTTTGGCAGCGCCAGATGTTCCACGGAGGTAGTAAGGAGCGAGTCCACGGAATTCACGAACTGCGACATTTTCCCCTTTGAGGTTAATCAAGCGTTTCAAGTGTTCGTAGGCGATTTTCATCTTATCTTCAAAAGTCAAATCAAGTAGGATTTTACCTACTAGAAGATTGTATCAGTTATATCTCGAAAGAAAAAAGAATAAATTTAATTATAAAACCTGTCTTATTGAATGAAAAAATGGTAGAATAAACATCAATATCAAGTGAAATGTGGAGTGTTGCAAACAATGAAGTCAAAAATGTTTCGATTTTATTTTGTTTTGTTATTTATTTTCTTTTTTTATTTTTCGTTTTCAATATTTAACCGAACGTACAGTGGAATCACCGTAGATAAATATGATAATGAGTGGATAGTTAGACAAGTCCATAATCTGGGAAGCTTTGCAAATCATCAAGAGATAATAGGGTCATCAATTATACAAATAGACGGTCAGAGTCCAGATAGTAATTTCTTATTATCTCGATTTTTAATTGTTGAACCGCTTCATTCTGTGACAGTATTAGATAGAGGAATTTCAAAGACTTTAATAATAGAATCTGGGAGATCAAGCCAAATTATCTTTCTTGTTTTATCAATCATTGCTTTTCTGATTCTACTGTTATTTCGCTTATACATAAAAGGCAGAAGTAGAGGAAAAACTGGGAAACGATATTTTTATTTTATTATTTACACTAGTCTGATGTTATTATCGATTATTCCATCAAGTATAGGAGATGTATTTGGTCGTAGTCTATTAATTTCATATTTGACTTTATTTCCATTATTCATGGATATCTTCATTAGAGTGTTAGTCTTGAAGATAAAAGGTTCAACCATTTCTAACTTTTCTCGTATTATACTGGGCTATTCACTCATAACTCAACTTTTGTATGTCTATAATCTTATACAGCCCATTGATTTTTTGACCATCTTTTTTTCTAGGGGGGTATTTTATTTAGTATTTTTCTTTTTAGTTATCCTACTGTTAAAGATGCTTATAAATTACTCTCAGATAAGAGAAATGTTGCCAATTCATACCTTATTTTTAGCAGTTCTTGCCTTATTTCCTTTATTTTTTGGATATATTTTTCCGATTGGTAAGGAAGTTTCGTTTATTTATAGTATTCCTCTATTGTTGCTTATTTTGTTCTCTATTGTAAATAACTTGATACTAGAGCGACTGATATATGTTGCTTGGAAGTGGAACCCGTTCATATATAACTTGATATTTGCCGTTTTTTTTACTAGTCTAATTATTCTTTTTAGTCTGTTGTTAAGAGAATTTTCTCCAATTTTTTTCGTTCTTTACACTTTTCTTTTTTCGCTAGCTTTGTTACCTGAAATAAGGAAAATGATGTTGATTAGCCATAAAATGGAGGGAATCTTTAGTAGTTTTCATACTTTTGTAGCTACTGAATTGGAGAGGGAAGAAATTGCAACGTTTATACATGATACTACAATTCAGAAGGTTATTTATTATAAAAAGCAGTTAGAAATTAGTGAACAAATTAATAGGGTAGCTTTATTAGAGATGTTAGATGATATTGTCTTTGAATTAAGAGATTTATGTTCCAATATCTATCCTTTAATGGTGCATGAATTAGGGCTGAAAGAATCTATTACTAGCATATTAAACCAATTCATGAAGATGGAAACTGTTTCGATTATGACAACTTTTTCAATAGATGAAGAAAAAGTTAATGATAAAGTGGGCACGTTTGTATTAAGGACAGTTAAAGAACTAGTAAATAATAGTATTCTTCATGGGAATGCTAGAGAAATTACTGTAGATTTATCTACAAAAGAAAAGATTTTATCAATTGAAGTTATAGATGATGGTATTTTTAAGGGAAACTATCAGTCTAATGAACATCATTTTGGTTTAAATAGAATTGTAGAGAAGGTTCATTTATTGGGGGGAACTGTTCAGATAAATATAGAACCTACAAGTGTGAGGATACGAATACCTATAGAAGGGAAGAAAAATGATTCGTTTGGTTTTGATTGATGATCACAGTTTAGTATTACAAGGATTGGAGAACTATTTTTTAAAGGAAGATGATTTTAAAATTGTTGGTTCCTATACAGAAGTAGCAGATTTACTTCTTTGTCTCAAGCATGAAAAGGTAGATGTGCTAGTCATGGATTTTATGTTGAAAGGAGTAACGGCATTTGATGTTATTAGTCAAATAAATAGATTTCTGAATACAGTTCCCAAGATAGTTCTTTTATCAGGATTTTATGACACTTTGTTACATAAGAGAGCGATGGACTTTGGGATTCAAGCTTTTTTACCCAAAGAAAGTTCTTATTTGGATGTTAAAAGTGCAATTTATGCTGTTTATAAGGGAAATCACGTTATCCCAGATGGTTTGTTAGAAAAGCAAGAAAATAATCTATTGACAGATACGGAGTTAAGTGTATTGGAACTTATTGTAAAAGAATATTCTAATGAAAAGATAGCAAATAGTTTATTTGTTAGCAGGAGAACGGTGGATACCCATGTTTCAAATATTTGTTCAAAGTTGGGAGTGACGAGTAGAGTTGGAGCTGTACGTGAGGCTATTCGATTAAATCTCGTATCTTTATAATTTATCCTAAAAAGGCAAGAAGGTTTTCGTAAATTACGGATTCTTTCTTGTCTTTTTTTGTTTAAGATAGAGTCAGTTTAATAGATTGGAGAAGGATATGCTAACAGTAGATTATTTACTTGGAGATAATAGAAATCGCTATTTTGGTAGAGGGTATAAGAGGACGACTTATGAAGTTAATACTCTTCGAAAATCAAATTCAAACTACGTCAGCGTCGCCTTGCCGTACTCAAGTACAGCCTGCGGCTAGCTTCCTAGTTTGCTCTTTGATTTTCATTGAGTATAAGTTGAAAAATATTTTAGAAGGGGTTGGGTCTCTTCATCAAGAAGGTTTGTGGTCTAATAAACAATCTGAAATCATACAGCAGCACCTGAGTACATTAGATGGAATAGTATTAGCTCATTTATTTGGAAGTGAAATACTGAAAAGAATGGGAGTGAGCTTAAATCAGTATAGGTTAAGCCATTTTGAGATAAAGTCAGGAATAAAAGCTATAGAAGAATTGGTAAATTTAAAATTAGAATTACAAAATTTCAAAATGACGAACCAAGTAATTGAATTTGATTGCTTGGTAATGGATATGAAAGTTTGTTTAGGCTATCAATTATTAGAATGTATGGAAAATGTAGTTGCTATAGGAGAACAAGGTAGAGATTTTTTATCAACGCATTTAAGAGATAGACAACATGATATATACGATGTTGAATTTTCAGATAGTAGTATATCTTGTAAAGCAGAGCAAGTATTGATCAAAGATATTGAATATAGTGGTGTAGGTAGTCTAGAACAGAATTATTATAGTTTGTTAGAGCTTCTGATTATTTTTTCTCAAATGGCAGAGATGTTAGCCTACCATATAGAAGAGATATCTCGAGAAGAGAGCAATACCATGTGGATGAAGCAAGTGAGTGCAGACTTGAATTCACCAATTTTGAACGGAGTAGTAGAGCTTAGTGGTAGTGTTTCAAAAAATAGATTATTAAAAATTAGAGAAGAGCATTGGAAAGTCTACGAAATGTCTGGGAATGATGTAGATCATAAGGTAGTCTTTAAAAGTAAAATAGCTCAAAAATTACCTGATGGAGGGGGACAGTGATGGGAAATAGAGAATTAAGGTTAGTCATATCAGGAACTTATTCTACAGGTAAGACAACAACTGCTACAGCTCTTTCGATTGCAACGGGACTTCCCTTAATTGACGCTTTATCTGCGAGGGAAATTTTGACAGATTTATATCCTGGAAGAAGATTTCAGGATATGTCATCAACTGAGTTAATGGCACTGGGGTTAAAGCGTTTTGAAGAGAGAATTCGTACAGAAGGAATTTTATACAAGGAGCATGGAAGTTTTCTATCAGATGGGTCAGTATTGAATGAATGGATTTACGGGACTGTTCGAATGAGGGTAGGAATTAACCCAGGATCAGCATTCATTCATCGATTGATGAAATCTATTTTAGGTATTCCAGGTCGACGATTTTTCAAAAAATATTTGACTGCCTATGGGGTTGTCTCTAAGAATCATGCGAAATTGTGGTATACAGATGTTGTTCATTTACCAGTAGAGTTTGCAATGGATCCAGATGGGCATAGACCAGTATCTGAAGAGTATCGAAATTTATCAGATGAGGAATTATATGAAGCTTATAGGAATTTGGGTCTAACACCTTATTGTGTCAAAGGTAGTCAGAAAGAACGGTTAAATCAGATCATTCAACATTATGAGTTGCCAATAGTTGTTCCAGTAGATGAGGCTATTTCCTTAGCTGAAAAGGTTATACGAGAAAACAGGGAAGCAGTATCTAAACGTATTATAGAGCAGTATGAAGAGCCTACATTAAAGGAAAAAATAAAATTTATGACAAGATATTAGGAGTATGTATGATTCAGTTTCAAAATATTAGTAAGATTTATAAGGTGGGGGAGCAAGAAGTTCGTGCTTTAGATCAAGTTAGTTTTTCCATTGAGAAAGGGAAATTTACAGTTATTTTAGGTCCATCAGGTTCAGGGAAAAGTACGTTACTAAATTTACTTGGTGGGATGGATCGTGCGACATCAGGAACCTTTATATTTGATGAGGAACTAGTAACAAAGTTTACGGATAAGGAATTATCTGCTTATCGAAAAGATAAGATTGGTTTTGTTTTTCAATTTTATAACTTAGTTCCAAGTTTAACGTCCAAGGAGAATATAGGTATTGCAGCCAATTTAGTGAAAAACAATAAAGAAATTGATATGTATTTAGATCAAGTTGGTTTACTTCATAGAAAAAATAATTTTCCTAATCAACTTTCTGGAGGTGAAATGCAACGTGTATCAATTGCACGGGCATTGGCTAAAGAGCCTAGTCTATTATTGTGTGATGAACCTACAGGAGCGTTAGATTCAAAGACAGGTGATAGTATTTTAACTTTATTGAAGGAAGTTTCTAGAAATGGGAATGCTGCAGTTGTAATGGTTACACATAATAGAGAGTTTGCTAAATTTGCAGATCGAGTTATATATTTGAAAGATGGAAGTATTGAAAAAATAGAGAATAATGAAGAGGTGCTGGGATGAGGTATCTTCATATAAAATTATTAAGAGATCTCCGGCAAAATTGGCAACAATTTTTCTCTGTTTTTCTGATGTCTCTATTAAGTGTATTAATCTTTGTAGGGCTACAAGGAGCTTGGCATGGACTTGAAAAGAGTCTAGAGAGTTATTTGAAACAATCTGAACTTCCTGTTGTTTGGGTTCAAGCGAGACAAATTGATGAATCAAAAATTAAGCAGGTTGAACTCTTATCTTCTGTTGAAAAAGTTGTCAGTAAAAAGAAAGGCTTTGCTAATATTGTTCGTTTAGACAAGACTGACGGACGAATCAATCTTGAAACGATTACAGATAATCAACTGGTTACAGTAACAGAAGGAAGTCCTTTTTCTGAGGGAAAACAAGATTCGATTTGGATTGATGGGAATTATGCGAAGAAGAATCATTTACAGATTGGAGATTCAATTTCTATTTCATCAAGGGGGAAACAGATAGATTTAGAAATTGTAGGATTTGTTCAGGCGACAGATAAGATTTATTTTACAGGTAGTATGGAATATATAGCTCCAAATCCTGACAATGATGCCTACGGTTATATTGCAGATAATGAAATCGCAAAAGGAATTCTGGGTTTATCGTCAGATAATGCCTTAGAAATTTACGGTTCTAAGGTGGATTTGCGAGGAGATTTAGAGTCTATTTTTGGGGGCGATTTAGTTTCTTATCAAGATCAAAAAAGTTTAACTGAAATATCAGAAGCTACTGATCGAGTGGGGCAAATTAGAAACTTATCTTACTTATTTTCTTTTATCTTTATTCTGTTAGCTATTTTAGCTATGTTTACAACTATTCAGCGTTTGATTGATGGCCAAACAAAAGAGATTGCTGTATTAAAGGCTTTAGGTTTTTCAAATCAGGCTATCAGTTTACATTATATTTTATTTGGCTTAGTAGTAAGTTTATTAGGAAGTTTCACAGGATTTACTATATCTCCCTTGATGTCATGGTTTGTACTAGAAACTCAAAAGTCAATGTTTACACTTCCAAATTGGCAAATCTCTTATTCATCTTCATCAATAGTCGTTGGTATTGTGGTCATTATAATTTGTATTTTAGCTGCCTATTTAGCTTCTAGAGAGTCAGCTAGAGGCTTACCAGCAATATTTTTAAGAGGTAAAGAAAAACTTGCTAAACCTGTCTTTGTGGAAAGGTTTTCCTCTATCTGGCAACGAATTTCTTATCCTTCAAGATGGGCAATTCGGGATGCCTCGTTTAATCGTATTCGAGTTTTGATGGGAATCGTGGGAGTTGCAGGAAGTATGATGTTACTGATTGCTGGAATTGGTATGCCTGTGTCCATGAATCATCTTGTTGATAAGGCATATAATGAAGATTTTTCTTACTCAAAACGACTGACCGTGGCGGATTATCCTACTTCTAAGTCTAAATATGGTGGGCAAGGTGTACAAATTTCACAAGCACATTTTAGTCCAGATGATGGATACAACCGTTTATTGATTATATTTGATGATGGAGATATGATACAAGCAAAAACAGAGAGTGCTGAATCTTTGAAAGATGATGGTTTGTATGTAACTAGATCATTTGCTCGTTTGGCAGGTATTAAAGTCGGAGATTTTTTAACTGTAACTCCTTATCAAGATGGTCATACTTACAAGTTTGAAGTAAAAGGGATTGTCACAAGTGAAACCAATCAAGGGGCTTATCTTCATGCTAGAGTCTTTGAAAAAGCAGGGGGAGATTTTACTCCACATACTTTATTAGTTGGGTCAGAGGTAGATCAAGACACTATTAAGCAAGACAAAGGTGTTCTATCTATCATTGAAAAAGAAAGCCAAGAAAAAAATGCCTATGATTTTGTAGCTAGTTTGATGAGTGTATTTCTAATGATCATTGGCTTTGCTTTATTGCTTGTTATTATTGTTCTCTATAATCTGGGCTCTTTAAACTTTGTAGAGAGAATGAGAGACTATGCTACATTACAAGTATTAGGGTTTTCTAATCAATATCTACAGATGGTAACACTTTTTGAGACTATACTAACTACCTTTATTGGGTGGCTAGTAGGAATTCCTTTAGGCATATGGTTTTTGAAAGAATATGTAGCAACATTTTCGACGATTCGAATTGAGTATACCGCTTATGTCAGTATGTATGTCCTTGCTTCTGCTACGTTATTGGTTTGGTTTACATCCTTAGGGACTGCTTATTTTATTAGTCTTCGTATGAGAAAGATTGACATGATTAGTGCTCTAAAGGGGGTAGACTAGTATAGTCAGTTCTGAGTGAATCTATAGACATTTATGAATAATTGTTAATCATCAGTTCTAATACTCAATGAAAATCAAAGAGCAAACTAGGAAGCTAGCCGCAGGCTGCTCAAAGCACTGCTTTGAGGTTGTAGATAGAACTGACGAAGTCAGCTCAAAACACTGTTTTGAGGTTGTGGATAGAACTGACGAAGTCAGTAACCATACCTACGGTAAGGCGATGCTGACGTGGTTTGAAGAGATTTTCGAAGAGTATAAGGTCCAAATTTACCTATTTGTGTTTCGGTTCACTACATTACTGCATTCAAAATCCGTCAGCTCAATAAGAGTTGACGGATTATTTTATACTTGCACTTGGGTTAAAAATTCTTCTGTAGTAAGAATTTGAGCAAACTCATCTTGTAGAGAAAGGAGATTAATCTCATGGATAGTCTCAGGAGAGATGGCCTGACCGTTTTTGTTAGATAGGGTAAAACTGGCAGTAGCATCTGCTAGTAAAGTGACTTCAAAACCAAGATTTGCTGCCATTCGTGTCGTAGTAGACACACAATGAGGCAGAGTCAAACCAACAAGGACTAAATGACAAATCTGATTTCTTCGTAAATATGTTTCAAGATTTGTTCCAATAAAGGCGCTATTAACCGTTTTTTGAAAGACAGGTTCTGCAGTAACTGGCTCAAATCCACTTTTAAACACCTGATTTTGTTTGTTATGAAATTGCGACTAGGGATTGTCAGATATGTGTTGAACATGTAAGACTGGAAGATCGTGTTTACGAAAGTATTCCAGTAGCCTCAATGCTTGGTGTTCAGCTTGAGGGTTGTTCCGTTCTCCCCAGATAGGTCTATCAAATGCTTTTTGCATATCGATAATCAGTAGAGCAGTATGAACCATTTTAAGCCTTATCCAACTGCAAGAGGGCTTCAATCTCTGCCAGAGTGCTAGCTTGTGAAATGGCTCCACGGAGTTTAGCTGCACCAGATGTTCCACGAAGGTAGTGAGGAGCGAGTCCACGGAATTCACGAACTGCGATGTTTTCTCCTTTGAGGTTAATCAAGCGTTTCAAGTGTTCGTAGGCGATTTTCATCTTATCTTCAAAGGTCAAATCAGGTAGGATTTCTCCTGTTTCAAAGTAATGGTTGATTTGGTTGAAGAGGTAAGGATTTCCCATGGCAGCGCGGCCAATCATAACTGCGTCAGCACCAACTTCTTCGATGCGTTGTTTGGCTTCTTGGACCGTACGAATGTCACCGTTTGCGATGAATGGAATCTTGGTCAAAGCTTGAGCGACCTTGTGAAGGGTGTCAAGGTCTGCATGACCTGTATACATTTGTTCGCGGGTACGGCCATGCATAGCAAGGGCAGAAACACCTGCTGCTTCAGCAGCGAGGGCATTTTCTACTGCAAGAGATGGATCAGCCCAGCCTGTACGCATTTTGACAGTAAGGGGGATATCAAGGACAGATTGGACCTTGTTGATGATAGAGTAGATCTTGTCTGGATCCTTGAGCCACATAGCGCCAGCTTCGTTCTTCACGATTTTGTTAACTGGGCAGCCCATGTTGATATCCACGATATCGGTCTTAGTGTTTTCTTGGATGAATTCTGCTGCGCGTGCTAGGCTGTCTTCATCACTACCAAAAAGTTGGATAGAGACAGGGTTTTCGCCTTCATCAATATGAAGCATGTGCAGGGTTTTTTCGTTGTTGTATTGGATGCCCTTGTCAGAGACCATTTCCATGACAACGAGTCCAGCACCAAGCTCTTTTGCGATAGTACGAAAGGCTGAGTTGGTGACACCAGCCATAGGTGCTAAAACAGTACGATTGGGAATCTCAACATTGCCAATCATAAAAGGTGTATTAAGATTTGTCACGAATGAGTTCCTCCAGGTCGTTTTCATCAAAGTTGTAAGTCGTTTGGCAGAATTGACAAGTGATTTCTGCCCCGTGGTCTTCCTCTTTCATTTCCTGTAAGTCTGAGCTTGGAAGGCTGGCAAGAGCGTTCATAAAGCGCTCATGGCTACAGTCACATTGGAAACGGATTTCTTCTTCAGAAAGACGCTTGTAGGCCTCGTCACCGTAGATAGCTTTGAGGAGGGCTTCGATATGGTCTTCACTTTCGAGAAGCGTTGAGATAGCTGGCATTTCTTGGATGCGTTTTTCAAAGCGAGCAATCTCTTCTTCCTTGGCTCCTGGCAAGACTTGAACTAGGAAACCACCTGCAACCTTGACCTTGTCTTCTTCGTCTAAAAGGACATTGAGGCCGACAGCAGAAGGGGTCTGTTGGCTTTCGGTCAGGTAAAAGGCCAGATCTTCACCGATTTCTCCAGAGATGAGGGGAGTCATAGAGTTGTAAGGATTTCCAATGCCGTAGTCTGTGATAACGAGGAATTGACCATTTCCAACAAAAGGTCCGACTAGGACTTCACCAGTTGCAGTCTTTTTGATATCGACACCAGGATTTTGAACGTAACCTTTGACATTCCCCTTGGTATCAGCGACGGTGATGATAGCACCTAGGGAGCTAGATCCCAGCACCTTAACTGTTAGTTTAGTATTTCCTTTTTCATTGGCTGCGAGAATCTGGCTAGCGATAAGAGTTCGACCAAGCGCTACAGTTGAGCTAGCTTGGGTTTGGTGTTTTTCTTGAGCAGTGCGGACGGTTTCTGTGCTGTCAAGGACAAAAGCACGAAAGGCTCCGCTTTCTGATATAGTTTTAATAATTTTATCCATAGCTACTATTTTAGCATAAAAATGCCCAAAGGGGGAGCCGTGTGTTTGCTGATTTTTAGGATAATGGACCAGGAAATCAGCATGAAAATAAAAAGAGAAACAGATTATTTCAGCATTTGTAAGATTTATGCTATGCTTAAGGTAGAAAATGAAAGGGGTAACAAATGTATTTAGGAGATTTGATGGAAAAGGCTGAATCTGGCCAATTTTCAATCCTTTCCTTTCTATTACAAGAGTCTCAGACGACCGTCAAGGCTGTAATGGAGGAAACAGGATTTTCAAAAGCAACTCTAACCAAATATGTTACCCTGCTCAATGACAAGGCTTCGGACAGTGGCTTAGAGCTAAACATATCCTTAGAAGATGAAAATCTGCGTCTGTCTATCGGTGCAGCTACCAAGGGGAGAGATATCCGGAGCTTGTTTTTGGAAAATGCTATTAAATACCAGATTGTGGTCTATCTTCTCTATCATCAACAGTTTTTAGCCCATCAGCTGGCTCAAGAATTGATGATTAGTGAGGCAACACTTGGTCGCAACTTAGCTAGTTTAAATCAGATTTTGTCAGAATTTGATTTATCCATCCAAAATGGACGTTGGCGAGGTCCAGAGCATCAGATACGCTATTTCTATTTCTGTCTTTTCCGCAAGGTCTGGTCCAGTCAGGAATGGGAAGGCCATATGCAGAAACCAGAGAGAAAACAGGAGATTGCCAGTTTAGAAGAGATCTGCGGTGCAAGTTTGTCTTCGGGGCAGAAATTGGACTTGGTTCTCTGGGCTCATATCAGTCAACAACGTCTTCGGGTCAATGCTTGTCAGTTTCAAGTGATAGAAGAAAAAATGCGAGGGTATTTTGACAATATTTTCTACCTTCGTTTGCATCGAAAGGCTCCGTCCTTTTTCGCTGGACTACACCTTCCTCTAGGAACTGAGGATGGTGAGATGATGATATTCTTCTCTTTCCTCCTATCCCATCGCATTCTTCCTCTTCATACAATGGAGTATATTCTTGGTTTTGGAGGGCAGTTGGCAGATTTACTGACGCAATTGATTCAAGAGATGAAGAAGGAGGAGTTGCTGGGTGATTATACAGAGGATCACGTTACCTATGAACTCAGTCAGCTTTGCGCTCAAGTCTATCTCTATAAGGGCTATATTTTACAGGACCGCTACAAGTACCAGTTAGAGAATCGTCATCCTTATTTGTTGATGGAACATGATTTTAGGGGAACGCAGAGGAGATTTTTCATGCTCTACCTGCCTTTCAGCAGGGGATGGATTTGGATAAGAAAATTCTCTGGGAATGGCTCCAGTTAATCGAATATATGGCTGAAAATGGTGGCCAGCATATGCGGATTGGTCTGGATTTGACATCTGGTTTTCTTGTCTTTTCAAGGATGGCAGCCATTTTGAAACGGTATTTGGAATACAATCGTTTTATTAGCATTGAAGCCTATGAGCCTAGTCGGCATTATGATTTGCTGGTTACCAATAACCCGATTCATAAGAAGGAGCAGACACCAGTCTATTATTTAAAAAATGATTTGGATATGGAAGATTTGGCAGGGATTCGTCAGATATTATTCACTTAAAAGGCTTGGTTGTTCCAGGTCTTTTTTGTGAAATTTACACAATCTCCTCACATTTTTTTAAAAATTAAAAAAAGTTGATAAACAAGAAAGCGCTTTATTTTGTATACTAGTAAGTGTAAAGAGGAAACATCCTCAAGATCTTTATCAGGAGGACAGCACATGTCACAAGAAAAATACATCATGGCCATTGACCAGGGGACTACAAGCTCTCGTGCCATTATTTTCAACAAAAAAGGAGAAAAGGTCAGCTCGAGCCAAAAAGAGTTTACTCAGATTTTCCCTCAGGCAGGTTGGGTTGAGCACAATGCTAATGAAATTTGGAACTCAGTCCAGTCAGTTATTGCGGGTGCTTTCATCGAAAGTGGTGTCAAGCCAAATCAAATTGAGGCAATAGGAATCACTAACCAACGTGAAACAACGGTCGTCTGGGATAAGAAAACAGGACTTCCTATCTACAACGCTATCGTTTGGCAATCACGTCAGACAGCACCTTTGGCTGAACAACTAAAAAGCCAAGGTTATGTAGAAAAATTCCATGAAAAGACTGGTTTGATCATCGATGCTTACTTCTCAGCGACTAAAGTTCGTTGGATTTTGGATCATGTAGAGGGCGCTCAAGAGCGAGCAGAAAAAGGGGAATTGCTCTTTGGTACCATTGATACTTGGTTGGTCTGGAAATTGACTGACGGTGCAGCTCATGTGACGGACTACTCAAATGCGGCTCGTACCATGCTTTATAACATTAAAGAACTCAAATGGGATGATGAGATTTTGGAAATCCTCAATATTCCTAAGGCTATGCTGCCAGAAGTTCGTTCTAACTCTGAAATTTACGGTCAGACAGCTCCATTCCATTTCTACGGTGGACAAGTACCAATCTCGGGTATGGCTGGGGACCAACAAGCAGCCCTCTTTGGACAGTTGGCCTTTGAACCTGGGATGGTTAAAAACACCTACGGAACAGGCTCTTTCATCATCATGAATACTGGGGAAGAGATGCAGTTGTCTGAAAACAACCTCTTGACAACGATTGGTTACGGAATTAACGGCAAGGTTTACTATGCCTTGGAAGGTTCAATCTTCATCGCAGGAAGTGCTATTCAGTGGCTTCGTGACGGTCTTCGCATGGTTGAAAATTCACCAGAATCTGAAAAATACGCTCGTGATTCTCACAACAATGATGAAGTCTATGTCGTGCCAGCCTTTACAGGTCTAGGTGCTCCATACTGGAACCAAAATGCTCGCGGTTCTGTCTTTGGTTTGACTCGTGGAACAACTAAAGAAGACTTTATCAAGGCTACCTTACAATCAATCGCTTATCAAGTACGTGACATCATCGATACGATGCAAGTGGATGCTCAGACAGCTATTCAAGTCTTGAAAGTGGACGGTGGTGCAGCTATGAACAATTTCCTCATGCAGTTCCAAGCTGATATTTTGGGAATCGATATCGCACGCGCCAAAAACTTGGAAACAACAGCTCTAGGAGCAGCCTTCCTAGCAGGTTTGTCAGTTGGTTACTGGAAAGACTTGGATGAGTTGAAGCTCTTGAATGAGACTGGAGAACTCTTTGAGCCATCAATGAACGAATCTCGCAAGGAACAACTCTACAAGGGCTGGAAGAAAGCTGTAAAAGCGACTCAAGTCTTTGCGGAAGTAGACGACTAATACTGGAAGAATAAAGCGACTCAGTTAGAAAGTGTGTAAATATGGAATTTTCAAAGAAAACACGTGAATTATCAATTAAAAAAATGCAGGAACGTACCCTAGACCTCTTGATTATCGGTGGAGGAATCACAGGGGCTGGTGTAGCCTTGCAGGCGGCAGCTAGTGGTCTAGATACTGGTTTGATTGAAATGCAGGACTTTGCAGAAGGAACATCTAGCCGTTCAACAAAATTGGTTCACGGAGGTCTTCGTTACCTTAAGCAATTTGACGTAGAAGTAGTATCAGATACGGTTTCAGAACGTGCAGTGGTACAACAAATTGCTCCACATATTCCAAAACCGGACCCAATGCTCTTACCAGTTTACGATGAAGATGGAGCTACTTTTAGCCTTTTCCGTCTTAAAGTAGCTATGGACTTGTATGACCTTTTGGCAGGGGTTAATAACACGCCAGCTGCTAACAAGGTTTTGAGCAAGGAAGAAGTTTTGGAACGCCAGCCAAACTTGAAGAAAGAAGGTTTGGTAGGAGGTGGGGTTTACCTTGACTTCCGTAACAACGATGCGCGTCTCGTGATCGAAAACATCAAACGTGCTAACCAAGATGGTGCCCTCATTGCCAACCACGTGAAGGCAGAAGGCTTCCTCTTTGACGAAAGTGGCAAGATTACAGGTGTTGTAGCCCGTGATCTCTTGACAGACCAAGTCTTTGAAATCAAGGCCCGTCTGGTGATTAACACAACAGGTCCTTGGAGCGACAAGGTGCGCAATTTGTCTAATAAGGGAACGCAATTCTCACAAATGCGTCCAACTAAGGGAGTTCACCTAGTCGTGGACTCAAGCAAGATCAAGGTTTCACAGCCAGTTTACTTTGACACAGGTTTGGGTGATGGCCGGATGGTCTTTGTCCTCCCACGTGAAAACAAGACTTACTTTGGTACAACCGATACAGACTACACAGGCGATTTGGAACATCCAAAAGTGACGCAGGAAGATGTAGATTATCTACTTGGCATTGTCAACAACCGCTTCCCAGAAGCCAACATCACCATTGATGATATCGAAAGCAGCTGGGCAGGTCTTCGTCCATTGATCGCAGGCAATAGCGCTTCTGACTACAATGGAGGAAATAACGGTACAATCAGTGATGAAAGCTTTAACACTTTGATTGCGACTGTTGAGTCTTACCTCTCTAAAGAAAAAACACGTGAAGATGTTGAATCTGCTGTCAGCAAGCTTGAAAGCAGTACCTCTGAGAAACATTTGGACCCATCTGCAGTTTCTCGTGGATCGAGCTTGGACCGAGATGATAATGGTCTCTTGACTCTTGCTGGTGGTAAAATCACAGACTACCGTAAGATGGCTGAAGGAGCTATGGAGCGCGTGGTTGACATCCTCAAAGCAGAATTTGACCGTAGCTTTAAACTCATCAACTCGAAGACTTACCCTGTTTCAGGTGGGGAATTGAACCCAGCAAATGTAGACTCAGAAATCGAAGTCTTTGCGCAACTTGGAGTGTCACGTGGTTTGGATAGCAAGGAAGCTCATTACCTAGCAAATCTTTACGGTTCAAATGCACCGAAAGTCTTTGCCCTTGCTCATAGTTTAGAACAAGTGCCAGGTCTCAGTTTGGCAGACACTTTGTCACTTCACTATGCAATGCGCAATGAGTTGGCTCTTAGCCCAGTTGACTTCCTTCTTCGTCGTACCAACCATATGCTCTTTATGCGTGATAGTTTGGACAGCATCGTTGAGCCAGTTTTGGATGAAATGGGACGATTCTATGATTGGTCAGAAGAAGAAAAAGCAGCTTACCGTGCGGATGTCGAAGTGGCTCTCGCTAACAACGATTTAGCAGAATTAAAAAAATAAGAAAAAATAAAAGAGGTGGAGGGCAGGACTCCTTGTCGCCCGCCCCTTCTTTTTAATGGAGACAGAAAGATGATGAATGAATTATTTGGAGAATTTTTGGGAACTTTAATCCTGATTCTTCTAGGAAATGGTGTTGTTGCAGGTGTGGTTCTTCCAAAAACCAAGAGCAATAGCTCAGGTTGGATTGTGATTACCATGGGGTGGGGAATTGCAGTTGCGGTTGCAGTATTTGTATCTGGCAAGCTCAGTCCAGCTCATTTAAACCCAGCTGTGACAATCGGTGTGGCCTTAAAAGGTGGTCTGCCTTGGGCTTCCGTTTTGCCTTATATCTTAGCCCAGTTCGCAGGGGCTATGCTCGGTCAGATTTTGGTTTGGTTGCAATTCAAACCGCATTATGAGGCAGAAGAAAATGCAGGCAATATTTTGGCAACCTTCAGTACTGGACCAGCTATCAAAGATACTGTATCAAACTTGATTAGTGAAATCCTTGGAACCTTTGTTTTGGTGTTGACAATCTTTGCTTTGGGTCTTTACGATTTTCAGGCAGGTATCGGAACCTTTGCAGTGGGTACCTTGATTGTCGGTATCGGTCTATCACTAGGTGGGACAACAGGTTATGCCTTGAACCCTGCGCGTGACCTTGGACCTCGTATCATGCACAGTATCCTTCCAATTTCAAACAAGGGAGATGGAGACTGGTCTTATGCCTGGATTCCTGTTGTGGGGCCTGTTATCGGAGCAGCATTGGCTGTTCTTGTATTTTCCCTTTTCTAGTTTATACTCAATGAAAATCAAAGAGCAAACTAGGAAATTAGCCGCAGGCTGTACTTGAGTACGGCAAGGCGACGTTGACGCGGTTTGAATTTGATTTTCGAAGAATATTAGAAAACAATTATTTTGATAGAGCTTAGGCAAGAGCCCAATTTCAGCAAAAAATGAAGTAAATCTTCTCATAATAAAACGCATCATATCAAGTTTTTCAACACCTGATATGATGCGTTTTTCTGATTTTTAAGACTTTTTCTCCAATCACTTTTTTTGATTGAAGATATAAGTATTCTAGTAACTAATTTCTTAGTACTAGCCAACAACGATAATCATAATTCCTCCCAAAATTAGGAATAATAAAGGCAATAGCTTTTGTTTTTTCATGTGAAATACCTCACTTTTATTTTCCTCCATTTTATGTTAAAATATTAAAAATCAAAAACTGTTCCCATATATGCTTGTTGGAGAGATATTATGAAAAAATTTGGAGAAATTTTTAAAAAGTTTCGAGAATCTAGAGGGTTTCGCTTAAAAGATGTCGAAAAAGCTGGTATATCAACATCACAGCTCTCACGTTTTGAAAAGGGAGAGACTGATTTAACCATTTCAAAATTTATGGCTATTTTGGATGAAATTAACATGCCTATTGATGAATTTATGTATGCTGTTCATGATTTTCATCGTGATGAACTGAACGAACTCTTATCAAAGGTTAGGCATTTTGTATCAAATCATGATGTTGATGGGTTGAAAAAATTACTTTATTCTCAGATAGAGTCAGATTCTAAACAAGAGAAATTTCATAAGCTTAACATTATTTTATTAAAAATTCGTTTACAAGATTTATCTGGAGAAGCTTATTATTCTGGTGATGATTTATCTTATCTAACTGACTATCTCTTTAGTGTTGAATATTGGGGATACTATGAATTATTGATTTTTTCAAATACTTTAGATGTCTTAAAACACGATGTCTTTATGGTTTTGGCTAGAGAGATGTCTAGACGTTCTGATTTTTATAAAGAAATTCCTAATAATAGACGACTGATTTCATCTATGCTATTGAACGGATATATCACATGTATTGAAAGAGGAAAATTTCTTGATGCTTTGTATTTTGAAAAGCAACTGAATCAATGCTTTTTCACCGAGATAGAAATTTATGAACGGTTGGTGTTTCAGTATGCACAACATCTGTATCGCTACAAAAAAGAGATGGATTGTAAAGCAATTATTGAAATGAGGAAGTGTATTGGAGCAATGAAATTAGCGGGAAGTAACCATTTGGCAAAGAATTATGAAAGGCACTTAGAAAAAATTTTAGCAAGTAAAAAGTAATACGCAGATATGGGAAAGGAAGTATCTCGAAATGATATTTTGGTAGAATTGTCTTTAGAAATTTCAATTACGGTTGTTTTATCAGTTCATTGTATTTGAGCGATAGGATTTTTCGAAGTTGTCACCATAATTATGAATTTTGAGGTATTTAATATGCAAGTTCTATCTCCATATATTTTAAGAAAGAAAAGTGAAACAGGAGAATTATTTTCAATAGTAACAATAATCACTCTTAATAAACAGCATCATATATAGGTTAATTAAATTATTGTATAGTCTCAGTTGGAGTTAATTTGTTTATAACTTTTAGACTGAGGCTTTTATATCTATTCGCTTTCTTTTAGATAGGCTTATTTATGAAATTTCTAAAATACATTAAAACTAATATTTTTATCTATTTTTTAATAGGAGTACTTTTGAATAGCGGGATGGCTCTAATAAAGCCATTGTTATTGGATAAGCTATTGAATATTCGTGAAGATCAACTTACAATTGGTACAATTTCATACTTTGTTTTATATGGCCTGTATCTGCACCTGTTTTTTTATAGCACGATGTTGCTAGCAAATTTTGTCAGTAATAATCTGCAGCGTCATCTGCAAATTCGTTTAAAAGATCAGCTTATTAAGAAACTATTTTTGAAAGAAAATGTTGTATATGATGAAAAAGTTTCAATTGTTACACAAGATATGGAACTGCTCTATAATCGCTTCTTTTTACCCCTGGATATGATAGTTGGAAGAGTTTTTATACTTTGTACAACGATTGTTTTTATTTTGGTGCAAAATTTTTGGCTTGGTCTTGTTTTTATCGTGTTCTCTTTTCTTCGACCATTGCCTCAATGGGTAATGAATAATTGTTTAATGAAAAGTGGTGCAAATTTTTCGGAAATGCAAAAAGCTTTTCATCTATCTGTAGGAGATTTTTTTAAGGGAGCAGATACGATATATTTTTATGGCGCTAGTAAAGAAAACTTTGCTAAGATGAGAAAAAACAACGAGTGTTACGAGAATGCTCGTTGGAAAAATGAATGGACTAGCAATGTCGTTTATTTTTTCAATGGTCCTTTAGAATTCCTTAGTCAGGTACTACCTCTTGCACTTGGTCTTTTATTACAAAAGAGCGGTATAGAGTTAACAACAGCTAGTTTGGTCTCTATGTATATAGCTACAATGAATCTTAGCGGACCTATTCAAAGAATTATGTATAGCATATCTGATATACAGCGATCGCAAACAGTGAAAGAAAAAATATTTTCATTATTGGAAGAATCTTGTTTAGAAACATCATATCAGGCAGTCGAATCTTTAGCTGAGCTAGTTTTGGAGGGCGTTTCAAAACAGGTTGGAGAGCAAGTGCTCTTTTATGATTTGTCACTTAGATTAACTAAGCCGAGTAAAGTTTTAATAAAGGGAGCTAGTGGTACCGGAAAGTCAACTCTCCTACAGTTGGTAGCAGGAAAGATAAGTCCGAATAGTGGTAGAATTATTGTACGTGATAAATCGGGTCGAGAATTTACTCATTATCAAGGGAATGTCGCTTATATCTCTCAGAATCCATTTTTCAGACATGGGACAATCCGAGAAAATTTAACACTAGGACAGGAGATTTCAGACAAAGAATTACTCTGTTGCCTAGAACAAGTTGGTTTAACGAATGAAATCACCAATATCTTGGATTATCAACTGATAAATAATGGAGAAAACATTTCAGGTGGACAACGTTTACGACTTGAATTAGTTCGCTGTCTGCTTCGGAAAAAAGACATTGTGTTGGCAGATGAGGTTACATCATCCTTAGACAAGGACAATGCATATCAAGTGCGCCAGTTACTTTTGCAGTTGCCTATCATTTTGATTGAAGTTGCTCATCATATTGATTCAGAAACGGTTTATAATCAAGTAATTGATTTGGGAAAATATAGAATAAAATAAATAGACTTGTTCGGCATCTTACAAGCTATAATATATATGCTATATTATGGATTGTTTTAGCTGATTTAAAGATGTGAGAACTAAAAACTATGGCTAAGTTGGAATGTTAAAAATTCAATTTCTGACCACCTAATCTTGTGTCAAATAGTTATCAAACAAAGTCTACTATACCATTTATCAGTTAAATATTTTTATGTTATAGGAGCGCTATATGTCTAATTCATTTATCAAGTTGTTAGTCTCTCAATTGTTTGCAAATTTAGCAGATATTTTCTTTAGAGTAACAATCATTGCGAACATATACATTATTTCAAAATCAGTAATTGCCACATCACTAGTTCCTATTTTAATAGGAATATCCTCTTTTGTTGCAAGTCTTTTAGTTCCTTTAGTTACTAAAAGGTTAGCGCTAAATAGGGTTTTATCTTTATCTCAATTTGGAAAGACTATATTATTAACGATACTGGTAGGAATGTTTACCGTAATGCAATCAGTAGCGCCTTTGGTGATCTATCTATTTGTTGTTGTAATTTCCATATTAGATGGTTTTGCAGCACCCGTTTCCTATGCTATTGTGCCGCGCTATGCGACCGATTTGGGTAAGGCTAACTCAGCCTTATCAATGAGTGGTGAAGCTGTTCAGTTAGTGGGTTGGGGATTAGGTGGACTCTTGTTTGCAACAATTGGTCTCTTACCTACCACGTTTATCATTTTAATCTTGTATATCATTTCTAGCTTTCTGATGTTATTGCTTCCTAAGGCTGAAGTGGAGGTGTTAGATTCAGAAACTAATCTTGAAATTTTACTCAAAGGTTGGAAGTTAGTTGCTAGAGATCCTAGATTAAGACTTTTTGTATCAGCAAATTTATTGGAAATTTTCTCAAATACGATTTGGGTTTCTTCTATCATACTTGTCTTTGTAACTGAGCTATTAAATGAAACGGAAAGTTACTGGGGATATTCTAATACAGCATACTCTATCGGGATTATAATTAGTGGCTTCATTGCTTTTAGGCTATCTGAAAAGTTTCTTGCTGCTAAATGGGAAAGTATTCTTTTTTCTCTTGTAGGCATGGTAATAGTGACACTGACTATTCTATATTTTCCAAACGCACAGATGTTTTTAGTATTTTCAGCTTTAGTTGGTATGTTATCGCAACTAAAAGAAGTTCCTGAAAGTGTATTTCTTCAGGAAACAGTAGAGGAAAATTATTTGGTTAATGTCTATTCCGTTCTTGAAGTGATTTCGACATTAGCATTTTCAGTATTTGTTTTGCTAATGAGCTATATTACTGAGAGTTTTGGTATTAGCATCAGTTTTTGGCTATCAGCCATTTGTCTGATGATAGAAGCTATTTTAATTTATATCAGACGAGACTATTTTAAATGAGAGACCGGGTAAAAAGTCTTTAAAAATCAGAAAAGCGCATAGTATCAGGTGTTGAAAAACCTGATATTGTGCGTTTTATTATGGGGATATTTACTTCATTTTCTACTGAAATGGAGTTTTTACCTAGACTTATCTATTTAAAATATTCATAGAAAAACCGCATAATCTTTAAAATTAGCTTAAATGCAGTGAAAATGTACGGTAAACAATTGAAAAATTACCCTATAAAATGGTACAATGGTAGAAAAATAAGCTAGTAAGAATCACTCTTATTTTAGCGAAAAATTACAGAAATGAATGGTTTTTCTTGATGAAACAGAGAAAAGAATTGTACCTCTTTCTTGGTCGGACAGCCTTGTATTTTCTTATCTTTCTAGGGCTGCTTTACTTCTTTAGCTATCTTGGTCAGGGTCAAGGAAGCTTTATCTATAATGAATTTTAACTTGAAGGAGAATTCCTATTGTGTCAAATAAACCAATAGTAGATATGATTGAAACCATTGAGCATTTTGCTCAGACACAGCCTAGCTATCCTGTTTACAATGTTTTGGGGCAGGAACACACTTATGGAGATTTAAAGGCTGATTCGGATAGTTTGGCTACAGCCATTGATCAACTAGGCTTGCCTGAGAAGTCTCCTGTGGTCGTTTTTGGTGGCCAAGAATATGAAATGTTGGCAACTTTTGTAGCCTTGACTAAGTCAGGTCACGCCTACATTCCAATTGATAGCCATTCGGCCTTGGAGCGAGTTTCAGCTATTTTAGAAGTAGCAGAGCCAAGTTTGATTATTGCCATTTCAGAATTTCCATTGGAGCAGGTTTCTACACCGATGATGACTCTGGATCAGGTTCAAGAAGCCTTTGCTCAAGGGAATAACTATGAAATCACGCATCCAGTCAAGGGAGATGATAATTACTACATTATCTTTACTTCTGGTACTACTGGTAAGCCAAAGGGAGTGCAGATTTCCCATGATAATCTCCTCAGCTTTACTAACTGGATGATTACGGATAAGGAATTTGCGACGCCAAGTCGTCCGCAAATGCTGGCTCAACCGCCTTATTCTTTTGACCTGTCTGTCATGTACTGGGCACCGACCTTGGCACTTGGTGGTACGCTTTTCGCTCTTCCTTCTGCCATTACTCAGGACTTTAAGCAACTCTTTGCGACCATCTTTTCATTGCCAATCGCTATCTGGACTTCAACACCATCCTTTGCGGATATGGCCATGTTGTCTGAAGACTTTAACAGTGAGAAAATGCCAGGAATCACGCATTTCTACTTTGATGGTGAAGAATTGACGGTCAAAACAGCTCAAAAACTGCGCGAGCGTTTCCCAAATGCCCGTATTATCAATGCCTACGGTCCAACAGAAGCGACAGTGGCTCTGTCAGCAGTTGCCGTGACAGATGAGATGTTGGCGACTCTCAAACGCCTACCAATCGGTTATACCAAGACTGATTCTCCAACCTTTATCATTGACGAGGACGGCAATAAATTGCCAAATGGTCAACAGGGAGAAATCATTGTTTCTGGACCAGCTGTTTCAAAAGGCTATATGAACAATCCTGAAAAAACAGCAGAAGCCTTCTTTGAGTTTGAAGGTCTGCCAGCCTATCACACAGGCGATGTGGGAACCATGACAGATGAGGGCTTGCTTCTCTACGGTGGACGCATGGACTTCCAGATTAAGTTCAACGGTTACCGCATTGAGTTAGAAGATGTCTCTCAAAATCTCAATAAGTCTCGCTTTATCGAGTCTGCTGTAGCTGTGCCACGTTATAATAAAGACCACAAGGTGCAAAATCTATTGGCTTATGTCATCTTGAAAGACGGTGTTCGTGAGCAGTTTGAGCGAGATATTGATATTACCAAGGCTATCAAGGAAGATTTAACAGATATCATGATGTCCTACATGATGCCGTCTAAATTCCTTTATCGAGACAGTTTGCCACTGACTCCAAATGGGAAGATTGACATCAAAGGATTGATTAACGAGGTGAACAAGAGATGATGGAGTTCTTTCAACAGCTTCCTCATTTAGAGCCATATGGCAATCCTCAGTATTTTGTCTATGTGATTGCTGCAACCTTGCCCATCTTTATCGGTCTCTTTTTCAAGAAACGCTTTGACTGGTATGAAGTGTTGGTTAGTCTCTTCTTCATCGTCACTATGTTGGTAGGTGGGAAGACTAACCAATTGACTGCCTTGGGTATTTATCTGTGCTGGGAAATATTGCTCGTACTCTTCTACAAGCATTATCGAAAAAGTAAGGATGGCCAGTGGGTCTTCTACTTAGTTAGTTTTCTGTCCCTCCTTCCGATTATCTTTGTCAAGGTGCAGCCGGCTATCAATGGAACGCAGTCTTTTCTTGGATTTTTGGGAATTTCTTACCTGACCTTTCGTTCGGTTGGGATTATCATCGAGCTGAGAGATGGAGTGATTAAGGATTTTACCCTCTGGGAATTCCTCCGTTTCCTTCTCTTCATGCCAACTTTTTCAAGTGGTCCAATTGATCGCTTTAAACGTTTCAATGAAAATTATCAGACTATTCCTGAGCGAGATGAGTTGATGGATATGCTGGATGAATCTGTTCGCTATATCATGTGGGGCTTTTTGTATAAGTTTATCCTAGCTCATGTTTTAGGAGAGACCTTACTCCCTCCTTTGAAGGATCTAGCCCTGCAGTCAGGTGGCTTCTTTAACCTCTATGCTTTAGCGGTTATGTATACCTTTGGTCTGGAGCTCTTCTTTGACTTTGCAGGTTACTCTATGTTTGCATTAGCCATCTCAAATTTAATAGGAATCCGTAGTCCCATCAACTTTAACAAACCCTTTTTATCAAGGGATTTAAAGGAATTTTGGAATCGTTGGCACATGAGTCTTTCTTTCTGGTTCCGTGATTTTGTCTTTATGCGAATGGTCATGGTATTGACCAGAAAGAAGGTCTTTAAAAATCGTAATGTAACCCCAAGTGTGGCCTACATTGTAAATATGCTGATTATGGGATTTTGGCATGGAGTGACCTGGTACTACATCGCCTATGGACTCTTTCATGGGATTGGAATGGTCATCAATGACGCTTGGGTTCGTAAGAAAAAAACACTCAATAAGGAACGGAAAAAAGCAGGGAAGCCTGCTCTACCTGAGAATCGCTGGATTCAGTTGCTTGGCATGGTTATCACCTTCCATGTCGTCATGCTGTCATTCTTAATCTTTTCTGGATTTTTGAATGATTTATGGTTTAAAAAATAAAAGGAAATAAAATATGGATATCAAATCAGAAGTTATCGAAATTATTGATGAGTTGTTTATGGAAGATGTTTCTGACATGATGGATGAAGATCTTTTTGATGCAGGTGTTTTAGATAGTATGGGAACGGTTGAATTGATTGTGGAGATTGAAAACCGTTTTGACATTCGTGTTCCTGTAACAGAGTTTGGTCGCGACGACTGGAATACGGCTAATAAAATCATAGCTGGTATTGTGGAGTTACAAAATGCTTAAACGCTTATGGATGATCTTCGGACCGGTCTTGATAGCTGGTTTGTTGGTTTTTCTACTGATATTCTTTTACCCTAATAGTAGAAGTTATAATTTATCAGAAGAAAAACGATATGCAGCAGCGATTAGTACACAAAGTTTCAGAGAAAGATTTCAGAAAGTGAGAGCTCTTTCGGATCCAAGTCTACGATTCATTCCCTTTTTTGGTTCCAGTGAGTGGATTCGATTTGATAGTATGCATCCAGCTGTTTTAGCGGAGAAGTACAATCGTTCGTATAGACCCTATTTTTTAGGTCAAGCAGGAGCAGCTTCTTTAAATCAGTACTTTGGTATGCAGCAAATATTGCCAGAGCTAGAAAATAAACAAGCTGTTTTTGTTATTTCTCCTCAGTGGTTCACAGAAACAGAGTATGAACCTGCAGTTTTTCGTAGGTATTTTAACACGGATCAATTGGGCGCTTTTTTGGAAAATCAGTCTGGAGATGTGTCAAGTCGTTACGCTGCCAAGCGTTTAATGAAAAAGTATCCTGATGTAGTATTGGGAGATATAGTCAAAAAAATAACCGAGGGTGAGCAACTCTCAGAAATAGATAAGACACTTATAGATACATTGGCACGATTCAACCAAAAACAATCATTTCTATTTGGACAATTGTCAGTGAATGATGGAGAAAAATATAGAGATCGTGTGGAGAAGTATTTAAAAGACTTACCAGATAAATTTTCCTACGATGCATTGAGAGAAATTGCTGTAAAAGATGCTGAAGCAAATACCACGAATAATGATATGGGAATGGAAAATCGTTTCTATGATACGCAAGTAAAGAAAGATTTAAACAAGTGGAAGGATTATCAGAAAAATTATAATTTTCTAAAATCATCCGAATATAATGACTTGCAATTAGTCTTAAATCAATTTGCGAATTCAAAAGTGAATGTATTGTTTGTGATTCAACCTGTTAATAAAAAATGGATGGATTATACAGGATTAAATCAAGATATGTATCAACACGCAGTTGAAAAAATTCGTTACCAGTTAGAAAGCCAAGGTTTTACCAATATAGCAGATTTTTCAAAAAATGGTGCTGAACCTTATTTTGTAAAAGATACAATTCATATTGGTTGGTTGGGTTGGTTGGCTTTTGACAAGGCCGTTGATCCTTTCCTATCCAATCCCACACCAGCTCCGACTTACCATCTGAATGAACGCTTTTTCAGCAAAGATTGGGCGACTTATGATGGAGATGTCAAAGAATTTCAATAGATAATATAGAAGAGTTCAAGAATGAAGCCTATTTTCACGTTTTTTCTTGACTCTTTTTTTGCTTGTGATATAATTAACTGGTAAATAAAATGTCAAAGAATAGTATTTTTCTCTTAAAAAAGAGAAGTTCAAAAGGAAAGGAGTCAGATATGAGACAGCTAGCGAAGGATATTGATGCTTTTTTGAATGAGGTGATTTTGCAGGCGGAAAATCAGCATGAAATCCTAATAGGTCATTGCACTAGCGAGGTGGCCCTGACCAATACCCAGGAGCATATTCTCATGCTTTTATCAGAGGAATCTTTAACAAATTCAGAATTGGCGCGTCGCCTCAATGTCAGTCAGGCAGCAGTTACCAAGGCCATTAAGTCTTTGGTCAAGGAAGGGATGTTGGAAACGTCTAAAGATCCTAAGGATGCGCGTGTAATTTTTTATCAGTTGACTGATTTGGCTCGTCCAATCGCTGAGGAGCACCATCATCACCATGAGCATACACTTTTAACCTATGAACAAGTGGCGACTCAGTTTACTCCAAATGAACAAAAAGTGATTCAGCGGTTTTTGACTGCTTTAGTAGGAGAAATCAAATAATGAGATACATTACGGTAGAGGATTTATCCTTCTATTATGATAAGGAGCCCGTTCTTGAACATATCAATTATAGTGTTGATAGTGGGGAATTTGTTACCTTGACAGGGGAAAATGGAGCGGCTAAGACGACACTGATTAAGGCCAGTCTTGGAATTCTCCAACCACGCATTGGTAAGGTAACCATTTCAAAGACAAATATGCAGGGTAAGAAATTGAGAATAGCCTACCTCCCTCAACAGATTGCCAGTTTTAATGCAGGTTTTCCAAGTACGGTTTATGAATTTGTCAAGTCGGGTCGCTATCCGCGAAAGGGTTGGTTCCGTCGCTTGAATGCTCATGATGAGGAGCATATCAAGGCTAGTCTGGACTCAGTTGGTATGTGGGAACACCGAGACAAACGCTTGGGGTCTCTATCTGGGGGACAAAAGCAGCGAGCGGTGATTGCGCGTATGTTTGCTTCTGACCCAGATGTGTTTATCCTAGATGAGCCGACAACGGGGATGGATGCAGGAAGTAAAAATGAATTTTACGAACTCATGCACCACAGCGCCCATCATCATGGCAAGGCTGTTTTGATGATCACCCATGACCCTGAAGAAGTTAAGGATTATGCGGACCGCAATATTCATCTAGTCCGTAACCAAGACTCGCCATGGCGTTGTTTCAACGTTCATGAGAATGATCAGGAGGTGGGCCATGCTTAGTTTATTATCTTACGACTTTATGCAGCGTGCCTTTCTGGCTGTTATTGCCATGAGTCTTTTCTCTCCAGTATTGGGAACCTTCCTTATCTTGCGCCGTCAGAGTTTGATGAGTGATACTCTTAGCCACGTCTCGCTTTCAGGTGTAGCCTTTGGTCTGGTCCTAGGGATTTCTCCAACTGTTTCTACTATTGCTATTGTCTTGATTGCGGCTGTCTTTCTGGAGTATCTCCGTACGGTTTACAAGAGTTTTATGGAAATCGGGACAGCTATCCTCATGTCAACAGGTCTGGCTGTTTCTCTGATTGTCATGAGCAAGGGGAAAAGTTCTAGTTCTATGAGTTTGGACCAGTACCTTTTTGGTTCGATTGTGACTATTAGTGAGGAGCAGGTTATTTCCCTTTTTGTCATTGCGGCGGTTGTTTTGATTTTGACCTTTCTCTTCCTTCGTCCTATGTATATCCTGACCTTTGATGAGGATACGGCCTTTGTGGATGGCTTGCCCGTTCGTACCATGTCTATTCTTTTTAACATGGTGACAGGGGTGGCCATTGCTCTTATGATTCCAGCTGCGGGAGCTCTTCTGGTGTCGACCATTATGGTCTTGCCAGCTAGTATTGCCCTGCGTCTGGGGAAAAACTTTAAATCGGTTATGCTGCTTGCCAGTGCGATTGGCTTTTTGGGAATGGTAGCAGGACTTTACATTTCCTACTATGCAGAAACACCTGCAAGTGCAAGTATTACCATTATTTTTGTAACTGTTTTCTTGCTAATTAGTTTAGTGAGACGTTTTATCAAATAGGAGACTAAGATGAAAAAAATTAGCTTATTACTAGCCAGTCTATGTGCCTTGTTTTTAGTGGCTTGTTCCAATCAAAAACAGGCAGATGGCAAACTAAATATTGTGACAACCTTTTACCCTGTCTATGAATTTACCAAGCAAGTTGCAGGAGATACTGCTAATGTAGAACTCCTCATCGGTGCTGGTACAGAACCCCATGAATATGAACCGTCTGCCAAGGCAGTTGCCAAAATACAAGATGCAGATACCTTCGTTTATGAAAATGAAAACATGGAAACATGGGTTCCTAAATTGCTAGATACTTTGGATAAGAAAAAGGTCAAAACCATCAAGGCAACAGGCGATATGTTGCTTTTGCCAGGTGGTGAGGAAGAAGAGGGAGACCATGACCATGGAGAAGAAGGACATCACCATGAGTTTGACCCCCATGTTTGGTTATCACCAGTTCGTGCCATTAAACTTGTAGAGCACATCCGCGACAGCTTGTCAGCAGATTATCCTGATAAAAAAGAGACCTTTGAGAAGAATGCGGCTGCCTATATCGAAAAATTGCAAGCCTTGGATAAGGCTTATGCAGAAGGCTTATCCAAAGCCAAACAAAAGAGCTTTGTAACGCAACACGCAGCCTTTAACTACCTTGCTTTGGACTACGGACTCAAACAAGTCGCAATCTCAGGTCTCTCACCAGATGCAGAGCCATCAGCTGCTCGTTTGGCAGAATTGACAGAGTACGTCAAGAAAAATAAAATCGCCTATATCTACTTTGAAGAAAATGCTTCACAAGCCCTTGCTAATACACTTTCAAAAGAGGCAGGTGTCAAAACAGATGTTCTCAATCCTTTAGAAAGTCTGACAGAAGAAGATACCAAGGCGGGAGAAAATTATATCTCTATCATGGAGAAAAACCTCAAAGCTTTGAAACAAACAACAGACCAAGAAGGTCCAGCAATTGAGCCTGAAAAGGCAGAGGATACCAAGACAGTCCAAAATGGTTACTTTGAAGATGCAGATGTCAAGGACCGCACCTTGAGTGACTATGCAGGTAACTGGCAATCAGTTTATCCTTTCCTTGAAGATGGCACGTTTGATCAAGTCTTTGACTACAAGGCTAAGTTGACTGGTAAGATGACCCAGGCTGAGTACAAGGCTTACTATACAAAAGGCTATCAGACAGATGTCAATAAGATCAACATTACTGATAATACTATGGAATTTGTTCAAGGTGGACAAAGCAAGAAATATACTTACAAGTATGTTGGTAAGAAAATCTTGACCTATAAGAAAGGCAATCGTGGTGTGCGCTTCCTCTTTGAAGCGACAGATGCGGATGTTGGACAGTTCAAGTATGTTCAGTTTAGCGACCACAATATCGCCCCAGTTAAGGCAGAACATTTCCATATCTTCTTTGGAGGCACAAGCCAAGAAGCCCTCTTTGAAGAAATGGATAACTGGCCAACCTACTATCCAGATAACCTATCTGGCCAAGAAATCGCCCAAGAAATGTTGGCGCATTGATGAGAAACCGACTAGTTCATAAGAGCTAGTCGGTTTTTGGGTACTAGATGGCTAACTTCATTATAGACCTTTTAGAACTTTAAAAAATAAATAAAACTCTTGAAATATCTGGACCTGTATGTTAGAATAAAATCGATAGGCAAGGTTCATTAGAACACCAAAGCCCCTAACTAGTGCCATAGTTAAGGGCTTTTTTGACGTATCTTAGCGATTTAACGGGTGTCGATAGGCTAGTCATTCGGTCTACTTCTTACCATCTAGCCATTTGCAGACGAAATACAAGATAATTCCAGCTATAACATCTGCTATAATAGTAAGAGCAAGCTCTGGTATAAGGCTCATTAGTTTTACCTCCTCTCACGAACCCATAGGAACGTAATCGGTAACCGATGACAAAAGTATTATACCACACTAAATTTAGATCATCAAAATAAATAAAACTCTTGAAATATCTGGGCTTATATGCTAAAATGTAGTTAGTTGATAAGGTTCATTAGAACACCAAAGCCCCTAACTATGGCCGTAGTTAAGGGCTTTTTTGACGTATCTTAGCGATTTAACGGGTGTTGATAGGCTAGTCACTCGGTCTAGTCCTTACTATCTAGCCATCTGCAGACGAAATACAAGATAATTCCTGCTATGACGTCCGCTATAATAGTAAGAGCGAGCTCTATGATAAGGCTCATTAGTTTCACCTCTTCTCACGAACCCATAGGAACGTAATCGGTAACCGATGACAAAAATATTATACCACACTACATTCAGATCATCAAGGTCACTTAATTCTTGAAATATAGGGGATAGGCAAAAAGTCTTTAAAATCAAAAAATGTATAGTATCAGATGTATAAAAGCTTGATGTTATATCAATTAAAAAAGTGGATAGGAAAGTTTTCTGATTATCAGAATTCCTTCCTATCCACTTTTTGAAGATTGTAAGTTAGCCTAATTTTATGTAGAATCAGCTTATTTGTTTTATTTATCAAAACCTTGCAAGGCTTTTTGGCGTTCTTCTACTTGACCTTTAGCATCTAGTTTGTTACCACCGTATACAGCTGATTCCCATGATCCGTACATTGGATTTGGGAAGATGATGAATTTTTCACCGAATTCTTTTTGCAATTCTTCAAGTTGTTTATCACGGTCAGATTCAGAAGTCTTAGAAAAATCTGCAAAGTCTACAAGGTTATCACCAAACAATAAGATAAGATTTGTTTTTTCTTGAACTTTTTGGCGACGACCTTCTTTGGATTTTACACCGCTTTCTAAGAACATGAGATGATCACGTCCTTGAACAGGAATTCCTTCACTTTCAAGATTTTTAATGGTAGCATCTACTTGATTAGCTGAGCGGTCAGAAATATAGTAGATTTGGACACCGTTTTGATCAGCAAACTGAAGAAAATCTTTGGCACCTGGGACAGCTTTTGCTGTAGCTTTTTGAACCCAAACATCCCAATTTTCGGGTGTGAATGCTGTACCGTCTTTGACATTTTGTACTTGATAAGGGCTATTATCTAGGACAGTTTCATCCAAGTCTAAAACGATAGAGTAAGGTTTGTCTGATTCTGTTTTGAGCAATTCTTTTAGGTGATTTGTTGCAACGTTATAACCCTGTATGTATAAAGCTTTAGTTTCAGCTGATTTTTGATACCAAAGGGTTGACATAGTGTTTTCTCTTGACCGTAGTTGGTCATATGTCATTGTAACTTGATTATCAGACGAGCTATTATTGCTTGTCTGTGTTTCTGTAGACTTTGTTGTACAACTAGCCAATAAGACGACAGAAGCAAGTGCAGAAAGGATTGTAACAGTAGTTTTTGCTGTTTTCATGAAATATCTCCTATTCATTAATTTCAATAAATAGTATAGCACGAGAGAAAAGTTAAGGCAAGTCATTCTCTGACTATGGATGTAGATTCTATAGAAGTTAATATAATAAAAAAAGCGATTGCTAACTTGAAATGCAGTTTCACCTCTAATTATTGACATTTCAGGAAAAATTGCAGTAAAAACTGCACAACCTTCTTTAAATGTGCTATAATACAGGAAAAAATAATGATGGAGGTCACGATAATGGCAACATTTTTGATGATTTTTGTGGTGGTTTGTGTGCTCCTATTGGTGATAGTCACACTGAGTACAGTTTATGTGGTTCGTCAGCAGTCGGTGGCGATTATTGAACGCTTTGGGAAATACCAAAAGGTTGCCAATAGCGGTATTCATATTCGCTTGCCTTTTGGGATTGACTCGATTGCGGCACGAATCCAGTTACGCTTGTTGCAAAGCGATATTGTGGTTGAGACTAAGACCAAGGACAATGTGTTCGTTATGATGAATGTAGCGACTCAGTACCGTGTCAATGAGCAGAGCGTAACAGATGCCTACTATAAACTCATGCGTCCAGAATCTCAGATTAAATCTTATATCGAAGATGCCCTTCGCTCTTCTGTTCCAAAATTAACCTTGGATGAATTGTTTGAGAAAAAAGATGAGATTGCCCTTGAAGTTCAACATCAAGTAGCAGAAGAAATGACTACTTACGGTTATATTATTGTGAAAACCTTGATTACTAAGGTAGAGCCAGATGCAGAAGTCAAGCAATCCATGAATGAAATCAATGCTGCGCAACGTAAGCGGGTCGCAGCGCAAGAATTGGCGGAAGCAGACAAGATTAAAATCGTCACTGC
Organism: Streptococcus mitis; assembly: GCF_002096845.1. Lineage (GTDB taxonomy): Bacteria > Bacillota > Bacilli > Lactobacillales > Streptococcaceae > Streptococcus > Streptococcus mitis_A. The sequence continues at coordinate 81,319 of NZ_NCVK01000010.1, forward strand.
AGCTGAAGCCGAAGCAGAGAAAGACCGCCTTCATGGTGTGGGGATTGCCCAACAACGTAAGGCTATTGTGGATGGATTGGCAGAGTCTATCACCGAACTCAAGGAAGCCAATGTTGGTATGACAGAAGAACAAATCATGTCCATCCTCTTGACCAACCAGTATTTGGATACCTTGAATACCTTTGCTTCTAAAGGAAACCAAACTATCTTTTTACCAAATACGCCAAATGGTGTAGATGATATCCGTACTCAAATCTTGTCAGCCCTCCGTGCTGAGAAGAAATAATAGACTAATACTCTTCGAAAATCTCTTCAAACCACGTCAGCGTCGCCTTGCCGTAGATATATGTAACTGACTTCGTCAGTCTTATCTACAACCTCAAAACGGTGTTTTGAGCAACCTGCGGCTAGTTTCCTAGTTTGCTCTTTGATTTTCATTGAGTACAAAGAGCCTGGCAACAGGCTCTTTTTGCATTGCATTTGTTAAGAAAAGCAAAGAACATTGATATACATTTAACTAAAATTATTGTATGTTGTCTCCCTTAACTTGGAATGATAAGGGAATAACTAGAAAGATTTGTGAATACAAACTATTTCTGATATACTAAATATACAGTAATAATGAATGATAGGATATGGAATGAAAGAATTTCAATTTGAGAGAAAGCAGCGTTTTTCTTTGAGAAAATATACAATAGGAGCTTGTTCGGTTTTGCTAGGAACGAGTTTATTTTTTGCTGGTATGGGGGTTCAACCCGTACAGGCTACAGAAACGACTTCAACACTAATTTCAAGTCATTACTTGGATGAGCAGGATTTACCTGAAAAGCTGAAATCTGAGTTGCAATGGTTTGAAGAAAATAAGATTGAGGTAAAAGAGGGAAAAGAATACTATTTTGTCTATCGAAAATTGGCTACAAGATTACCAGAAACAGGTCTGTTTTCTAATGATGGGATGTTTATCTTGGGAGCAGGATTATTATTGCTTTCCTTCACTTTAATCAAGAGAAAAAAGGGAGCGTCTTACTTCCTTGTGAGCGTCTTTGCTGTTGGTGGTTGGGGAGCATCCATCTCTGCTTTAGAAAATCTGGTAGAATTGCAACCAGCCCTTGTTAAGAGAGTAGAAGGTCAGTTTCTACCAAGCCCTGAAAGAGTCCAAGGATATGAATTTACGGGATATTATTTGGTAAGAGATAGTGGTAGCAAGGAACTTTCTGTTGATAAGGTAGAGTCGCCAGTATTATCTCAAAAGGAGGAAAGTTCAGAACCTCAATCTAAGAAGATTGTACCACAGTTGGCATCTCATTTTAGCTCGACTAAAGATCTTGTGCAATCTCCTCAACCATCTTACGCAGTTGAGCCTGTTTTAAATCCAACTCCTGAAAAAAGTATGAGTATTGAGTCTAAAAAAGTACCAGATGAAGGAATGAAAACTGTTATTGAAGACAAGCCAGAACTGGAAGTTAGGGTAGGGGAGATAGAGTTTGAAACTCAATTGCAGTCTGATCCAACTCTGGCTAAGGGAGAAAAAAGAATTTCTATAGAAGGTGCCAAGGGACAAGAACGAATCTTAACAGAAGTAAGGATTATTGATGGTGTGGTTACGCGCAATGAAGTAGGGAGAGAAGTGCTTCGTGAACCAGTTACTCAGGTGATTCTGGTCGGGACAAAAGAGAAGGAACCTCAAGAAAATGGCATAAGCCTAGCCCCGGAAGTCCAACCAACTCTCCCCTCTTATGAAGGCGGCGTCTCTGGTGAATCTTTGGTAGAACCAGCGCTTCCATCTTATGAAGGCGATGTTTTTGGCGAATCCTTGGTGGAACCGTCCCTTCCTTCTTATGAGGGTGGTGTTTCCGGTGAATCCTTGGTGGAACCGTCCCTTCCCTCTTATGAAGGTGGTGTTTCGGGTGTGCCTTTGGTAGAGCCGTCCCTTCCGTCTTATGAAGGTGGCGTTTCCGGTGAGTCCTTGGTAGAACCAGTGCTTCCCTCTTATGAAGGCGGTGTTTCTGGTGAATCCTTGGTGGAACCGTCCCTTCCCTCTTATGAAGGCGGTGTTTCCGGTGAGTCCTTGGTAGAACCAGTGCTTCCCTCTTATGAAGGCGGTGTTTCCGGCGATCCTTTGGTAGAGCCATCTCTTCCGTCTTATGAAGGCGGTGTTTCTGGTGAATCCTTGGTGGAACCGTCCCTTCCCTCTTATGAAGGTGGTGTTTCGGGTGAGCCTTTGGTAGAGCCGTCCCTTCCGTCTTATGAAGGTGGCGTTTCCGGTGAGCCTGAGATACAGGAGTCTCTCCCAGAGTATAAAGAAGACACTCAACTTCCTCAGACCAAAGTGGAGACCAAAGCTGTTCCTTATGAAACCGTTTATGAAAAGAATGAGGAACTAGACCACGGCGTTACAAGAGTAAAAATTCCGGGTGTTGAGGGACAAGAACAAGTTACTACTACCTATACTAAAGATCAAGCAAGTGGAAATATTTCTGAGAATAAAACTGTCAAAATAGTAGCTAACAAAGTTGATCAAGTTGTAGAAGTTGGAACTAAACCGAGTGTTGAAACTACTGTCCTATCTCATAAAACGATCTACCAGGTGAATCCTGCTTTGGAGTTCAGACAAGAGAAAGTAGCGGTTGCAGGGCGTGATGGTTCGGTGGAAACTAGGACGACTTATCAATTAGATAAGGCAACAGGTCAGGTGACGGTATCTGACACTACTAGACAAGTAAATCCAGCAGTCGATAAAGTGATTCAAGTTGGTAATGTGGAAAAAGTAATACAACCGATTGCTGTTACTGAGGAGCGAAGAGAGGATTCTTCTCTTACTAAAAATATAGAAAAGGTAGCCTCTGAAGGAGAAGTTGGTGAGAATACACTTACCAGAACATACGCTATCAATGAACAAACTGGCGAATTGGTTAATCCTCAAGAAGTGAGTCAAATAACAAAACCAATGAAATCGAGAGTTATTTTAGTTGGTAGTCAGGAGGATAAACCACACTTACTTCCGGCTAATAGTGAGAGAGAAGATGCTGTGGATGTGTCTGCTCTTACCACAAGCGCGAGATCAGTAGACTTCTTACATGACAGTAAACTAAAAGAACAGTTGGAGCCTGTCTATGATCCTCGAGATATTATAACAAAGAGAATTGCGCTCAGAAAAACACACCCAAATATCACTGACCAAGAAGTCAAAGATATGTTGCGTACAGAGTATCTTCAAAAACTGTCAATTCAAGAAAGCTTTGATCAGACGAAGACGCAAGCTGAGTCAAGTTTTAAAAAGATTGCCTCGCATACTTTGGGAATTATAGGAGATACCCCTGAAAATCGCAGTAAGGTCAAACAAGAGCTTGAGCAATACAAAGAGCAGATCTTGTTGGGACTGTCTTATATCAATCGTTTTTATAATATTCAATTTGGGGACACGAATATTCGTGATATTCTGGCCTTTAATCCAAGTTCATTTGGCAATAAGACAATGACTGCCTTGGATAGTTTGAAAAAATTAGGATCCATGTCTTATGAAGAGATGAAGTTGACCAATAGTCCTCAAACATTTACAAAGTATTTATCTACCATTACAGGTAAGGCTAGCTTGAAGGAATTTTTAGACAGCAATCGCCAACTCTTTACGTCAGATGATGAGGATACTTGGCTTAAAAAATCTAGCCAAGCTATGATTGTTGAAAAATCATCTAAGGAAAATCCTTCAGCGCATGTCGGGCTGTATAGCAAGTTGACAGCTGGGGAAAAGGATCCTCGTAAACAAGAGGCTAATATGGCTGCTATTTTGGGACTTTTGAATGTGAAAGAACCAAATGTTTACGTGATTAGTAATATGGCGACGATTACTTATGGTAATATTGGTTCCTATATAGATACTTCTCTTGCCCAGTCTAATCCAACTAAGTATCAGGCTGAACTTGCTAGAGTCAAGTCTTTAATTGAAAAAGCCGCTGTACAACAAGCTAACTATGTTGATACTCTTTATCGTATAACAAAACCGGAAAATCGTGATAAGTTGCTGACAAATCGCTTGATTATTGATACGATGAAGAAATATACAAGTAATCCGAATGCCCAGATTGATAGCACTTGGTCACCAGCTACTGGTAGTGGAGCTGATAAGGGGGTCGACCAATTTATGACTCCTATGAATTACTATTCTCCAGTAAGTAAGGTGGGAGCTGAAGCCAATGGATTAGGTGTCCGTTACTTTATAGATAGGGTTTTGGATGATAGAGGTTCAGCGACTTATTCTCATGAAATGACGCACTTACTAGATAGAACTGTCTTGTTTAATAATCACGGTCGTCGAGATGGTACAGGAGCAGAGTTTTATGCGCGTGGTATTTTTGAAAACTCCTATAATCCAGAAAAGGATACTTATTTCAATCTCAACTTTGTATATGATGAGAGTGATAAGAATGGATTTTACAATAAAACACCTGATCGATTTAAAACGGCAGAAGATTTGAAATCTTATATGAAGGGAAGTTTTGATGTTCTTTATACTCTAGATTATCTAGAAGCAGAGGCAAGTAGAAACTTATCTGCAGAAGACAAGATGAGTTATTTCAAAAAAATAATGCCAATCACTTCAACAGGTCCTAGAACTTGGGTAGATTACCGTAATCCATCAGTTAAACCAACTCATAAGAGTGAGGAGATTCAAGCTCTGACCTTAGAAGATGCCAAAAAATTGACAGATATTGATAGTTTGATTGACAATCATATCCTGGTCAATCGTTATATCATTGCTGGTTTTTCAGATAAAGGTAAAATTGCAGCAAATGGATATTATTTAGTGGATATGTTTGATACCATTTATGGTGTTAGTCAAAATGACTCTGGTATGAGTGGGGATATCACCTTTAGAAAACAAGCCTTTGAATTGATGGCTACTTTGGGCTACTATGAAGGATTTGTTCCTTATGTGTCAAATCAGTTTAAAGAAGCAGCAGAGGCTGAAAACAAGCCTTTGTCTGATACTTACATTTTCAATAACATTTTGAATGGTAAGAGCTATGCTGAGTTCAAAAAAGCACAGTTTAAGGAAAGGGTAGCTAAGATTGATCAATTGAAACCTTTGACAATCCAATATGAAGGTCAGGAAGTAAGGCTGACAAGTCAGAAGTTAAGCGACTTGATGCAGAAAGCTGTCCAAGAGGAGTTGAAACAGATTAAGGCAGGCAAAACAACTGCGCGCACCTATACCTTTATCGAAACTCCAGTTCAAAAACTGAAAAAAGCGATTTATAAAGCTTATCTCAAAGATTCAGATGACTTTAGACAATCGATTTACAATAGCTAAGACAAAAGGAACATCTCTCTGGAATGAACATTCAGAGGGGTGTTTTTTGGTTCTTGTCAGATTTGCTACTCAATGAAAATCAAAAAGTAAACTAGGAAGCGAGCCGCAGGTTGCTCAAAGTACAGCTTTGAGGTTGCAGATAAAACTGACGAAGTCAGCTCAAAACACCGTTTTGAGGTTGTAGATAAGACTGACGAAGTCAGCTCAAAACACTGTTTTGAGGTTGTAGATGAAACTGACGAAGTCAGCTCAAAACATGGTTTTGAGGTAGTAGATAAAACTGACGAAGTCAGTAACCATACCTACGGTAAGGCGACGCTGACGTGGTTTGAAGAGATTTTCGAAGAGTATGACCTTGTTTCTTGAAAATGACAGTTTATATGAACATGGAGTGATTTTCAGACTCCTCCACAAATTATAGAATCTTTTCTGAGGATTTAGGGAGTGATGGAAGAAGTCTTGAAAGCGCTTTTGTTTTATGCTATAGTCAAGTAAAGCGAGTCGTTTAAAGAGGAATGTTTGTATGAGAAGAGAAGAAGTTTTACGAAATCACTGGTTTTTTAGCCAAGAGGTGGGGAAAGAAGAGACCTTGGCGTCGAATTTTCAGAGGGAAAATTGGCAGGCTATTCAAGTGCCACATGACTGGAGTATTTACAATGATTTTGACCAGTATTCGCCAGCGCAAAATGAGGGTGGTCAGTTAAACGGGGGTCAGGCTTGGTACCGGACGCAGTTTTACTTGGAAGAAGATGCCAGTCTTGTATCGGTGCGTTTGTTGTTTGATGGAGTTTACATGAATGCCCAAGTCTATATCAACGGGCAAGTGCTGGGCTATTATCCCAATGGCTATACACCCTTTTCTTATGATATCACTCCTTATCTAAGAAACGATGGGACGGCCAACCAGCTTGCGGTTTTTGTGGAGAATCAGCAACCTAGCAGTCGTTGGTACTCTGGTAGCGGTATTTACCGAGAAGTAAAATTATTGATTACAGATGCAGTTCATATAGATTTATATGGGATTAAGATAGAAAGTCCCAAGCTCGAGGAACAAAGAGATGGATGGGTGGAAACCCAGCTTGAAAGCAAGGTTTCAAATGATGGGCCTCAGTCCGTGTCGGTGTATTTGGAACAGAGTATCTGGTATGATGGACAACAGCTGTCAGACTGGCAGGCGATAGACTCTGTAGTAATTGAGTCTGGGGACAAATATTCTTTCCAACAAGCCATATCAATTTTCCAACCTTTGCTTTGGGATATTGATCATCCTTGCCTTTACCAATTGAAGACTCGTCTTTATAAAAATGGCGTCTTGGTTGATGAAGAAGAGGAGACCTTTGGTTACCGCTATATGGATTGGCAAGCGGATAATGGCTTCTTTCTAAATGGTCGCTGGTTGAAGATTCATGGGGTTTGTCTCCACCATGACTACGGAGCGCTGGGAGCTGTGGAAAATAGGTCAGCTGCCGAGAGACGCTTGCGCCAGATGAAGGAAATGGGGGTCAATGCTATCCGAATTACCCATAATCCAGCTAGTAGTATCTTGCTGGATCTGGCTGCCAGAATGGGCCTACTCATCCAAGAAGAAGCCTTTGATACCTGGTATGGGGTCAAGAAAGAATATGACTATGGTCGCTTTTTTGAGGAAGAAGCAACTCATCCAGAAGCGAGGGAAGGCGATTTCTGGTCAGATTACGATTTACGTACCATGATTGAGCGTGGCAAGAACAATCCAGCAATTTTTATGTGGTCCTTGGGAAATGAAGTCAGTGAAGCAAATGGAGATGCTCATTCATTGAAGACGATCAAACGCTTGCTAGAAAGGGTTAAGGAGGTTGATGATAGCCGTTTTGTGACCATGGGAATGGATCAGTTCCGCTTCGGAGATGGTTCTGGAGGTCATGAAAAGATAGCTGATTTGTTGGATGTGGTGGGTTTGAATTACTCGGAAGATAATATTGATGGGATTCGAAAAAGACATCCCAAGTGGCGACTTTATGGATCTGAAACCTCATCAGCTACACGGACGCGTGACAGCTATTTTCGACCAGATAAGGAATGGGTTGGAGATAATCGTCGCGTGCGGAATTTTGAACAGTCGGACTATGGCAATGATCGGGTTCCTTGGGGGAAGACGGCGACGGCTTCTTGGATAGCAGATCGAAATCGGCTAGACTATGCAGGTCAGTTTATCTGGACAGGAGTGGACTATATCGGTGAGCCAACTCCTTGGCACAATCAAAATGACACGCCCGTCAAGAGTTCCTATTTTGGGATTGTGGACACGGCAGGGATTCCTAAAAATGACTATTATTTCTATCAAAGTCAGTGGTTGGAACTAGATCAGCATCCTATGGTTCATATCCTGCCCCATTGGAATTGGCAAATCCACCAGAGTTATCAACAAGTTGTGGATAAGTATGGGGATATCCCTGTTCGAGTGTATTCAAATTCTAGTTCTGTAGAGTTATTTCTCAATGGAAAATCTCAGGGGAGAAAGACTTTTCAGGAAAAATGGACTTCAGATGGTAGAAAATACCAAGAGGGAGAAGCTTCTGACCAACTTTATCTCGAATGGCGTTTGCCTTATCAACCAGGAGAATTGCGTGCTGTGGCCTATGACCGTCAAGGTCAGATTGTGGCAGAAGATAGGGTGGTGACTGCAGGTAAGCCAGTTCAAATCGGGCTACATGCCGAGAAAACACAACTGGAACCAGATGGACAAGACCTCCTTTATCTCTATTTTGATGTATTGGACAAGGATGGAAATTGGGTGCCGACTGCTTCCAATCAGATTCATTTTAAAATTGAGGGCCCTGCTCGTATTGTGGGTGTGGATAATGGCAGGCAGGCCAGTCGTGAACGTTACCAAGCCCAGAAAAATGGTCGGTTTAAGCGGAAAGCCTTTCATGGCAGAGGTGTCCTCTTAGTTCAGAGCTTGGAGCAGGTAGGTCTAGTCAGAGTAAAGGCTAGTGCCAGAGGGCTAGAGCCAGCAAGTTTTGATCTCTTAGTGGGAGAGGCTTTGGCTTGCCAGCCAGTAAAAAATAAGCGCTTATTTGAGATTCGAGTGGACAAGCAGGCCGGATTACAAGAAGGAGATTCCCCAGCTATTGGACTTTATCCACAAATTGTGGATAACCCTGTGAACAAGGTGGGGAATAGTGAAGTAATTTGGGAGACGAGTGGTAGTGCCCACGCCATTATTAAGCAGGGAGTGCTTCATTGCTTGTCTGCAGGCGACTTGGTTATCAGTGCTATTTATCAAGGGAAAACCTATCAAACTCATTTGCAGGTGGCAGAAAATACCTCACTAGGGCAAGCAGTTTCTGTACGACCACTTCGCTTGTATACAGCTAAGGGAACTTATCCACAGCTGCCATCTTCAGTTTTGGTGGACTATGAGTCCGGTAGTGCAAAACGAGTAAAGGTTGTTTGGGAGGCAATCTCGGAAGAAGATCTGGAAAGCTTTCATGAATTTACGGTATCTGGTCATCTTGAGGGGCTGGATATAAAGGCTTCTGCTCAGATTTGTGTCCAAGGGATTTGCGCTCTTGAGCCTGAAAGGGTTTGGACACTTGTCAAGGAAGCTCCACACTTACCAGATCGAGTTAAGCTAGTCTTATCAGATGGCAGACGAGATACGGCTAAGGTTACTTGGGATGAACTCGAACCTCAAGTCTATGCTCAGGTAGGAGAATGTGTGCTCACAGGGCAAGTAGCGGGCTGTGAGTTGCCAGCCACAGTCACCATTCATGTGACAGATGCAAGTGTAGATGGGGAAGTCATTTCCAATCAGTGGACAGGATCCAACCTGCCTCTGGTCTTTGCTTCCCACTCAGAAACGAATCACCCAGTCTCTTACCTCAATGACAAGGTTATTGCTCGGAAGAAATCAACAGCCAATACATGGATTGCTAAGTCAGAGCAAGCCAGCGTCGGCATTCTTTTTGGAGATGCAGGGATTTTAAAACCTCGATTTGTGGATAATGTGACCTTGTATTATGTTGAAAATCAAGACTACGTGGCGGTGGATCCTACCTTTATTGATTATTATGTGGGGAATGAGCCTAGCTTGCCTCGGACTCCCAACCATTTGGATAAGGATTCTGCTCTCAAACAAGAAAAGAATTGGCGCCCTGTATCAGCTATCCGAAAAGTTTCAAGCGACAAGGATGAAGAGCTTCATTTTGAATTTGACAAGGTGGAAACTTATGCTCTTCGTCTTCGATTTGAAGGCTTGACCAGTCCCCTAGCGTTAACAGAATTGCAAGTACATGCCAAAAAAGTTAAGAAAAATGTAGATAGGAAGTAGTATGGTAAGAGAAATAAAACCGCATGGGCCCTTGCCTAGTCAGGCCCAGCTAGCGTATTTAGAGGATGAACTAGCAGCCTTTATCCATTTTGGACCTAATACCTTTTATGATCAGGAATGGGGGACAGGTCAGGAGGATCCTGAACGCTTTAACCCGACACAGTTAGACGCGCGTGAGTGGGTGCGTGTGCTCAAGGAGACGGGCTTTCAGAAGTTGATTTTGGTGGTCAAGCATCACGATGGCTTTGTCCTCTATCCGACGGCTCATACAGATTATTCGGTTAAGGCTAGTCCTTGGAGGAATGGAGAGGGGGACTTGCTCCTTGAAGTATCCCAAGCTGCCACAGAGTTTGATATGGATATAGGGGTCTACCTATCGCCGTGGGATGCCCACAGTCCCCTCTATCATGTGGAGCGAGAAGCGGACTACAATGCCTATTATCTGGCTCAATTGAAGGAGATTTTATCAAATCCTGCCTATGGAAATGGAGGGAAATTTGCTGAGGTCTGGCTGGATGGTGCTAGAGGAGAGGGCGCTCAAAAGGTCAATTATGAATTTGAGAAATGGTTTGAAACCATTCGTGACCTGCAGGGAGATTGCTTAATTTTTTCAACAGAAGGAACCAGTATACGCTGGATTGGTAATGAACGAGGGTATGCAGGTGATCTACTGTGGCAAAAGGTGGATCCTGACAAACTAGGAACAGAAGCAGAGCTGGACTATCTTCAGCACGGAGATCCCTCGGGCACGATTTTTTCGATCGGAGAGGCAGATGTTTCCATCCGGCCGGGTTGGTTTTACCATGAAGAGCAGGATCCTAAGTCTCTTGAGGAGTTGGTCGAAATCTACTTTCACTCGGTGGGCCGGGGAACTCCACTCTTGCTCAATATTCCGCCGAATCAAGCTGGGCTATTTGATGCAAAGGATATTGAACGCCTCTATGAATTTACGGCCTATCGCAATGAGCTTTATAAAGAAGATTTGGCTCTGGGAGCTAAGGTATCTGGTCCTGCTCTTTCCGCAGACTTTGCCTGTCGCCATTTGACAGACGGTCTTGAGACTAGTTCATGGGCAAGCGATGCAGACTTGCCCATCCAGCTAGAATTCGACTTAGGAGCGCCTAAAACTTTCGATGTCATTGAGTTAAGAGAAGATTTGAAGCTAGGGCAACGAATCGCTGCTTTTCATGTGCAAGTAGAGGTGGATGGTGTCTGGCAGGAATTTGGCATGGGCTTTACAGTCGGTCATAAGTGCCTCCTGCGAGGTCCGCTAGTAGAGGCACAGAAGGTGCGCGTGATAATTACAGAGGCACAATCTATGCCTGTATTGACCAAGATTTCCCTCTATAAAACTCCTAGCTTATCACAAAAAGAAGTTGTTCAGGGACTAGCATTTGCAGAAAAAAGCCTATCTGTGGCAAAGGGAGAGACTCTTCATTTTAGGATTGAACGTAGCGAAAGTCATACTCCTTTGGAAGCTAAGATTTCGATTCAACCGGGGACAGGTGTCCATGGTGTCGCCTATCAGGACGAGATTCAAGTCCTTCAATTCCAAGCAGGGGAAAGCAAAAAAGACTTGAGCATACCAACCCTGTATTTTGCTGCTGATAAGACCTTGGATTTCTATCTGAATCTGACTGTTGATGGACAACTGGTTGATCAAGCTCATATTTTAGTTGAAACGAGATAAAATATCTTCACAACTCATTTCCTTTTCGAATAAATAGATAGAACCATCGAATCTAGCAAAATTAGATTTAAAACTATGGTATAATAGAAGGAGGAAATGGATGACTTTAAGACATCCGGGCATCAGCCCAACCAATGACTTGGTTGCTAAGAAAATCTTTAGCAATCCAGAAATCACTTGTCAATTTATTCGCGATATGCTGGACTTACCAGCAACAAATGTGACGATTTTGGAGGGAAGTAACATTCACGTCTTGCCTTCCCTGCCGTACTCAGCGCAGGATTTCTATACAAGTATTGATGTCTTGGCGGAGTTGGACAATGGCACGCAAGTAATTATTGAGATTCAGGTGCATCATCAGAATTTTTTCATTAATCGTTTATGGGCTTATTTGTGCAGTCAGGTCAATCAGAATCTTGAAAAAATTCGTCAACGTGAAGGTGACACCCACCAGAGTTACAAACACATCGCACCAGTTTATGCTATTGCAATTGTGGACAGCAATTATTTCTCAGATGACCTAGCTTTTCACAGCTTTAGCATGCGCGAGGACACGACAGGTGAGGCTTTAACAATTACAAACAATGGACAAGAAAATCATCTAGTAAAGATGGCTTTCTTAGAACTAAAAAAATACAGAGAAACCAGCAAAGACGAGGTTCGCAAGCCGTGGTTGGAGTTTTTTGGGAATAAACCCTTTACCCAACAACCCGAGCGAGCCATCAGCCAGGCAGACCAACTGCTAGACTACAAGAGCTGGTCCGAGGAGGACAGGAAAATGTTTAGTCAACTACGTATGCGAGAAGAACAAGCCTTATTAGCGCATGACTATGCCTTGGAACAAGCTGAAGAAAAAGGCTTAGAACGTGGTCTTGAACGTGGTCGTGCAGAGGGTCGTGAACAAGGACGAGAAGAAGGTATTGAACAAGGTTTAGAGCGTGGACTTGAACGAGGAAAAGTTGAAGGAAGTTTGTCTATGCTAGTAAATCTAGTCCGTCAAGGCCTTCTGACAGCTGAGGTTGCAAGTGAACAATTAGGAATGACCGTCGCTGAGTTTGAGGAGCTATTGAAAAACCATCATAAATAAGACCTAAAAATACAGAGAAACCAGCAAAGATGAGATTCGCAAGCCGTGGTTGGAGTTTTTTGGGAATAAACCCTTTACCCAACAGCCCGAGCGAGCCATCAGCCAGGCAGACCAACTGCTAGACTACAAGAGCTGGTCCGAGGAGGACAGGAAAATGTTTAGTCAACTACGTATGCGCGAAGAACAAGCCTTGTTAGCACATGATTATGCCCTGGAAACAGCTAGGGCTGAAGGTATTGAACAAGGTTTAGAGCGTGGTCTTGAACGTGGTCGTGCAGAGGGTCGTGAACAAGGACGAGAAGAAGGCATTGAACAGGGATTAAAAGTAGGTTTAGTAAATCTAGTCCGTCAAGGCCTTCTGACAGCTGAGGTTGCAAGTGAACAATTGGGAATGACCGTCGCTGA
>NZ_NCVK01000010.1:94223-99788 GCF_002096845.1 Streptococcus mitis
CAAGTGAACAATTGGGAATGACCGTCGCTGAGTTTGAGGAGCTATTGAAAAACCATCATAAATAAGACCTAAAAATACAGAGAAACCAGCAAAGACGAGGTTCGCAAGCCGTGGTTGGAGTTTTTTGGGAATAAACCCTTTACCCAACAACCCGAGCGAGCCATCAGCCAGGCAGACCAACTGCTAGACTACAAGAGCTGGTCCGAGGAGGACAGGAAAATGTTTAGTCAACTACGTATGCGAGAAGAACAAGCCTTATTAGCGCATGACTATGCCTTGGAACAAGCTGAAGAAAAAGGCTTAGAACGTGGTCGCGTAGAGGGCATTGAACAGGGATTAAAAGTAGGTTTAGTAAATCTAGTCCGTCAAGGCCTTCTGACAGCTGAGGTTGCAAGTGAACAATTAGGAATGACCGTCGCTGAGTTTGAGGCCTTGCTATAAATGAGAATGGGGACATGTTATCGAACTAGATAGCATGTTTTGTTTTAGGCCAATAGTTAATACTTGTTTTCGTTTTTTAAACTCATACTCTTCGAAAATCTCTTCAAACTAGGTCAGCTTCCATCTGCAACCTCAAAACACTGTTTTGAGCAGCCTGCGGCTAGCTTCCTAGTTTCCTCTTTGATTTTCATTGAGTATTACTTGAGTTATAATTATATATATGTAAAATCTTCTGCAATTAAGTATAAATCGCAACTAAAATACAACAGTATAATATTGTGATTAAATATATATTAAAACGTAAAAAAATGCAAAATAAAACTGTCTGAAAATTCCTTACTTTCCCAAAACGCTTTTTTTTTTTTGCGAAAATTTTAAATAAAATCAGTTGCATATATATTGAAAATAAGATAGAATATGAGTGAGGGTTTCTGCATACACAAGAGAATAGTGCTTATTCTTTTTAAGTAATAAATTTTGTTATGTAGAAGCTAAAATAATTAATTCCAAAAGGAGAAAAAATGGAACACAAAAACTCTATGAGTCGTGTTGAACGTTTGCACCGTGAAAAGATCACGCGTTACTCGATTCGTAAATATAGCTTTGGAGCGGCTAGTGTAGCGGTCGCTGCTCTTTTCATGTTCTTAGGTAATGGAGCTGTATCAGCTAATGAGCTAAGCAAACAAGATACACCATCTGTAGAAGCTTCAGCGCCAGCCTCTGAAGACAAACCAACTTCGGAAGAGGCTACTACTAAACCAGCAGAAGCAGTAACACCAGCTTTGAACAAAACTCAACTTGAAAGCTACATTTCAGAAATTGAAACAAAACTTTCTAACGGTTCTTACGCTAACAAAACGGAAGAAAGTGTTGCAGTATTAAAAGCTGATTTAGAAGCTGCAAAAACTACATTAGCGAATGCAACTACTCAAGCTGAACTAAAAAAAGCTTACAATAAACTTGTCACTACAGTTAACACTAAATTAAAAACTAAACCTGTAGAGAAAAAAGAAACTCCAGTAGTAGACACTACTAACGGAAAAGAAACTGTAGGTAAAAAAGCAGAAAACACTGAGAAAAAATCAGAATCTAACTCAATCGAAAACACAGGATCTAATGATCCACGTAATCGTCAAGCGATTCCAACGGGAATTCAATTTAGGGCGGAAGTTGCTGTTTCAAAAGATACAAATGCGGCACCAAATGGTCATAGTGATACCTATATCCTTAATGACGTTAATCGTCAAACGGAGCCATCTGAGGCTGCTCGTATAACTTCTCGGGTAACAAATTATAAAGTTAGATATCACAAAGATGCTAATGGGAAAATTACTTCGTTAGATTGGCTTGTCTATTTTAATAACTATTCAGAGAATATACCGGATACGTACCATACTGACGCTGGGGAGCTTTACCGTAACTATATCCAGATTCCTAAAGAAGTGAATATGCCGGATACGATTACGCGTGCACAGTATGCGAGTCCGCGAAATCCTAAATTCTTCCCCGGTGAGAGACTACCTCGACGTTACAAACCGGATGGTAAGCCAGTTAGCGAGTCTTCAACGTTTGACAATCCAACGCCAGACATGGCTTCAGGTCTACCAAGAATAGGTGATCCGGAGACTTTTAATCTAGCTGATTGGCCTGATGGGGGTAAAGGGCGTTATATAGAAAATCTTAGTACTCAACTGCCTAGATATTTTAAGGATGCGGCATCAGATAGTTCTCCAGGAACTCGAGATATACTAAGGGCGGCAGCTATAAATGGAGACCGATTGATTGTAGACCGTTCAACTACAGGTGGTTCTAGTTATAATAGCTATGTATGGAGCTTTACAACAACAGTTCCTAATGACACAACTAATGAACAACTGAAAGATATGAAGGTTGTGTTTGGGATGATGCGTAGTGCCACTGCAGGTGCCAATGCAGCTTTTGCCAACGTTGCAGCTAACCCTGTGAAAATGTGGCAGTCTGATGTTTCCCCTGAACCAACAGCGAAAGATCAAACTGTAAAAGTTGGTCAAAAACCAGATGCGAAAAAATCAATTGGAAACTTTGACACTCTTCCACAAGGAACAACAGCAGAATACACAACAACTGTAGATACATCGAACCCAGGAACCGTAAGACCAACAGTACGTGTAACTTACCCAGATACATCTACAAAAGAAGTTCCTGTAAATGTAATTGTTGAAAATGAAACAGTAGCAGCGCCAGTAGTGAATACAAACGCTAACGCTAGAAATACAGTTCTTTCAACTGACGAGGAATTAACAGGTACAGGAACACCTGGTGCAACTATCAAAGTGACTGTTAAAAATCCAGAAGGAACAACAGTAATCTCAGAAAAAACAACACAAGTTGGCGCTGATGGAAACTGGAAACTTCCTTTAGATAAAGGATTGAACAGTAATGAAGTTTTAGGTGGTAATGCAGCATCAAATGCATTCTATGCTCCTAAAAATAAAGTGGAAGTTACGCAAGTTGTCAATGGAGTATCTAGTGCAGCAACAGCGGTAACAGTATCAGAAGGTGGGTCTACTATCTTGCCATCAGCCGCAGCTAAGGATGGAAAGAGCGTTGTAGCAGGAGCTAAAGAAGTTACAGTTACAATTCCGCATGATGCAGGTATTGCATACTTCTGGTATACAAACAAAAATGATAATTCTAAACCACAAATTGATATTAAACGTGAAGCTGATGGTAACTTTGTGATTTCTGGCAACAATGCTGGAAAAGCAACAGTTAAAAACGTTGTTAAGGGTAACTTCTCTGATACTGTTACATTAACATTAACAGAGCCAGTTAAAGAAGGTGCTAACCTAGAAATCATTCCTCACAACGGACTAGCTACAAAAGGTACTTACTTAGGTAGAGCTAATATTCCAGTAACAAACGAAAAACCAGTAGTATCATCTGCAACAGATTCAGATGTAACGACAGTAACTGCAGGTGGAACTGTAAATCTTTCAACTCTAGCGAAAGTAACAGACCATGAAGATGACCAAAATGCTACATTAGGAACAAAAGGTACACCAAGAGTAGTATCTATTAATGGTGATACAAGCAAAACAACTCTTGAAGCAGCAGATTTAGCAACACCAGGAACATATACTGTTAAATATAAAGCAGTAGATAGTCAAGGTAAAGAATCTGACGAGTATACACATACGGTAACTGTTCAAGCTTCAGCGCCAGTAGTGAATACAAACGCTAACGCTAGAAATACAGTTCTTTCAACTGACGAGGAATTAACAGGAACAGGTACACCTGGTGCAACTATCAAAGTGACTGTTAAAAATCCAGAAGGAACAACAGTAATCTCAGAAAAAACAACACAAGTTGGCGCTGATGGAAACTGGAAACTTCCTTTAGATAAAGGATTGAATAGTAACGAAATTTTAGGTGGTAATGCAGCGTCAAATGCATTCTATGCTCCTAAAAATAAAGTGGAAGTTACGCAAGTTGTCAATGGAGTATCTAGTGCAGCAACAGCGGTAACAGTATCAGAAGGTGGGTCTACTATCTTGCCATCAGCCGCAGCTAAGGATGGAAAGAGCGTTGTAGCAGGAGCTAAAGAAGTTACAGTTACAATTCCGCATGATGCAGGTATTGCATACTTCTGGTATACAAACAAAAATGATAATTCTAAACCACAAATTGATATTAAACGTGAATCTGATGGTAACTTTGTGATTTCTGGCAACAATGCTGGAAAAGCAACAGTTAAAAACGTTGTTAAGGGTAACTTCTCTGATACTGTTACATTAACATTAACAGAGCCAGTTAAAGAAGGTGCTAACCTAGAAATCATTCCTCACAACGGACTAGCTACAAAAGGTACTTACTTAGGTAGAGCTAATATTCCAGTAACAAACGAAAAACCAGTAGTATCATCTGCAACAGATTCAGATGTAACGACAGTAACTGCAGGTGGAACTGTAAATCTTTCAACTCTAGCGAAAGTAACAGACCATGAAGATGACCAAAATGCTACATTAGGAACAAAAGGTACACCAAGAGTAGTATCTATTAATGGTGATACAAGCAAAACAACTCTTGAAGCAGCAGATTTAGCAACACCAGGAACATATACTGTTAAATATAAAGCAGTAGATAGTCAAGGTAAAGAATCTGACGAGTATACACATACTGTTAAAGTAAATCAAGCTCCAACAGTAGAAGTGCCATACTCAAATGCTGCTAAACGTCAAATTTACATTTATACAGGTGAAAAGACTGATTTAACATTCACCGGTAAAGACGAAACGACAGTAAAAGATTTATATCTACGAAATAAAGGTCAAGATGAAAGTGATAACGCTAGTGTTTATGGCTTTACTATAGGAAAGGTAACTAATGGTGCTGTAGCATCTGGGGATGGAACTGTATCCGATAATAAGAAAACAGCTACTATCAAGATGGTTGGAGTAACAAATCTGGGAGCTGGGCAAAAGTGGACAAGCTTTATCGAGGCTAAAGATAATGACGGTGTTAAATCTATGCCAGCAAATGAAGCCTATAATGTTGAGAATGACTATGAACTTCGTCGAAGAAAACCTGGGTATGTTGAATTTATCGTTAAATCTCAGACGGATAAGTACGATATCAAGGCACCAACTGAAAAAGTTGAGGTAGCTAATCCAGCTAACGTAACAGCAGGTGACTTAGATAAAATCAAAGAAAAACTGCAACTTGAGTACAAGCAGGATAACGACGACGCGAATATAGCAAAAAATACTCCAGTTGATAAAGATGGTAAGATTAAATCAGTAACAAAAGATGACCAAGGAAATCTTGTAGTAACCTATACAGATGGTTCTACAGATACAAAACCATTGTCAGAATTTGTAACTAAAGATACAACAGCACCAGCTAAACCAGTTGTAGAAACAGATCTAACAGGTAAAGCCGGAACTAAAGATCCAGTAGTAGTAGACGCAGAGCCAGGATCAACAGTTAAATTACTAGACAAAGATGGTAATGAACTTGGAGAAGCTGTAGCAGGTGACAATGGTAAAGCAACTATCACACCAACGAAAGATATTCCAGCAGGAAATGTAACAGCGACAGCAACAGACCCAGCAGGCAACGTATCAGAAGCAAGTGAACCAAAAG
>NZ_NCVK01000036.1 GCF_002096845.1 Streptococcus mitis
AACACAAAATAACCGAGGAATTCGCTCAAATTAATGAGCGATTCCTCGGTTTTCACTTTATTAAAAGTAAGAGACCTATTTTTTCAGTGGACTCGGTAAAAACGCCCCAGTCTTTTCAGATAAGTCAATCGGGTACGAAGTATTTCTTTCGATGCCAAAAGATGATGGCTCAGTTAAATTGATTAGTCTTGTTGTTCCTACGATAGAGATTGCGAATAAGATTCAGTTCAGACATTTGTATCAGTTAGTCAACCCACGCGGTCGCTATAAGTTCAAAAGTTATGATGTCATCGAAGTTTGGGCTGAAGATGTCAAAGAAGTTAGTTTAAAGTAGAGGGGAAATAGATATGAAAGAAATTTTTAAAGAATTAGATGACTTATCAGCTTTAGACTTGCCCATCGAATTGCGCAAGATTTTAGCAACATACATTA
>NZ_NCVK01000034.1 GCF_002096845.1 Streptococcus mitis
CTGACATCCATAGTTAACTGATTATCAAGCATGATTTCACCTCATCTCTAGTATAACAAAAAAGCCATCAAGTTGATGACTTTTTCAGTGGGCTCTCCTGAATAGGATGGCTTTTTTCTTTTCCTAACCAAGAATTGCTTTTCTACCATATATAGTGGACTGAATCTGGAGCAGGACGACACTACCTCTAAAACATTCTTATAAATTGATTTAAATTCCAAATTTTTGTCGCTACATTCCTATTTCATTTTACTATAAAAAATGCTTTGATCCACAATGGAATCAAAGCATTTTAAAGAGCTCCCCGTACATAAGCGCAGAAGCCGCAGTTCCTCTGTACTTGGATTCTTCTCTTTTGATAAAGCGGGCCAAGTTGAGCAACTCAGGTGCCGGATGTTTGGGATTAAGGAGCAATTCACGATTGACCAGGCCTGAGAGACGAACTGCCAGCAATTGCTCATTTGTAGTAGGCAGTTTTTTAGCAGTCTCTAGGAGAGCAGCAACTAAATCTTCACTCAAATCATGTCGAGCATGATTGTAAAGATCTTTTACAAGGCTTTCTAGGTTTGGTTCTACCATCCCTTCCACCTCCCTTATGGTTTAATAATTTTTAATCAAATCAACTGTTGAACGATCCAATTTTTTCACCAAGGCTTGCAAGAAAGCTTGCGCTTCTAAGAAGTCATCCATTGCATAGAGGGTTTGATGAGAGTGGATATAACGAGCACAGACTCCGATTGTTGTTGATGGGACACCACCATTTTTCAGATGAGCTGCGCCAGCGTCTGTTCCGCCTTTACCACAGTAGTATTGGTACTTGATACCAGCTTCTTCAGCCGTTGTCAAAAGGAAATCCTTCATCCCTGGGAGAAGCAAGTGACCTGGATCGTAAAAACGAATCAAGGTTCCATCTCCAATCTTGCCTTGACCCCCATAAACATCACCAGCAGGTGAGCAGTCAACTGCTAAGAAGACTTCTGGATCAAATTTAGTTGTGGAAGTATGAGCACCACGAAGACCAACTTCTTCTTGGACGTTAGAGCCCAGATAGAGTTCATTTCCGAGTTTTTGACCTGACAGAGTTTCTGCTAACTCGCTCACCATGAGAACTCCATAGCGATTGTCCCAAGCTTTTGAGATGATATTTTTTTCATTGGCTGTTAAGATTGCAGAGCTATCTGGTACGATGGTATCACCAGGACGGATTCCAAAGCTTTCTGCCTCAGCCTTGTCCGCAAAACCACCATCAAAAATAATATCTGAAATAGCTGGCATGGTTGGTCCACCTGTTCCACGTGTCAAATGTGGCGGAACAGAACCTGAAATCACAGGAATTTCACGACCATCACGAGTCAGGAGTTTAAAGCGCTGGCTACTAACCACCATAGGATTCCAACCACCGATTTCTACGACACGAAAAGTACCATCTGGCTTGATTTCGCTGACCATAAAACCAACTTCATCCATGTGAGAAGCGACCAAGACGCGCGGTGCATCCGCAGCTTC
The DNA here is from genome assembly GCF_002096845.1 of Streptococcus mitis. Lineage (GTDB taxonomy): Bacteria > Bacillota > Bacilli > Lactobacillales > Streptococcaceae > Streptococcus > Streptococcus mitis_A. The sequence continues at coordinate 1,507 of NZ_NCVK01000034.1, forward strand.
TGAATGTTTGATACCAAAAATACCACCCAAGCCATCTGTCACCACTTCATCCACATGCGGTGTCAATTTTTCACGAAGATAAGCACGGACAGGTGCTTCATGACCTGAGATCGCAGCAAGTTCTGTTACTTCTTTGATTTTTGAAAATAATGTTGTCATTTCAGTTCCTTCTTTCTTTCATCCATTTTACCACTTTTTATAGGAGAAGGATAGCGGGAAGGTGGATAGTTTTTTACTCAGTTTTCCTACTAAAAAAGAGAGAGCGATGTTCTTTCAGGAATTTTTCTTTCTTTTTTACATTAAATTGTCAGAAAATTTATTGACAGATTAGAAAAATAGTGTTACATTTATATCTGCAGGTATCTTTCGATACCAAATCTACATAAAAGGACGGGGTATGAAACTTTCTTATTACTTAATTGGCTTACTTCTACTCCTAATCTTTCTCTCTATTAGCATTGGAACCAGTGATTTTTCATGGGGAAAACTCTTTGCACTGGATCATGAAACTTGGCTCCTCTTTCAAGAGTCCCGTCTTCCAAGAACCATTAGCATTCTCCTGACTGCCTCTAGTATGAGCATGGCAGGACTTCTCATGCAGACCATCACTCAAAATCAGTTTGCTGCACCGAGTACAGTTGGAACCACTGAAGCTGCCAAACTGGGAATGGTCTTGAGCCTCTTTGTCTTTCCGTCGGCTAGTCTGACTCAAAAGATGCTCTTTGCTTTTGTTTCATCCATCGTATTTACCCTCTTCTTCCTAGCCTTTATGACCATTTTTACTGTAAAGGAAAGGTGGATGTTGCCTCTGATTGGAATCATCTATAGCGGGATTATCGGTTCTGTCACAGAAGTTATCGCCTATCGTTTCAATCTGGTTCAGAGTATGACAGCTTGGACCCAGGGTTCCTTCTCCATGATTCAGACCCATCAGTATGAGTGGCTCTTCTTAGGCCTCATCATTCTGATAGCCGTTTGGAAATTATCCCAAACTTTTACCATCATGAATCTAGGGAAAGAAACCAGCGAGAGTTTGGGTATTTCCTACTCCCTACTTGAAAAACTGGCCCTCTTTCTGGTGGCGCTAACGACTAGTGTCACCATGATTACTGTGGGTGGCTTACCATTTCTCGGAGTTATTGTTCCCAATCTTGTTCGCAAGCGCTATGGAGATAATCTAAGTCAGACCAAACTCATCGTAGCACTGGTCGGTGCCAATCTAGTTCTGGCTTGCGACATCCTATCCCGAGTTCTGATTCGGCCCTATGAGCTGTCTGTCAGTCTCTTGCTAGGAATCATCGGTAGCCTCGTCTTTATCCTACTTCTCTGGAGAGGGGGACGAAAAGATGCAGTTTAAAAGCAAACATATCAAACTCTTCTGCCTTCTCATTATTCTGGCCATCGGAGCTTGTCTCCTCTACTTTTGGCCCATCACTCACTTGTCAGCCTTTGCTTGGAAGTTGCGTTCCCAAAAAATCATCATTTATCTCTTGGTAGCCATCGCGACTGGGATTTCGACCATTAGTTTTCAAACCTTGACGGAAAATCGTTTCCTGACGCCAAGTATTTTAGGAATCGAATCCTTCTACGTCCTACTGCAAACTCTACTACTAGTTTTTGAAAGCAAGTTTCTTCAACTTGGCAAGTCCCCTATCTTAGAATTCCTAGTTTTGCTTCTGCTTCAATCCCTCTTCTTTCTTGCCTTACAAGGCTACTTGAAGACACTGATGAAACAAGACCTGGTCTTCATCCTGCTAATCTGTCTAGCCCTCGGAAGTCTCTTTCGAAATATCAGTACCTTCCTTCAGGTCTTGATGGATCCAAACGAATACGATAAACTGCAGAACAGTCTCTTTGCCTCCTTTCAACATCTCAACACTTCCATCCTAGCCATCGGTTCTCTGATTATTCTTGCTTTGACAATCTTTTTCTTTCGAAAAGCAGTCATCCTGGATGTCTTGCACCTGCAAAGAGAAACAGCTCAGATATTGGGACTCGATGTTGAAAAAGAACAGAAAGAGCTCCTCTGGGGCATCGTACTTTTGACCTCAACAGCAACTGCCCTGGTGGGATCTATGGCCTTCTTCGGCTTTATGCTGGCTAACCTCACCTACCTGATTGTCAAAGACTATCGGCACAAATTACTCTTTATCGTAGCCATTCTGGTTGGATTTATTAGCTTGACCTTGGGACAAGCCCTGATTGAACGAGTCTTTGCGCTGGAAATTCGCATCAGCATGATCATCGAGAGTGTAGGGGGGCTCCTATTCTTTATCTTACTATACAGGAGGGCACGTCAGTGAAACTGGAAAACATTGACAAATCCATTCAAAAACAGGATATTTTGCAAGGCATTTCGCTTGAAGTCAGTCCTCAGAAACTGACAGCCTTCATTGGTCCAAATGGTGCTGGAAAATCGACTCTCCTCTCCATCATGAGCAGACTGACCAAGAAAGATCAGGGAATTCTCAGTATCAAAGGCCGTGAAATCGAGAGTTGGAATTCGCAAGAACTGGCTCAAGAACTGACTATCCTAAAACAGAAAATCAATTACCAAGCCAAATTGACTGTTGAAGAACTGGTCAGTTTTGGACGTTTTCCCTACAGCCGAGGTCGACTGAGACCAGAAGATTGGGAAAAAATCCGAGAAACTCTGGACTATCTGGAACTAACCAACCTAAAAGACCGCTACATCAATAGCCTATCTGGGGGACAACTCCAGCGCGTCTTTATCGCCATGGTACTGGCCCAGGATACGGACTTTATCTTACTAGACGAACCGCTCAACAATCTCGACATCAAGCAAAGCGTTAGCATGATGCAGATTCTTCGGAGACTGGTGGAAGATCTCGGAAAGACCATTATCATCGTCCTCCACGATATCAACATGGCCAGTCAGTATGCGGATGAAATTGTCGCCTTCAAGGACGGTCAAGTCTTTAGCAAGGGAACGACATGTCAAATCATGCAATCTGACCTGCTCAGCCAACTTTACGAGATTCCCATCACGCTAGCTGATATCAATGGCAAAAAGATCTGTATCTATAGCTAGTAACATAGAAGCTCAAGTTAGAGAACCTTCAGTCTCTTAGTCAATAAGACCAAGAGACTCCCTAAATCGTTATCACATTTTAAAAAGGAGAAATCATGAAAACATCCCTTAAACTTTACCTCACTGCCCTAGTGGCTAGTTTCTTGCTCCTACTTGGTGCATGTAGTACAAACACAAACTCAAGCACTAGTAAGTCGGAAACAAGCAACTCTGCTCCAACAGAGGTAACTATTAAAAGTTCACTAGGTGTAGTCACACTTTCAAAAGTCCCTGAAAAGATTGTGACCTTTGACCTCGGTGCTGCGGATACTATTCGCGCTTTAGGTTTTGAAAAGAATATCGTCGGAATGCCTACAAAAACTGTTCCGACTTATCTTAAAGACCTAGCTGGAAAAGTTAAAAATGTTGGTTCTATGGTTGAGCCAGACCTAGAAGCCCTTGCTGCTCTTGAACCAGACCTAATTATCGCTTCACCACGTACCCAAAAATTCGTAGATAAGTTCAACGAAATCGCTCCGACTGTTCTCTTCCAAGCAAGCAAGGACGACTACTGGACTTCTACCAAGGCAAATATCGAATCCTTAGCAAGTGCCTTCGGTGAAACAGGCACACAGAAAGCCAAGGAAGAATTGGCAAAGCTAGACAAGAGCATACAAGAAGTCGCTACTAAAAATGAAAGTTCTGACAAAAAAGCCCTTGCTATCCTCCTCAACGAAGGAAAAATGGCTGCCTTTGGTGCCCAATCTCGTTTCTCTTTCTTGTATCAAACTTTGAAATTCAAGCCAACTGACACTAAATTCGAAGACTCACGCCACGGACAAGAAGTCAGCTTTGAAAGTGTCAAAGAGATCAATCCTGACATCCTCTTTGTCATCAACCGTACCCTTGCCATCGGTGGGGACAACTCTAGCAACGATGGCGTCCTAGAAAATGCCCTTATCGCTGAAACTCCTGCCGCTAAAAATGGTAAGATTATCCAACTAACACCAGACCTCTGGTATCTCAGCGGAGGCGGACTTGAATCAACCAAACTCATGATTGAAGACGCACAAAAAGCCTTGAAATAAGCTACTTTAAACTCAATCACATCTTTACATGATAAAACGCATCCTATCAAGCTCACCCAAACCTGATAGGATGCGTTTTTATCATTTTGAAATCTGTTTGCCCAACCTCATTCCCCTTCTTGATTTCGTTTGAGGGAAAAGTGGTCTGGGACGGGGTCCTTACCTGTTTTCGACCAGGGGTGGCAACGTAAAATCCGAGCCATGCCCATCAAGACACCCTTGAAGCCATGCTTTTCAATAGCCTGAATCATGTAGTTGGAACAAGTCGGTTCAAAGCGACAGGAGGGTGGAAAGGCTGGTGAGATAAATCGTTGGTAAAAGCGCACAGGCGCTATTAAGATTCGTTTCATTATTTCTTGGTTACAGCCATAGTGTGTAGTTGGCTGATTTCTTTTTTATTAAGACGACGGGATTCTCCAGGACGGAGTCCCGTCAAGTCTAGATGTCCAAAACGGGTCCGTGACAACTTGTCCACTTGGAGACCGACAGCTTCAAACATCTTTTTAACCTGGTGGTTACGCCCTTCATGGATAGTCAACTGCACCACAGAGCGGTTTTTGACTGGATCCACTTTGAGAATCTCATAGACAGCCGGCTTGGTTTTCTTACCATCAATCTCAAGTCCACGGGTCAAGGGGCGGAGATTATCCTTATTGGCCACACCTTTAACACGCGCGACATAAACCTTGTCAATCTCATTACGAGGGTGAATCATCTCATCCGTAAAATCCCCATCATTGGTCAAAATCAAGACTCCTGATGTATCCCAGTCCAAACGACCTACAGGGTAGATGCGCTCTTTCACGTTGGGCAAGAGGTCGACAACAGTCTTGCGGCCCTTGTCATCTGTCACGCTGGAAATGACACCGCGTGGTTTGTTAAGCAGATAGTAGACCTTTTCTTCGTTGTAGATAGGTTGGCCTTCAACTTCGACCTTGTCGCCTGACTTGATAGTGGTTGCTAGTTCACGTACCACTTGGCCGTTAACCGTCACCAAACCTTGCTTGATCAACTCTTCTGCTTTTCTCCTACTGGCCACACCTGCGTGGGCAATATACTTATTGATTCTCATCTTCTTCTATCCTTTCACCAAATAATTGGCTTTCTTGGGCTTGAATCTCAAGCTCATCAATCACTGGTAATTCTTCTAAATGGTTTATTCCCATGTAATCTAGGAAATAATCCGTAGTCACATAGAGGTTAGGACGACCCAACACTTCTTTTTTCCCGTCTTCTCGTATCAAGTCAAAGGCCTGCAACTTTGCCAAGGCCCCACTCGAGTTGACCCCACGGATGGCATCAATCTCTATTCGTGTGATGGGCTGTTTGTAGGCAATGATGGACAAGGTCTCAAGGGCAGCCCGAGATAAACTCTGGTTGATAGGCGCCTTAGAGTATTCCTTCAAAATCTCTGAAAACTGAGGTTTGGTCACCAATCTATAAGCGCCCCCTGTCTCAATCAGGGCCAAACTGGAATCTGGGTCCTTTTCATACTTCTGGGCTAATTTTTCTAAACTCTGTTGGATGCCTGTCGGTGGCAGAGAGAGGAGTTCAGCTAACTGGCGGACTCTAATCCCATCTTCACCCGCTACAAACAAGAGCGCTTCTATTTTTGCTAAAGTACTCATCTTTCCTCTCTATCAAGTCTAGCTTTGGGCCACTTGACTTTCTTCCTTCTTTTCCATGAGATAGATATCTCCGAAACTCTCCTCTTGCACGAGGATCAACTCCTGGGTTTTGATTAACTCTAGGGTTGCCAAAAAGAGGGTAATGACCTCTTGGAGATTCTGGGCTTCCTTGAACAAATCCTGCAAGCGCAACTGGTCTCGTCCAGCCAAGGACTCTTTTACGATGACCATCATGTCCTCAATCTTATACTCATCCCACAGGATAGTCGTGTGATTCTGTGCAAACTCCTCTTTTTTCTTGGCTAGGATATTTGAAAAAGCCAAAAAGAGGTCAATGGTCGTCTTGTCATGAACAAGCTCCGCATCTTCGTAAATCAACTCTGTCGGCGCTTTGGAATAGTGCTGGGCCCGTTCTTGGTGCTTGGCTTCCAAGTGCTCCCCCAAGAGCTTGAACTTGCGGTATTCTTCGATTTGAGAGAGAAGATCCTGCTCCAGATCATCTTCCAAATCGGTCACTTCTGCTACCTTTGGAAGGAGTTTGCGGCTCTTAATCAGCATGAGCTGACTGGCCATGACCATGTACTCGCCCGTCACTTCCAGACGCATGGCCTGCAGGGTTGAGACATAGGCTAGATACTGCTCAATGACTTCCGTAATAGGCACATCGTAGATATCCATCTGGTACTTAGAAACCAGGTGCAAAAGCAAGTCCAGGGGCCCTTCAAAATCTTTTAATTTAATATCCATTATCTATATTTTTCTAAGGTAAGGACTGTTTTTAATCCTAATTTTTTTGCAATTTCGTACAAATCGACCTTGTTTTCAATTTGTCGTAGAATGAACTGTTCCCGCAAGGCTTGAGCCGATAAGGTTGTGAAACCTTTCTCCTTGACAAAAGCTTCTAGTTGACGGAAGGCCCACTGACGAGAATAGGCTTTCCCTCCCCTTTCAAAAAGATAGGTCTGGCCCATCAAGGGTTCCAATTCTGAAAGCAAGGTCGTGGAAATAGTGACAATCCTCTGTTGGGAAGCCTTCTGGATTCGCAACACCTGAAAATCCAGATTGATGTCCGCAACATTGAGAGCTAAAATCTCACTCGGCAAGAGCCCCATTTCCAAGATAAGTAGAGCCAGTAAACGCCCCTCTGGATAATTACTTTCCTGCCAAAAAGAGTCTAGGTCTAACAGTTCTGGCTTTTCGGTTTTCTTTTCAGCTTGTTTGGCTAATTCCAAACGATAAAAGCTATCCACTTCTCCTTTTTGATAGAGAAAGTAGAGAAATTGGTTACAGGCCGAAATCTTTCGCTTCTGGGCGCTGATTTTTAGATTGGCTAGCTGGACTTGGTAAATCTTGAGACTGGTCTCAGAAATCCTCTCGCCCACAATGTCTAAAAATTGTTCCAGATCATACTTATAGGACTGCTTGGAATTGGCAGATAAGCCCTGCTTTTCTTCTAAAAAGGCTGAAATCCTATCTCTCATTTGCATCGAATCTCATATTCCTTACTAAAGTCATGCAAGAGGGCATTCACTGCCTTGAGGATAGACTTGCGCGTGATAATCCCTTGGAAAATACCAGACGCATCCACAACCGGCAAGAAGGACTCATCTACCAACTTGTGCAAGACCTCCGTAATGGTAAAATCAGGCGAGACGACCGCTACGTCCGTTTTGGTCATATGAACAATATCCGTATCCGCCATGATTTCTTGGCTCAAGTCATGCTCCATCTGATAAGCCATAATATCTCTGAGCCCAATCGTCCCAACAAACTGTTTTTCATCTGTTACAACAGGAACACGGGTATAGGTCATCTGACTGAGCAAGAGAGTCGCGTGATCTGCATTGTGGGTATCAATCAACACGGCCAGATTTTCAGCAGGGGTCAAAAAAGTTTCCTCCTGCCCCAACAAGAAAGTCTCAAACTCCTTGGCAATCATCGGCTAAACTCCTTAGACAAGCCTGGATACACCTCATGGTCTCGTGTCAAAAAGTCCACTTTGAAGTAACTATCATCAATCTCCACACGAGCATAGAGACATTCTCTGATGGTCCCACGTGGTTGACTGATGGAACCTGGATTTAGAAAGAGGGTCTTGCCTTCCATCCAAGCGCTTGGCACATGCAAGTGACCATAAAGACAGATATCGGCCTCTTCTTCCTGAGCCCAGTAGTCCAACTTTTGAAAGTTGAAATTGATGTCAAACAAGTGACCATGGGTTTGGATAATCTTGGTCGAACCAAGCTCGGTCACCAAACGTTCTGGGTAGCCGGCGTAGAAGTCCATGTTCCCTTTAACTACACGGATGCCCTCCCAAAGTGGAGAATCAGGACGCAGTTCAGAATCGCCGTTATGAAAAACGGCGTCAACTTTGCCCACATAGCGATCACGGATTTCTTCCACAATCAAGCTATCGCCATGTGAATCGCTCATTACAATGATGGTTTGCTTTGCCATGATGGAAATACCTCCAAAAGTTTCTTAACGGCTAAGGCACGGTGAGATTGACTATTTTTTTCTTCAAGGGTTAATTCAGCTGAGGACTTGCCTGTCTCTCCTACAAGGAAGAGAGGGTCATAGCCAAAGCCATTTTCACCCTTAGGTTCAAAGTTAATGTAGCCTGGCCAGTCAGCTTCGACAACCAAGCTTTCCTTGTTTGGACTAGCTACGACTAGGGTTGTGTGGAACTGAGCCGAACGATCCTTGAGTTCAAAGACCATGGCCAATTCGTGCAATAGCTTGGCATTATTTTCACGGTCAGTAGCTCCCACTCCTGCGAAACGAGCTGACCAGACGCCTGGCAAGCCACCAAGGACATCGACTTTCAGTCCAGAATCATCTGCCAAAACCATCTTGCCCGTTAATTGAGAAATAGTTTCTGCCTTAAGGCGGGCATTTTCTTCGAAGGTCATGCCTGTTTCTGCTACTTCAGGTAGGTCAGGATAGTCATTGAGATTTTCCACATCGTAGCCTAGCTTGTCAAAGATAGCTCGAAATTCCTTGGTCTTGCCTTCGTTTCGAGTCGCAATCAATAAGGTTTCTCTGACCTTGCTTGTCTCAAAGAAATCATGAACATTGACCCCTTCTTTAGGCAATGCTACATGCAGGAGTTGCCCATTTTCAATCAAGAGAAAAGCTCCCTGACGTTGGATGACTTCCAGATTTCGTCCCATTTCTTGGTTGAGGATATCTACCACAAAAGACAATAAACGGTAGAGAGAACCATAGCGTAAAACAGTAACTGAAAGCGGAAAACCTTGTTCCTCATCTCGAAATCTTTGGGCAAACTCAAATAGAGGAAAATCCAAGTCTTCATCAGTCAATGTCCGGACACCACCAAAAATACTATATGAGCCGACATACCAGTCCTGGTCATCCTTATATTCATAAATTTTATTTGTCATAATTCTACATGCTCCACATAAATCTCTTTTTCCAGCCATTCTTCACCAATTTGTGCAAAACTTTGGCTGCTGGCTGTTGTGTAAAAACGGTGATGGAGTGGTCCAGCATCGCGACCACGATTGATTTCAAAATAATTAAGTAAGACTGAGATATCTCGTACGCACTCTGCCCCACTATCGATGAGCTGAACCTTGGGCCCCATGACATTTTGAATAATAGGTCTGAGCAGTGGATAATGGGTACAACCCAAAATCAGGCTATCCACCTTTCCAACCAAGGGACGCAGGGTTTCATAGACCACTTTCTTAGTGACACTGGTTGACAGGGCGCCTGACTCAACCAAGGGAGCAAACTTGGGACAGGCCAAGCTCTCCACCTGTAAGTCGGGATCCAGATCATGGATTTTCTGACGGTAGATGCCTGATTGTACCGTCATGGGTGTTCCAATCACTCCGATTTTCCCACCTTGACTGGACTTGATAGCTGCCGAAGCTCCTGGCAAAATCACACCTAGGACGGGAATGTCTAGTTGAGCCTTAATTTCTTCCCAGACGACCGCAGTCGCAGTATTACAAGCAATGACAATCATTTTGACATCCTTGGTCAAAAGAAAGTTGACCAACTGCCAAGTATATTCACGAATTTGCTCAGCAGGACGGGGACCGTAAGGCGCCCGTGCCGAATCTCCAATATAGACGATTTCTTCATGGGGAAGCTGGCGCATGAGCTCGCGCACAACGGTCAAGCCCCCGACACCCGAATCCAAAAAACCAATTGGTCGATTATCCATACAGTCTTCTTTCTAGTCTTTTTTCTGATTGATAGTTCATTATGATTACTTTTCTTTAATAATTAATTGACAGCCTAATCAACAACTATCTCTCTTAATCATAATCAAATATCAATAGAATGCAAGGAAAAAGTCTCATCTCTAAAGCATAGCCAACATAGTGAGAAGTCTGGAACTTTCATCCCAGACTTTTCCTTATTTATTTTTTCTTTTTATTGTTAGCAAGGGCTGCTTTTTGTTGGCGGATGATTTGGTGGTAAACTTGTTGTACCTTGGCTTCGCTTGGTTTTTGACCATTTGCACTCAAAAGAGTACGAACTGCTTCAGCATTCAAACGTGGGTTGTCAGCGAATTCCTTTTCAATTTGCTTACGAACCAAGTACATTCCTCCAAGAGCTCCTCCTAGAAAAGCTAGCACAATCAATACAATTGCTAAAAGTAAATCCATAATTTTTCTCCTGTTTCTTTTTGAGTCTCTTTCATTATACCACAAACTAGCCACCCTGACTAGTTTGTTTTACGCTTTCAGGAATGGAATAGACAGCAAAAAGAACCCTGCTTTTCTGCGAAAGAGGGCTCCTTACTGAGTTTATACTCAATGAAAATCAAAGAGCAAACTAGGAAGCTAGCCGCAGGCTGCTCAAAACACTGTTTTGAGGTTGCAGATAGAGCTGACACAGTTTGAAGAGATTTTCGAAGAGTATTAATTTACATAAATAGCCAGTGTTTGATACGGTCTGAGTAGAATTTTTTCAGACACTTCTGCATCTTCATAATTGGAAATCAAAATTTGCCCATTTTGGTAGGCTACTGGTAAATCCATTTCCACTTCTGTGACATAGAAATTATTGAGCCACATCTCAGCCTTTTTCTTTATCCCAAAACCAATTCATCACTGACTAGACTTTGGCCACTATTTTTCTGGAAGAGATGCATGAGATCTTCAACCGTCAGATGCTTTTTCTCTTCTCCTTTGACATCTACCACTATCTTGCCTTGATAGAGCATAATGAGACGATTTCCGTACTCAATCGCATGGTTCATATCGTGGGTAATCATCAAAGTCGTCAACTGATGGTGTTCCACAATCTTTTGCGTCAAATCCATCACCATTTGACTCGTTTTCGGGTCAAGTGCCGCAGTATGTTCATCCAAAAGCAAAAGTTTGGGTTTCACCAGAGCTGCCATGACTAGGGTCAAGGCCTGTCTTTGTCCTCCTGAGAGATATTGAGTATCTACTTTTAAGCGGTTTTCAAGACCAATATTCAACTCCTTCAAGGCCTCTTGGAACTGGATTCTATCCTTCTCCTTCACGCCCCAACCAAGCCCTCTCTTCTGCCCTCGTCTCAAGGCAATAGCCATATTCTCCTCAATCGTCAAACGAGAAGCTGTTCCCATCTTAGGATCTTGAAAAACACGGGCAATATCCTTGGCTCTCTTTCTTACACTCAGATTTTTAATGGATTTGCCTGCCAGTAGAAGATCCCCTTCATCCACAGATAGATTGCCAGCCAAGATATTCATCAAAGTGGATTTCCCTGCTCCATTTCCACCGATCACAGAGATAAAATCTCCCTCTTCAACTTCTAAATCTAATCCTTTGAGGACATGGTTCTCATTGACCGTCCCTGCTTCAAATGTTTTGTGAATATTTTCAAGTGTTAACAAACTTGCCATAACTTTCTCCTCCTATTCATTTCTCAATTTCAGACCACGAATCTTTAATCGCTTTTGCAATTCTGGTGCAAATAAAACTAAAGCGAGCAAGATTGCATTAAAGAGACGTACCAAGTTTTGATCTAGATTTGGAATTTCATAGATATTTAAAATAATCAAACGGTAAACAATGGCACCGATTCCGATGGATAACAAACGGCCTCCAATGGGCAAGTCGTGTATCAATACTTCCGCAATAATCACTGCACTCAAACCAACAACAATGGTTCCTGTCCCAGAAGTCACATCTGAAAATCCATCATTTTGGGCAAACAAGGAACCACATAGGGCAATCAAGCCGTTTGAAATCATGTAGCCAACAATCTTCATGGTGTCTACATTGACCCCATTGGCCTCACTCATCGGAATATTGTCCCCAGTCGAACGCAAGACCAAGCCAATCTCTGTTTTCATCAAAAGAGTCAAGACCAAACAAACAAGTAAGAGACAAGCTAAACTGAGTGAGAAAACAGCTTCTTCAGTTGACAGCCCCAAGCTAGCCAACTGTTTAAAGACAGTCGAAGAATCTCCCAAGGAAAGATTGGGCACACTTCCCATGATTTTAATATTGATTGAATAAAGCCCTGTCAAGGTCACAATCCCTGTCAAGAGGGCTGGAATTTTCATCTTGGTGTGGAGCATTCCTGATACTAGACCTGCTACCATACCTGCAAACAAAGCAAGTAAAGTCGCAATCCAAGGATTTGTCCCTGCCTGTATCTGAGATACGACGACAGCCGCCCCCAGTGGAAAGGCTCCTTCAGCAGTCATATCCGCAATATCCAAAATACGGAAAGTCAAGTAGACCCCAATCGCCATAATCGACCACAACAAACCTTCTGATAAACTAGATAACACAAAATTCATCTTAAACCTCCTTATTCCTTGCCTTCTAACTTACTAATATCAATTCCCAATGCATCTGCCATTTCTTGATTGGTATGCAATTCCAGTTTTTCAGGCAACTCAACTGCTATATTTTCTGGCTTTTCACCTTTTAAGACACGAACCAGCATGCGAGCTGTCTGTCTTCCCAATTCTTCATAATTGGTTCCGTAATTATACAAGCCACCAACAGCAATCATTTCTGTTGAACCACCGAATACTGGAACCTTGTGTTTAATAGAAACCTGCTTAACTGTTTCCATGGTTGACGAAATGATATTATCCGTTGGTACAAAAACCATATCCACCTCTACCATCAAACTCTCTGCTGCCGCCTTGACGTTGTTACTGTCCAAGATTGTTTTTTCAACAACGGTAAAGCCTTTTTCTTCCAGAAGGCGCTTAGCTTCATCCTTTTGGACAACTGAGTTTGGCTCGCTCTGAGTATAGAGGATTCCAATTGTTTTAGCTTTTGGCAACACTTTCTTTATCAAATTGATTTGGGTTGAAATGGCATCTGATGACTGGTCACTTGTCCCAGTCACATTGCCCCCAGGATGCTCTCTTGACTCAACCAACTTGGCACTGACAGGATCTGTTACCGCTGAAAAGATAACAGGTGTCGTTTGTGTTGTATTAGCCAAACTCTGAGCAGAAGGCGTTGCGATGGCTAGAACGACATCACTAGATTCTGCTAGTTGCTGGGAAATGGTTTTTAGATTTCTTTGCTCACCCTGTGCATTTTGCAAATCAATCTCGATATTTTTCCCTTCAACATAGCCTTGCTTTGCTAGCTCATCCACAAAACCTTCTCTAGTAGCGTCCAAAGATTGATGAGTAATAAACTGCGAAATACCGATACGAAAAACATCTTTTTTCTTATCTGCCTTCAACTGATGCAAACTGATCAGAGAGGTCAAGAGAATCCCCACTACCAAGAGGGGGGCTAGTAATTTTCGAACAACTTTCATAATGAAACTCCTTCTCAGAAAAGATAAAACAAAAAACCGCCTAGATACTATCTAAACGGATGCTTGAAATAATCTAACAAGTTACAACTTAGCTAGTCCATTTAGATATTCATCTATATGGACCACAATCAAAAATCTTAGCCACATAGATACAAACAAATTGCTTGAACTGTTTGCATCCATGGTGACATGTCTACAAACACTATCTAAAGTAGCTAAAGTAAAAGTTTTGATTCATCGTTACAGCTTGTTTCTTATTCATTTCTTTTTCTGCTTTCTTTTTTGATGTTTCCTATCTTACCACCTTTTTTATCACCTGTCAAGAATATTTCAGAATTTTTTAAAATTTTTCGAAAATTCTTTCAAGCCACTTTTAAAGTTTTTCAAATCAGTCCAACAAAAAAGGGTTATAATTTCCATAAAAGTTGACATGGAAATTATAAAACCACTATTAGTTTAACCCTTGTTGGTAACGCGCCAATTCGGCTTGGTTAGCCCAAACATAGTGACCTGGACGGATTTCTACCATAGATGGCTTATCAGTCTCATAGTCGTGTTGACTTGGGTCGTAAACCTTCAAGACCTTCTTACGTTCCAAGATTGGATCTGGGATTGGTACCGCTGAAAGCAAGGCTTGAGTATATGGATGAATTGGGTTGTTAAACAATTCTTCTGTTTCTGCAACCTCTACAATAACACCCTTGTAAATAACTGCGATACGATCTGAAATAAAGCGAACGACAGACAAGTCATGGGCTATAAAGAGATAGGTCAAACCGAGTTCTTTTTGGAATTTTTTGAGCAAGTTCAAGACTTGGGCACGTACAGAAACGTCCAAGGCTGAAATGGGCTCATCCGCAATAACAAAGTCTGGTTGCATGACCAAGGCACGGGCAATACCGATACGTTGACGTTGACCACCTGAGAATTCATGAGGGTAACGAGTCAAGTGCTCAGCAAGAAGCCCCACTTCACGGATAATATTTTTAACTTTCTCTTTACGTTCTTCTTCATCCTTGAACAGATGATGATTGTAAAGACCTTCAGAAATAATATAATCAACAGTCGCACGTTCATTCAAACTTGCGGCAGGATCTTGAAAAATCATCTGGATACGACGAATCAATTCTGCAGCTTGTTCACGCGATTTCTTACCATTAATCTTTTGACCTTCAAAAATGATATCTCCATTACTTGTATCATTGAGACCGATGATAGCACGACCAATCGTTGTTTTCCCACTTCCTGACTCACCTACAAGCGAGAAAGTTTCTCCCTTGTTGATAAAGAAGTTAGCATTTTTAACCGCGACAAACTTCTTACTTCCTTCACCGAAGGAAATTTCTAAATCTTTGATTTCTACTAATTTTTCAGACATTTCCTTCCTCCTAGTCTGCCAGATGGGCAAATCCCATTTTTTCACGGATCTTATCGTGGAGATTTGCAATCACAGCTGGTTTTTCTACTTTTGGAGCATCCTCATGAAGAAGCCAAGTTTTAGCCCAATGCGTCTCTGATACTGAGAATTGAGGGGCTTTTTGTTCGAAGTCAATCTGCATTGCATAGTCAGAACGCAAGGCAAAAGCATCCCCTTTCAGGTCAGTATAAAGTGACGGAGGTGTTCCTGGGATTGAGTAAAGATCCCCTTTATCATCAGCAAGCTGAGGCAAGCTAGACAAGAGACTCCATGTATATGGATGGCGAGGGTCATAGAAGACTTCCTCAACAGTTCCATACTCAACGATTTCTCCTGCATACATCACCGCTACCTTATCCGCAATACTTGCTACCACACCAAGGTCGTGGGTGATAAAGATTGTTGTGAAATGGTACTCGTTTTGTAAAGATTTTAGCAAATCAATAATCTGAGCTTGGATGGTCACATCTAAGGCTGTCGTTGGCTCATCACAGATCAAGACATCAGGTCGGCAGGCAAGGGCAATCGCAATAACGATACGTTGACGCATTCCTCCAGAATATTGGAATGGGTATTCATCAAAACGTCTATCTGCATCTGGAATCCCAACCTTATTCATGTAGTCAATGGCCAATTCTTTTGCTTCTTTAGCTGTTTTTCCTTGGTGTTTTACAATAACTTCTGTAATCTGACTGCCAATTGTTTTAATTGGGTCCAAACTAGTCATTGGATCTTGGAAGATCGTCGCAATCTTAGCCCCACGAATTTGTTCCCAATCTTTGTGAGAAGACAAGGCTGTCAAATCCTGACCACGGTAGTCAATACTTCCTTGGGCAATGCGACCATTTTCTTCGAGCATACCTGTGAAGGTCTTTGTCAAAACAGATTTCCCTGATCCTGACTCACCTACCAAGGCCAACACTTCGCCTTCAACTAGTTCAAGGGAAACGCCGCGAATGGCTGTCAATACTTTGTCACGAACGTCAAATTCCACGACAATATCGCGAGCAGTCAAAATTACATTTTTTTCTTTTGTCATTTCTACTCCTATCTATGTGTACGTGGATCACTAGCATCCGCTAAGTTTTGACCAACTACGAAAAGGGACAAGGATACCAAAACAAGGGTTGTCAATGGAATCCAGAACAAGTAAGCGTTAGTTGTTACGTTTTGTGAATAATCTGAAATCAAACGCCCCAAACTTGGCACGGTAATCGGTAATCCAAGACCGAAGAAAGACAAGAAGGCTTCGTATGAGATAAAGCTTGGAAGCATTTGAGTCATGGTTGTCACAATAACAGATACCAATTGTGGCATGATGTTTTTGGCAACAATCTTCAAGGTTGGTGTTCCCAAAGTACGTGATGCCAAGTTGTATTCCAAATCACGGTAACGCAAGATTTGCACACGGATCATGAAGGCAATCCCAATCCATGTTGTTACACTCATGGCAAAAATCAGATTCCAGAATCCAGCTCCGATTGAGTAAGTCAAGACAATAACAATCAAAAGAGATGGGATGTTTGAGATGACGTTATAAACTTCCATCATCACGCGGTCAACTGATTTTGAAATTCCCCAAATACCACCGACAAAGACACCGATAACCAAGTTAATCACTGTCGCAATCACAGAAATGAGGATAGAGTTACGAGCTCCGAACCAGACACCATCAAAGAGAGATTTACCATTACTGTCTGTACCGAACCAATGCTCCGCATTTGGCTTAATATAACGAGCACTAAAGTCGTTTACCTTGCTGACATCATTGAAATCAAACTTAGAAAACATTGGATAGATGAAACTCATCAAAATGATAGCTACCAAGATTCCCAACATGACTACAGTTGATTTTTTCTTCATAAATTGTCTAAACACTGAACCCCAGTAAGAATATGCTGGCGCATCAATGGCTTCAGAGGCAAAATCGTCACGTTTTACAAACTGAAATTTTTCTTTATCGATTGTAGACATTATTTGCCTCCTTTCTCAGTCAATTTAATACGTGGGTCAATAATCGTCATCCAAATATCTCCCAAAAGAAGTGAGAAGATAGAAATACATGTAAAGATGAAGACAAGACCTACGACCATAGAGTTATTAGATGCTTTTACAGAGTCAATCAACATTTTACCCATACCTGGGAAGGCGAAGACTGTTTCAGTAAGGGTTGCACCACCGATAACCCCGATAACAGCACCAGGAATTCCTGAAACAAGCGGAACCATAGCATTTTTAAAGATGTGTTTATTTGAAATTTCTTTTTCAGACAAACCTTTTGCACGAGCAAAACGAACAAAGTCTTGTGATTGCAAGTCAATCATGTAACGACGAATCCAAATGGCTGTACCAGGAGCACCCAACAAACCAAGGATAACTGCTGGTAAAACATACGAACGCCAATCTCCAGCACCCAAGATAGGGAATGAATCTGGCAAGCCGATTGAAGAACCAGCCAAACGAACGATATAAACCAAGGCAATTGTTGGAAGAGCCATCAAGAAGGTCAAAGCCCCTGTTGAGAAGCTATCAATCCAAGTATTCTTGAAGCGAGCCATAGCTGAACCAAGTGGCACGGCAATCGCATAAGAAATCACCAAACCGATCAATCCAACGACAGCAGAGCTGGCAATCATAGAAGGATATTGGTAGTTGCTTTCAGTTGCAGTATATGGGTCATCTTTTCCGTAGTTGGCTACTTCACGAGAATCAGCCTGACTAGGTGATTTATAGGTTCTTGAGTAAATATTTACAGAAGAAGTCTTCTTACCTGTTGGGAACTGAACTTGAGATGTTTTTGTTTGCCCTTGTCCTTGAGTAATAACCTGTAAAACAGGACTATTAGCATAGGTTGGATAAGAGTCACCTAAATTAATGTTCACAAAGTTTTGATGCACAAATGGGAACTGACTGTTGAAGTACAAGAGATATTTGTGTTTAGTTCCTGAACCAACCAAGGACCATCCGATCGCTGGATCGTTTTCGAAACGAAGGTAACGTTTCAAGTCTGGATTTTCAGGGTCTTGGATTTTATTAGTATGGTCAATATCAATCAAGTTAGCATAGAAGTGAAAAACACGTTCAAAAATTGGGATTTCACGAGTAGCGTAGAATTGGCCACTTTCAGTAAATTCTCCCAAGGTCCAACCATGACCGATTTGTTTGATGTATTTTTCATAGATGGCCTTGTTGGTGTCATTGGCTTCAACTGTTACAGAAGCATCCATCTGGCTAGCTTTTTCTTGCAACTCTTTGGTATCGTAGTACTCTATATAGCCCATACGCTCATAAACAGTATTCTCATAGTTATCACGTTTATCAGCCGTTGTCGCAATCTTGTTATAGTTGGTATCCTGTTTGAAAATCAATTTTCGAGGAACCATTGTATAGATAATCGTGTAAGTCAAGGTTGTTACTAAAAAGATAGAAACCAATGACCGCAAAACACGCATAAAAATATATTTTTTCATATCATTTCCTTTAAAAATCCCAAAAGAACCTTCTCCTCATGGAGAGAAAGTTCTATTGAAAATTATTTACTTCACATGACTTGCCAATTCTTTTTGAGCTTTCTCGTTTGACTCAGTCTTCTCTTTCAACCATTTTTCACGAGCTTTTTCATACTCTTCTTTAGTGATTGCTTTTTCACCAACTTCAGTGTACTTCAAGTATCCTGAATTTTCACCTTTAAGGCCGGCTACAGAATATGAAGAGCTAAATGGTAGAACTTTTTAAACATATGAAACGGCTGTTTCTTTAGGAGAAGCCATTACTGGAATTGTCAAAGCATTATCAGTCAACCAAGCTTGTGCCACCGCGTATTTTTCATAACGTTTTTGAACATCTTGGTTTTCGCTGTTTGCGTCATCAAGTAATTTTCCATAGTCAGCTAAACCAAGTTTGCTTACTACTGATGCATCTGTGTTTTGGTCAATACCAAGGTAAAGGCGAGTGCTTCCTCCCTTAATGACGAATTGATCCAAGAAAGTAGAAGGATCTTGATAGTCAGGGTTCCATCCTAGCAAGGTATGGATATCCCAGTCTTGTTCTTTAGCCGTTGGAGCGCTAAATGAAATTGGTAAAGCTTCTGCTTGAGTCATTTGTTGTAAGTCTACAACAACATTATCTGAACCCAATACTTTTTCAATTGATTGTTTCAATGATTGAACACGGTTTACAACCGCTGTTGATTCTTGGATAACCAAGGCATCCAAGTGGATTGGGAATTCAACACCTTCAGCTTGTAGGCTTGATTTAGCTTTAGCAAAGACTTCTTTAGCTTTTTCTTCATTGTAAAGTCCATTTTGAGAATCTGCTAGAGACACGTTTGACCAAGTAGAAGAATTTGTCTTAGCCAAGCTATCTTGTACCAATTCACCAAATGTTTTCTTACCAACTTGAAGATTATATGGTGCAAATGTATTACGGATGGCTACTGCAGCTCCATCAGTACCATTTGTTTGAGCTGAGTAAGAATTGCGATCGACAGCAAAGTTCAAGGCTTGACGGAATTCCTTGTTTAGCAATGCTTTCTGAGTAGATGTCTTTTGGGCATCACTTGTTTTGGCAGTGTGGTTATAGGTTGTACGGCCATAATTCAAACTGACAGTTGCAACACCCGCTCCTGGTTCATTAAAGTAAATGTTATCTTTAAAGTCAGCTGCATATTTTTCATATGTAGAACTTGTAGGGAAGATACGAGCCTTGCTATATTGACCATCAGCAAAACCTTTGGCAATGACATCTTGGTCCTTACCATCCCAGAAAGTGAACTTAACGTTCTCAATTTTTACATTTTCTTTGTCCCAGTAAGTGTCATTTTTAGCCATCTCGATAGATGATTTAGGAGTTACAGCCTTCAAGACAAATGGACCGTTATAAAGAATAGAGTTGGCATCTGTTGGGGCACCAAAACCTTCCCCTTTTGAAGTTAAGAATTCTTCATTAACCGGCATCAAAACACCACTAGTTGTCTTGTCATTCCAGAAAGTTTCTGGCTGGTTCAAGGTATATTCTAGTGTTTGATCATCGAGTGCTTTTACCCCGACGGTTGAAAAATCGCTTGTTTCACCCTTAATATATGCTTCTAATCCCTTAATAGAAGAGCTAACGATTGAAAGTCCTTTTGATTTCCCATCTACCGCATGCTTCAAACCAGTGACAAAGTCTTTAGCAGTGACAGGAGCATATTCTTCTCCTTCTGCAGTTACCCATTTAGCATCCTTACGGATTTTATAGGTATAAGTCAAACCATCTTTTGAAACTGTCCATGATTCAGCAATAGAAGGAACCAGATTACCATATTTATCGTTAGCCAACAAACCATCTACAGCATTTGTTGTGATGAATGATGTTGAATCGATATTGCTGACGATATAATCCAAGGTTTCTGGATCTGTTTGATAAACATATTGGTAATCTTTTGCTAGTTTCGCATTATTTGAACTAGTGTTTGAACACGCAGCTAGAACTCCTGACGCTAATAAGGTAGCTCCTGCTACAGCAAGCACTTGACTTTTTTTCATTTCTTCACTCCTCGTAATAAAGTATAAGTCATCATCAATTATACCATAGATTTCAAGAAAAGTAAACGAATTTTCAGAATATTTAGGCTTATTGATACAAAAAATCTGAAAAAGCTATTGACTGAAAATCATTTTCAAGGTATAATAATAAACGTTAAGGCGGTATAGCCAAGTGGTAAGGCACGGCTCTGCAAAAGCTTGATCGTCGGTTCAAATCCGTCTACCGCCTTCTATAACTTGATTTATCAGGTTTCAAATGAACAGAAAGCCCAGTTTAAAGGGCTTTTTTATTTTCTTCTGATGAATACATATAACTTACAAAAATTTTTGGAGCGAATTTGGGACAGACTTCTTTTTAGGAGACAATCTTTTGATACTCAATGAAAATCAAAGAGCAAACTAGGAAACTAGCCGCAGGCTGTACTTGAGTACGGCAAGGCGACGTTGACGCGGTTTGAATTTGATTTTCGAAGAGTATGAAATCAACTGAAAAAGCTTCGTCACACCTGGTGACAAAAGCCTCTAGTTTACTCTGTTTCTTCTTCTATTTCAACTTCGGTAATTTGGACTTTTACCTTGGTAACACGTCCATTTTTCACTTTATCATTAGTTAAGATAAGCTGTTTGTTTTGACTAACTAATTCATAGCTGAGTTTCTCAGTCGTTGGAATGGTCCCAACTCCTGTCAAATAATAACCAGCGATGGTATCAACGTCATCACTTTCCAGTTCAACATCAAAGTAGTCATTGAAGTCATTGAGATTCATAGTACCTTGAACGATATAGGTATCTTCTCCAATTTGATGAACTTCGATTTCAGCCTTATCTGTTTCGTCATCAATTTCCCCAACGATTTCCTCTAGGAGGTCTTCAAGTGTCACCAAACCAGCCATCCCACCGTATTCATCCAGCAAAATTGCCATTTGTCTTTGGGTATTGCGCAATTCTTTTAGCAAGTCATCCACAAAAATAGTTTCAGGAACAAAAAGTGGATCTTGTAAAATTCTCTTCCAAACAATATTGTCAAAACCGTCCACAAAGCCCGCCTTAAGGAGACTCTTGGTGTGAATAATCCCAATCACGTTATCCTTGTCTCCATCATAGACAGGGATACGAGAATAATTTTGTTTTAAAATACTTTGGATGATGGTTTGACTATCATCCTGAATATCGACCATAAAGGCATCTGTTCGAGGAACCATGACTTCTCTGGCCATTAATTCGTCCAGTGAAAAAATCCCCTGTAACATTTCAATTTCGTCAGCATCTAGTGTTTCTTCACTATTTGTCAGCATGTACTCAATTTCATCACGGGTCATTTTTTCGTCAGCATCGTCAAAGGTCATAGGAGTCAAGCGACTCAAGAGATTGGTTGATGCAGACAAGAGCCAAAAAGGGACTAACTAGTTTCCCAAGCCCAATGATAACCGGCGCTGTACGAATTGCCAAGGCATCCTTTAGATTAAGAGCGATTCTCTTAGGATACAATTCCCCAAAAACGATGGAAATATAAGTCAAAAATGCTAAAGATAGAAAACTTGCAACGGCATAAGCTGTTTCTCCATTTCCAAGCCAAGATGCAATTTCTCGTCCCAGAGTTTCTGCCAAACTCGCCCCTGATAAGATTGTAATCAGAGTAATCCCTACTTGAATGGTTGATAAAAAGTGGTTAGGATTTTCTAGTACCTTCAGCAGACGGATATAGCGTCTATCTCCTTCTTCTGCCTTTTGTTCAACCCGCGCACGGTTAAGTGAAACCATGGCCATTTCTGTGGCTGAGAAAAAAGCATTTAACACTGTCAAGATAAACAATAAAACAAATTGTAGCAACAAATTCTGACTACTTGGGTCTTCCATAGTTCTTCTCCTAAAATAGTATCTTATCCTTTATTATATCACAAAATTTAATCCAGTACATATTATTTTTTCTCAATGTCTATTGTAGCCCTGCTTAAACTAGTAAGAAAGAACTCCTATATCTACAAGTGACATAGGAGTTTATCTTATCTTTTACTGAGTAACAGTCACTTCTCCAGTTCGGTAATCCAGTTGAAGCCCTTTTTGAACATTGGGAACTAGGACATTAAATTCCAATTCTCCGTCTGAAGACTTGGCTTCAATCTGTGAAGCTGAAGGAACTAAATCCTCATTCGAAGCATAATAAAGAGTTACACGGTAACGGACACGCTTGGTTTGGTCCAAGGCTTTGCGTACCATACTTTCATAGTAGTTTTGACCAGTCGAATCCTCGGCTTGAGCCTGATTTGCCCAAGCTGTTTGAACAGCAATGTTTTTAGGATTGCTTGTCGAGGCATCAAAACCATCCAAGCCACCGATTAAGGCATAGCCTAACAAGTGACCTCTATCGACCGCATGGGTATAAGTACCCTTTAGATTCTTAACCTGATGCCAGCCTGGAGGAGTCCATGAAGTCGAACCATTCCCAGTTTCTTCACGATTCTTGTACTGACGAGTAGCCTTAGACAAGAGCGCATTAGCTACGGTCGGTACCGTTTCCTTACCCACTGTCTTTGTTTTATTGTCAGCGTAGGGCTTACTTGAAACCTTGGCATCTAGATTTGTTTTATTGCCATTGACAATAAAAGCACCTGAGCCATTCCACTCCAGACTCCCTTTTATTTGACTCTTGACTGCGTCTGTTAAGACACTCTCTGCCAATGCTTGACTAGGAGCTTCAGACGCTTGTTTTTTCTGACTAAGCTTGGTTTTGGGACTATTAGCTGTCGACTGCATCTGCTTGATATAGTAGCTCCCTGCAGATAAAAGCAATAACACTAGCAACCCGATTAGTGTCTGTCTTGTTTTTTTGTTCATATTTCTCCTTATCTTTAAAAAAGGCTGGTCTCCCAGCCTAATTTCCTGTAAATTTATGAATCAATTCCTGCCATTTTGCTGGAGACAGGATGGCCCACGGATCTTGACCCTTGCCCAAGATTCCATAGCCGACCATTAAACCGATTCCTAGGGCTAGAACGCCTAAAATCAGTACCAGAATGACTAAAAGTAAACGCTTGATTACGTAGCTTGATTTCTTATTCATCTTCATCACTTGCCTCAATCCGCTGAATCTTAGCACCTAGCTGTGCCAACTTCTCATGGAAACGGTAGTAACCTCTATCCAAGTGAACCAATTTACCAACTACAGTTTCTCCTTGTGCTACCAAACCTGTCAAAATCAAGGCTGCGCTGGCACGAAGGTCAGTTGAAAGAACTTCTGCTCCCTGCAAAGCTTGTCCACCAACAATACGAGCTGTATCACGGATAATCTCAGAGTGCAAGCCCATGCGACGCATTTCTTCTAGGTGTTGAAAACGATTTTCGAAAACTGTCTCCACCATAGTTGATTCGCCTTTTGCGACGGTCATCAAGGCTGTAAATTGAGCCTGCATATCTGTTGGAAATCCTGGGTGGGGCAAAGTTTTCACATGAACAGCTTTTAGATTTTCTAGTTGAGAGCGAACTCGAATTCCCTCAGTCTCCTCCGTCACTTCCACTCCCATTTCAAGCAATTTAGCAATCAAGGGACGGTTGTGCTCCCAAACAGCGTCTTTAATCAAGACATCACCACCAGTCATGGCAGCAGCCACCATAAAGGTTCCTGCTTCGATACGGTCTTGGACTACATTGTGAGTCGTACCATGAAGTTTCTCAACACCGGTAATGGTAATGGTCTCTGTACCAGCACCCTTAACCTTAGCTCCCATTTCATTGAGGAGAATGGCTAGGTCAACAATCTCAGGCTCACGCGCAGCATTCTCAATCACTGTCACACCAGCAGCCAGGGTCGCAGCCATCATCAAGTTCTGAGTAGCACCAACACTTGGGAAGTCCATGTAGATATGAGCGCCATGCAAGCGATCAGCCTTGGCTTCGATGTAACCAGCTGTCTGACTAATCTTAGCCCCCATAGCTTCTAGACCTTTCAAATGAAGATCAATAGGGCGGCTACCAATGGTACAACCGCCTGGCATAGATACCTTGGCATGACCTACACGGGCAAGAATTGGTCCCAAGACAACGATAGATGCACGCATCTTGCTGACATACTTGTAAGGAGCTTCCTCAGCGATATCGCCAGTCGCGTCCACCTCAACAAGATGAGCTTCTTCATTAAAATCTACCTTGGCATTCAAACCACGAACCACCTGATTCATAGTGAAAACATCTGATAAGATAGGAACATTCTGCAAGACGGTCTTTCCTTCACTTGCTAGAATAGTCGCTGCTAACAAGGGCAAGACTGCATTCTTTGCTCCTTCGATCGTAACACTTCCTACCAGACGATTATCGCCACCTTGAACCACAATTTTTTCCATACCTATTTCCTTTACTCTTGATTTTATAATAATCCTCTAAGCGCTTCTTGCCACAACTGATATAGGCTGATAAAGAAAGAACTCATGATATAACCCATTACAATGCTGAAAAAAGCTACTAGCAAACGAACTTTTCCTGTATTCTCAGCTGTCACTTTTAAAACCTTTTCCCATCTAACAAGATTCTTTAAAAGGTAAAAACTCACATAAATAAAGAGCATGTGACTGCTTAGAGTGAATAATAATTGAACCATTTGACTATTATACCATCTTCTCTGTTTGAGCGCTAGTTTGGAAACTTCACTCAAAAACTAGGGATTGTTTTTCAAGTAATCAATTGCATCTTGTAGGGTTTTAACAGGCACGATTTTCATATCTGTCTTGATTGTTTTAGCTGCTTCCAGGGCTGTTTGGTAGTTGTTTTTCGCATCCGGATGCGCTTTTTGTTCTTCTTCGCTAACAGGGTTATCAGGGGCAAAGAAAATAGCAGCACCTTCTCTAGCCGAAGCTACAACTTTTTTATCAACACCTCCAATGTCCCCCACATTCCCATCGCGGTCAATAGTTCCGGTACCGGCAACGATACGGCCATTACGAAGGCCAGGGTCAGCTATTTGGGTATAGATGGCCAGACTAAACATGAGACCAGCACTTGGTCCGCCGATACCAGCTGTTGAAAAGCGAATTGGGACATCACTGGTCACTTCTGTACGGTCAATCAAGCCGATTCCAATCCCATTTTTGCCATTTTCTAGAGTAATAATTTTTCCTTCTGCAGATTTGGTTTGCCCATCCTCTTCATAGGTTACTTTGACAGAGTCCCCTAATTTTTGAGAATTGACATAATCAATCAAATCTTTGGAACTGTCGAAGGTCTGATCATTGACTGCTGTGACCGTATCAGAGATGTTGAGAATCCCTTTAAAGGTCGAATTATCTGTCACAGTCAAAACATAAACCCCAAGATATTTTAGTTCAATATCCTTACCAGCTGTTTTTAGCCCTTGATACTTGGCCATGTTTTGTGATGTTTGCATGTAGAATTGATTGATCCGCATAAATTCAATATCGGAAGATCCACCTGTAGTCTCCTGAGCACTACGAATATCTGTAAAAGGCGTCAACCAAGCATAAATCATATGGGCTAAAGTGGCATGCTGGACACCAACCGTAACGAATTGATAGGCCCCAGCTTCCTTATCTTCTGTGTCATTTACTTTAAGGACTTGGCGAATATCTTCCGAACCACCTGGAACCTCTATATAGTAGGGCAAGGGCACTACAAATGCCAAGAAAGTTGCTATCAAGGCCGCAATGACATATAAGGGCCATCTAATCTTTTTTTTCATTTCTTATTTCCTCCAAAATACTATCAGGAACATAGCCGGCAATATCCTGACCAAACTTCAAAAGCTCTCTAACACCGGATGAACTGAGATAGAGATGTTCAGGTCGACTATGTAAATAAATGGTCTCTATATCAGGAGACAGCTGATGGTTGTAGTAATCAAAACTGGCTTCATATTGCAAATCCGACGCATTTCTCAAGCCACGCACTAAGAAAGTAGCCCCCAGTCTTTTTGCGACATCAACCACCAATTCATCATGAGAAGACACAACTTCAACATTTTCCAAATGTTTCAAAGCCTCTTCTAGCCCTCGTTTACGATTTTCGATAGGGAGAAATCCTTGTTTGTGGGGATTAAAAAAAATACCGACATAAAGCTTATCAAAGAGTATGCTCGCCCGTTCAATGATATCCAGATGCCCATTTGTCATCGGATCAAATGAGCCTGTAAATAAGCCAATCTTATCTGACATAGACTGTCACCTTACTAATTCCATAAATCTTTTCCTTCCAGATGCCCAAGCAGGCAATTTCTTCTGGAAGTTCAACGGCCTTATCCGTCTCACACACGACCATGACATCTTCAGAAAAAAGGTCTCTCTCAGCCATTTTTTCAATATCTGCTACGATTTGTTCCTTGGCATAAGGAGGGTCTAAGAAAATGAGGTCAAATTCCCCAGATACCTGTTCCAATGCCCTTTCTGCATCCATCTTGAGGAGTTGAAATTTTCCAACTTCCTTGCTCATCTGAATATTTTCAGCCACGATAGCCTGAGCCTTACGGTCTCGTTCCACCAAAACAGCGCTCGACATACCACGCGATACTGCCTCGATAGATAAACCACCACTACCTGCATAAAGGTCCAAGACTCGCCCCCCTTCAAAGTAGGGACCAATCATGTTAAAAATGGCTCCCCTAACCTTATCCGAAGTAGGTCTTGTCGTCTTGCCTTCTAGTGTCTTGAGGGGACGTCCCCCATAGATTCCTGATACGATTTTCATACCGTTTATTATACCAAATTATGGGCGAAAAGAGAAAGAAAATCGAACCTTGCGGTTCGATTCTCTACAAAATATTTTCGTAAGTATCACGGACTTCTTGAGGCCAAACACTTGTTTGCACTTCTCCGATGTGTTTCTTGCGAAGTAGGAACATAGCCATTCGAGATTGTCCAATTCCTCCACCGATTGTCAATGGGAATAGGCCATTCAATAAAGACTTGTGCCAATCCAATTCCAAGCGGTCTTCATCACCTGTGATGGCTACCTGACGGCGAAGGGTTTCTTCATCTACACGGATTCCCATAGAGGACAACTCAAAGGCTCCACCTAAAGACTCATTCCAGACAAGAATATCGCCATTTAGACCCTTGTAGCCATTTTCAGACTCACTTGTCCAGTCATCATAGTCTGGTGCACGGCCATCGTGCGGTTTACCGTCTGGTAATTCACCACCGATACCAATCAAGAAGACTGCTCCAAATTCTTTACAGATAGCATTTTCACGTTCTTTCGGTGTCAAGTCTGGGTAGCGTTCTACCAACTCTTCTGTATGGATAAAAGTGATTTGTTTTGGCAAGATTGATTCGATGTCATAGCGGGCTTCAACAGCTAGCTCAGTAAGACGAATAGCCTTGTAAATCTTCTCAACTGTTTCTTTTAGATAAGCGATGTTACGCTTACCATTTGGGATAACTTTTTCCCAGTCCCACTGGTCAACATAAACAGAGTGGGTCGCATCAAGCGAATCTTCGTCTGGTCGAAGGGCCTTCATGTGAACAAAAAGACCTTCACCCTCACCGAAACCAAAACGAGCCAAGGTATGGCGTTTCCATTTGGCAAGGGAATGTACCACTTCATAAGTAGCATCAGGGATTTGGAGAACCTTGACCGATACGGCATTCTCAACACCTGATAAGTTGTCCTGCATCCCGTCACCGACTCTACTCAAGATAGGGCCTTGAACTTCGACGACTTCTAGCTTGTCTTTCAAATACTGGGTAAAAGTGTTTTTGACAAAGGAAATTTCTTCTTGTTGGTGGATAAAACTTTTCTTCATAAGCTACTCCTCAAAAATTTAATTAAAAGCATTATACACCTATTTCCAAGAAAAGAAAAGAGAAATTTTAAAAAAAAATCAGTGTCATTCAAAACACTGATTTCATAGACCTTTAGTCATTACGACCGAAGATACGTAGAATACTTAGGAAGAGATTGATAAAATCAAGATAGATACTGAGAGCCATTGACACAACCCAACCTGTCGCTACACGACCTTGTGATTGTTCATAAGCGAGACGAATCCTTTGGTTGTCCCAAGCAATCAACCCTGAGAAAACCAAAACCATGGCTACGCTAATCATATAATCAAAGAAACCGCTAGCCAAGAAAATATTAACTACCATGGCAATCAGCAAACCGATAAGAGCCGCCATCATAGCCCGACCAAGACCACTCAAGTCTTTCTTGGTGAAGATACCAACTGCCGCCATGACAAAGAAGAGAAGGGCGCTCGATACAAAGGCAGATAAAACTGTACCCGGAGTATAGAAGGCCACCACAAAACTGAGGGTAAAGCCGTTTAATACTGAGTAAAGTAAAAATAATGGAAGAGCCGCTGGACTATTCTTTGAAGCCATACTGCTGGCAACGAAAACCAAGGCCAACTCCGCAAAAGTAGCAATGGTCAACCAGAGACGCCCCTGCATCAAAAAGTAAACCAACTGAGATTGAAAGACCGTCAACATAAGACCTGATACTAAAGCGGATAATCCGATCCCCAGACCAACAAAGGCATAAACCTTAGCGTAAAATTGATTGAGACCTGCACGGTCGTGAATAATAGTGTGATTCATCTTTTCTCCTTTTCTATGAATGTCTTTCCTTGATTATAACAAAGAAAGTTAAAATTAGCTTAAATGGAAAATTAAAATACCGGCTGCAACGGCAACATTCAAACTCTCCGCCTGCCCCTTCATACTAATGTGGACCAACTGGTCTGCACTTTCAGCCATGAGGGGACTAATTCCTTGACCCTCATTCCCCATGACTAGTACAAAATTTTCTATAGGAGGCAGTTCTCTGTAATCAACAGAATCTTTAGATAGGGTTGTTGCCAGCACTGGGATACCTGCCACTTTGGTTTCCTTAAGAAGCGCTTGAGTCGACATCCGATAAATAGGCAGATGGAAATGACTGCCTTGCATGGAACGCAAGGTCTTGAGACTGTAGATATCTGCCGACTTATCTGAAACAATCACTCCTGTAAAGCCTGCTGCATCCGCAGTCCGAATGATAGTTCCCACATTACCAGGATCTTGCACATCTTCCAAAAACAAGAACTTGCCCTGACTAAAATCAACTTGTCCTACTTCTTCTTTTTGAACCACCGCAACAATGCCCTGTGGAGTCTGAGAATCCGCCAAATCTAGCAAAATATCCTCTGACACCCAGACAGTTTGCGGAAAAGCAACTAACTGTTCTCGATAACTTTCTAGGGCAAAGATTTTCTCAATCGTCACTCCAGCTTGGACAGCTTCTTCAAACAAGTGCCAGCCTTCAATCAAATAGGCAGACTTGCGGTATTTTTTTTGGTGTAATTTCTTGGCATTTTTTACCACAGAATTGGCTTTTGAGGTTATAATAGTCATAGAAATATTATAACACAATCAAAGGGGTTTGGTATGCAAAAGGTTAGAATGATTGCCCAAGGCAGGGTGCAGGGAGTCGGCTTTCGTTGGGGTGTTTATAGCTTGGCACTTGAAATTGGTGGCATCACAGGTCGGGTATGGAATAACGACGATGGCACAGTGGAAATTTTAGCCCAAGCAGACTCATCTGCTATCATGGCAAAATTTATCCAAGAAATCCGCAAAGGACCCACACCTTTTTCAAAAGTCAGCTACTTGGATGTCAAACTAAGTAACTTTCCTCCTTACCCTGACTTTAAAATCGCAAATTAGGTCTCTAGAACTATTGTATATTTTGTAAAAAAACAGTAGAATAGAAAGGTATAATTTTTAAAGAAGGAATAAAAACAGTGAAATCTATTAAACGTTTTGCACTCTCGGCTATGGGAGTGGCTATGTTGCTTGTCTTGACTGGCTGTGTTAGCGTCGATAAAGCCACAGGAAAGCCAATAGGATTTATTTGGAATACGATCGGAGCGCCTATGGCTGAAGCTATCAAGTACTTCGCTACTGATAAAGGTCTAGGCTTCGGTGTCGCTATCATCATCGTAACCATTATCGTGCGCTTGATTATCTTGCCACTTGGTATCTACCAATCATGGAAGGCAACGCTTCACTCTGAAAAGATGAACGCTCTCAAGCACGTCCTTGAGCCACACCAAACACGTCTCAAAGAAGCAACGACTCAAGAAGAAAAACTCGAAGCCCAACAAGCTCTCTTTGCCGCTCAAAAAGAACACGGCATCAGCATGTTTGGTGGTGTAGGATGCTTCCCTATCCTCCTTCAAATGCCTTTCTTCTCTGCAATTTACTTTGCTGCCCAACATACTGAAGGGGTTGCTCAAGCAAGTTACCTAGGAATTCCTCTAGGCTCTCCAAGTATGATTTTAGCTGCCTGCGCTGGTGTCCTTTACTATCTTCAATCACTCCTTTCACTTCACGGAGTAGAAGATGAAACGCAAAGAGATCAAATCAAGAAAATGGCTTACGTGAGCCCAGTCATGATTGCCGGCTTCTCCCTCATCTCACCAGCTAGTGTCACACTTTACTGGGTTGTCGGTGGTTTCATGATGATTCTCCAACAGTTTATCGTCAACTATATCGTTCGTCCAAAACTTCGCAAAAAAGTCCGTGAAGAACTAGCCAAGAACCCACCAAAAGCACGTTCTTTCTCAACACCAAATGGACGAAAAGACGTTACTCCTGAACAACCAACTGCTATCACAAGCAAGAAGAAACACAAAAATCGCAACGCTGGAAAACAACGTTCGAGATAAAGCTGCGTATATTATCCAATAATTAAAAAACGAATGAATGATAAATAGTTTTCATCAACTAGATATCATCATTCGTTTTTATTATCTACTGTTACATCTTATACTAGTCGAAAATGTTAAATAGTTTAAAAACTCACATATAAAAACGATTCAATCATAAATTAACAAGTAACTCACTATGATTTAATACAATTGAGAGTTATTAAAACTTCTGCTCCCGCGTCTCTATTTCTAAGTTCAACTCGGCCTTTGTGTAGTTTTGCAACTCTACATACAAAACTAAGTCCAATACCATAATGTTGCTCTTTAACCGATCTAGCTTTATCCATACGATAAAAGAGCTTCCCAAAATTAGTTAAAACTTCCTCTGGAAATTCAGAGCCATTATTCCATATACCTATTTTCAATTCTTTCGCCTCTTGCTCTACCCTAATTTTAATTTTAGGATTCTGTTTATCTGCATACTCCAAAGCATTTGTTAAAATATTTTGTATGGCACGAATCAGAAGAGATGGATTTATATAATAGTTTTCAGTTCCTTTCACATTTTTTTCAAAAGAAAACTTCATCTGATTTTTTATCAAAAAAGAGACTTCTTTCTCTAACTCATTGATAAAATCTGAAGAGGAATACTCCGTCCAACCTGTCTCATCATCATAATAGGTTTTAGAGTAGTGAATCAATTGATTGAAATAATCTAGTAACTGTTGACTAGCTCTTTCTATATCTGCTAAGCATTCTTGAGATTGGTCGTTTTCAGTTATCGCCTGCAAAAATTCCACATTTCCCCTAATAATGGTTAAGGGAGTCTTTAAATCATGAGAAGCTGCTGAAACCTGAAACATCAAATCTTCTTTCTGTTCTTTCTCATCAACTATTAATTGTCGAATTCTATCTTGCATCACAATAATCCGATTTCCTGTCTCACGAAATTCTTTAACCGTTAAACTTTCTGTACATTCCTTCTCCAACCACATACTATTTTCATAAATCAAAGTCATTTCATAACTCAGTTTTTTCAACAATTTTCCAATGTGATAACTTATTAGAACAATCAATAAAACACAAATATATATCCATGATGACACATTGAAAAAAATTGATAGAACACCACTATTGTTTAGAGGTTTCCCAACTTCATTTATTTGTATAGATACTGAAGCTAAGGGAATAAGATAGGCCATTAGTAAGCCAAGACTAAACTGCCAAATAATTCTCCAACAGGTTTCTCGAATTAATTGTCTAAAACTTTTGATTCTACCCATTGATATCCTCCACCGTACAAGGTTTTAATTGGATTTAATTGATAAGGTTTCAGCTTTTGACGAATTTGATAAATATACTCTGAAACCGAACGTAAAAGCGCTTCTGAGCTTTGTGGATATAGATAATTATAAATTTCCTCAATAGAATATATTTTACTTGGGTTGCTTGCCAAAAGATTCACTATGTCAAATTCTCTCCTTGTCAGAGCAATCTTATCATCGTTTACAAATAGTTCCTTACTATCCGTATATAGTATAAGCTTCCCAATCTTTATTTGATGAACATTTCCTTTAATCCGTTCTTCACGACGCAAGTGCATTTTAACACGTGCTAACAATTCTTGCATACTAAAGGGCTTCATAATATAATCATCAGCACCTGCATTAATTCCAGCTACTAAATCTTCATCCATATCCTTGGCAGTTATAAAACAGATAGGAACAGTTATCTGCTCGCGAATCATCTGACAGATTTCTAAACCACTAACAGGCATCATAATATCTAATAAAATCAAGTCAAAGCCTGTAAAATCACAAAGATCAATCTCTTCTATCTTATTTCGTATGACTACTTCATATTTTTCATATTCTAGTACTTTTTTATTAGGCGAAGAATAGCAAGATCATCATCTACAACCAAAATTTTATAAGCCATAACTCCCCCTCCTGAATATATTATAGCACTACCTGAGAAAAAGACAGGATATCCCCTGTCTTTAGCGTACATTTTTTCCTATAAGTATCAATGTAGCAAATAGAAAAACAATTAATAACCAAACTATTTGTATCCCTAAGCCTTGCCACACTGGATAATAAAGAGACAATGGATAGGTATAAAAACAATTCATACTAGCCAGTAATGGTAAATTTCTAAAAAAAGAACTGAATTGTAATAACATTTGTCCCAACCCCAATAAAAGGGATAAACTGATTCCCAGAATTAAGATAAAAGACTGGGAAATAAATACAAAAATACCACTTAAAAGAGAGAAGATTAGAATAGAAATACAAGCTGGAAATAGAATTGTTAGAACATGTTTAATATTACTCAAAAGATTGATATTGTAGTAACCTTGCGCGATTAGTATGCATAATAATATTACAGCAACCAATAATACAATTTCCATACATAATACAATAGCTAGTTTACAGATTATAAATTTTAAACGATTTGGACATGTAAGAAAACTGGTACGAAGGCTTGAACCTGTAAATTCTTGACCTATAAATAGAACCGCTAGACTAATGAAACCTGCCTGTCCTAAATAGAGACTTTGCAGTAGCTGTTCCAAAACAAACTGTAAGGTCAACTGGTCTGGCTTACTATTTAAAAAAATAACCATCGCCGGAACACACAGTAATAGAGCACCTATAATCAACCAGTGCCAAGGATTCATCATAAACTTGAGATATTCACTTTTAAGTTGTTCTTTCAACTTATTCACCTCCTCCAATATCTGACTTAAGTAAGCGGTAAATTGCTAAAGCCAAGAATAAGAAGTTCCAACAAAGTAAAAATAAAATATTTTGTGCACTATTATGTTCTAAAATTTGAGGAGATGTAGCAATCAATCCTTGCCCCAATGCAACTGGAAGAAATTTTGCAGCTGAGATATAGTTTGCTAAGAATATTCCTAAATTGTAGACTTGGGGAAGCAAAAATAATAGAGGAACAATGGCTGTTTTAAATGTCAAAGCCATAATATAGGCCAGAAGTCCCAACAAAGTCCAAGCTATACTGGCTAAAAATATATAGAACCAAACTCTCCCATTTAGTGAAAAAAGCAATAAGCCATCTTGTCCTAAAACATAATGTGTCATGTTAATCGTAAGGAATATTGATAGAAAGGAAATGAAAAAAGAAAATACAAGCCAAACTAATGTTTTTGAAACTAGGAAAGTACTTCGATTTGTAATAGAGAGGAGACTTGTACGAATAGCAGAGCATTTATACTCCTCGGCTCCGTAAATTGAGCCTAGGATAATCATAATAAAAACACCAAATAAAGTGACATCAAAACCTAAAAATTCAATAGGAGGTATAGCTTCTGCTAATTCTGGATTTGTCTCTGGTGTAGCATGGATACCAACTGAAACAATTTGAGAAGCACCAATATTTGCTAAAAACGTTTGAAATACCAGTATCAAGAATAATACAACATGAGTAGCTCTCTTATAAAGTAATTTCAATATTTCAGAATGAAGAGAGTAAATAAGTGCCATGTTACTTTCCTCCTTCTGTTAAACTAAAGAAGACTTCTTCTAGTGAAGAAAGATTTTTCATCACTTCTTGTAAAGTCCCTTTTATAAGAACTTTTCCTTTATTTATGATAACTACATCATCTGTTACTGCTTCCACTTCCGATAGTATATGAGATGATAGCAAGACTGTCTTCCCTTCTTGAGCTTGTTTTTTTATAAACTCTCTAAACCACCGAATTCCTATTGGATCCAACCCATTAGTCGGTTCATCCAATATCAGATATTGAGGATTTCCTAATAGAGCTGTTGCAATTCCCAAGCGTTGTCCTTCTCCTAATGATAATTTCCCAATTTTAGATTTTTTCTTATGACTAATATCCACCATATCCAAGACTTGCTCAATTCGCTGACTGGATATCCCATTACTAGCAGCAACAATTTTCAAATGCTGATAAACAGTCCGATCATCAGGAGCACCTACACTGTCAAATGAAGCTCCTACAGTCTTTAGAGGAAATTTTAATTCCTTATAAGTTTGATCTCCAATTTTGGTAAGACCAGATGTTGCTTTGTCTAATCCTAATAAAATACGTAATGTTGAACTTTTACCAGCTCCATTTGGACCCAGGAAAGCAGTCACTCTACCTGCTTTTGCTTCAAAAGAAATATCTTTTAAAATTTGAGTTTGCCCATATGACTTACATAAATTTTTAATGGTAATACTTTGTTCCATCATGTTCTCCTATTCTATTTAATATTTCTAAAAGTAACTATATCTTACATATTCTTTTTCGGATTTTTTTCAGAATTTAGAGAGTAAAAAAGATTTAATAGTCAATGAAAATCAAAGAGCAAACTAGGAAGCTAGCCGCAAGCTGCTCAAAACAGTGTTTTGAGGTTGCAGATGGAAGCTGACGTGGTCTGAAGAGATTTTCGAAGAGTATTAAATTTTGTTTCATTCAATTATCTAGATTTGTGTAAACTTAAAAGCCCGATGTTTCCATCAGGCTTCTTTTTTATCCATGTACACGTTTCATATAGTCTTGATAACTTTCGGTATCCATTAGTTTTTTAGCGTTCTTGACGCGGTCTGCTGTTGGGGGTTTAACCCCTTCGAGCGAATAAGGGATTCCCAATTCACGCCACTTGAACTCACCCATGGTGTGATAAGGCAGAATTTCAAACTTATCAACATTTTTGAGGGTCTTGACGAACTTACCAAGTTCAATCAAGTCATCGTCTCTATCTGTCAATCCTGGAACTAGCACGTGGCGAATCCAGACAGGTTTTCCAATATCTGATAGATACTGGGCACAAGCCAAGATATTTTTATTGGTTTGGCTGGTAACAATCTTGTGCTGTTCTTCGTTGATTTCCTTGATATCCAAGAGAACCAAGTCAGTAACAGCCATGAGTTTGTCAAACTTCTCAAGGTAACGTGGTTTATTACGGAAAGGCAGGGCACAGGTATCCAAGGTACAGTGGATTCCGTATTCTTTGGCCTTGGTGAAGAAGGCAATCAGGAAATCAATCTGCAATAGAGCTTCTCCTCCACTGACTGTAATACCACCCTTATTCCCCCAGAAACCACGGTAGCGCAAGGCCTCTGACAAAACATCATCTACCGTCCGTTCACGTGATTTGTTGGACTCCATCGCCCAAGTATCTGGGTTGTGGCAATACTGGCAACGCATGTGACAGCCCTGCAAAAAGACAATAAAGCGAATACCAGGCCCATCTACTGACCCAAAGCTTTCTGTCGAATGCACCATTCCTGTCACTTGTCCATAATCAATTGTTTCTTCAGACATATCGTTACCTTCCTTGAAAACGTTTTATAGTTTTATTATATCACGACTTGAAGGAAAAACAAGATTTTTGCCTATTTTTTAGAAAGCAATCTGTTTTTCAATTTCATTTTCAATTAATTCTCAGATTATTCTTCAAAATTAAAACCATACAAGGTTGCAAAGTAGTCCTCAGGGCGCTCTGCACGGCGGATTTGACGGGCTTTGCCTTCTTCGGTATAGAGGATTTCCGCAGAACGAAGTTTGGCATTGTACTGGTAGCCCATTGAAAAACCGTGTGCACCTGTATCATGAATTATCAGCAAATCACCGATTTCTGTATGAGGCAGTTCGCGATTCACTGCAAATTTATCATTGTTTTCACAGAGTGAACCGACCACATCTACCACTTCAGCTGGTCCATCTGGATGGGTCATGTTAGTAATATGGTGGTAGGCTCCATACATAGCTGGACGCATGAGGTTGACTGCTGATGCATCCACACCTAGATAGGTACGGTAAGTTTTCTTCTTATGAGTGACTCTTGTGACCAAAGCACCGTGAGGGGCTAGCATAAAGCGACCCAATTCGGTAAAAATCTTGACCTGACCAAGACCTGCTGGCGTAAGAACTTCTTCATAAACCTTACGAACTCCCTCACCAATCAAGGCGATATCGTTCGGCTCCTGGTCTGGACGATAATTGACACCAATACCGCCAGAAAGATTGATAAAGTCTAGCGAAATGCCCAACTTTTCCTTGATTTCAACAGCCAATTCAAAAAGCTGACGAGCCAACTCTGGATAATAGAGATGGGTGACGGTATTGGATGCTAGGAAGGAGTGAATTCCAAAGGTCTTGGCTCCTTTTTCCTTCAAGCTGGCAAAAGCTTCAAAGAGCTGGTCCTTAGTCATGCCAAACTTGGCTTCTCCAGGATTGTCCATTATGTCTGTCCCTAGCTCAAAAACGCCTCCAGGATTGTAACGACAAGAGATGATTTCTGGAATTCCTGCTGCTCGCTCCAGATGTTCAATATCTTCAAAGGCATCCAAGTTAATGGTCGCCCCCAATTCACGCGCATAGGCATATTCCTTGTCTGGCGTGTTGTTTGAAGAGAACATAATCTCAGAACCAGGGAAATTCAGTTTATGGCTCATCAAAAGTTCCACATAACTAGAGCAGTCCACACCGCAACCTTCCTCTTGGAGAATTTTTAAAATAGCTGGTGTTGGAGTAGCCTTAACTGCAAAATATTCCTTAAAGCCCTTGTTCCACGAAAAGGCTTGGTTGACGGCTCTTGCCTTCTCACGAATCCCCTTCTCATCATACAAGTGAAAGGGAGTCGGGAACTCGGCAACAATCGCTTCTAAGTCTTCTTTATTGATAAATGGTGTTTTCATAAGCTTCCTTCTATTCTATTTGCAAAGAAAGGCTGGGACAATCGTTCCAACCTTTAGTTCTATCTCTTATTTATCTTCGTCAAAGATATTGCCAACCTCAACATCGATGGCTTGGTTCTTGACATCAATATTGGTTACCTTCAAGAGTGACTTGTAGTCAAACTGCTTTTCACGTTCTTCTTGGGCATTGTCTGCAAAAACCGCTACACCTGCCAATTCTGAATCAAACTCACGCAAGAGGCTGATCATCCCGTTGACAGTTCCGCCACCTTTCAAGAAGTCATCCACAATCAAGACACGGCTGCCTGCCTTGAGACTACGTTTTGAAAGGAACATTTTCTCAATGCGGTCACCACTTGAACCTGATACATAGTTGACGCTGACAGTTGAACCTTCGGTAATTTTCAGGTCACGGCGCACAATAACAAAGGGAACATTGAGGACATTGGCAACTGCATTTGCAAGTGGAACACCCTTAGTCGCTACTGTCATAACCGCATCAATTTTTTGGTCCATAAAGCTCTTGGCAATAATACGACCAATATTTTTCAAGATAGCTGGTGTGCTAAGCAAATCAGACAGGTAGATATAACCACCTGGCAAGATACGATCGCTTTCTGACAACTTGGCACGCAAGTCCTCAACCATTTCCTTGGCATCGTGACTTGAGATTGATGGTGTGAAGATGACACCCCCACCAGCCCCAGTCACTGTCTGAATATGGCCGATTTCAATTTCTTCAAAGGCGCGTTTGATAATCACGATATCTTCTGAGATGGATGATTTAGCAGATTCATACTTTTCAGCAAAAGTATTGAGACTAGTTAGTTTATAAGGATTATTAATCAAATAGTTGGAAATGACAACCATCCGATCACTTCTTCTTAATTTCATTTCTATTTCCCATTTCATTTTATTTTGATATTTTATCTATTATACCATATTCACATAAAAAAACGAACATTCTTATCCTAAAAAATGCTCATTTTTCTTAAATTGTTAATCTAAATCTGGTTTATAGAAGGAACGATTGTCCATAGCGAAGATTTTATTGGTCATCTCTCCCTTATCAACCAAAGCCAAAGCTGTTGACATCATCATCATGCTAGCATCCAGATTATCAATCATATGGATAATCTCTGCCTCCATGATACGTGGACGGACTGGACTTCCATACTCAAGTAAGCCGTGATGACTGAGGATGACGTGACGGAGCAAAACGACTTCTTCCTTGGTGTCATCGATGCTGAGTTCCATAACTGTCTTAGTAATTTCACTATCAATCAGAGCGATATGTCCAAGGAGATTACCTCGCACTGTATACTCCGTCTGGTCTGGTCCCGTCAACTCGATGACCTTAGCCAAGTCATGCAGCATAATCCCCGCATAGAGCAGGCTCTGATTGAGCTGAGGATAGACTTCGCTAATAGCATCTGCCAAACGCACCATGGTCGCCGTATGATAAGCCAAGCCTGTTTCAAAGGCATGGTGATTAGTCTTGGCAGCTGGATAGGAGTAAAATTCCTTATCATACTTGGTGTAGAGCTTTCGGACAATCCGTTGCCAGACAGGATTTTCAATTTTGAAAATCATTTGCGACATATAGTCACGGATTTCCTTGACATCAACTGGTGACTTGACCTTGAAATCAGCTGGATCATTGGGTTCACCAGGTTGAGGCAGGCGGAGAGTAATTTGATTGACTTGAGGAGTGTTGTTATAAACTTCTCGGCGTCCTTTCATGTGGACAACCTTACCTGCGGTAAAGGCCTCAATGTTATGAGGTTGGGCATCCCAGAGCTTCCCATCAATCTCGCCACTATCATCTTGGAAGGTAAAGGCTAGGTAGTTTTTCCCAGCTCGAGTTTGCCTCAGGTCAGCTGACTTGATTAGGTAAAAGCCTTCAAACAGCTCATCTTTTTTCATGTGACTAATCTTCATATTCTTCCTCATTTTCTTGGAAATGGAGTAGATCAAGCGCAGGCTCACCTTCTGACAACTCAATGTGACGGAGCGTCCGCTCGATAGCTGTAGTGCGACGGTTTAATAGTTCATCAATATTGCCAGAGGCATGTTGGAGGTGTTTTTGTGCCTTGATCAGAATCCCACCAAACTTGCCAAACTCGGTCTTAACGCTAGCAAGGGTCTTGCTGATATGGTCAGCACTCTTTTGGATATTAAGGGTTTTGAAGCCAACTGATAGGGAATTGAGGAGGGCTGATAGGGTACTTGGACCTGCGACAATAATCTGCTCCTCCCGTCTCAAATCATCAAAGAAGACAGGATTGCGGACGATTTCTGAGTAGAGCCCTTCTGTCGGAACAAACAAAACTCCAAAATTGGTAGTCCGAGGCGGTGCTATGTACTTGCCCTTGATATCCTTGGCAAAGCGCTTGACGCTTGCTAAAAGCGATTTACGACAGCGTTCGATCTCGTCCTTGTTACCCGCATCATAGGCTTCTTCTAAGCGGTAATAATCTGCCAGTGGAAACTTAGAGTCAATTGGTAGGTAGACGTATTCCTGGTCGCCTTGTCCGGGCAACTTGATGGCATACTCCACTCGTTCACTAGAGTTTTCAACCGTTGCGTATTCTCGTTCATACTGGGCAGGGGTCATGATATCCTCAATAATTTGCCCCAGTTGCAATTCACCCAGAATTCCTCGTGTTTTAGTTCCAGAGAGAACCTTGTTGAGGGCGCCAACATCACGGGCAACTGTCTGCATTTCTCCAAGGCCACGATTGACAGACTCCAGTTGTTTGGAAACTGTCTCAAAGGAAGCCTGCAAGCGTGTCTGCAAGGTCTTTTCTAACTTTTCCTCGACCGTTTGGCGCATTTGTTCTAGACGTTGCTCATTTGATTCCTGCAAGGCTTGGAGACGTTGGTCGGTCTTATCTCTGGTTTGGAGGAGATTATCTGTCATTTCTTGACGGACCTGAGTCAGACCTTGGTGCAATTCCATTCGAACTTCTTGCAAACGGTCGCTGACAGCCACTTCCAAATCTTTTTGATCTAACTGACTGGCTTGCCTGGCTTGTTCAAAACGGTAATCCAACTGGTCTGACAAGTGATCTGCCTGATCCTCCAAGCTCTTGGTCAGATGTTTTTCCTGCTTAGTCTGCCTTTGCCAAATCAGAAAGAGGCCAGCCAGATTGGCAATCAATAATAGAACAAGTAAACTTTCCATCCTACCTCCTGTCCTTGCTATGCAGCACGACCACATAACCATCCGGGCAAGTCACCGACACTTCCCTATCTATATATTCGTTAGAAGCGTACACTTTTTTAAAGAAAAAATTTTCCTCTGTCAACTCATACTTGGCTCCGAGAATGGTCAGCTGGCTATCCCGAACTGGCATAAAGGCAAGATAGTCGTAGTCTGAACGAGGTTCTAGCTGACTGGTCCCTTCTGGACAATAGGCAATCAAATTTTGCCCATCTTCAATCGCTATCTGGCGCATATAGGGTGCTAATTTGGGATTGCTAGGTAAAAAGACATTGGCCAGCATATGGTCAATACGTCCACCCAAAGCGCCGAAAATAGTGACCTGAGCCTGAGGATTGTTCTTAAAGATAGTCAAGAGAGCCAATTCCAAATCAGTATCATCCTTTTCTGGTCGGGCTTGGACAAAATGCTGGGCACTTTTTTGAATCACCTGCCACTCTTCTTCCGTCACAGAATCAAAATCTCCGACTGCTAGAGCAAGAGGCAGATCTTCTTCCAAGACCCAGAGCGAGCCTCGATCCACACCGACAAAAGCATCAAAATCTGTCCGATAATGGCCGCGGTCTCCGCCTGCAAAAACGGCAACCTTAGTCCAGTTGTTTTCTGAGAGTTTGTACTCGCTCATTGACTTCTCCCTTAAAGACATAGGAACCTGCTACAAAAACGGTCGCACCAGCTTCTTTAGCTTGAGCAATAGTTTGGTCATCAATCCCACCATCCACTTCGATTTCAAAGTTCAAACCTTTTTCATCACGAAGAGCAACCAACTCACGAACCTTATCCATGGTTTCAGGCAGAAAGGCTTGCCCACCAAAACCTGGGTTAACTGTCATGACTAAAACTTGGTCAACTAGATGAAGGACGTGCTTAATCGCCTCAACAGGCGTACCAGGATTGATAACAATAGATG
Organism: Streptococcus mitis; assembly: GCF_002096845.1. Lineage (GTDB taxonomy): Bacteria > Bacillota > Bacilli > Lactobacillales > Streptococcaceae > Streptococcus > Streptococcus mitis_A. The sequence goes on from NZ_NCVK01000034.1 coordinate 43,404, forward strand.
GCTTGACACCGAGTGAACGAATTTTTTGGAGGGCACCATGAATATGAGGCGTTGCTTCCACATGGATACTGATGATATCTGCTCCCGCACGCGCAAAGTCTTCCAGATGATGCTCTGGATTAGCTACCATCAAATGGCAGTCAAAGACCATCTTGCTATGAGGTCGAAGACTCTCGACCACACCCGCACCAAAACTGATTTGCGGTACAAAATGACCATCCATGATATCGATATGGGCATACTCTGCCCCAGTTGCTTCTAGACGTTTGATTTCACGTTCAAAGTTGGCATAATCTGCTGCCAGAATTGACGGAGCAATCTTGTATTGAGACATAGGTTTCTCCTTATTTTGGAATTTTTTTGCTGACTTTTTTGTAGGTTTCTCTACGATTTTCAATTTCACTGAGGAATTGCAGGTAGTTGTCAAAACGGAAGGACGCAATGGTACCCTCTTCTACAGCAGGCTTAACTGCACAGAACGGCTCATGGGTATGGGTACAAGTACGGAATTTGCAGTCTCGACTGACAGTAGCAATCTCTGGGAAGACCTGATTGAGGTCTTCCGCCCTTGATACTTCATAATCCAGTGATGAAAATCCCGGTGTATCTGCGATTTTACCTCCATTGAGATTATAAAAACTAACTGCTCGAGTAGTGTGGCGCCCGCGACCCAGACTGTCTGAAATTTCTCCTGTTTCAAGATTGAGGTCTGGTGCGATTTTATTGAGAAGAGTTGATTTCCCAACACCTGTCTGCCCCATAAAGACTGTAATCTTACCTGTTAACAAAGGCAAAAGTTCCTCCTTACTGGTCACAAAATCATAACCAATAGCACCATAGGTTTGTTGGTAAAAATCCAGTTCTCCTCTATCTTCCAGCAAATCCATTTTAGAAATATAAATGATAGGATGGATGTCCTTGTGTTCCAAAAGAACTAAGAACCGATCCAGCAAATTGCTGTTAAAATCAGGTTCCTTGACAGACATGATCACCACAGCTTGGTCAATATTGACAATGGGCGGACGGACCAGGCTGTTTTTCCGTTCGTGAATCTTGAGAATATAGCCTTCTGAATTTTCCTCCGCAGAAAAGTCGACCAAATCCCCAACGTAGGGAGTATGCCCTTTTTTACGGAAATTCCCACGCGCGCGTGTTTGATAGACCTGGCCATCACTCTCTACATAGTAGAACCCAGCCAAGGCTTTAATGATTTGTCCCTGCATTTTAAAGTCCTTGCCCTTTAAGTGCGTCTGCTAGGCTAGCAAACTCTGCCAAGCTGAGAGCTTCCCCCCGTACACTTGGTGACAAGCCTGCTTGGTCCAAAGCCTTGGTCAGCTTGTCCTTGACTTCCTCAGTCTTGCCAAAGTAACCTGTCAAATTATTCCACAAGGTCTTACGACGATGGGTGAAACTAGCCTTGGAAACCTTAAAGAAGAAGCTCTCGTCTTCCACTGCTACAGCTGGTTCTGGACGGCGCACCATTTTCAAGATGGCCGAATCCACATTTGGCGCTGGCACAAAGACCGTACGAGGCACGATAAAGGCAACCTTGGCAGTCATGTAATACTGCACCGCAATCGACAAGCTACCATAAGCCTTGGTATTCGGCTGGGCTGAAATGCGGTCCGCCACTTCTTTCTGCATCATGACCACAAACTCACTAAAAGGAATCCCACTCTCAATCAAGTGCATAAGAATAGGCGTTGTGATGTAGTAAGGCAAATTAGCCACTACCTTGATTGGCAGGTCAGGATTTTTAAAATTCTGGATATGTTGCGCCAAGTCAACCTTAAGAATGTCCTCGTTGACTACGGTCACATTGTCAAAATCACGCAAGGTATCTGCCAAAATCGGTACCAAACGATGGTCGATCTCAAAGGCCATAACTTCTGCTGCACGCTCAGCCAGAAACTCCGTCAAGGCACCAATCCCTGGCCCGATTTCGATGACATTGACCTGATCATCAATCTCAGCCGTATCCACGATTTTTTGTAGGATATTGGTATCCGTCAAGAAGTTTTGCCCGAAAGACTTTTTAAAGGTAAAACCGTGACGCTCCAGCACTGCCTTGGTCACGCTATAATCTGCAATTCTCATCTATTCTCTTTTCTATTATCTGTTACTACTATTGTAACACATTCCCCTTGTATTTTGGGGGTGAAAATCATACCAAAAGACTATCTTTCCTCATGAAGAAAGATAGTCTTGGAAATCTTTAGAAGTGGCCTTAGCGGTTCTCTCGAAACATCCGTTCGAAAAAATCAGCTTCTTGATAACTTCGATTTTCGGGTAGGGTCAAATCTACATCCTCCTCTACATCATCCACTGTCAGTTCAACCGTTTGAGGTAAATTTTTCAAACGATAATGCTTTTGCCTTTGACCTTCAATACTAGCAAAATCAAGCAAATAGCCATTTACTCGGATTTGAACCAAAAGGAGATGATTGGTCATATTTTCCATGATGAGGATATCTTCTAAACCACCTCTGGCACTAGGATAATCAGATACCCTGCGAATACGGATTTTTTCACACATGAGCAAGCTCCCTCATATCAATGATTTTATCTGCCTTATTCCAGATTAGGGGATTATGAGTCGCAATGATGATAATTCGATTTTCATCTTTCAAGCCCACCAAGAGATTCATAACCTCCTCTGAATTTTCAGGATCAAGAGCTGCTGTTGGTTCATCTGCCAAAATCAAGGGTGGATTTTTCAAAATAGTCTTCGCAAGGGCAACTCGTTGGGCTTCTCCCCCAGATAAAGTATAAATTTTTTGCTCCAAATCCAAATATCCTAGATTAACTTTTTCTAAAGCCTCCACTTGCCTTTCCAAACGTTCTACTTTTGAGATTTTCTGACCAACAAAGCCCAAATCCAAATTCTCTTTGATTGATTGGTTTTCTAAAAGGCCAAAATTTTGAAAGAGATAGCCCATCTGGTCTCGAAAATACTCACGAGTGGAAATGGTTTTTAAATCTTTCCCCTGATAGAGAACCCTTCCACCATCTATCTTTTCTAGCTTTCCTAAGATGTTCAGCAAAGTCGTCTTTCCGCTTCCACTCTTTCCGATTAAGGCATAGACCTTGCCCTTCTCCAGCTTGAGATTTAAACCAGAGAAAATCGCGCGGTCATTAAACTTCTTTTCCAATCCTTGAATATCAATCATCTTATTTTCCTTTCAATACTGCCATGCTACCAGCTTCTTCCTTTTTATCCTGTCTTACTAAAATCAACAGAGCGTTAAGCGTAAACAAAGCTACAACTAGAGCGCTAATCAAGCTATCTCCTGTCAAAACACTAGATAGGATTAGCCCAAGTAAGAGAACTCCTCCTTGCGCCAGTAAATACTTGCCATGAAGCTCATAGATTGTCATACCAGAAAGACGTTTAATCATGATCTCCCGTCTGAACTGCTCAAAATAGAGAAGATTCATGGAATCAAATAACAAAATAGCCGTAGACAGAGTCAAAACAGTCCCAATAAGGAGAGAGTAAAACTCCATACGTTTGTCATTTAGTACCTTGGCAAAAAATAGCTGGCTTTTTACCAAATAAGAGACCTTGTGATACAGACCTTGCTCTTTTAGAGCTGTGATGCTGTCTTGATATTGATCTAATTTCAAGGCACTATTAGCCGTAGTTCCCCATAACATCCCTGCAACAGGTCTTGTTCCAGTCGCTTGCGGCGTTAAAACTACAATAATCGGATCTTTTAGGTACTGGCGTGTCGTCTTGTACCCATCGTTATAGAGGAAGCGTTCCTGTCCTGTTTCTGTAAAAGCTAGCGTTACCTGTGGGAGGTAGTACTTCTGACTCGTCACTTCTACACTTTCAGATGAAAAGTTTTGCAGGTAATCTGTAAACAATCCTTGGTAGTAGGCAGACTGCTCTCTCAAGCTCTCAGGCAAGATCAGCCCAAACTCTCCCTCAGACAAGTTTTGCATCTTGTCCATAAACTCTGAAGAAATGGTAATCTTTTCTTCTATCAGATAGCGCGGTGAGACATAGATAACATTCCCTGACGGTGTGTAGTCATTGAGACGATTGCCATCTAGATCCACTTCTGCTCCATCTGAGAATTTGTCAATATTGCTCATAATATAAAAAGAGTCTGTATTGGCTAACCGTTCTTCAGTAAATGTCTGCCACTCACGATTATCCTTACGCATTCCTTCTTCATCGGCAAATGCACTAGACCAACCAAAGGATAGACGGTAACGGTCTGAGGACTGGCTCCATTTATCGCTAGCCTTCTCCATCTCCTGCATTTCACGGTAGTGGGGTAGGAGAGCAGTCGCACTCGAACCGACCACCAGCACGGCCAAGAGTTGCCCCACCATCATCAATGTCATCATACGTTTGAGAGGGAGTTTCCCTTTCAATAGATCCACCAGACTATTTTCCTGTAAACCAAATAGATACACGACACTTAGTAAGGTAGAAATCCCTGCCAAGGTCAAGCCATAAAGTAGAAGAGCAATGATGACAAGTTGCACCGTTGCCATAAACAAGACACCTTGATACCAGAGAATCCCCAATCCCAAAAGACTGGATACTAGCACCGAGAAGATAAGCTGTCTCACATCTTCTAACACTGGTCTGAGAACCACCCCAAACAAGCTCTCACCAGCGATTAAACGAATCCCTGCCTGACGAAGGGATTTTATCCGATAAATCAGGGTCAGACTCATAAAGGTCAGCAGAAAAATAGCTAGACTCAGTAGTCCCATTGGGGTAGCCGCCAAGAGGACGACCATCGAAAATGACTCTGTTCTATTCGAGACAACACCATTATAACCCAGTTCTTGCAGGGCGGTCTGTAAGCTCACTCCATCCAGACTCCCTGACACAATCAAGTAAGAACCTAATAAATCACTCGTTTCTGCACTCTCCTCGGAGGAAATGGTCAAACCTTCTGGAAGTTCTCCCTCACCATAAGTAGCATAGGTAAAGCGTGTTTCTCCAGCTTCATTTGGCTCAACGATCCGACGGGCGATGAGACTATTGTGCTCTACTGCCAAGTTACTCAAAGCCTCTGTCACCTCTTCGCGACCAGCTACTGGCTGGTCTAGCCCAGTACCCATCACGTCAACAGAGGGATAGTTACCAAATAAAATCTCTTCTCGATGGTCAACAGAATTTATCACCATATAAAGCGATACCAATACCATTGAAATCAAAATAAATAAGCGTTTCATCATTTCCTCCAAAAAGTTACTTGGTCACTTAGTGAGAAGATGACCAAGTAAAGCATCGTTATCAATTCACCCAGAAATATTTTTACTTTCTCGTGTGTAATTTTTAATAATTATAATAGAAACTTACTTGCTCGGCCCACGCAGTACGAATCCAAGCTCGAGATGTTCCCCCTGCATTAGCATATCCCTTATCAGATGAACTATTCCACCTGCTGGAAACCGTTGAACTATGGTATTTTGACGGGTGATAGTAGTTTGAGTACGCACCGCCGTTAGCTGAACCATACGTCCAAACACCACCACCTGGATACTTAACCGTGGCCGATACTACTGCTACACTTCCACCTAATGTTGCTGCAATGCTCGCTACAAGAGCTAATTTTTTAACTGTTTGTTTCATATTGATACTCCTCTATTTTTGATTACAAGATTGCTGAGTTACTTGCTCCTCTTTCCATTATCAACGTTGATACTATTATATTACCAAATGATATTCTAAAATTATTTGTTTTTCTCTAAATTGTCAAAATAGCACCCTGAAATGAACTTTTATAGTCATTATACTCCATCTTTATCACACTACCAAGGACATCAATGTCCTTAGAATCTAACTATTTCATTTTATTTTTGGCTTATATCTAAAAAAACAGTCCTAAAGACGAACTTTAGAACTGTTTTGATACAAGAACAAGGACATTTTTGGCATTGCTTCACGATATTTATAAATATTTTTTTACATCCTCTTGCCATTCCTCTGTCAATTTCTTTACTAGAAATTCATCTCCAATTAGCTGCGCAAATGTTTTAGAAGACTGATAAAATGATTCAGCTAAACTAAAATCTCTTTCTTCTCTTAATGCTTGCTTCCACAAAAACATAAATACAAGAGGTTTCTTTTGATAATCTTGAGTTTTATCCATAATTTCTTGTAAACACGATAGATAATCATTAAAGCAATCAGTTACTCCTACCTTTTCAAGACAACACATTCCTGAAATAAGAGTATCTCTAATTATAAAGAAGTTTTCTAATTGAGTTACCTTCTTCTGTTCTAAAAGAAAGAGCATTAGCTTTTCGATTTGATTCACCAATTTGGCAAGATCTTTTCTAATAAGCATTTGATAAAAAAACAAACGAATCAACAACATATCATTTATTGAATAAGCTTCTTTTTCTATAATCTGAGGCATATGTTCCTCAAGTATTAACTCTGCGTATTCAGGCCTTCTAGTTCTAGAAGTATCTAAACTCGCCTGCAATACTTCACATGCTAATTGTTCCTCTTTAGGAAGATTATCAAAGTATGTTTTATAAATCTCTTCCAAACACGCTTCTTTCTTATCATACTCCTCTTCTTTACCATAGATTGGTTCACGTAAAATCTGGTATTTCAATTCTAAATAAGCAGAAGGAAGAGCTGAAAAATCCGGCATAAGGCTATAAGCTGGAACTCCTAGCCGGCGAGCAATATAGTCTAACTTGGGCAAACTCGGTTGCGAAGCTCCACTTTCAATTCGCGATAGTTGACGAACCGTCAGTTCTTGCTCATCTCCACAAAAATCTGGACGACTAATTCCTTTTTCTATCCTAATCTCTTTAATTTTTTGACCAATTAACATCAGACACCTCCTCTTCTACCTGCTTCGAAAAATACTGTGAAACTTAAAAAATTGTAACGGCTACATCTTTCCTACTCATAAGATTTCATAGCTTCTTCCACTTCCGCCAAGGTAACCCCAAACAACTCTAGGCGTTTGAGGAGTTGCTTGCCGTTAGAATAGCCGATTCGGAGAACCTCTCCCAGATATTCTCTGCGCTTACGGCTGTCTGCCCCTGCTAGAAAACCAAGACGAATCAAGTCGCTACGACTGATGTCAAACTGACTCTCATGTTCAAATTGTTCTGTCACCTGAGCTAGAGCTGTTTTCAAGTCTTCATAGCTGGCATGTTCGATTCCCAGAGAACGTCCCTTGGTTTTGGACTTAGGAACAGCCTCATCTCGTTTGAGGAAAGCATGCTGAACTGTTGGAATGGCCGTCATAATCATACGACGAATCCGCTCCCCATTAAAATCTGGGTCTGTAAAGACAATGACTCCATGACGTTGGTGCAGGCGTTGAATCCGCTCTAGATCCTGGTCATTGATAGCAGAACCTCGTGTCTCATAGGTCTCTACATCGAAGTAACGTTTGAGATTGGCCGTATCATCGCGACCTTCAACCACGATAACTTGAGAAATTTTTTCTTTCATTACTTGCTGTCCAATCCAAAAATTCGCTCTGCATTTGCAGTCGTTGCCGCTGCCAGCTCTTCTGCCGTCATCCCACGCAAGGCAGCAATAAAGTCCACCACATAGCGAGTATAGGCTGTTTTATTTTCACGACCACGCTTGGGTACAGGTGCTAAGTAGGGCGCATCTGTTTCTACTAACATCTTGTCCAAAGGAAGTTCTCTAGCAGCTTCTTGGATATCGGTGGCCTTCTTAAAAGTCACCACTCCTGAGAAGGAAATGGTCATACCAAGCTCGACAAACTTCTCTGCCCATCCAAGAGTTCCTGAGAAAGAATGCATGATGCCACCCCGAGGACCAACTCCCTCGCTCTTAATAATCTCATAAGTATCTTCCAGCGCATCACGGGTATGGACAACAAAAGGTAAATTCAAGTCCTTAGATAGCTGGATCTGACGGCGAAAAACCTGCTCCTGCACCTCTTTTGGCGCTGTCATCCAATGATAATCCAAACCAATCTCACCCAAGGCAACCACCTTTGGATGCTTGAGCTTGTCAAGCAAGTAGGTTTCAATCTCCTCTGTGTAAGTTCCAGCTTCTGTCGGATGCCAACCGATAGTCGCATAGAGCTGGTCATACTCATCTACCAACTCCAAGGCACGCTCAATCGTCGGTTTATCAAAACCAACAATATTCATCTGTGTCACACCCATCTCAGCAGCCAAGGCAATTTCTTCTGCCTCACGACCTGCAAATTCTTCTACATTCAAGTGTGTATGTGTATCAAAAATCATCTCTTCTAACCTCGTTTTCTATCTTCTATTATACCAAAAAACTGCCCTCTCTCCTCATATGTAAAAAATATTCTAAAACCCATCATCATCTCTTGACGCTCTTTTTCCAAAGCAGTATAATAACACTTATTGAAATTTTCAGTAAAGGAAAATACCATGTTTACAAAATTAAAACAGACTTTTATCGGTCGTCCTCTTAAGTCCTTAACAGAAGGCGAGGGAGGTCTGCTGGGAAAAATGCAGGCCTTGGCCATGTTGTCAAGCGACGCTCTATCTTCCATTGCCTATGGGCCTGAGCAAGTAGTCCTCGTCTTGGCTAGTCTCTCTCCTCTTGCGATATGGTGGAGCCTTCCTATCGGCCTCTTTGTCCTCCTGCTCCTAGCTAGCCTGACCGTTTCCTACCGTCAAATCATCCATGCCTACCCTCAAGGGGGCGGGGCCTATATGGTTACTCGAGAAAATCTATCTCCCGAGCTAGGCTTGATTGCTGGAGGTAGTCTGCTGGTTGACTACATGCTGACTGTGGCGGTATCGGTATCATCTGGAGCTGATGCTATCACAGCAGCTATCCCTACCCTCCACCCTTACAACCTCCACATTTCCATTTTTCTAGTTTGCTTGCTTATGCTCTTGAACTTACGGGGCTTAAAAGAATCTGCCAGTTCACTGATGATTCCTGTCTATCTCTTTATCATCAGTACTGTCTTTCTCTTGCTCTATGGAATCTTTCAACTAATGACAGGTTCTCTCAGCTATCAGGCAACTTCTCCTATCGGGCATGCTGTTCCGAGTCTGTCTATCGTTCTCATTCTAAGAGCTTTTACCAGCGGATCTGCCTCTCTGACAGGGGTTGAAGCTATTTCAAATGCGGTTCCCTTTTTCAAGGCTCCAAAAGAAAAGAATGCCGCTCAAACCTTGACTATTATGTCACTGATTTTAGGTTTTCTTTTTGCTGGTATCACCTTCCTAAACTACTGGATGGGGATTATGCCTCAACACGGAGAAACTATTCTTTCACAGATGGCTCAAGGCATCCTTGGTAATTCCTTTTTTGGCCACCTTGGGTATTATATCTTCCAATTCTCCACTGCCTTGATTTTGGCCGTAGCTGCAAATACTGGCTTTTCAGCCTTTCCTATGCTGGCTTACAATATGGCTAAAAACAAATACATGCCCCATCTCTTTATGGAAAAAGGAGACCGACTAGGCTACTCTAATGGAATTTTAACTCTGGCATTTGGAGCTATGATTCTTCTTCTCATTTTTAATGGCAATACCGAACGCTTGATTCCTCTTTATACTATCGGGGTCTTCGTGCCCTTTGCCCTATCTCAGACTGGGATGATTCGTCATTGGAAAAAGGAAAAAGGAGCCAACTTCTTAAAACCTGCTCTTGCTAATATCCTTGGGGCAATCATTTGCTACGCGATTATACTAATCTTGCTCTTTTTCCGTCTCAGTGATATCTGGCCTTTCTTCCCGATTATTCTCGTACTCACCCTACTCTTCTTGGCCATTCACAGTCATTACCAAAAAGTAGCCCAACAACTACGACTCTATGAAGGCATCGAAAAACGTACCTACGATGGAAATCTAGTTCTCGTCCTAGTAGGGAATGTTACCCGAGTTAGCGTCGGAGCCATTAACTACGCTCAAAGTATCGGTGACGAAGTCTTAGCCATGCATATTTCTACCAAGGAAACAGCAGAAAAAGATCAAGAAATTCTCCAAGAATTTGTCGATTACTTCCCAACCATTACTCTGAAAAATATCAAGACCAGCTACCGCGACATCATCACGCCTACTGTCAAGTATGTCAAACGGATCTCTGAGGATGCCCAGAAAAAGAACTATACAGTCACTGTCCTCGTCCCCCAGTTTATCCCTAATAAACCTTGGCAGAATATCCTGCACAATCAGATGAGTCTCAAACTCAAATACGCCCTCCGTTGGCACCAAGACGTCGTTGTCGCTAGCTACTCTTATCACTTAAAAGAATAAAGAAAAGGCCTTACCAGAACCAAGAAGTTCTGGTAAGGCCTTTTTCTGAAACCAGTCACTATGCTTATACTCAATGAAAATCAAAGAGCAAACTAGGAAGCTAGCCGCAGGCTGCTCAAAGCACTGCTTTGAGGTTGTAGATGAAACTGACGAAGTCAGCTCAAAACACTGTTTTGAGGTTGCAGATAGAACTGACGAAGTCAGTAACCATATATACGGTAAGGCGACGCTGACGTGGTTTGAAGAGATTTTCGAAGAGTATTAACTGAAAAGCATGACTAGGAATATTATTGAATGTGGTTAGCTAAATCTTCCTGAGCTTTTTTATTTGACTCAGCTTTTTCTTTCAGCCATTTTTCATAGAGTTCTTGGTACTGTTTAGCAGTTACTGCCTCTTTTTGCAATTCAACATATTTGTAGTTGTCCGCATTTCCTTTATTCCCAACGAATGAGAATGGGCCTGTAAACGGTACAGTCTTACGGAAGATTGGGTTAGCTCCACCACTTTGAACCGGTAGGAAGAGGGCGCTATCTGTCAACCAAGCTTGGGCTTCAGCATATTTTTCATAGCGAGCTTGAGTATCTGCGATTTCCGCATCTGCCTGATCCAAGAGTTTCTTGTAGTCAGCAAGACCAATCTTGTCCTTGACTTCCTTGTCTTTTCCTTCAGACAAGCCCATGTTTTTCAACTGAGAACCTGTCTCTGGATCTAGAATCGCTAGGTAAGTCTTAGGATCTGAGTAGTCTCCACCCCATCCTGAGATGTCGATATCGTAGTCTTTTTGTTCTGCTGTATCTGCAAAGTAGGTTGCTTGGTCTTTTTCATCTGGAGAAAGTTGGATAACGTCGATAACTACATTCTCCTTACCAAGGGTTTCTTCCACTGTTTGTTTGAAAGATCCAGCCTGTTGCACATCCAACTTAGCAGTCTGGTCAACTGGCATATCCAAATGAATTGGGAAGGTTACTCCTTGAGCTTGCAGACTTTCTTTGGCCTTAGCAAATTTCTCTTTGGCCTTGTCAGGATTTAAGAAGGCTTGCTTACCATCGTTTAGGTTGATATTTGCCCAATCTTTACCGTAGTTGACAATTTTTTCATTGACAATATCACCGAAGTTCTTATCGCCAACTTGGACAAAGTTACTTGGTGTAACTGTGTTACGCAAGATACGGTCTGCTCCATCTTCACCATTTGTCTGTGCTGCATAAGCATGACGGTCAAAGGCAAAGTTGATAGCCTGACGGAAATCTTTATTCTGCATAGCTGCGCGTGAATCTGTCTTTTCCTTATCAGACTGTTTCATAGTTTGCTTGTAGCTTTGACGATTCACGTTGAAAAGATAATAGAAAGTAACTGAGTTTTGCGGTGTATAGGTAATCTTGTCCTCATTTCCCTTCTTGAGTTCAGCAAAGACTGAACTTGTTGGGAAGATACGGCCATCTGTATAATTACCATCCAAGAAACCTCTAGCAATGCTGTCTTGGTCAGAACCGTCAAAGAAAGAGAGTTTCACTTTCTCAATTTTGACCTTGTCCTTATCCCAGTAATTAGGGTTTTTATCAAACTCAATTAAAGATTTTGATGAGAAAGATTTAAACAAGTAAGGACCATTTGACAAGATACTTGATGGTGTTACACTTCCAAAGTCATCTCCCTTAGACTTCAAGAAGGCTTCATTTACAGGATTAAGGATACTTGCTGTTGTTTTAGAGTTCCAATAAGTCTCAGGTTGGTTGAGGGTGTATTGTAGAGTGTAATCATCCACTGCCTTAACACCAACAGTTCCAAAATCGGATGATTGTCCTTCAACATAGTCTGCTAGACCTTTGATAGAGTCTTGTACCAAGTACAAGTTTTCAGCCTTTTTATCAGCCGCATACTTGAGACCAGTCACAAAGTCATGAGCTGTTACGTCCGCATACTCTTCTCCTTCAGAAGTGTACCATTTAGCTCCCTGACGGATTTTATAAGTGTAAGTCAAGCCATCTTTTGACACTGTCCATGACTCAGCCATAGATGGGATGAGATTGCCATACTGGTCGTTTTCCAACAAACCATCAATCAAGTTGGTTGTGATACTAGATGTAGAGTCTCGTGTAGAGGTAATGTAATCCAAGGTATCAGGGTTACTGACAAAGATATAAGAGTATGTCTTGTCTGCATTGCTTGATTGGGATGACCCGCATGCCGCTAGAGCTAGACCTGCTGTCAAAGCCATAGCTCCAAAAAGCATCACTTTTGATTTCTTCATGATTATTCTCCATTTTTTACAGTATGTGAAATATTATACACCATTTGAGCAAAAATATAAAGCCTTTTTGAACTTTTTTACAAAAATAAAAATCAGTAGACTCGAGTTCCTACTGATTTTTGTTATGGTTCGTTTGGATTATGCAGCCAAAACTTTGCGTCCTTTACGACGACGAGCTGCCAATACGCGACGACCGTTTTTAGTTGACATACGGTTACGGAATCCGTGTTTGCGCGCACGACGAAGTTTACTTGGTTGATAAGTACGTTTCACGATGAATACCTCCTCATAGATTTTGTATTCGTTTAGCCGGCTATAAAGTGATCAGTTACTAAACATACTTTACTATTCTATCTGATTCTTTTACTTTTGTCAATAGCTCAAGGCAAATGTTTCCAGCTTTTTCGAATGTAAGCCCTATCTACGATACTGTTTCAAGAAACGAGTCATCTTTTCTTGGATTTGGGCTAGTTCATCGACACGAGGAAGGTAAACGATACGGAAGTGGTCTGGTTCCTGCCAGTTAAAGCCTCGACCATGAACCAAGAGAACCTTTTCCTGCTTCAAGAAATCAAGGACAAACTGTTCATCATCATCTATACGGTACATATTGCGGTCGATTTTAGGGAAGATATAGAGTCCAGCCTTAGGTTTAACCGCAGACAAACCTGGAATATCTTGAATGGCATTGTAGATGAAGTTTCTTTGCTCATAAATTCGTCCACCAGGAAGAAGCAATTCATCGACTGATTGGTGGCCACCCAAGGAAGTTTGTACGACTTGTTGGGCCAAAACGTTAGAGCAAAGGCGCATATTGGATAGCATATTGAGCCCTTCGATATAGCCCTTGACATGAGTCTTAGGTCCAGACAAAACCATCCAACCCACACGGAAACCAGCAATACGGTGAGATTTTGATAGACCGTTCATGCTGACACAGAAAACATCTGGTGCCAAGCTCGCCACAGGCGTATGCACATGCCCATCCATGACCATGCGGTCATAGATTTCATCCGCAAAGATAATCAAATCGTTTTGACGAGCAATCTCAATAATCTCCAACAAGAGTTCCTTAGGATAAAGGGCTCCAGTTGGATTATTTGGATTGATAAGAACGATTGCCTTGGTATTGGAAGTGATTTTTGACTTGATATCGTCAATATCTGGGTACCATTCTGCAGCTTCATCACAGATATAGTGAACGGCATTTCCTCCAGCTAGGCTGACAGCTGCTGTCCAGAGAGGATAGTCTGGCATTGGCACCAAGACCTCATCCCCATTGTCCAAAAGCCCCTGCATAGACATGACAATCAGTTCACTAACACCATTTCCAAGGTAAATATCATCAATATCTACATTTGGGAATTTCTTCAATTGGCAATACTGCATGATAGCCTTACGGGCTGAGAAAATCCCTTTGGAGTCAGAGTAACCTTCACTATCACGCGCATTCATAATCAAGTCATGAATGACCTCGTCTGGCGCTGTAAAGCCAAATTCTGCTGGATTTCCTGTATTCAGACGTAAAATCTTTTCTCCGTTTGCTCGCATCCGCATGGCTTCTTCCAAAACAGGACCACGGATGTCATAAGCAACATGTTCTAACTTACTAGACTTGTTATATTCTTTCATCTTGTTTCCTCAATTCATCAGGATAGTAACATTATACCACTAGAAAGAGAATGCGACAAGTTTGCTGAAATGTGTTACTAGTTTCGTATAGAAGAAAAACCTCGCTAAAAGCGAGGTCAAGACAGGGGAGATAGCAGGTGTTCTGCCAAAAAACATCACATACCAAAAGATAAACCTAGAAAAAGCAAGCCTAAAAAGGAGTCATAAAAAAGATTGAACATGAGGAAAAGTCCCCATATCATCAAGTAATCCCAACGCCCACTTCGTTTTGCAACTAGAAATAAGAGCAGATGATAGAGTACATGAAAGACTAAAAAGCCGATAAAACCTGGATAAAGAAACGGTACCAGACTCTCTAATTGCCAGATCATGATCACTTCTATCAAGACTGAAACTAGGATAATTCCATAATAAAGGAAATTTGATGTTTGAAAAGAGCTTTTCATCATTATCCCTCCCTTCACTTGTTTCCTGCTATCCTTTCTTTTATTTTATCATATATTTATATAGATTTTAAGCGCTAACATTCTTTTGAAAAATACTTTTTTTGCTTTACTTCTATAGTGAAAAGGTTTACAATTATAGTAAGAAAATTTCAGGAGGTTTCATTATGGCACAACGTTACCAAAATATTATGGTCGCAATCGATGGTTCTAAGGAAGCGGACTTGGCTTTTGTCAAGGGAGTTCATTCTGCTCTACGAAACGACGCTAAACTTACCATCGCACATGTCATTGACACACGCGCTCTCCAAAGCGTATCCACCTTTGATGCTGAAGTTTATGAAGAACTCCAAGTCGACGCTGAAAGTCTGATGAAAGAGTACGAAAAACGTGCTAAAGATGCTGGTGTGGCAGATGTTCATATCGTCATTGAAATGGGCAATCCAAAGACCCTACTGGCACGTACTATTCCAGATGCAGAAGAAGTGGACCTCATCCTCGTTGGCGCAACTGGTCTCAACGCCTTTGAGCGTCTCTTGGTCGGCTCTTCATCTGAATACATTCTCCGCCATGCTAAGGTTGATTTGCTGGTGGTGAGAGAACAAGAAAAAACCTTATAGTCACGTAGAAAAGGAGCCCAGAGCTCCTTTTTTTACTGTTTATTTCTCTCTTTATGGCGTTCATAAGCCTTAAGCTGGCGCTGCAGTTCCTTTTTAATAGCAGGTTCTGGAGCATATTTTTCTTCCCAATCATCTGGTTTTAAGATTTTGTGAGTCACTGGATCAAAATGAGCCTTGCCATCTGGAAAAATTTTCCCCATATTGGCCTGATGGACAATGTCAAAAATACGTTCTGGGTCCACCCCCATCAAGACAAAACTACCGTAGGTGAAGTAAAGCGTATCAATCAAGGCATCCACTTGCCCCACCAAATCTTGCTGAGCAGGCGTCTTCTGTGCTACCTTATCTGCTGCCTTATCAAGGGCCTGATGAAGTTGCGATAGAGCTTGACCAAAGTCCTCTTCAGAAGGGCTGGCAGCTCGAACAAACTCCACCAATTCTTCTATTTTAAAGCCAGCCCTATGGGTTGCACCTTCTAAATCCCAAGCTCGAGGTTCTTCTTGGGTTCGTTCATCCATCATGTGGTGGAAGGTCTTGACCTTATTGAAATGATAGTCACGGCTGACAAAGACTTTTTCTGAAGCTAAAACACCAAAATGTTCTAGGGCCTTATGGATTCCGTCTTGCTGATTGCTAGTGGTGATGTGCTTGGCAACTTCCTTGACACTGCTACTACCATTTCCCATAGCGACCGACATACCGACACCCGCCAGCATTTCTAGGTCGTTATCTGAGTCACCAAAGGCCATGACTTGGTTGAGGTCAAAGCCGTATTCTTTCCCAACTCGGCGTATGCCTTCCAATTTAGAGTTTCCTTGATTGATGACATCCGCTGCAAAAGGATTGCTACGTGTCAATTTCAAGTCTTCAAAATCAGCTGCCGCCTTCTCAGATTCTTCTGGTGTCATCAGCATCAAAACTTGGTAGATAGGCTGATTCATCAGATGAAGCAGGTCTTCTTCCTTTTGGGGAACAACCTTGCTGACCATACGATTAAAGGAATGACTCACTGTCCGAGTTAAAACAGAGGGAACGAAGCGACTGATTCGTTGGGAAAAAGAACCCAAACCAAAGGACATGATTTTAGAACCTAGCATGGCATCCTTGGTCCCTAATGCAATCTCCTTGCCCTCTTTTTTAGCATACGTAATGAGCTGGCGCAAATGTAACTTGGAAATTGGGCTCGTGAACAAGACTCTGTCTTTAGTAAAGATATACTGGCCATTATAGGTTACCGCAAAGTCCAAATCCAAATCGTCCATCAATTCCTTAACAAAAAAAGGTCCTCGCCCTGTCGCTACACCAACCAACACCCCTTGTTCTTTGACAATCTTAATCGCGTCCTTAGTGGATTTCAAAACACTCTTGCGATCGTTGACCAAGGTTCCATCGATATCAAAAAAAACAGCTTTGACTTCCATCCTATCCCAATCTCCCCTTTTGTGATACAATGATTATACCACATTTCAGAAAGAGTGAGTAAATCATGCCTAAGAAAATCCTTGTTTTACATACGGGTGGGACTATTTCCATGCAGGCAGATGCTTCTGGCGCTGTTGTAACGAGTTCAGATAATCCCATGAACCATGTGTCCAACCCACTTGAAGGAATCCAAGTCCACGCCTTGGACTTTTTTAACCTGCCAAGCCCCCATATCAAACCCAAACATATGCTGGCCCTCTACCAAAAAATTAAAGAGGAAGCAGATAATTACGATGGGGTGGTTATCACACACGGAACCGATACTTTAGAGGAAACAGCCTATTTCCTTGATACCATGGAGGTTCCCCATATGCCCATCATTCTAACAGGTGCCATGCGCAGCTCCAACGAACTCGGCAGTGATGGTGTTTATAATTATCTGAGTGCTTTAAGGGTGGCTAGCGATGACAAGGCTGCTGACAAAGGAGTTTTGGTTGTTATGAACGATGAAATCCATGCTGCCAAGTATGTCACCAAAACGCATACAACCAACGTCAGCACCTTCCAGACTCCAACACATGGCCCCCTTGGTCTGATTATGAAACAGGAAATCCTCTACTTCAAAACAGCTGAACCTCGTGTTCGCTTTGACCTTGATCACATACAAGGATTAGTCCCTATCATCTCTGCTTATGCTGGTATGACAGATGAGCTGATTGATATGCTGGATTTGGAACAATTGGACGGTTTGATTATCCAAGCCTTCGGAGCTGGTAATATTCCCAAAGAAACGGCTCAAAAATTAGAAAGCCTTCTGCAAAAAGGAATCCCAGTCGCCCTGGTTTCCCGATGCTTTAACGGTATCGCTGAGCCTGTTTATGCCTACCAAGGTGGGGGCGTGCAGTTGCAAAAATCAGGCGTTTTCTTTGTCAAAGAGCTCAAC
Organism: Streptococcus mitis; assembly: GCF_002096845.1. Lineage (GTDB taxonomy): Bacteria > Bacillota > Bacilli > Lactobacillales > Streptococcaceae > Streptococcus > Streptococcus mitis_A. Next base: position 60,943 of record NZ_NCVK01000034.1, read on the forward strand.
GCCCAAAAAGCCCGTTTGAAACTCCTCATTGCCCTCAATGCCGGACTAACAGGACAGGCTTTGAAAGACTATATGGAAGGCTAATACTCTTCGAAAATCTCTTCAAACCGCGTCAACGTCGCCTTACCGTATGTATGGTTATTGACTTCGTCAGTTCTATCCACAACCTCAAAACAGTGTTTTGAGCAACCTGCGGCTAGCTTCCTAATTTGCTCTTTGATTTTCATTAAGTATAATTCCCTTCTCTAAAAACAAATCAGGAAATCTTCTCGATTCCCTGATTTTTTCTATTTCCGTTTTCGTGTTGAGCGACGCTCTGTCAAACCATGAGGTAAGAGAACTTCACGTTCTTCCAACTCTTCCTTATGCATAATCTTGGTCAACATACGCATACTAATGGCACCAAGGTCATAAAGAGGTTGGGCAATCGTTGTCAAGTTTGGACGGGTAAAGCGTGCAATTTGCGAATCATCACTAGTAATGATTTCAAACTCTTCTGGCACTGACACACCCTTATCAGCAAGGCCGTTCAATACACCTGCTGACAACTCATCACCTGTTACAATTGCTGCAGTTGCGTTTGATGAAATCAAGCGTTCTGCCAAGGCATAGCCATCTTCATAAGTGTATTTAGACTCAAAGACCAATCCTTCACTATAAGAAATACCTGCTTTTTTCAAGGCTTCCTTGTAGCCAACCAAACGAACCTTACCATTGATATCATCCACTAGTGGACCACTAACGAAAGCAATGCGCTCATTTTCTTTAGCAAGGTAGGTCACTGCATCAATCGTAGCTTGTTTGTAGTCAATATTGACACTTGGAAGTTGGTGTTCCACATCCACTGTTCCCGCAAGAACAACCGGTGTTCGAGAACGAGAAAACTCTGAACGAATTTTTTCAGTCAAGTGATACCCCATAAAGATGATACCATCCACTTGCTTAGAAAACAGTGTATTAACTACTGAAACTTCCTTGTCATCATCCTCATCACTATTAGCAAGGACGATATTATACTTGTACATTTCAGCGATATCATCAATCCCTTTAGCAAGCGTTGAGAAGTAGCCATTGGTAATATTTGGGATCACGACACCGACAGTGGTTGTCTTTTTACTTGCAAGACCACGCGCCACGGCGTTTGGACGGTAATCCAAACGGTCAATCACCTCAAGCACTTTTTTACGGGTATTCTCTTTTACATTCTTATTGCCATTGACTACACGGCTAACTGTCGCCATTGAAACTCCTGCTTCACGGGCGACATCATAAATCGTTACTGTATCGTCTGTATTCATTCCATTTCCTTTCTATATCATACCTCACGAGACTCCAAAAAAAGAGACTGTATGAAAATTTCGTTTTCATGGTTCTACTTATTTCATTTTATCACTATTTGTAAACACTTTCAAGCATTTTTTGAAGATTGTTTGAAAAAAATTTCATAGGAAGCTATGTTTATAAAGAAAAAATCGCCTTTTCTTGATTTTTAATCCTATTTGCTGTATGATAAGGGAAAGAAAGGGGGTAGAAATATGGCTTTTACCAATACCCACATGCGGTCGGCTAGTTTTGGCATTGTTACCAGCTTGCCTGATGACGTTATTGACTCTTTTTGGTATATCATCGACCATTTCTTAAAAAATGTCTTTGAATTGGAAGAAGAACTTGAGTTTCAATTGCTTAATAACCAAGGAAAAATTACCTTCCACTTCTCAAGTCAACACCTCCCTACAGCTATTGATTTTGACTTTAACCATCCTTTTGATCCTCTTTATCCGCCAAGAGTACTGGTTTTAGACATGGACGGTAGAGAAACTATCCTCCTCCCAGAAGAAAATGACCTATTTTAATACTCAATGAAAATCAAAGAGCAAACTAGGAAGCTAGCCGCAGGCTGCTCAAAACACTGTTTTGAGGTTGCAGATGGAAGCTGACGTGGTTTGAAGAGATTTTCGAAGAGTATAAAAACTCTAGCCTTCAGTTACAAACGACTGAAAACTAGAGTTTTTTCTATTGTTTCAAAGCATTATACAAGTTGCGAATAGGTTGCTTTAATATCGGATGGATAAAATGAGGCGCAATTTCTTGTAGAGACTCAAGAACAAAAAGGCGTTCTGCTATGTAAGGATGAGGCAAGATAAGGTCATCTGTATAAATGACCTGGTCCTCCACAAAGAGCAAGTCCAAATCAATCAAACGAGGTCCCCAATGCACTTCTCTCACCCGTCCCATCTCTGACTCAATGGCTAACAAGGTCTCTAATAGCACTGGGGCAGGCAACCATGTTTCAACCTCAACCACTTGATTAGCAAAGCTATCTTGCTCCACACCACCCCAAGGCTCCGTTGTTAAGACACTGGACTCTTTAAGAATATGGATACCACGAGCTCGCATGTTCTCAATGGCTTGCTTCAAGTTTGCTTGTTTATCCCCCATATTGCTTCCTAGGGCGATAAAGGCTCGTTGCTTGCGGCGATGGATGGTTACGGAGCAAGTATCTAGTGGCAAATGCACTGGCGCCCAAGGCTTTTTCAGTTCCAGCTTGATTTCTTGGACAAGAGGATAGGTCTCAAAAGTACGTTCTACCAGTTTATAGGCTACCGTTTCAATCAAATCCTCACTCGTTTCCTGAAACCATGTCGTCCACTGCTGACACAGTTCTCCATAATGGACAGAGGCTGTCAAATCCAAATCTGTAGCTGCCTTGGTCATATCATAGGATAGGATAGCCGAAACGACAAACTTCTGCCCCAATTCTTTCTCACTGGGAAAAAGACCATGATAGGCAAAAATTTCCAAATCCTTAATCTGCAGTTGATCCATAATGATTCCTTTCTAGAAAAATCCGCTTGAAGCGGATTCTTTTTATACTCAATGAAAATCAAAGTGCAAACTAGGAAGCTAGCCGCAGGCTGCTCAAAACACTGTTTTGAGGTTGCAGATGGAAGCTGACGTGGTTTGAATTTGATTTTCGAAGAGTATTATAGTCCCATTAAACGATAAGCCTGATTTCGGAGGTCCTTATCTGTTTCAAATAGACCACGAGCTACTGTCGTCAAGGTTGCAGTGCCTGGTTTTCTGACACCACGCATGCTCATACACATATGTTCCGCCTCAATGACAACAAAGGCTCCTTTAGCACCTAGATACTCCATCAAGGCATCGGCTACTTCGATATTCAATCGTTCTTGGATTTGTGGCTTTTTCGAATAAACTTCAACCGTACGGGCTAGCTTAGACAAGCCTGCCACACGACCATCTGGAATGTAGGCAATATGCGCTTTCCCATAAAATGGCAGAAAGTGGTGTTCACACATGGTATGGAAAAAGATATCCTTTTCTACCACCATATTATCGTCAATAATCTCAAAAGATTTTGACAAATGTTCCTCCGCTGTTTGACCAAGACCTGAAAAAATCTCTTGGTACATACGAGCGACACGAGCAGGTGTTTCCTGCAAGCCCTCGCGATTAACGTCCTCTCCTACAGCCTCGATAATCATTTTTACAGCAGTTTCAATCTTTTGTGTATCCATTTTCGTTTTTCCTCTCCATCAGATAGGCTCTCACTTGGCTCAAGAAATACAAGGAACCAGTGACAATCCTAACTGTTTGTTTCTCTTCTTTTTTATCTGTCAATTTCTGCTCTAGAAAATCCTGCCAATCTAGGTAGCTGAGATTTCTAGACTTAGCTGCCTCTTTCAGCACGCTTTCATCAGTCGCCCGACTGTCGTCAAAATGTGTCAGGGTAAACTCGGTATCTGGCATGGCCCCCAGCAAGTCCAACATATCCTCTAAGGCCTTGGTTTTGATGCAAGTAAAGAGGATTTCTTTATGATAATCTGCAAAGCGTTCTTGCAAGGTTGCCAATAAAGCCTTGATAGCATGGGGATTGTGGGCTCCATCCAAGATCATCAAGGGGTTCCTTGACACGACCTCCAGACGCCCCGGCCATCTTGTTTCTTCCAAGGCTTGGACAATCAAGTCATTGCTTGCTAGTTCTCGACCATCCTCTTGACAAAAAGTATCAAGTAAAGCTATGGCCATCCCAGCATTCTCTATCTGGTGCAAACCAAGCAGACCAGTCTGGAAGCGACCTTGTCTGACAACACTTGTATAGTCAAAGACTTCGCCTGTAACCACACTCTTTTGATGGCTGACCTGATAATCTGTCCCGTAGGCAAGTCTCGGCGCATCTTTCCCTTCCGCAATACTGTCAATCACACCCAAAGCTTCTGGAGCGATACGACCTGTTACCAAGGGAATGCCTTGTTTGATAATACCAGCTTTCTGCTCTGCTATGGCCTCCAAGGTGTCACCAAGTAGGGCCACATGATCCAAGCCAATGGTCGTGATGCCTGTTAGAATAGGCTGGCAAATATTGGTACTATCTAAAAGTCCACCCATGCCAACTTCCATGATGGCCACATCTACTTGCTCTGCGGCAAAGTAATCATAGGCTATAGCTGTGATAATCTCAAACTCAGTTGTCCCCTGCAAATTAGCAGCCGATTCCCCCTCAAGCAAAGACCGGTAGTCTGCCATGAGGGCTTCTAGCCTAGCCTCTGGAATGGATTCCCCATTGATGCTAATCTGGTCTGTGTAATGAATGAGATAGGGCGAGCTAAACACGCCAACTCTCAGTCCTAGCTTTTCTAGCATCTTTTTCAAAAAAGCAATGGTCGAACCCTTGCCGTTAGTCCCTCCGACATGGATGACCTTGAGTTTTAGATGGGGATTGCCACGCAAAGCTAACAGTTCCACCATTCGTTCCAAGCCAAAATGCGGTTGATCCGTCCGGTAGTTAGCAATCCACTGATTATTTTCAAATTCTTTCATCTTATTTATATTGTTTTAAATCTAAATTTTCCGCTTCATCAGCCAGACGAATAGCGGAGGCAATTTCAACTGCCATCTTGTGACTGGCTACGTCATGCACGCGCACCACTTCCACACCCTGTCTCGCAGCGATACTGGTTACATGAGCAGAGGCCGTGTCCCAATTGCGGAAACCGAGTTCTGTCTCAGGATTGACTTCAAAACCATTTTCTTCTAGGATATTGATGACAAATCGCTTGCGCGACACTCCGAGAAAGATTGGATAGCCTTTCTGATGGACTTTATCCAGGTCCCGTAAAAGAAGGAGATTTTCTTTCTTGGTCAGACCAAAGCCAATTCCTGGATCCAACAGGATATTTTCTTGTGCAATCCCAGCTTGATTTGCTCTCGCTAAGGCTCTGTCAAAGAAAGTCTCCATCAAGTCTTCGATTGGCAATTTTTCAAAGTCAGCTAACTCTTTTTCTGTAAAAGCTTGACCAAAGCCAAAATGAGGAAATATGAGTGAGCTAGGATGCTGAGGTCGCGCCATAACTGGATTAAACATAATGACTACTTTCGCACCAGCCTTAGCAACCACATGAGCCATTTTCTCATCACCCATAAGACCAGTGATATCATTGACTAGATTGGCACCAGCAGCCAAAGCAGCCTCTGCTACCTGACTCTTCCAAGTATCAATGGAGATAAGGACATCACTTTCCTTGCGAATCGCTTTAATCACTGGAACAACACGCTGGATTTCCTCTTCTATCTCAACATAGCTACTTCCCGGCCGCGGCCGAGTCGATTCTCCGCCGATATCGAGCATACTGGCTCCTTCTGCTATCAATTTACGAGCCTGCTGGAGCGCCTGCTCAAGAGCAAAAAATTGACCACCATCCGAAAAGGAGTCTGGGGTTACATTGATAATTCCGCAAATAGCTGTCTTTGCATGATTGGCTTTAGTTGACATATCGGTCACTCCCTCAAGGCTTTTCATCATATTATTTCTCTATTTTACCATAAAAAGAAAAAGATGGACACGATTGCATTCATCTTTTTCCCAGTAGAAACAAGTAAGCAATTGTCAAAAATCTTATACTCTTCGAAAATCTCTTCAAACCGCGTCAACGTCGCCTTGCCGTACTTAAGTACAGCCTGCGGCTAGTTTCCTAGTTTACTCTTTGATTTTCATTGAGTATTAAACAGAAATCCCTAATGTCCGACTCAAAATCACCACGAGAGCCAGCAAACAGAAAACAACCCCATTCACAATCATGTGAAGTAAGATAGACATTTCCAAACGTTGGGTCTTGTAAGCCGTCCAAGACAGAACGATCGACATAACTCCATAAATCAATAAAGAAGGTAAATTACTCGGTTGATGCAATAAAGCAAACACAACCGTACCGACTACAAATCCCAAGTTCTCTTTTCCTCGGAAAATCTTTTTAGGAACAATCCCACGGCACAAGATTTCCTCACAAATTGGAGCAAGCAAGGCCAACAAGAAGAAACTGGAAATCAGAGAACTATTCTGAACCATATCGTTAATCTGAGACTGGTTACTTGTTGTCGTCTCATTTGACAGTTGTAACAAGATAGAACCAAGTATATTTGAACAGATAATGACTAAATAACTCAAGCCCAATCGTGCCAAATCCTTAGCTCTAAAAAATGAAAAATTAAAACTTGCTAATTGCGTTTTACGAGCTCCAAAAATAAATAGCACCAGAACCACAATCGAAATACCAGCGACTATCAGTCCTGACTGTAACAGTGGTACTTCATTTAAAGTTAAAATAGCAGTAACCCCTATAGGAATCTGATATAAGATTGTCGCTAGCAAAAAGATTAACAGCCAACCTGCACGATTCAATAATTCTTTCCACATACTTTTCTCTTCCATCATTCATCTCCTAGACTTTGTATTAAAAAAGGGGGAAATCCCCCCTGGGTTATCCTATTATAAGGCCATGCTGATATAGTTAAGGATAAACAAGGCATCCAAAATCCAAATCATGACATGAACATCTTTAGCTTGACCTTTGACAAGCTTAGTCAAAGTGTAAGTCAAGAAACCAACTGCAATCCCTTGAGTGATAGAGTAGCTGAATCCCATAAAGATAGATGTGAAGAAAGCAGGAACCGCTTCAGACATATCATCCCAATGGATATTTTTCAAGCTAGCCAACATCATAATTCCAACGATAATCAAGATTGGAGCTGTAGCGGCTGTTGGTACAATCGCTAGAAGTGGGCTAAAGAAGCTTGAGATTGCAAAACAGATTGCCACAACCAAGGCTGTCAAACCTGTACGTCCACCTGCACCAATACCAGCAGCAGACTCAACATAAGTCGTTACGTTTGAAGTACCAGCGATGGCACCAATTGAAGTACCAATCAAGTCAGAGTAAAGAGCCTTGTCCAACTTAGCTGATTGGTGATTTTCACCATTTGTCGCTACGATACCAACTTTTTCACCAGTACCGATCAAAGTACCAATTGTATCAAAAATATCTGTCAATGAGAAGGCAAGAATAGCCATCAGAGTTTCAGGCAAGCGAGCTGTATCTGAAATCAAAGCTCCCAAACCTTCTGAACCAAGAGCTGCACCAAAGACTGTCTTCAAGTCTTCAAAGGCTGCACCAACATGATTATTAGCAAAATCAATACTTGACAAATCTACCAAACCAACTGCAATAGCAAGAACAGTTGTTGTCAAGATAGAGAGGATAATTCCCCCTTTAATCCCTTTAATGACAAAGAAGATTGTGATAGCAAGTCCTGCAAGAGCCACCAAAACAGCTGGATTATTAAAGCTGACCAATCCTGGAACTGCTGAAGCATTTGCTGTAATCGCTGCTTGAGCCTTATCAGCACCTTCTCCTGCAACCGTATAATTTCCTGGATCGATAGAGAATTTCAAAAGCCCAGCATTCTTAATTCCCACGTAGGCAAGGAAGACACCGATACCAGCTGAAATAGCTGAACGAAGGGCGTTTGGAATCGATTCAATGATCATTTTACGAACATTTGTCAAGGTAATAATCAATGAGATAATTCCACAGATGAAGACCATAGCTAGGGCTTCTTGCCAAGAATAACCGAGTCCAAATACAACTGTAAAGGTAAAGAAGGCATTGAGTCCCATACCTGGCGCTTGAGCATATGGCAAGTTGGCGTAGAAGGCCATCATCAGGGTACCAGCAACTGCACCGATAATCGTTGCGAGGAAGACACCCTGAGCAGGCATTCCTGTTTGCGAAAGAATTTGTGGGTTTACAAAGAGAATATAGCTCATTGCAAAGAAAGTCGTTAAACCAGCGAGAACCTCTGTACGAACGTCTGTACCGTTCTCTTTTAGTTTAAATAATTTGTCCATTATCAATCTCCTTTTAATTTTTATGAACAATAATAGAATTATATCATTTATCATTCACTTTTTCAATATCTTTGTTTGATTTATTTAAGAATTTGATGAAATTTCTTTTTTGGTTTCGAATCTGCTTTTCTGCCTGCTTTCTGTTATAATAGTAGACATCTTATCTGAAAAGACACTAGAAAGGTCCCTATGACGAAAAAAATTATTGCAGTTGACCTGGATGGAACCCTACTCAACTCAGACAGTCAAATTTCTGACTTTACCAAAGAAACCATAAAAAAAGTTGCCGAAAAAGGCCATCAGGTTATTATTACGACGGGTCGCCCTTACCGAATGTCAAAAGATTTTTACCGCGAGCTTGGCTTAGACACTCCTATGATTAATTTCAACGGCTCCCTTACTCATTTACCAGACCAAGTTTGGCATTTTGAAAAGTGTTTGACGGTAGACAAAAAATATCTGCTAGATATGGTTCGACGTTCAGAGGACATTCAAGCCGATTTTATCGCTGGAGAATATCGTAAAAAATTCTACATCACAAATCCTAATGAAGAAATTGCCAATCCAAAACTATTTGGTGTAGAAGCTTTCCAGCCTGAAAATCAATTCCAGCCTGAATTGGTAACCAAGGATCCTAACTGTATCCTCTTGCAGACCAGAGCCAGTGACAAATATGCCTTGGCAAAAGAAATGAACGCCTTCTACCAGCATCAACTGTCTATCAATACCTGGGGAGGTCCGCTCAATATCCTTGAGTGTACCCCCAAAGGTGTCAACAAAGCCTTTGCTTTGGACTACTTGCTCAAGGTAATGAACCGTGACAAAAAAGATTTGATTGCTTTTGGAGATGAGCACAATGATACCGAAATGCTTGCTTTTGCTGGGAAAGGTTATGCAATGAAAAATGCCAACCCAGAGCTACTCCCTTATGCCGACGAGCAAATTGCCCTGACCAATGACCAAGATGGGGTTGCCAAAACCCTGCAAGATTTATTCTTATAACCTATACTGATACTCAATGAAAATCAAAGAGCAAACTAGGAAGCTAGCCGTAGGTTGCTCAAAGCACTGCTTTGAGGTTGTAGATGAAACTGACGAAGTCAGCTCAAAACACTGTTTTGAGGTTGTAGATGAAACTGACGAAGTCAGTAACAATATATACGGCAAGGCAAAGCTGACGTGGTTTGAAGAGATTTTCGAAGAGTATGACCAGCTTGCGGGCTGGTCTTTGTGTTCTTTTCACAGTCTCATCAACCAGTTAATCGATTGTTCTACTTTTTGCCTCCAAAACCTTGGAAAAGGCTTTCTTTTGTGATATACTTCACATATAAATACAAGAGAGCTCGTCACACTCGACTCTGTTGACACAAAATCAATCCAGTCCTGTTTCTCCTGCTCTCAGTTAATATCAAGGAGGATAGCTATGAAAGCTGTTGTTGTAAATCCAGAAAGCACTGGTGTTGCTATTGAAGAAAAAGTACTCCGTCCACTTGAAACTGGAGAAGCACTTGTAGAAATTGAATACTGTGGTGTTTGCCACACTGACCTCCACGTTGCCCATGGTGACTTTGGTCAAGTACCAGGACGTGTACTAGGACACGAAGGTGTTGGTATCGTTAAGGAAATTGCCTCAGATGTTAAAAGCCTTAAAGTCGGCGACCGCGTCAGCGTTGCTTGGTTCTTTGAAGGATGTGGCACTTGCGAATACTGTACAACTGGTCGCGAAACCCTTTGCCGTACAGTAAAAAATGCTGGCTACTCAGTAGATGGTGGTATGGCTGAACAATGTATTGTAACTGCAGACTATGCTGTCAAAGTTCCTGACGGACTTGATCCAGCCCAAGCTTCTTCTATCACATGTGCTGGTGTAACAACCTATAAAGCGATTAAAGAAGCAAAAGTTGAACCAGGTCAATGGGTTGTTCTTTACGGTGCTGGTGGACTTGGTAACCTCGCAGTTCAATATGCTAAAAAAGTATTTAATGCACATGTCATCGCAGTTGATATCAATAACGACAAACTTGCCCTTGCAAAAGAAGTTGGTGCTGATATTGTGATTAATGGCCTAGAAGTTGAAGATGTACCTGGACTCATCAAAGAAAAAACTGATGGTGGAGCTCATTCAGCTGTCGTAACTGCTGTGTCTAAAGTTGCCTTCAACCAGGCTGTTGACTCAGTTCGTGCCGGTGGTCGCGTAGTCGCTGTTGGTCTTCCTTCTGAAATGATGGAACTCAGCATCGTGAAAACAGTTTTAGATGGAATCCAAGTCATCGGTTCTCTTGTAGGAACTCGTAAAGACTTGGAAGAAGCCTTCCAATTCGGTGCAGAAGGTTTAGTAGTTCCAGTTGTTCAAAAACGTCCAATAGAAGATGCCGTAGCCATTTTCGACGAAATGGAAAAAGGTCAAATCCAAGGACGTATGGTACTCGATTTCACCCACTAATCTAATAAAAACCTATTTTAAAAGTTGGAATACGCTTCCAACTTTTTTATATTAAATTTTAATATCAAAAATTACTATGTCTTCTTGAAACCTTATTATATCAATATCATTAAATACACTATTTAAATGTTTTCTTGAATATTTTATATCAAATAGTTGCTTTTTATATGAAAACGGTTTATACTTAAACAGTCTTAAAGTTTTCTTAAACGAAAACTAAAACAAAAAAGGAGGAATGACAATAATGAGTATCGGAATCATTATTGCGAGCCACGGCGAATTTGCTGCGGGTATTCATCAGTCAGGATCTATGATCTTTGGTGAACAAGAAAAGGTTCAAGTTGTAACCTTTATGCCAAATGAAGGTCCTGATGATTTATACGCTAAGTTTAATAACGCTGTTGCTGCATTTGACGCAGAAGATGAGGTTCTAGTTCTGGCTGACCTTTGGAGTGGATCTCCATTTAACCAAGCTAGTCGCGTGATGGGAGAAAATCCTGAGCGTAAGTTTGCCATCATCACAGGACTTAACTTACCGATGTTAATCCAAGCCTATACAGAGCGCCTCATGGACGCTACAGCAGGTGTGGAAAAAGTCGCTGCGAATATTATCAAAGAAGCCAAAGATGGCATCAAAGCTCTTCCAGAAGAGTTAAATCCAGTTGAAGAAGTTGCAACTGCTGCAGTTGCTCCTGTAGCCCAAGCTGCTATTCCAGAAGGAACTGTCATCGGAGACGGTAAACTCAAAATCAACCTTGCCCGTCTAGACACTCGTTTACTTCACGGTCAGGTTGCAACTGCTTGGACTCCAGACTCAAAAGCAGATCGTATCATCGTTGCTTCAGATAACGTAGCTAAAGACGAATTACGTAAAGAATTGATTAAACAAGCAGCTCCAGGTAAAGTGAAAGCAAACGTTGTTCCTATCCAAAAACTAATCGACGTTGCAAAAGATCCTCGCTTCGGAGAAACACATGCCCTTATCTTGTTTGAAACACCTCAAGATGCTCTTCGTGCTATCGAAGGTGGCGTGCCAATCAAAACTCTTAATGTTGGATCAATGGCTCACTCAACTGGTAAAACAATGGTTAACAACGTTTTGTCTATGGACAAAGACGACGTTGCAACATTTGAAAAAATGCGTGACCTCGGTGTTGAATTTGATGTACGTAAAGTACCAAACGACACGAAAAAAGATTTGTTTGACTTGATCAACAAAGCAAACGTGCAATAATCGATTTTATGAAAGGATTTTAAAGATGTCTATTATTTCTATGGTTTTAGTAGTCGTTGTAGCCTTCCTAGCAGGTCTTGAAGGTATCCTCGACCAGTTCCAATTCCATCAACCAATCGTAGCTTGTACCCTTATCGGTCTTGTTACTGGTAACCTTGAAGCAGGGATTATCCTTGGTGGTTCTCTTCAAATGATCGCCCTTGGTTGGGCTAACATCGGAGCTGCCGTAGCTCCTGACGCTGCTCTTGCTTCTGTTGCTGCTGCCATTATCATGGTTCTTGGTGGCGACTTTACTAAGACAGGTATCGGTGTTGCCCAAGCGGTTGCTATCCCTCTTGCAGTTGCTGGTCTATTCTTGACTATGATTGTCCGTACACTCTCTGTCGGATTGGTTCATACTGCTGATGCTTCTGCTAAAAAAGGTGACTTCAAAGCAGTTGAACGTGCTCACTTTGTCGCACTTCTTCTTCAAGGTCTTCGTATTGCAGTTCCTGCAGCACTCCTTCTAATGGTACCAACTGAAACCGTACAAAGCATTCTAAATGCTATGCCTGATTGGCTTAAAGACGGTATGGCTATCGGTGGTGGTATGGTCGTTGCCGTTGGTTACGCTATGGTTATCAACATGATGGCAACTCGTGAAGTATGGCCATTCTTCGCTATCGGTTTCGTGCTTGCTGCCGTGTCAGATATTACTCTAATCGGATTTGGTGCTATCGGTGTTGCTATCGCTCTTATCTACCTTCACCTTTCTAAAACTGGTGGAAATGGTGGCGGAGGAGCCGCAACTTCTAACGACCCAATCGGCGATATCCTAGAAGACTACTAAGATAAGAAAGGACTGAAAACATCATGACTGAAAAACTTCAATTAACTAAATCAGATCGTAAAAAAGTTTGGTGGCGTTCAACTTTCTTACAAGGTTCTTGGAACTATGAACGTATGCAAAACTTGGGTTGGGCTTACTCATTAATTCCAGCTCTTAAAAAACTCTACACTAAAAAAGAAGATCAAATCGCTGCTCTTGAACGCCATCTTGAGTTCTTCAACACTCACCCATACGTAGCCGCTCCAATCATGGGGGTTACTCTTGCACTTGAAGAAGAACGTGCTAACGGTGTTGAAATTGATGACGCTGCTATCCAAGGGGTTAAAATCGGTATGATGGGACCTCTTGCTGGTATCGGTGACCCAGTATTCTGGTTTACAGTACGCCCAATCCTTGGATCACTCGGTGCTTCACTTGCCCTTACTGGTAATATCTTAGGTCCAATCCTCTTCTTCGTTCTTTGGAACTTGATTCGTATGTCATTCTTGTGGTATACACAAGAGATTGGATACAAGGCTGGATCAGAAATCACTAAAGATATGTCTGGCGGTATCCTCCAAGACATCACTAAAGGTGCTTCTATCCTTGGTATGTTCATTCTTGCTGTCCTTGTTCAACGTTGGGTAAATATTAAATTTGCTTTCGATGTTGCCAAAGTTCAACTAGATGAAAAGGCTTATATCCATTGGGATAAATTGCCAGAAGGATCTAAAGGTATCCAAGAAGCATTCGCACAAGTAGGACAAGGATTATCTCAAACATCTGAAAAAGTTACTACTTTCCAACAAAACTTGGATATGTTGATTCCTGGACTATCAGGACTACTCCTTACTTTCCTTTGCATGTACTTGCTTAAGAAAAAAGTATCTCCAATCACTATTATCCTTGCACTCTTCGCAGTGGGTATTGTGGCACATGTTCTTCACATCATGTAATCAAGCAACTTAAAAGGAATCAGGTTCTAAAATCTGATTCCTTTTTTCTATACTTTTATTCGGCCAAGGCTCCCATTGGATCCCATGGTGCAAGTACAATTGGTTCTGCTTCATAGGCAGCTTGTTCTTCAGCTGTCAGCAATTCTTTGCGGACAACGATTTGATATGTGTATTCGTCCATCCAAGCGTCTGAGGCAACAAAGTAACCATCTGTACCGACCTTGTCTCCCCATGAGTTTTCAACCTTCCACTTGGTTGACTTGCCATTTTCGTCCAAATCAACACCTGTCAAGACCATGGCGTGGGTCATCAAGCTTTCACTGTAGTCCAGACGTCCAGCCTTGTCTTGAGTGAATTGAATGTCCATGCTTGATTCGAAGTCATAAACATCTGTCGCAAGGATTCCAGCTTTGCGGTTGCTGAGCTGGCCGACATCAGAACCAAACCAAACAGTCTCACCTGCTTGCATTTGAGCAATTGCCAACTCTTTCAAGCGCTCCATCGGCACGTTGATGTAACGAACTGCACGGCTACCAACCACATTCCCCAACATCTCAACTGTGTAAGATTTACCGTATGGTTTATCAGCAGTTGGAGCATTGATAACAGAAACATAGTCCTCTAGAGGAAGATTAACATATTTCTTGTAAAATTCTTGTGGTGTGATGCCCTTTTCACTTTGGTAGTTGTTATCCTTATCGCGATAAGCAAAGTCAAATTTACGTGGTGGAAGTCCTAAAGACATAGCAAGAAAGTTAAAGATTTCTTGCAAAAGTTCTTCTTTCTTAGCTTGAACAGTCGCTTGGTCTGCGCCAGAAGCAAGCAAGTCACGCAAGATTTGAGCATCTTGACGAAGCAATTTGTTAAGGATTGCATTTAGCTCACGACTGCTACTAGATGAAACTGACTCAGGGTAAACTGACTTAGGCACGACACCATATTTTTCAAAAAGAGATACCACCATATCCCATTGACCACCATCTTGTTGAGGTGTCTGAAGTAGGAATTTAACCTTACGGCTCGTCAATTCTTGGTCTGCAGTCGCAATGACTTGCTCCAAGAACCAGTTGGATTTCTCATACTTGTCCCAGAAGAATGTGTGGGCCTGTGACAACTCAAAATTTTCCAGTTTGTATTGTGAGATGAGCTTGTGGCGGAAGGTGTTGAGAGCCGCAAACATCCAGCAACGACCAGATGCTTTCTGGTTAGTTACCTTGTCCTTGGTCAAATCCAATGAGAAAACAGGTGTGTTGTCTACATGGCTTTGGCGACGCTCAAGGGCTGCAAAAATTCCGTTGTGGCTGGCAGCATTTTCAATCGCTTGGTATTTTACATTTGCTTCATAATTGGCAAATAGTTTATCAGTAAATGATTCTTGAATCGCGTTCATAGATTCCTCCTTTTATTCTACAGTCTATTATAACTCTTTTCACAAAGGAAGCAACTGAAAAACATAAAAGGCAAGGACATTGTCTCTCACCTTTTTAGAATATAAACCAAACTAAGCCATACTTGCAAGAAGATTTTCTAATTCCTCCTTGGTCAAGCGACGCCATTCTCCTCGCTGCAAGTTCTCATCTAAAACTAAAGTTCCCATAGTCAAACGTTGCAAGTCTACTACTTCCTTGCCACAGTAGGCCACCATACGCTTGACCTGATGAAACTTCCCTTCTGCAATGGTCACACGGATTTGGCTTTGGTTCTTTTCTGTATCTATGGACACAAGCTCCAGTCTAGCGGGTTGACAGGTAAAGTCTTTGAGAGGAATACCCTCAGCAAATATCTCCACATCTTCTTGGGTCATAATTCCCTTGACATGGGCCAGATAAGTCTTGTCCACATGACGCTTTGGTGAAAGAAGAGCATGGGCAAGCTGACCATCATTGGTCAAGAGTAGAAGACCATGTGTATCAATATCCAAGCGTCCTACCGGGAAAACTTCCTTGCTCCGAGCCAAGTCATCCAACAAGTCCAGAACGGTCCTGTGCTTAGGATCCTCAGTCGCTGAGATAACTCCTTTGGGCTTGTTCATCATATAGTAGACAAACTCTTCATACTCCAAAACTTGCCCATCAAAGCGAATCTCATCTATTTTTTCATCAATCTGCAATTTAGCTGATTTTTCTTTTTTACCATTTACCGTCACGCGCCCAGCCTTGAGCAAGTTTTTGACCTCAGTCCGGCTCCCCACAGCGCAGGCAACTAAAAATTTATCTAATCTCATAGAACTATTATATCATACTCAAAAGGAGGCTGGTACAATGACCAACCTCCTTTTCGTTTCATACTCTTCAAAAATCTCTTCAAACCGCGTCAACGTCGCCTTGCCGTATATATGTTACTGACTTCGTCAGTTCTATCTGCAACCTCAAAACAGTATTTTGAGCTGACTTCGTCAGTTCTATCTGCAACCTCAAAACAGTGTTTTGAGCTGACTTCGTCAGTTCTATCTACAACCTCAAAACAGTGCTTTGAGCAACCTGCGGCTAGTTTCCTAGTTTGCTCTTTGATTTTCATTGAGTATCAGATTTAGGAAATTAACTTCCTCGTCTCCAGAAAATCGCTAAGACAATCATGGAACCTAGTACTGCCGGAATAATGGCAATTCCTGCTATTATCGGTCCCCAAGTCCCAAAAAGCAAATGGCCTATAAAGGCACCAATCCATCCGAGAAACATTTTTCCAAAACATCCCATGCGTTCTCCACGATTGGTCAGAGTACCTGCTAAAAATCCCACTAAGAGACCTACGAACATACTTCCTAACATATTATCTCTTTAATTTGCCCAATCTCCGTTACGGAAGAGTGGTACACGTGTCCCATCCTCACGGATACCATCGATATCCATTTGGTTAGAACCAATCATAAAGTCTACGTGAACATCTGAACGGTTAAGCCCCGCAGCTTCAAGCTCCTCTTCGCTCATCTCCGCTCCACCAACAACGCTAGTTGCATAGGCTGCACCGATAGCCAAGTGATTTGACGCATTTTCATCGAAAAGAGTGTTAAAGAAGGTAATGCCTGACTGAGAAATTGGGCTTGGA
The DNA here is from genome assembly GCF_002096845.1 of Streptococcus mitis. Classification (GTDB taxonomy): domain Bacteria; phylum Bacillota; class Bacilli; order Lactobacillales; family Streptococcaceae; genus Streptococcus; species Streptococcus mitis_A. The sequence continues at coordinate 77,635 of NZ_NCVK01000034.1, forward strand.
TCTGGTACCAAGGCACATTCACCTAAGGCACGCGCACCCGCATTTTCAAAGACAAGGTCTTTCATGACTTGATCGCCCTTCTCAGCAGTGATGTCAACGATTTGTCCATCCTTAAAGGTTACCTTAATACCTTCGATGATATTTCCGTTATAGCTAAGCGGTTTTGTAGAAGTGACATAACCATCTGCGCGACGGAAATCAGGCGCTGTGAAAACTTCCTCTGTCGGCATATTTGGCAAGAATCCTTCTCCCTGTGCATTGATAGCCCCAGCTGATTCCCAAACGTGGTTCTTCGGCAAGCCAAGGGTCAAATCGGTTCCTGGCGCTGTGTAGTGAAGGGCTGAAAATTGCTCTTTATTAAGCATATCGGCCTTGCTCTTCAAGATAGCTGCATGCTCTTCCCAAGCCTTAACAGGATCTGCTTCGTAGACACGACAAGTTTTGAAGATTTGGTCCCAAAGGAGATCAACTGCTTCTTCGTCGCTCGTAGCATTTGGAAAGACTTTCTTAGCCCACTCAAGTCCAGCAGCGGCTGCTACAGTCCAACTAACCTTGTTGGATTGAGTTGCGATTCGCATTGGCTTCATGGCAAGTCCCATAGCTTTAGCAGAAGCTGAAAGCTTGTCAGCATCCACTCCGTTCAAGGCACCTGGATCAGAAGAACGAACCCCAAGACGGCTAGCTTTGTTCTCCAAAAGATAGTTCATCTCAGCAATCTTGTATTCTGGTACATTATCCAGACGCTCCATCGGCGCATGGAGGAATTTCTCACGGTTAATGACATCATCTGTCCACTGAACAATAACCTCATGCGCACCCAAAGCATAAGCTTCTTTGACAATCAAATGCGCCAATTCACGTTGCTCCACATCGATAGAGAGAGCCAAAGTGTGACCAGGTTGCACGTTGATTCCATTTGCAACCAACAATTTCGCGTATTTTTCTAGATTTTCTTTAAAATTTGGTAAAACCATGTTGTTTTCTCTTTTCTATATTTATTTTTCTTTCAAAGCAGAGAATAATCCTGCTAAAGCAATGGCACCTGACAAAAGTGCTGTTGATAGAAGAATTGTCTGATCAGCAAGTTCTAATTGATATTCAAATACCTTCTCAGCCGGCTTATCTTCCGCAAAAATTCTTAGTTTCATCCTGAACTCCTTAAAATAGATTAAAACAAATCACTATGACTTCCTGTCCTCAGCAAATTTAAAATCAATTCTTCCTTGTCTACTTTATAAACCAAAAGCCAATCTGGCTGGATATGGCATTCACGAACTCCTTGAAAATGCTTGGATGCCGTTAATTGATGATCACGATATCTAGCAGGAAGTTCTTTTTCTTGAACAAGAAAATTTAAAACTTCTTCTAATAATTCTGCCTTTAAACCACGCTTCATAGCCAACTTAAAATCTTTTTTAAACTGTTTATGGTAACGAATCTTAAGCACGTAAGTCCTCCATCAAGTCTGAGACTGATTCAAAAGACTGGCTCATATTACGATTTTGGTCTAAATCCGTTAACACTTGGAGCAACTTCCGATTTTCGTCTAGCCTAACATCAAAAGGTAATCCCTGATATTGAATAGCCTGACGAAGGAAAATATTAATAGCCGTTGTCATATCCATTCCCAGGTTATTAAACACCTGTTGGGCCTGCTCCTTAACCTCACTATCCAGACGAATGCTCATACTCGTCTTTGACATACTCTCACCCTCTTTCTATAGACTATTTTAACAAAAAAGAAGGCTAATGTAAATCTATTAGATATACAATGGCCTCTTTGAATAGATGATTATAGTTGTTCTGATGTCTTATTTTCTATAAAATGATTTACCCTAGTCAAAATCTCTTTTTCCAGTTCTGTTATTTGTTTCGGACCCCAACCAGAATCTTTTTTAGAAGTTATCTTTGCCATCATCTGTAATTTTAAACTTTGACGATGGAATATATCTTCTTTTTCCCATTGTTTTAATTTAGCTTCTGGATAGGAGTTGCCAAACCTGGAGTTCTGACTATCGGTAATAATACAAAGGTTGCCAAAGGAATGTAAAAACTCCGCAGGTAATTGGCTCTCTCCATCATGTCCATTTGGATTCTGAGGATACCAATGCTCTATGGAGCGACGATATGCAAATTTGAAATGATCAAAATTAATATCCTTGTACTCTTTCTCTAATTCGGCACGATTTTTCCATAAAACATAATCTACAAAGTTAAAAGCGTAAACAGGAATTGCTCCATATTTTTTGATACTTTTATCTTCAGTAAACAATCTTTCCTCAGCATATCTCACTGCCATTTTTTCAAGAAAATCCTTAAACTGACTAGCAAATTCTGTTTGATTTAACTCTTCAATATGGTTAAACAAGAATTGCAAGATTTCATATAACCAACGACTATCACGATTAGCAGTAAAGGTCACAGCAAACATAGATTGAAGGAGGATAATGTTTTTGTTTAAATTGTCAAAAGTATTTTTTTGAAAGTTAATTCGAATTTCATTTCGTTTATATGTCTCATACTTACCTCGTTTGATTTGCCATTCGGTTTCATTTTCTAATTGGACATTTTTTACGATAAGCGTATCAAATATATGCTTCATAGTCAGAAGTAGTTGCCCAAATTGTTGGACCCATTCTCTATCTCGTCGTTCAATTTCAAAAATTTTCAATAATTTTTTATCATCAAATGTAGTTTCATCATTTCCTTCCATGATGAAAAAAACTTGAAGCAAAAATGTTGGAAAATCAATTACAGTCGTATAATTTGAAATATCTGCTCCATTATTTACTAAACTACTACTTTCATATTTTGTCTGAGTAATTGCATCTAGTAAACTTCGTTGCTCAATTTTTTTTACTCTTATTTTCTCAAATACACTTTCCAATTTGAAGTTAGTAAATTCTTTACCAAAAATTTTCTCCCCCTCTTCATCAGTATTGTTTGGTCTACTTCGGATTTGAAAAGTTTTTATTACCGGCTTATCAAACTCTGCACAGGCATCCCAAATCCTTGCAAACTTTTGCGCCATTTCTTGATTTGTACCGAACTTAGCCATCATTCGCGCCTTAAGAATCTCATGAGCCTCTAGTTGTTCTCCTCGAGAATTGAAACGTTCAAAATAAAGATTCAAATCTAAATCCTCAGGAAGTACACTCCGAAAAATGATGACATTATCAAAAAGATAATCAACGAAAGACTGAGGATCCAATTGGCGCTCTTCTAACACTTTTTTTAATGCGTCTTTAGCATGTCTGTAGCCTCTAGTCAGCTCATTTTCATCGCCCTCTAAAATTTTTTTCTTGGCAAATAAATCTTGAATATTCTTATTTGATTTCTTCCTAGCTGGGAAGGTAAGATTGACAGCTTTCAATCTATCAAAACCAAACTCATGCTTCAAAGCTAAGGCAATCAAATTAAGGGCTGTTGTTCGTTGTTGCCCATCTATGATTTTGAAAATATCATTCTCTTTATTAACGACTAATGTTCCAATATAATAATTGTCTCTATAATAATTGTCTCTATTTTCTTGAAAAGCATCTGCTACGTCGTTCAATAACTGCTCGATTTCATTATAAGTCCAAGCAAAATTTCTCTGATAAAGAGGAATAGCATAGGTATCTTCATTTAACAAACGATTAACCGATAAGCTTATATGTGTTTCTACCATTTATCTTTTTCCTCTTCTATAATCTTGTCCACAGTATAATTTTCAAATAATTCTCTATCTATCTTGATCATGAAATCATTCGGAGTAACAGCATGGGATAAAAGTTGAAATAGCTTTTGAATCTCTTTTTGTCTAAACCTTCCACCAGCAACATAGTTTCCTACCGTTGCATCGTATATAGCTTTAGACTTAACTCGTGGGTAATAAGACCAAATAAACAAGGTCTCTACTATCTCCTTCAATAGCTCATCTTTTCCAAATCTATCTGCAAAAAGCGAGCATATATTTAAGAATATATTGTGACACTTGAGGTAGCGTCCTTTTGAGCTATTGTAAATGTTCAACATACCTTCTGGGTAAGCTAGATTTTTTTCTTCCCCTTCAGGTTCATCAGAAAATCCTAACTCTTCATTTAAAAAATCTTTATGTTCTTTAATAGTTTCATAAGCAGATTCAATATACTCAAAAAATTTACTTCCATCAATGATTGGCATAGTAATGGACATGGGGAGATTTTCAATATGACGATACAATTCTAGATATGGAAAATTCTGGTTCAAATCAACGCCTTTAAAATCGTCAATAAAATCCTCTGTAAAACGGAGATAAGAACCATAACGCTTGTTTGTCAATCCTGTCTCTCCTCGCGACCAACGTCTCATACGAAAAAGATGTTTATCAAATAACTCTTTGAGACTTAACTCTTTATCCTCTACAAATTGCTCCCACTTTTCCACAATTCTTTCATCTTCGGAATCTTGCTTGCGAAGATGATAGGCTTTGAGCAAATCATGAGGTTCTAGAGATTTTCCACGATTATTCTGAGAATCAAATAGCTGAAAGGCTTCTGATAATCGTTCTTTGGGCATAGTAATCACAGAGACAGCACAATTCTCTAATAAAAAATTGCAAATATCTTTTGCCTGATTTTCGCCAACTAATTGAGTTAAATTTTTCCACTCATTATAATTTTCACTCGCATGATAGCAAGATAGCTCTCCAAATTCTTCAGCACTCAGCAGTTGCTTAGCACCCTTATAATTCTCTAATCTATCTAATAAATGAAGAAACAAGGAAATTGAAATTAGCCGTTGCTGTCCATCGACAATATCGTATCCATCATTTTCATGTAAGATAACGGAACCAATCTGATATTCCTTTTTCCCCATAGCATCTCGTAAATCATAAAAAAGATTACGGATATGTTTTCTGTTCCATTTATATGGTCTTTGATAAGAAGGAATCCGCAACTTCCCTTCTTTCAATAGTTCTCCAACCTTTTTAGAAGTAAATTGAATAGTCATTTTATCCTCATCTATATTTATCTATCATTTCTTGAACTGTTTGCTTCATATCCTCTACTAAAATCCGAGGAGACAAAACAGTAACTGCTTCCCCTTGTCCCAGCAACCAGCGTTTAAGCCCTGGTGTATGCTGACTTTCAAACTGAAAATGAGTCCAGTCGCCATTTTTCCCAACTATTTTTGCATTTGGAAATTGATCCATCACAATCGTCGGTTCGTACAAATACTCGATTTCAATACTGATTTTCTTCCCGATAAAAGCATCTACTCTCTCGTTACGAATGTCGCCATCTCTAAATTTATCTCGATAAGAAATAGAGGGTTTCTCTATACCACTAAGAGACCATGACTGGATACGGTCTACTCTTAAGGTAATATAAGTAGCATGTTTCAACTGGTAAACAACCAGATAGAAATAATGACTATCATAGTAAAGAGAGACTGGCAAAACAGTCTGCCTCTTAGAAGATTCAGAATAAGGTTTTTGATAGATAATATCTAGAACCTGTTCATGCAAAATAGCTTCTGATAAATTCCATATTTTCTCTATTCTATTTTGTTGATCCGTTAAGGGAGCATAGTTCAGCTTTTCACTGCCAATAATCTGCTCAATTTCTTTCTGATCATCACGGGGAACCAAAACCAGTAAATTTTTTAGTAAGCTAGCAATTTCTGGTCTATTCAGTGCTCGATTTTCCAATAAAATCTTTGAAATAACGAGAATATCCTTTTTATTAAAAACTGACTTACTTGCTAAACAATACTTATTCGTCTTACGGTTATAAAGCAAATCTCCACTATAACTGGTGTTACTAGATAAAATATCACGGAGTAGCGAAAAATCTCTCTGTATCGTCTTTTCACTAACCTCAAATTCCTGAGCCAGTTGCTTTTTTCCTAACGGAGTCCCAAACTGTAAGCGTAAAAAGATAGTTAGTAATCTCTCTTGATCATTCATTTGCAATTTCCTTCTACATATTATTCAAACAATATTATTTCTAGTACATTATCATCACTTCTATAGTCTAACTAGCACTTTATATTCAAAACGATTAAAGCAAAATAAACTAGCCCTTAGGTGATTTCAACTGTACCACTATGCCAGATTCGAAGAACTCAACTACGGATTCATCCATATTTTTTAAGTCTTCGGGTAAGCAGTCTGAATATACAATGAAGAGTTTGCTTCTTTTCTTATTCTCTTTGAATTGCTGCATCCAGTATTCCTGTACCCTTTGATCAGCCTCTCCCAAAAATTGAACTCCCTCCAGAAAAATCAAGTCATACTCTGTATGCTCCATTTGCAGTTTTATCCATTGACTATGTTTAGAAAAAATCAAATTATCTCTCACTCGATAATATCCAAGTGATGCTATTGGAGTAGCAGGTTTTATTTTAGTTAACGTATAAAACAAATGCCATCTGTCAGTCTCTGAAATACCGCAAATATAAATACATTGAGAATCTTCTTTTAAGTCTATTTGTGGGAACCCAGTCCAATCACTCCCATCATCTTTCAAGCCTTTTTCAAAATTGTAAATTTGCTCTTCAATTGACACGTTAGAATTTAAAATTCCTTGATCCACCATATTATACTCTCTTTTCTATTATTTTTAAGAGAATTATAACAAATCAAGTGGACATATTTTGTCCACTTGATCAAAATAAGCAATTTTTAAAACAACTCATCAAACAAACTGAGCTGGTTATCCTCTGGCATATTGCCCAGAATACCCATTTCATCCATCTTTTCAACCAAGGTTGATGAGAGCCCTCCACGCTTGCGCAATTCTGTTTTAGAGAGGAATTCTCCCTCTTCACGCGCTCGCACCAATTGCTTGGCAACGTTCTCTCCTAGACCATCCATTGCTACAAATGGCGGGATGAGGGTATCCCCATCGATAAGGAACTCTGTCGCCTGACTACGATAGAGATCGAGTTTTCCAAACTTGAAACCACGCTCCCACATTTCATTGACAATCTCAAGAGTTGTATAAAGATCAATTTCTACATTAGAGGCTTCATTATTCTTCCGTTTTTCAGAGATTTCTTCCATTCTGCGCTTGATAGCATCCAAGCCCGCCCCCATGGTCTTGATATCAAAAGCCTTAGCACGGATTGAGAAATAAGCACAGTAGTAATAAATGGGATGATGAACCTTGAAGTAAGCTACACGCAAGGCCATCATAACGTAGGCTGCCGCATGGGCTTTAGGGAACATGTACTTGATTTTCCCACAAGACTCGATATACCACTCTGGTACCTTATTAGCCTTCATGGCTTCGATGTAGCCATTACGTTCCTCTTCGGAAATCTTGAGCCATAAGCCTTTACGCACCCGTTCCATGATAGTAAAGGCCATCTTAGGTTCGAGACCAGCATGCATGAGGTACACCATGATGTCGTCCCGACAACCAATAACGGTTGATAGGTCTGCAATCCCTTGTTTAATCAGATCTTGGGCATTGCCCAGCCAAACGTCGGTACCATGGGATAGACCTGAGAGCTGAAGCAACTCTGCAAAAGTTGTCGGATGGGTCTCGTCTACCATTCCACGTACAAAGTTGGTCCCAAACTCTGGAATCCCCAGCATACCCGTCGGCGTTCCGATTTGCTCAGGTGTTACCCCTAACACATCAGTCCCAGAAAAGAGAGCCATAACTCCCTCATCATCCATTGGGATTTCATTAGGATCAATCCCAGACAAGTCCTGGAGTTTCCGAATCATGGTCGGATCATCATGCCCCAGCACATCGAGTTTGAGGACGTTCTCATCGATATCGTGGAAGTTAAAGTGAGTGGTCTGCCATTCAGCTGTCACGTCATCCGCTGGATACTGGACAGGCGTAAAGTCGTAGACATCCATATAGTTAGGAATAACAACAATTCCCCCCGGGTGTTGTCCCGTCGTCCGCTTGACACCAGCTGCACCTTGAGCAAGACGTTCCACCTCTGCATCACGATAAAACTTGCCATAATCTCGCTCATAGCCCTTGACAAATCCATAAGCGGTCTTGGCAGCCACCGTACCAACCGTTCCTGCACGGAAGGCATATTCCTCACCAAAGATATCACGTACATCCAAGTGGGCACTAGGCTGATCTTCTCCCGAGAAGTTCAAGTCAATATCGGGAACCTTGTCTCCATCAAAACCAAGGAAGGTCTCAAATGGAATATCCTGCCCATTTTTACTGAGTTTGTGACCACAGTTTGGACAGTCCTTATTGGGCATATCAAATCCTGAACCGTACGAACCATCTGTGATAAACTCGCTATACTGACACTGACCACAGACATAGTGAGGAGATAGAGGATTAACCTCCGTAATCCCAATCATGGTCGCAACGAAACTAGATCCGACAGACCCACGAGAACCAACCAAGTAGCCCCGTTCATTGGAACGTTGTACCAGCATCTGGGAAGCCAGATAAATCACAGCAAATCCATTTCCCAGAATAGAAGTCAATTCCTTTTCAATCCGCAAATCAACAATATCTGGTAGCGGATTTCCATAAATCTCAAAAGCTTTCTTATAGGTCAATTCAGCGACCGTTTCTTCAGCCTTGTCTATGAAAGGCGTGTACAAGTCCCCCTTAACAACCTCAACAGGTTCAAAGATATCTGCCAAGGCATTGGTGTTGTCAATAACTAGTTTCCGAGCTAATTCCTCGCCCAAGAAGGCAAATTCATCCAACATCTCATTGGTTGTTCGAAAATGAGCCTTGGGAAGAGGAGCTGGTTGGGCATGCTCACCGTGACCAATGGTACGGTTAATTATCGCTCCCTGACCCAAACTACGGACGATAATTTCACGGTAAATCTCTTCTTCTGGTTCGATATAGTGGACATTCCCCGTAGCCAGAACAGGCTTACCAAGGCGGTCTCCCACTTCTATCAAACTTTTGATAATGGTCTGGAGTTCTTCCATATCCTTGACCTGCTCCTTGGCAATCAAGGGAGCATAGATGGCAGGTGGCATAACCTCGATAAAGTCATAATACTTGGCCACCTCAACCGCCGCATCCACACCTTGGGAAACAACTGCATCGAAAACTTCACCTTCAGAGCAAGCTGAACCTAAAATCAGACCTTCCCGATGGGCATCTAAAACCGTTCTCGGAATCCGTGGCACTCCTTCAAAGTACTTGGTATTAGACAAGGAAACCAGCTTAAAGATATTTTTTAGCCCTACTTGATTCTTGACATAAATGGTCGCATGTTTAATCCGAGCTTTTTTATAAGAATCTGGGCTAATCAAATCAATGTTGAGTCTAGCTAAGTCAGTCACACCATGTTTTTCTGCTACCTCTTTGATAAAGATGAAAAGCAGACGACCTGTAGCTTCCGCATCGTAATTGGCCATGTGGTGATGTTCTAGGGCCACACCAAAACGCTTGGTCAAAGGCCCCAAACCATGACGTTTGTACTCAGGATAGAGGTTTCTAGCAAACTCCAGCGTATCAATAACTGGCCGACTAATCTTTGGCAGACCATGACGCTCATAATTGGCATTCATAAAGCCAACGTCAAAGGTCGCATTGTGAGCGACTAAGACTGTATCCTGACAAAATTCTTGGAATTCTTGCAAAACTTGTTCCAGTGGTTTGGCATTTTTGACATGGTCATCTGTAATTCCAGTCAACTCAGTAGTAAAAGCTGACAAGGGATGCCCAGGATTGATAAATTCATCAAATTCAGCAATGACATTCCCCTTGTACATCTTAGAAGCCGCAACCTGAATCAAATCATTATAGATAGCTGAAAGTCCTGTCGTTTCCACGTCAAAAACCACGTAGGTCGCTTCTGACAAGTCCATCTCCACTTCATTATAGACGATAGGGACACGATCCTCCACGATATTGGCTTCCATACCATAGATCAGCTGGATTCCCGCTTTTTTGGCCGCCTTATAGCCGTGTGGGAAGGATTGAACATTCCCGTGGTCGGTGATAGCAACTGCTTTGTGTCCCCACTTAGCAGCTGTCGCAACGATTTCTTCAACCTCTGGTAGAGCATCCATGGTCGACATGTTAGTATGAGCGTGAAACTCAACCCGACGCTCACCTTCTGGCATCAAATCCTTACGCTCATAGTGAACAACTTCCTGCACATCCTGCACGTTCATAGTCAAATCGCGTGTGAAGTTATTCATCTCCACATTCCCACGAACTCGGAGCCAAGAATTTTTCTTGATTAGATCAAATTTCTGAGCCTCTTCTTCATTCTTAACCCACTTTTGCATAGAAAAACTTGAAGTGTAGTCCGTCATTTTAAAGTTGATCAAAACACGCCCTGTTCTGGTCACTTTTTGCTCCACATCAAAAACAACCCCTTCAAAGACCAAACGATTTTCCTCCGTCGTCACTTCAATCATAGGAGTAATCTCTGCCTTATCCAGCTTCGGTTTAGCTACAGCTTTTTTGGCTTGAAAATCAAAGGCTGGTTTCTCTTCAGCTGGAGGTGGTGCCATCTGTTCCAGTTGCTCCATAGCACGGAGCGCTTCCTCATTGGCCGCTTGAACAATCTGCTCATTTTCAGCATGAAAGGCTTCTTCCTGCTCTTGGGTCAGCACATCATTTTTCTCTACTTGACAGTTAAAAGTAGGAAAACCAAATTTTTCAAGTTGTTTGGCTAAATTAGGAAGGTGATTTTTCTTAAAATGTTCCTTATCAATCGCCTCTGAGCCCTCAATAAATAGCTGATTGTCCTCCGCACGAACTTTCAAATTTTGATAAAGGGACTTAAAACCTTGACTAGCACATGGCCCTTCAGAGAAAGCCTCCCTATAGTAGGCCTGCAAAAGCTGATTTGAAAATTCTTGAGACCGAGCTTTGATTTCAAAAACAGCTTTATTGCCTGTCTTAGAAAATTCCTCACTCAGCCCTTTCTTTAATTCTAAAAAGATTTCGATCGGTAAAATATTAGAAAATACGAAATGAAACTCCCATACCTTACTAATTTTATGAACCACAACTCGCTCAATATCGGCCTGTGCTAAAGCAGGATCCTGTCTCATTTCAGCAGACATCCCCAGTTGATTCATCAAAATTTCAAAACTATTTGACATTCATTTTCCTCACATTATTCTTCTACTATTTTACCATATTTAGAGGTATTTTCTAAAGACAAAAGGAAGCCACTAAGTGACTTCCTTCTAGAGCGAAGACTGATTAGTCTTCACCTTTGTTTTTCTTAATGATTTCTTCTTGTACTGACTTAGGTACATCTTCGTAGTGGTCAAATACCATCATGAATGTACCACGTCCTTGAGATGCAGAACGAAGAACTGTTGCGTAACCGAACATTTCAGCAAGTGGAACATAAGCACGAACGATTTGGCTGTTACCATGTGCTTCCATACCATCTACACGTCCACGACGAGCAGTTACGTGACCCATAACATCACCAAGATTTTCTTCTGGAACAGTGATTGTTACAAGCATCATTGGCTCAAGGATAGCTGGTTGTGCTGATTTAGCAGCTTCTTTAAGAGCAAGTGAAGCCGCGATCTTGAAGGCAGTTTCAGATGAGTCGACATCGTGGTATGAACCATCGTAAAGCTTAGCTTTAACGTCAACCATTGGGTAACCTGCAAGAACACCGTTAGCCATAGATTCTACCAAACCTTTTTCAACCGCTGGGATAAATTCACGAGGAACCACACCACCGACGATTGCGTTTTCGAATTCGAATCCTTTACCTTCTTCGTTTGGAGTAAATTCAATCCATACATCACCAAATTGACCTTTACCACCAGACTGACGTTTGAAGAATCCACGTGCTTGAGTAGAAGCGCGGAATGTTTCACGGTAAGATACTTGAGGAGCACCTACGTTCGCTTCAACTTTGAACTCACGACGCATACGGTCAACAAGGACGTCAAGGTGAAGCTCACCCATACCAGAGATAACTGTTTCACCAGTTTCAACGTTTGTTTCAACTCGGAATGTTGGATCTTCTTCAGCCAATTTTTGAAGGGCGATACCCATCTTATCTTGGTCTGCTTTAGATTTTGGCTCAACCATCAATTGGATAACTGGTTCTGGAACGTTGATTGACTCAAGGATGATTTTAGCTTTTTCATCTGTCAATGAGTCACCAGTAGTAGTATCTTTCAAACCAACGGCAGCAGCGATATCACCTGAGTAAACAGTGTCGATTTCTTGACGGCTGTTAGCGTGCATTTGAAGGATACGTCCGATACGTTCACGTTTACCTTTAGAAGTGTTCAATACGTATGAACCTGATTGAAGAACACCTGAGTAAACACGGAAGAATGTCAAACGACCTACGAATGGGTCAGTCATGATCTTGAAGGCAAGAGCTGCAAATGGTTCTTCGTCAGATGCTGGACGAGTTTCTTCAGCATCTGTATCTGGGTTAATACCTTTGATAGCTGGGATATCAAGTGGGCTTGGAAGGTAGTCAATAACTGCATCAAGCATCAATTGAACACCTTTGTTCTTGAAGGCAGAACCACACAATACTGGGAAGAATTCAACGTTGATAGTCGCTTTACGGATACCAGCTTTCAATTCTTCGTTAGTGATTTCTTCACCTTCGAGGTATTTCATCATCAATTCTTCGTCAGTTTCAGCAACTGCTTCAACCAATTTTTCACGGTATTCTTGAGCTTGGTCAAGGTATTCAGCTGGAATATCTTCTTCAAGGATATCTGTACCAAGGTCGTTCGTATAGATTTCAGCTTTCATCTTGATCAAGTCGATGATACCACGGAAGTCATCTTCAGAACCGATTGGCAATTGGATTGGGTGTGCATTTGCTTGAAGACGATCGTGAAGTGTGCTTACAGAGTAAAGGAAGTCAGCACCGATTTTGTCCATTTTGTTGGCAAATACGATACGTGGAACTCCATACTCAGTTGCTTGACGCCAAACTGTTTCAGTTTGAGGCTCAACACCTGATTGTGAGTCAAGAACTGTAACCGCACCATCCAATACACGAAGAGAACGTTGTACTTCGATTGTGAAGTCCACGTGTCCTGGTGTGTCGATGATGTTTACGCGGTGGTTGTTCCATTGAGCTGTTGTCGCAGCAGATGTGATAGTGATACCACGCTCTTGCTCTTGCTCCATCCAGTCCATTTGTGACGCACCTTCGTGAGTTTCACCGATTTTGTGGATTTTACCAGTGTAGTAAAGAATACGCTCAGTAGTTGTTGTTTTACCAGCATCGACGTGAGCCATGATACCGATATTACGAGTTTTTTCAAGTGAAAATTCGCGTGCCATGAGGTTTGTTTCTCCTATTTATTTTTGATTTCTATTCTATTATAACATGATTTTAATAAAAACGGATAGGCAGGACCTACCCGTTCTCAATGTTTTCATGCTATTGTTAGTTTCAACTTGTAGGTTTACAAATTGAATCGAACTCGGGCTAAAAGCCCAAGTTAGTTGAGTTGAGCTCAAGCTAAAAGTCTGGAGAAAAAGATGAATCTCATTGGTTGCAATCGCAACCTGCTTCGATTCCCTATTTTCTCTGGGACTTTCTTAACGCTTTCGCATCCTATCTTACCAACGGAAGTGTGCGAATGCACGGTTAGCTTCAGCCATACGGTGAGTGTCTTCACGTTTCTTAACAGCTGCACCAGTGTTGTTAGCAGCATCCAAGATTTCTTTTGCAAGACGGTCTTGCATTGTGTGTTCACCACGAAGACGAGCGATTGTTACCAACCAACGAAGTCCAAGTGTTGTACGACGTTCTGGACGAACTTCAACTGGGACTTGGTAGTTAGAACCACCAACACGACGTGCACGTACTTCAAGTACAGGCATGATGTTTTCCATAGCTGTTTCAAATACTTCAAGTGCATCGTTTCCAGTAGCTTCTTTGATTTGCTCAAAGGCACCGTAAACGATTGAAGCAGCTGTACCACGTTTACCATCAAGCATAACGCGGTTGATAAGACGAGTAACTAGTTGTGAATTGTAAAGCGGATCTGGCAATACGTCACGTTTTGGAGCTCTATTTTTACGACTCATTTCTCTTTATCCCCTTTCCTTATGCTTTTGGACGTTTAGTACCGTATTTAGAACGGCCTTGTTTACGATCGTTAACACCTGCAGTATCAAGTGCACCACGGACGATATGGTAACGTACCCCTGGAAGGTCTTTTACACGTCCACCACGAAGAAGCACCACGCTGTGCTCTTGCAAGTTGTGTCCGATACCTGGGATGTAGGCAGTAACTTCGATAAGGTTGCTCAAACGTACACGAGCGAATTTACGAAGGGCTGAGTTAGGTTTTTTAGGTGTCATTGTTCCAACACGAGTTGCAACACCACGTTTTTGTGGTGAAGAAACGTTTGTTTGAACTTTTTTATGACTGTTGTAACCAACGTTCAAAGCTGGTGATTTAGATTTTTCTACTTTTGATTTACGCGGTTTGCGAACCAATTGGTTAATTGTAGGCATCTACATTCTCCTGTGTTTTTTTATTTTTGGTGATGATACACTTGGTGACAGCTATCATCTGTGTGTACTTTTGCAACATTTGTCAGCACGTCCCTGTACACTCTTGAGAGACCAAAAGTAAAAAGTACCGTCTATTATTGTAACAAAATTTTCCATTGGTTGTCAAGATATTTTTCTTTTTTATTGTTAATTTTAGCTCCTTGCTAGCACCTTAGAGTAAACAAAAAGGAGGAAACTAAACCCTCCTCTAGTTACAAAATTGTTTGTTTGATTGAATAATTTCAATTTTAGCACATAATGGTTTTCGAGTTATGATAGTATCACAACCAACCAGATTCTTTCGCGATATTAGCTGCCTCTGTTCGATTACCTGCATCTAGTTTTGAAAGAATATTGGTGACATAGTTTCGGACTGTTCCGTTGGATAGATAGAGTTTGTCTGCAATTTCTTGGTTAGACAAGCCTTGAGCAATTCCCTTTAAAACTGCGATTTCTTGCTCTGTTAATGGATTGAGATGCGTCATCACCACTTCCATCAATTCAGGCGAATACTCCTTGCGTCCTTCGAGGACGGTGTGCAAGGTTTGCATGAGGTCTGCAATGCTTCGTTCCTTTAATACATAAGCATCTACTCCATCCTTGACCGCACGTTCAAAATACCCAGGACGCTTGAAGGTCGTCACTACAACCACCTTTGTTTCTAGCTTTTCTGCTCGTATCCACTCCAAGACTTCAAGACCTGTCTTAACGGGCATTTCTACGTCAAGGATGGCGATATCTACAGACTCCTTTTCTAATAGTTGGATTGCTTCTTGCCCATTCTTGGCTTGTAAGACAGACTCTACATCTGCTTGAAAGGCAAGTAACTGGCACATGGCATCTCGTAACATACTTTGATCTTCTGCAACAAGTAGTTTCATCTTAGTTTCTCTCCTTATAAGGTAGTCGAACCTGAACTTCTGTCGGTTGTTTCTGACTAATTACCTTTACTTCTCCCGAAAATGGAAGAACACGATCTCGAACTGTATGGAGGTCATCCCCCTTTATAGAAGTAAAGCCACAGCCATCATCTCTCACTGTTAGAATGAGTTCCTTCTCTGTCCGTTCTAATTTTAAGTAAGTTTTAGATGCATTGGCATGTTTGATGATATTGGTCACCAACTCAAGCAAAATCATGGAAGCCGTTGACTCCAATTCTTGAGTAAGGCTAGCAGTATCTAGTTGGTTATCCGTTTCCACCTCAATTCCAGCAATTTCTAACATCTTTTTCACAGTATCTAGTTCAGATGCCAAAGTTCTAGACTTAAGATTTTCCACAATGGTTCGCACTTCACGCATTGATTCTTTGCTAATTTGCTGTATTTCTCTTAATTCCTTTTCCACCTGTGGATAAGCCTCCATCTGAAATAACTGCAAGGCTAGATCCGTTTTGACACTCAGCATAGCAAAGGTATGTCCCAGACTATCATGCAAATCCTGACCGATACGACTACGTTCATTTTCAGCTAGCAAGAGATTTATCTGGGCATTTTGCTTGGCCTGCGCGTCTTTCAAATCCTCCACAATACGAATCCGAACCAAACCAAAAGTCATCAAATCGACAAAAGCAAGAATTACAAGTAGATAGAATAGAAACTCAACTTCGATTCTCTGAATAATCAAAATTTGTCCCACAGCAAGGACTTGAGCAAGAAGAAAAGTCCAGACATGTAAAGACTTTAAACCACCTACGCTGAAATGATAACTTAAGAGATTGGATAGGAAAAAGAAAAACCAGATATAATTAACAGCAACAAAGGCAGTATTCCCAACTACATAAGTCAGCATGAGGCCCCAATATAGCCAAGATAGGCGCTGGCTCTTAGTTGTTAAAACACCCAAATACGCCACTACAAATAGAATATCAATCAATAAATGCCAGGCAGAAAGCCACCCAGTCACTACAGGTAGGATGGGGAAAATCATAAAAATTAAACTGGCCCAAAACATATAGTGTATGCTTTTCAGTCTTTCAAGCATTAAGCATTCTCCTTATGACCTTGAAGGTAAATGGTCAAACCAAACAAAACTGCTGAAAAAACAAGTAGATAAACTGTGGCTGATAGATTGATGCTACCCTCGTTTAAGAAGGTCTTGAGCAACTCCATCAACTGATAAGTTGGTAGGCGCTTCCCGATTGCTTGCATCCAGTCTGGAAATAAAGAGATGGGCATCCAGAGTCCACCTAAAACAGCCAAGCCTAGATAGAGAAGATTGCCCACGACAGACATCAGCTGACTAGAAGGCAAGAGTGTCAAGGTCAAGCCAAGCGCTACAAAAGCTACACTTCCTACTATCAGCAAGAACGCAGCCCCAATCCAGCTTCCTAAAGACATATCCACACCTCTGACCAAGTGCCCAACTGAGAAAACAACCAGGATTGAGACCAAATAATCAACCATCATACTGGTTATCTTTGATAGATAATATTCTACCATATTTACAGGGGTATGGCGCAATGTTTTCTGCCAGTTGTTGATTTTATCTGTATGTAAAACAGCTGGGAATGAAAACATAGCTGTCGACATCATGGAAAAGGCTGTCATGGAGATGAGGTAATCACGCATAAAATTAGCTGGTCCACCAGGTGTGTCCTGGTACATGCCTGAAAAGAATAAATAGAAGGCTGTCGGCATCCCTACGGATAATAGATAATAGACTAATTGTCGTTTGGTCAATAGAAATTCTATCTTGTTTAGTGCGATCCATCGTTTCATCTTAGTCATCTCCCTTTTGTGTTTCTTCAAAGATTGTATCTAGCAAACTACGATTATTGACTTCAATTTCTTGAATCCTACATCCTGCTTGCACTAACAGTTGCCAAAAAGCATCCGCTTCACGTGTAACTACTTGCAAAGCATCTTGTTTTTGTGACCAGTTTTCAACCAAGTTAGACTGCTCAATGACTTCCTTGTATGCTAGAGGAAGGATAAAGTGCTTTTCAATCTCCTCACTGCGCATGGCTAGAGGTGTTGTATCGCGAATCAACTCTCCCTTATTCAAGACCAAGATTCGGTCCGCTGTATGCTCTACCTCTTCAATATAATGGGAGGAATAGAGAATGGTAACTCCCTTAGCTTTTAGTTCCTGAACAATTTCCCAAAAGCGTTGACGAGTTGAGGTATCCATAGCCGATGTAGGCTCATCTAAAAAGACAAGCTTTGGTCGCCCAATTAAGGTCAAGACAAAAGAAAAGAGACGCTTTTGCCCACCTGACAATTTTTCTGCAAATTGCTCTTTCTGTTGCTGATCAAACTGCAATAGTTGATCGATTTCCTGATTGTTCAAGGAATTTGGATAAATACGTTGAAAGAAAGCAATCAACTCTTTTACCTTTAGTTTCTGAACGATTACATTTTCTTGGGGGAGATAAGCCCTAGTATAATCTAACTTAGAGCTCGTCACTGGTAAACCTTGAACAGATACTTGACCGCTGGAGACCAATTTATCTCCGAGCAAACAGTCCAAGAGTGTGGTCTTTCCTGCTCCGTTTGGCCCAATCATGGCAACACATTCACCTTCAGCTATCTCAAAGGAAATATCCTTCAAAATAGCCTTACCCTTGATGTTTTTATGTAAGCCTTGTACCTTAATCATGTTCATAATATTCTCCTTTCAGCCACTCCATTCCCATAGGAAAGGCGATAAAAATCATAAATCCTAGTCCCAAGGCACCACGGATGAATTGGTGAAGGAAGGCTTGATCAAACCAACCTGTAAACATTTCTACCAACCATACCACTAGTGATAGTCCAATAAAAAGATAGAGAAACGCTTTTTTCATTTTTCAAACTCCTTTTTCACATCTGAGACTAATTTCAAACCTTCTCGGATAAGCCAGGACATCATTCCAAATCCTGCAAATAGCTCCCAAGGAAAATGATAGAAATCTTCATCCAATCCTGAGAACATGAGATAAGTCATGACTCCTGCTGCTACTAAACTCATTGCGACAATTACTTTATGTTTCATTTTTTCTTCCTCCACTTGATACATCTAGTATAATTCTTTGAAGGTAGAATCACTAGAAACTTCTGTCATGAGGAGATATGACAAATGTCATAAAAGATTCTGTTCAAAACAAGAAAGATACACTATACAATAAAACACAAGTAGAAAAAAGCTAAGGTAGCTTCCTCAAAAGAGATATTAAATCCTATTCACACTATAATGTAAACTAATACTTATCTAGACTCGTAATAGCAGCAATTTTTATAACATTGAAACATATATTATAGGCGGAGCAAAAAAACTCTTCAATTACTTTCTTAAAAGTTTGTAAGAATTATACAATCTGTTAAATTTTAATTTATGTACCTAAACTACAGTATTCATTGAACAAATCATGAAACAAAAAAGCATACGCAATCAAAATGAATTACTGAAATTAAAAAAAAAAAAAGAGAGAAGCAAACCAATGTCATTAAGTTAAGAAATTCAAATACAATTCTGTATTTGGGTTTCTTTTTTATGTGATAAACTTATAGTTAAGGAGGGATTTTCCATGATA
>NZ_NCVK01000007.1 GCF_002096845.1 Streptococcus mitis
CGAATCATAGTTTCTAGTGATAAACTTCTTTTACGAGTAAAGGCCTGTTCATCTTGTTTGACGAACTCAACTTTTTGACTAATGATACTCTGAATACTATTATTCAAGTGGGCTTTTATTTGTTTTATCATGGAAAATCCCTCCTTAACTATAAGTTTATCACATAAAAAAGAAACCCAAATACAGAATTGTATTTGAATTTCTTAACTTAATGACATTGGTCTTACAACTTGCTACTTTTCAAATGATAATTTACAAATATCTTTGCAACCACTCTATTTTTTTAAAATCCTTATTGTTATTGTGCTCATTTCGATAAGAATCTTGGGAAGAAGCCTTGTAAATACTTAAAAACTGTTCCAAACTTGGAACGCGAAAAGTGATGTTTTCGAGATGAATCAACTCTATATCCGATTCCGAAACTCCAGCAAAATCAGGTAAAGAATCGATACTTCCGAATTCAACACTCAGACCATCTTTTTGGAATTCATGCTCATGAATATCTATTAAGGCATAGCCTAAGTGTTTCATCACTTTCATTATCTTATCCCACTCATAAATTCTGAGATGATCGGGTGCTTCCCAACCTCTAGGGTCACCAGGCACATGAATGTCAATGTCAGACGGCCCCCATTCTTCATTTGATCGGTATTCAAACCCCAAAGACCCCATGAGCGTCGGAGTGATTCCAACTTGGTTTAAATGAGAACAAATTGTTCGAAATTCATCAAATAGAGAATTCATTCCTCCTCCAATCGTTGATATAGAACTTAATTTCGTTGTGAATAATAAACTAATTTTTACCTTCTACTCTTTCGGTTTCGAAAATACTTCTACTCGCTGAGCTAGGACTTTTATTTCAACAGGTAGGTTATCCGATTTATCGCCGTCAACATCAGACTCCAATTCACTATCCGAAGAGATCTTGATATTACGCGCTCTGATATACTCAATATTGTCATTTGAGACAACATCTCCTTTTAGTAAATCAGGAATAACGGATAATTTAGAGAATATAGAAGCATCTTTAAGAATCAAAATATTGGCATAGCCGTCTTTGTTCTCTTCAAAAATTTTCTTATCAGCGAAGTAATTTGTCAAGAGAACCAAAACATGGCTAGCTTCACCAACATAATTTCCATTTTCTGTCTCAACCTTAATGTTAAAGACCTGATCCGTCATAACAGACTTCATGGTATTTACAGCATAGGCTAAAATACCAAATTTTGTCTTGTCCTCGATTTCCACATTGTGGATCGCTTCAGGAAGAGAACCGATACTAAAGATATAACCAAAATAATTGTCATTTGCTTTACCGATATCAATCTTATTGGTTAAATCAAAATCCAGTTCATCAATCGCGCCATCGATGTCTTGATTGATTTCCAAAAGTTTTGTAATGAGGTTACCTGTTCCACCAGGGATAATCCCTAACTTAGGAATGTAGTCTCTCTCAGCAATACCCGAAATAACTTCATTGACAGTCCCATCTCCACCAAACACAACCACTGCATCGTACTGCTCACGAGAAGCTTCTTCAGCAAAATGTGTTGCATCCAAAGCTTTTTCAGTAATTTTGGTTTCTACGTGCTCAAAGTATTCTTTTACTTTATTTTCCAGTTTATCTTTGTAATCCAAAGCCTTCTCACCACCAGAAGTAGGGTTAATAATTACCATTGCTTTTTTCATTAATGTTCTCCTTAATATTCGTTAGAAATGGTTACATTTCGTCGTATGCAAGTAAATGTACTCCCATTATACAATGAAATTACAGAAAAGAGAAATCTCACGTACTGGAGATTAATAGACTTTTATTCTATTTTCCCATCGCATAACTACATACTTTAAGGATTCATCCAAATAAGAAAAGGCCTTATCCTTTATCCAGTCAGGAATACCATATGCTGCCTCTGCTATGCTTCCTGTGATTGCTGCGAGTGTATCACTATCGCCACCAAGGGAAATGGAGTTTCTACTTGTCATACTCTTTTATTTCATCAGCATATTCAGTCAAAAGATTCCTTGAATAAATTTTTTCAGCCTTTAAATTTCTAACTTCTTTCCAAAGAATAGAAGCTACTTTTAACTTGTTTGAGTAGTTAAGACTATTTTCGTCTGCACAGAAATCCTTTAGAAATTGGTTCCATTGACAAACCGAATGATCATACTTGGCATAATCTGAATTTCCATAATAAACTTTTAGCATATCTTGGATTGTAAAACTCAAATCATTTTCTCTTTTTACTTTTCTCCAAGCAGTCGCCATATCAGCAGTAAATTTAAATGGCGAAACATCTGTTAAAGTTGAGAAATATTCTCTAAAGTGAGTGTTAAAAGAGAATCCACATTCAAGTAAGGGCGTATTTAAGGTAACGACTTCTACTCGTTTCTTTTTCCTTTTTATTGATGATTTTTTAATCAAATTACCCTTAAAGTACTGCTCAATAATATGATTGAGTTCTTGTTTGGTACCTCTATATTCAAGTTCTAATAACTTGCATATTTGCGAAAGTTCATCACGATACCAATAGTACTTATTAAATTCATCAAAGGATACGATTTTATCAAATTCTGGTCTGTTCTCTATCAATATTTTAGCTCCACAGAAAAATTTAGTTTTTCATCTTAAAATAATGGAGTTTTAGTTTCTTTATTTTGAGCATTAGCTCTGTTTCACTACCAAACTTACACACTCCACGTGTGCTGAGAGCTTTCTTCTATACTAATAGACGAAAGGGTGTGAAAATGATTTTTAAATGATACTGTGGAACGGAACAGTAGCCCTAGTATTGACTACTGTCGTTTCTATTCATATTGGCTATTCTAGGACTGAGATGAAAAAATCTATAAATGCTCAGAATAAAATTGAACCCGCAAATCTCCCCAAAACAATGGTGAGTCATGTACTTGTATTATTCCGAAAAAATACACCTCTGGTGCAGTGAGACAAATTGGTGTATCTTATAGTGGCTTCGTAGATGAAAGCTATACTCTACTATCACTCTTTGATGATGTAGAACAAATTGAAAAAGATAATAGACTTCAGACAGCTATTGATGTTGTCAGAGAACAGTTTGGTTTTTTAGCCATACAAAAAGGAACCGTCCTAACTGAAGGTTCCAGAAATATTGAACGCAGTAAACTTATCGGTGGTCATTCCGCGGGTGGATTGGAGGGATTAAAATGAAACAAGAAAAAAATACAGTACAATTTTCAGAAATCCGTAGCAAAGGATGTAATGATATTGAAATGCTTGAAAGATTTTTACATGGAATCGTTGAAACAGCAACTTCAAAACTTCGTCAGAGAAAACTCAAAACAACTGAAATATCGATACGACTAGTACATGCTAAATCTGAAAACCGATTACCATTGGAATTTACATTTAGCATTAAGCCAACAAGCTCATCTGTGATAATCTATACTGAGGTAATCAATCGCTTTAAAGAATGTTACACAGGTGGGGGAATTCAAGGTTTTACGATTCAATTTGATAAAAATACCCTTGCCTCTGCATAGAAAGGATTTGATATGATTGACCGTTCATATTTACCATTTCAATCAGCAAGAGAGTACCAGGATACAAAGATGCAAAAATGGATGGGCTTTTTCCTATCTGAACATGCATCAGCACTCTCTGATGATACAAACAAAGTAACGTACATGTCTGACTTATCACTAGAGAAGAAATTATTACTCCTCAGTCAAGTATACGCCGGGCAGCTACGCACACGCATTCAAGTGATTGAAAAAAACAAGCGTGTTTCCTACACTGGAACAATACCAAGTCTGACCAAAGATTTCATTTTGATAAAAACTACAACAGGTCACATCAATTTGAAATTAAAAGACATTATTAGTATTGAACTTGTCGAGGAGGTGCTCTATGAATCAGCTTGAGTTTCAGCGTAATCACCTACAAATGGACTATTATAGCGAGAGCTACCAAGATTTTGAACGTGACTTCTACCGCTACTCTAACATGAATATTCCATTGACCTTCCTAACTGATGATATCCTAAAAACAATGGCGACTTCACGTAAGAATTACTTTGTCCTCAATAAGGAAAAGTCCAGAGATAACCGCGATCACTTCTTCATATTTGAAGTAAGTACCGTAGATGAGAATC
Organism: Streptococcus mitis; assembly: GCF_002096845.1. Lineage (GTDB taxonomy): Bacteria > Bacillota > Bacilli > Lactobacillales > Streptococcaceae > Streptococcus > Streptococcus mitis_A. The sequence goes on from NZ_NCVK01000007.1 coordinate 4,131, forward strand.
CGCTAATCTATCATTATACATATAAGAAAACTACAATATATTTAGCAGAAAAATAGGAGCAGTTCAATTGACTGTTCCTATTTTTAATATTCATAAAATCTAAAGTCTTTATACTCTTTAACAATGGAGTCGCCAACCAGAACAGACTATACTGACCAGCGACTACCTTAAATTTAATGTTTCAGATTTATTTTCTTATCTCTAATTTCATAAACTACATCTGCTACATTTTCGAGTAATCGTTTATCGTGGGTGATAAACACGATAGTTCCGGTGTACTCCTTCATTAGTATTTCCAAAGCCTCTAAACTTGGTATGTCAAGGAAGTTACTGGGTTCATCCATTATTAGGATGTTATATCTACCCATGAGCATTTTAGCAAGCAACAATTTTATAATTTCTCCACCGCTTAAAACAGATAAACTTTTTCCAATATCGTTCTGTTTGAACCCCATAGATGCTAGCACTGAACGAATTTCTGATATATTGTAGTCACAATCCTTCTGCATAAACTCCATAACATTCTGATTACTGTTGTACTTGTAACCATTCTGTGCAAAGTAACCTATTTTTGCCTTAGGCGAAATAGAAATTCCTTCTTCATGGTTTAAGATCATTTGGATTAAAGTTGTTTTTCCGATTCCATTACCACCAGTTAACGCCACTTTTGCTCCTAACGGAATTTGAAAAGATGCATTTTCAAACAGAGCCTTATCCCCAAATACTTTATTAATTTCTGCACCGACTATAGGGTATGGATTATGGAGCTCCAATGCTTTACTTTGCCTGAAACGAATTCTGCGAATGCCTTCCGGAGCTTCTACTTTTCCTAAGGCCGCAATCCTGTGCTCTAGGGTTTTAGCAGCATTATACATCTTTTTTTCCTTACTTCCTATTGATTTTTGATGAGCTAAACGCCCTCCGTCTTCAGTACTTTTTTTCTTTGAAGAACCTTTTGCCTTCTGTTCTATTTTACGAGCCTGTTTTCGCTTTTCCTCCGCAGCCCTTTCCAATCGGGCACGTTCCGCAATAAATTGTTCGTATTCTGCAGCTTGGCTCTTACGTTCTTCCTCTTTCTGACGAAGATAATCAGAATAGTTTCCCCAATACTCAGTGATTTTGCCATCTTTCAGTTCCCATATTTTATCTACTATTTCATCAAGAAAATAGCGGTCATGGCTAATAACTAACAGTGCACCTGTAAAATATTTTAGCTGTCCTATTAGAAAATCAATTCCTTCACGGTCTAAATGGCTCGTAGGTTCATCCGCTAAAATACCATGAACCTGTGCCGATAAGGCCTGTGCTATTTTAAGCCTTGTTTCTTCACCACCGCTCATAGTCTGTATATTTAATTGCTCAACACCTAGCTTGCCTACAAGTGCAAAATCTTTTTCCTCCTGCAGAGTTACTTCGTCCAACTGGGGAATATAGGCAAGTTCACCCAGACGATTCATTTTACATCCTGGGGGAGTTAATTCTCCTAAAAGTACCCTGAGTAAAGTGCTTTTTCCAGCACCATTTGCTCCTACTAAACCAATACGGTCATAATCATATACTTCTAATTCATTTATATCTAAAACATCGCGTCCTTTGAATTCCACACGAATGTCTTTTGCTTTTAATATTAATTCCATAACATTTCCTCCTGTCTATAATCGCATGCTTTCATTTGCTTGTATGCAGGGAAAACCCTGCGATTTTAGCAGGAAGAGTTACATGAAAATAAGATACATAAATATTCCTCCAATATTGTTTATTTTAAATCTAATTTTCTAACCTCAGTTATCATTTGGCAAACTATAGCAATGCCAATAATTAAAATACCTGATAGTAAAAACCAATGATTTACACCGATTTTATCAGCAAAGAATCCAGAAAGAATTAACCCAATTGGCATAGCAAGTGACATGATACTTCCGATCAAAGAAAATACACGTCCTAAATATTCAGGCTTAATTTTCTCCTGAAAAAGAGCTGTTTGCACACCGCTATAAAATGGCACCGAAAGCCCCATTATTGCACAGCAAACTACGAATATTACAAATCCATTTGGAGGAAGTATTCCCGAAACGGCTAAACTGGTCCCCATTATAAAAAATGAACTTGTTATTAGTAATACATGCTTTTCGAAGCCCCCTAATCTTCCTAATAATAAGCCTCCTGCTAGCATCCCAAATGCAAAGGAAATTTCCGTAATAGAAATATGCACAGGCGTTCCATTAAAGTGTTCCATGCTTATTAAAGGAAATAGTGCATTGATTGGCATATAAACAAAAGTATATAGTGTTCCTAAGAGTAATAAGGCAAACAATCCTTTGTTTTGTCTCAGAACCACAACTCCTTCTTTCATCTCCCTTATGAAATTTGGTTCTAAACTTTGCACTTGATTACCCAGCTTAGGTATACGTACAATTGCTACCGTAATAGATGCAATCACAGCACCCAATACGTCGATGGCAATAATAGCATTTAAATCCCAAACGGAGTATAAGAGTGCTGCAACTGCCGGACTAACAATATAGCTTATAGACTGCAAAGACTGACTATAGCCTGCGCATTTCGTTAGCTGTTCTTCTGGTACTAAAAGTGGTGTAACCGCATTGAGTGCTGGGGTATGAAAAGCTGTTCCAATGCTACGGATAAACAATACTATCATAATCATCCAGACAGGTAGCTCCATACAGAATGCAACAATAGCAAGCACTGCACCAGCTGCTGCGATAATTAAATCGGCACCAATCATTATCTTCTTCCTATCATGACGATCCACTATCACACCAATGGCAGGTCCCAAAATCGCATAGGGTAAAAAACCTACTAATGAAGCCATAGACAAGACCATCGCAGATCCTGTTTTTTCTGTAAGGTAAAAAATAATCGCCATTTGCAGGATGGCACTAGTGATTAATGATACTGCTTGCCCTGCCCATATTGCATAAAATTTTCGTTTCCAATTGTTGTATTTTTCCATTTATATTATCTCCTGCATATTATTTTGCTTGAATTTCTATTTTGAATAGCATTCTAGGCAATAAAAAATGCAGGCCAAACCCCACAATGTGGCTTTTGGTCTGCATACATACAATTTGGAAACATTCATATTAAAGACATAGTTAAATAAAGGTATAGTTAAATAACCAATATCCTCACCGTAACTAATGAATGCTCAATATCGTATAAATAAGCACAACAAAAAAGCCTATCATCGGGTATAGATTCTGCTTTTTTTATTGCCAGCTTATCTTAAACGCATTGAGGCTGTCATAGTTTCGGTTCCTCCTACATCTTTGTTTATATCAATTTATAGTATAACACAAAAAGATGATATGTTCAATATAAAAGTTATGGAATGAGACTCATACTTCCAATTCGATGCCAGATTTAAAGGATATGACGAAGTTTTCTTCATAGACTGTAACGCTCTGGATTATCTTCCTTAGTAGCAAGCGATTAGCTTTCACAAAATCTTCTGTTTGTAGTTTTAAAAATTCATCAGGATTTTCTAACTCAACCTCAAAATATTTCATTTTACATTCCCTCATTTCATTTATTGATAAATTGAGTTTGCAAAAAAGAGTGGACAATTTTTGTCTACTCTTAACCTTTAAAATAGTTTTTTTTAATCGATTTGAAGTTGCCTAAATTATTACTTATTCGGTAAAATGAAGTATTGCTTTCAACAGATTTCCTTCAACTACACTTCACTTGATTCAAACAAGGTGGGTACATTTCTATTCCCACAAACTCCTTGTCAATGGAAACAAACACGTACCCACAGGGTAAATGGAAATAGAAACTGATAATTTCTAGCTATCACTTCTACTCATTCCAAAAATTTTCTCACTCTGATACTTACCCACCATAAAGCAAAAATCCTTGCAATCAAGGCTTTCATTATCCCTTTCGTTCAAAGGTTTCTAAGCTTTTACGAGCAGAGCGACACACTCAGCGGTTCGCTATCTCCGTTCTGTCTGCGTGCTAGCACTTGTCAATCACGGACAGCTATCGCATGGGCGGAAGTAAATGCTAATCTTCGTCGTTTTACTCCTTGACTAACAAACTTACACACTCAACGTGTGGAGTTAGTCAACATCTATATTATATAACGAAAGTGATAGAGTTGTTGTTTAAAATTAAACTTTAGAATGAAAATATTTAAAAAAAGTAGATCACTTTTAGAAGTGTCCTACTTGTATTATTTTTATTTAAAAAGGGATAAATCCTTAACAAAAGGGGTGTACTCCCGCGCCTTCGGGAAGGAAAAAAAGAAATGGCGCAAAATCAAGGTTTTATTTTTGAAATTTACCAGAAAATACCCTTAATGAAAGTAACGTAGTTCTTGTTGATGGTCATAGTGTGTTCTATTGATGCACGTTCAACGGTTACTAGATTTAGGTTAAAATCGTTAAAGCCCATATCATAGTTTAAAAAAGCGATTATACAAAAACTTGTATATCGCTCTGTTTGTTCACTTACTTTGACAAAGTGGAGGTATCTATCCTCAAGGTCCTCAATGCATTCCATACTGCCAGTAGCGTTACACCAACATCTGCAAAGATTGCCTCCCACATATTAGAAATTCCCAATCCACTTAGAACCAAGAAAATTAGTTTAACTACAATAGCCAAGGTCATGTTTTGCCGAGCTATTCTGACTGTCTTTTTAGCCAGTCGAATGACTTGAGGAAGTTTTCCAAGGTCATCATCCATCAGTACAACATCTGCTGATTCAATGGCTGCGTCCGAACCTAGCCCTCCCATAGCAATACCAACATCTGCCCTAGCAAGAACCGGTGCATCATTCACTCCATCTCCAACAAAGGCAACAGCCTGCTGAGACTGAGTCAGAATTTCCTCAAATGTACTCACCTTATCCTGAGGCAAGCAATCTCCAAATGCATCATTGAAGGCAAATTGCTGTGCAAATTCATCAACCACTGCCTGACGATCACCTGAAAGGAGAACCGTTTTTTTAATTCCGACCGCCTGTAAATCCTTCAAGGCCTCGATGCTCGTCTCCTTCACTTGGTCTGTGATAAGGAAATAGCCTAAAAAGTGACTGTCCTCTGCCAAATAGAGAACTGTTCCTGTGCTGTCAATAGCTGGATAAGCAATCCCTTGAACTTCCATTAATCTAGCATTCCCAAGATAGAGCTGTCTGCCATCTATCCTACCGGACATGCCCTGCCCTGGTAGCTCGGTAATCTGACTCACCCTATTCTCGTCCACTTCCTGTCCATAGGCTGTTCGAATCGAGTTTGCGATTGGATGATTGGAATAGCTTTCCAAATGGGCAGCGAGGTACAGAATATTATCCTCGATACCTTCTGCGTTGACAACGGTATCTACCGCAAAGATACCTTTTGTAATTGTCCCCGTCTTATCAAATACGACCGTATCCAACTTGGCAAGAGCCTCTAAATAATTTCCACCTTTCACTAAGACACCTAATTTAGATGCTCCCCCTAGCCCGCCAAAGAAACTCATTGGTACCGAAACCGCAAGAGCACAAGGGCAAGAAATGACTAAAAAGGTAAGTGCCCGATAAAGCCAAGTCGACCACTCCCCTAAACCAAGCAAGGGAGGCAGGCTTGCAAGCAGAAAAGCGATTCCGACAACCACTGGTGTATACACACGCGAAAAACGTGTGATCATCCGTTCCGTCTCCGCTTTTTTATTGCTTACATTTTCAACTAATTCCAAAATTTTGTTGACCGTTGATTGCGAAAAAGTCTTTCTCACTTCAATTACCAATGGACTAGTCAAATTGATCACACCACTTGTAATGTCCTCACCAACGCCAATTTCCCTAGGCAGTGATTCTCCTGTCAAGGCTGACGTATCCAGAATAGAACGACCTTTTCTGACCAGACCATCTAGGGGCACCTTCTCCCCAGGCTTAACTAAAATATGGTCCGCAACCCTTACTGTTTCAGGGTCTACTTGAACGGCTTCTCCCCCCTCTAGTCTCCAAGCCTTAACCGACCGAATATCCATCAATTGTGCAATGGACTGACGAGATTGAGAGGTGGCCTTGTCTTGGAAATACTCCCCAATCTGATAAAAAAGCATGACGGCTACTGCCTCTGGAAATTCTCCCAAGAGAAAGGCTCCTAAGGTCGCGATACTCATCAAAAAGTTTTCATCAAAAATATTGCCACGTTGAATATTTTGAACCATCTTGATAAGAACCTTATGACCGATAATGATATATAGGGTCAGATAATAGACCAGACGAATCCAGAAATACTCCTCTGGCAGGAAAAAGCCGAAGGCAAATAGAATCGTAACAGCAAGTAGCAGCTCTTTCGCCCAATCTCGTTTTTCTGGAAGTGCCTCTTCCTTTTTCTCACTGATCACTTCGATTCCAGGTTCAATAGCATCTACTAAGTCAATAATTTCCTTATCTATCCCATCTTCGCTTTTTGTTTCCAAAGTCAGCTTTTGAGCTATCAGATTGACAGTGGCAGATTCTACCTGCTCCAATTGATTGACAGCACGTTCAATCTTAGCAGCACAATTGCCACAGTCAATTCCCCGAAGTACATACTCTTTCTTCATGTTTTTCCTCCTTCAAATGCTTCAGTGTCAAAGACAAGACTGATGCGACATGATTATCCGCAAGTTCATAATAGGTCATCTTTCCTTTTTTCTCCCCCTTGACCAATTGGCAGTCCCGCAGATAGCGTAGTTGGTGAGAAATAGCAGATTTGGTCATCTGTAACGCAATCGCTAAGTCTCCGACACAAATTGGATTTTGCCGTACTGCTTGTAAAATCCGCAAACGAGTTGGATCAGAAATCGCCTTAAAAAAATTGGACATATTTAGCAATGTAACGGTATCAAACTCCGTCTCATGGACCCCTTGAATTAAATCTGGATTACAAGCTGTTAAACACTGTGACATATTTTGTATTCCTCCTATCCTAAAGTTGTATCAAGTAACATCATAATTAGAAATCCGTCCATAAACTCACCTGTTGCAATATCGGTATTCTTGTGTTCTTGAGCACCTGACACAAGTTTTTCCACTACAACATAAATCATGGCTCCTGCCGCAAATGAGAGAGCATAAGATAGTAGCTGGGGCATAGACATAACAGCATAGGCCCCTAAAACAACTGCAATCGGCTCAACAATCGCTGACATGGCGCCATAGTAGAAAGCTGATTTCCTACTTCGCCCTTCTGCCCGTAGCGGCAAGGACAAGGCAGAGCCTTCTGGAATATTTTGGATACCAATTCACAAGGCTAATCCAAGGGCACTCATCCACGTAAAGGAAAGTCCAGTTGTGGCATTTGCCACACCAACTGCTAAGCCCTCTGGTATATTATGAATCACTACCGCCAGATAAAGCAGCATGGTCTTTGATAAGGGTCTTTGGGGATTCAAAATCCCTTCCTTATCACTCATCTGTTGATTCAAATGCATGTGGGGAACCAAATAATCAATAAAGCGGATAATTAAGCCCCCGACAATAAAAACCAACAGCCGTCGGCAACCAGTAAAATCTGTTTGCAGCCATTGACTGGCTATAGCCAAATGAAAGGACAAGCAAAGACCAGACTGCAGCTGCCGTCATAATACCCGCTGCCAAGCCCATCATCATATCCATGAATTTTTGATGAATGGTTTTGACAAAAAAGACCAAACTAGCACCGATAATGGTACAAAACAGGTGAATAAGCCAGCTAATAAAGCTTGCATTACTGGTGATAGAGATGAAAAAAATGACATCTTATACCTCAATAATCGATAATAGTTGAGCAACTGTTCAACTATTACCATTATAGTTGAACAGTTGCTCAATTGTCAAGGAAGAAAGTAAAAAAGCTATGAGAAATCCCCATAGCTAGGTGGGTATGTTTATTCCCATTACCTCCTAGTCTATGGAAACAAACACATACCTATAGGGTATTCTACTCACTCTGATACCTATCCTACCATATAAGAAAAATAGTTCCACAAACCATCATAGTGATATCTGAAAATAAAAAAGGGGGGCCAAAACTATTCCCACAGACACCTCACATGCAGGAACATTTTGAACCTCCACTGAGTATGTGGAAATAAATTTCAGACATTACTGCTATCAATAATACTATCTCAACTCAGACTGTTAGATTTATACTTCACTCAAAATTCAAAAAAGGCTTAATATCAAGCCTTTTGTAAACCCTGAAACGGTAGACTATATCTTTTTCTCCAGTAGTCCCAAAACCTCGATATGTGCTTACATCTTGCTTTTCCTTCTACAAATTGACTAAAGTTAAATTTGGAGTATTAGAGGAACTGAAATATCCTATTTCTAACCTATAGTTATGCCTATTCGGTTCGAGTTTCAACTAAGTATATTCCCCATTCAGCTAATTCTACAGGCAAATCATAAACAGTTTTTCCATTACTTTCATAGATTTCAGAGATTCCTGGTGAAGTCTTAGAAAAAGTTCCCCAAGCTGTCACTAGTTCTTCTACAAATTGAATATTATGAGGTTCAAAAAAGTCATTAAATTTCGATAGTTCTTTACTATAAATTGTCACAACATTATAGCTATCAAGCATGATCTCATCATGACTTTTATGTCCACCAAATCCAAACTTACTTAGTCCATCATTAACAAGTAAATCACCGTATCTAATCAACAGTGCTAAGCATTCCTCTCTTGAACAACCATCAATATAATAAAAATCCTTATGGGATTCCTTGATAATATTCTTTGCTACCACTTTTTCTCTATCAATACTGACAGGTAATTCCAAAATAAAAAACAAGGGCTCGTCATGAATCACAATAAAGTGTTGAAAAACTTCTAATATTTTTTCTGCGTGTACATTCGCCATCAAATGATGTTCAGTTAACTTTGTAAATGATTCAAACAGGTTTTCTACCAAGCTAACTTGGTGACCTTTTACTAAATTCAACATTATGCATTCTCCAGAGAATTTAAACAATATCCACATTTATAATCTCATTATACCATTAAACTCCTAAAAAGACTGCAACTTCCCAGTCATAGTTTCTTATAAATCTACCTCAGTTCCTTATGCTGAACCACATTCGGAACAGAAAATATTGGTAGTAATAGAAGCATTTCAATAATTTATTCATGTCTGTTAACTATGTTTCTTCCTCTAAAACTCCTTTTCAATGAAAACAAACACGTACTCCCTAGGGTTTATGAAAATAGAATGACAGCCTATCAAGCTGTCACATCAATACACTCAACTTGAACTCTCACTATAATACTTCCCCACCTCAATACAAAAAGCCTTACAATCAAGGCTTTTCGTTATTCATTTCATCAATACTTTAGTTTCGTAGATTCAGATTCGCATGATTAAAACTAGTCAATTTTCTCTATGATATTTCCAAGTTTATCCAATACAAGACAGGAATAATCATTTAGTGGAATTATGGGAACATTAACGAGTTCTTCAGCTCTATCCTTATTTGCTTTATCATTCCATGAATCATAATGGACACTAATTAAAAACTGACTAAAGACTTCTAATCCATTTTTTATCTTTATCTGATGATCTGAATTATCATTAGGTGAAACATAGACTTTTTCTCCTAATAATAGGGCTCCTGCAGAGAACCCTATAACTTTTGTACCTTTATTAAGCATATGATCGATATAATTTTTGAACTCCTGATTGACATAAGTAGATATATATTTTTCTGTATTTTCTCCACCGATGATGATTAGATCAGCATCTAAATAGCTATCAAAATCAATCTGCTCAGTGTCCAAAAGTAAGTAATCAGTGTTTGGATTAGGAAATTGACTTTGGAAAACTTCCGTGTACTTTTTCATATAGGGTTGCCAATTATCTCGAAAAACTGTAAAAATAACAATTCTTTCAATCTTCCTTGATGACACAATTTTATTAACAATCGTATGGTTCTTTATCGGCGGATTTCCACCCATCAAAAAAATTTGTTCGTCCAATCTTTCACACTTTCTAAAGATACATAAAGTTTAAACAAGTTTATTTACGTTTCTAAATTATAATTTTTTCTTAAAATGAATAATTCTATTTGCCTCCTGAAATCCAATATTGAGATGAAATCTTATAGAATCGGTATTCGTTAAAGTACAGTCACTTGCAAATTCCTTACATCCTTTATTTTTCGCCCATTCCTCACATTTTGTACAGAGATTTTTAGCAATATCCTTTAAACGATATTCCTCGTCGACAATAATCCCTTCTAAGAATCCAACAGGACTATATTTACAACCTTCAACATAATCAAATCTGAGTGAACATAGTGCTAGACCTACAATTGTGTCACCTTCAACTTCAGTAAAGATTGCAGTATTTTTGCCATTCGTATATCCTTTTACTTCATCAATAGCTTCTTTATCGGTCAATTGGGGCCATAATTGTTTCATTAGTTTAGCCGTTTTTATAAAATCTTTTGTTATTCCATCCATATTGATGTTCCTCCGCAAATTACAAGCAAATGTTTCGAATCATGCTGTTACTTTGTTACTCATTGATTGATACCAATACCATCCCCTTCTACTTTTCGACTGTATCAGATCGGAAGAGCAGTGATACCGCCTCAACATAATGCGTCTGCGGGACTCAAAAGGTTTGGGGAACCTTTTGAGGATTAACTACGTTTCTCCAACAAGCTTACACACTCAACATGATGCGTCTGAGGAAATAGATCCACTGGCTGTACTTTCTTCAATTCATAGCCCAATTCTTGATAGAGTTTGATATCACGTGCCATGGTTGCGACATTACATGAAATATAGGCTATGCGGTCAGCTCCTGTTTGAGCGCTTGCCTTGATAAAGCTTTCTGTGAGCCCTTTTCTTGGTGGGTCTACTAATATAACACTTGGTTGAATACCGTCTTTGAGCCAATTCTTCATGGCATTTTCAGCTGTATCACAGACATAGTGGGCGTTTGCAATATTGTTCAATTGAGCATTCTTCTTACTATTCTCAACTGCTTCTGGAATCACTTCAACACCATAGACTTCCTTGACGTGTTTCGCAACAGAAAGGCCAATCGTCCCGATACCAGAATAGGCATCAATGACCACATCATCTTCTTTTAACTCCGCAAAGTCAATGGCTGTTTGATAAAGTTTTTCAGCCATTTCAGTATTGACTTGGTAAAATGCTGGTCCAGCGATTTGGTAGTCATTTCCCAACATTTGGTCAGTGATAAAGTCTTGTCCATAAAGTGTGCGCCATTCCTTACCAAAAATAGCATTAGTGTTCTGGTCATTGATATTTTGCATAACAGACACAATCTCTGGGAATTGCTTGATTAATTGTTCAATCAATTGGTCCACACGAAAAACTTTGGGACGAGTTGTTACCAAGATAACCATGATTTGCCCTGAATAGTGTCCGCGACGCACCACAAGGTTTCGAATCAAGCCAGATTGTTCCTTTTCATCATAAGGTTTCAAATCATAACGGCGGAGCAAGTCACGTAGGCCTACTACTACCTCATCAATCACAGGATCTTGGATAAAGAAATCTTCTAGAGGCATGAGGTCGTGGGAATTCTTACGGAAAAATCCTGTTTCCAAGATACCATTCACTCTACGGACAGGGACCTGTGCCTTGTTACGGTACTTGACTGGATTTTTCATACCCAAAGTTTCAGCAACCTCTACATCAGCAATTCCAGCAATCTTGTAAAGACTGTCCTTGACTTGCTTGGTTTTAAATTTGAGCTGTTCTGGATAGGCAAGATGACCTAAATCCGCGATTCCTGAACGCAGGTAAGCCAAATCTAAATCTTGATTACGGTGTGGTGATTTAACAAGGTATTCTTCAACCTTCCCAAAACCAATCTTTTTATTAACCTTGAGGACACGCATGAGGATTTTTTCACTTGGTAAAGCATTCTCGACAAAGAATACCAAACCATCCACCTTGGCAACTCCTGCCCCTTCGTGGGTCAAATCAACAATTTCAACTTCTACAATATCATTTTTCTTTAACATTCTCTTCTCTTTCTATTGGCCGACAAAAAAGACGGCAACGTTACGGTTACCATCTATTATACCATGAAATTTGTAATCAGATTCTCTTTATCTATGCTAGTTCATTTCTTTAAATGCTGCTTCTGCATCCGCATTGCTGATAGCACCAAATTGAATCTTCCCAATCTTTCCTTGGCTATCAATTAAATATTCTGTAGGAATGCTTCGAATTTGATAAGCTTGGAAGGTGGTTGCTTTTGTGTCATAAAGAACTGGGATATCCTTATAACCTTGATCTTGGAACCATTGTGGGAATTGCTCAACGGTTTTTTCACCTTGAATTCCTGGTGCAATGACACTAAGAATTTCGAAATCACGATCTGGTTTCGCCGCTAGTTCCATCAACTCTGGCATACTTTTCTTACATGGACCACACCAGGAAGCCCAAAACTTCAAATAAACTTTTTTACCCTTATAATCCGATAACTTAACTTCTTTACCATCCATGGATTGCAATGTGAAGTCTGGAGCATCTTTCCCAACAGCAATTTGTTGTACAGGCGTTTGTTGCTGTTGTTTTGGGGATTGTTGTGCTGCTTGAGTCTTTTTAGTTTCTTCCTCACCACAGGCCATCAATACAACTAATGACAAGAGGCTTAAGCCAGCAAATATTACTTTTTTCATTTGTTCTCCTTTATTCAAAAATTCCAGCTAGAACATTTACTTGTCCTAATAGTAACAAAATTCCCATTAAAATAATGAGGAAACCACCAATTTTCTTCAGCAGCATCATATGACGCTTGATTTTACTAAAATAAGGCATCACGACTCCTGAAGCTAGAGCCAAAACCAAGAAAGGAATGGCCATCCCTAGAGTGTAAATCAAGGTATAGATAGCACCTTGCCAAGCGCCATTGCCCCCAGAAGCTGCAAGCGCTAAAACAGAACTTAAAACCGGACCAATACACGGCGTCCAACCAAAGCTAAAGGTAATACCAAGTAAAAAGGCCGACCAATAACGATTGGCTTCTGATTTCTTAAAAGTAAAGCTTTTTTGAACCTCTAATTTCTTAAAATGAAAAATTTCCATCTGGTGAAGGCCTAAAATGATAATAATTGTTCCCATGGTATAGCGAAACCAATTGGCATAGAGAATATTACCAAAGTAACCAGCACCAAATCCTAAAATAAAGAAAATAAGAGAGATACCTGCGATAAAGCAAAGTGTTCGAATCAGACCTGACCAGGCAACTTTTCTTCCAAATAAGGAGAAACTTTTTGCACTTTCCTGATCATCCAGCAAAATTCCAGCATAAACTGGCAGAAGTGGAAAAATACAAGGAGAAAAGAAGGACAAGACCCCTGCTAAAAAAACGGAGATTGAAAATACTAGCGTTTCCAATAAAGAACCAACTTTCTTAAGAATTTAAACCTATTGTACTATAAATATTAAAATTTGTATCAAGTTTGCTACGGTTAACTGTTTTTGTAATTATATTATATGAAACAAACTCTTTAATAGTACACTATGTTTTCTAAAACATTGTTAGAAATTGATTTGAATTTCTCAATCAAATTGTTCGGTTTTTTCATTTCACTATAGATAAAAGAAAAAATTGAAGAAAATTGTCCAAAGAGCCACTTTTTCTTCAATCTACTTTTACTTATTTTAATAAGTCCCTTCTTCACCTTGGCTAGTCAAGATTACCGGACCATCCTTAGTAATGACAAATTGGTGTTCATATTGACAAGATAGGCCACCGTCAATGGTCTTATGCGCCCAACCAGTCTTCATATCTGTATCGATTTCCCAGTCACCTGTATTAATCATCGGTTCAATGGTCAAGACCATTCCTTCACGAAGACGGAGTCCACGACCAGCAATACCATAGTTAGGAACCATTGGTTCTTCGTGCATAGTTGGGCCAACACCATGACCAACCAAATCACGCACTACACCGTAACCACGGCTTTCAGCGTATTCTTGAATAGTCGCACCGATATCCCCGATACGATTTCCAACAACAGCTTGCTCAATCCCCTTATACATGGCTTCTTTAGTTACATCCATCAGATTTTTCACTTCTTCGGACGGTGTACCAACAGCATAAGCCCAACATGAGTCTGCAAGACCACCAGCATAGCTCTGAGTGTATTTTTTCATTTGCTCCACATTGTTGAAGTTTAATTTTGAGACATTCAGGTCAGATTTAGCAATTGGGCCTCCCAAAACCATGTCGACCTTGAGCAAATCACCATCTTTCAAGATATAGTGACGAGGGAAGGCATGAGCTACTTCATCGTTAAGAGAGCAACAGGTAGCATAAGGATAGTCCATCATGGCACCGTCAACCCCAATCTGAAGTGGAAGGAAATTTTCTTCCTTACAACGACGGCGGACGTATTCTTCAACTTCCCACATATCTACGCCTGGCTTAATCAAATCACGTAAGCCGATATGAATACTTGCTAGAAAATCTCCAGCCTTGTCCATAGCTTCGATTTCACGAGCTGATTTTAATGTTATCATTTTTTCTCCTAGTTTCTAATTAATTTTAACAGTCACATTTGCTTTTGAAACAATCTGGTGACCATGATAAATATCATAATCAATAATAGCTGATCGTCTCGTATGATGGATAATCCGTGCTTGAATGCGCAGTATATCATCTATCTGAACAGCCTGCAAAAAGTAGATCAGCATTTGTTCGATAATGAGATTGCGACCACTATTCACAACTAAATCTTGGGTCATATGAGTCAGTATCTCTGCCAATACACCGTTAGCTAAAACACCGTTTTTCTCAAGCATAAAGGGTTCCACTGTAATGACGACTTCATCATGGTGATAAGCGAGTTTTTGACCAATCTGCTCAGAAAAAGTTGGTAGAGCCGAAACTTGAGAACGACTCATCTTCTCCATGACATCTCGCCGTGTCACAACTCCAAGCAAGGTTTGATTATTCCGAACAACCGGTACCATTTCAAAATCTTCTGCGATCATCCGTTGACTCACATTGGCAATATTTGTCGATAATCCAACCAAAAATAGACTACGAGACATGACCTTATCAATTGTGGTACTTGGTGACTTATCGCCCGCATCTCTCATAGTTACAACTCCAACGACAACCTGATGTTGGTTAATAACTGGAAAACGACTGCTTCGATTCTTACGTACTAAGTCCAAATAATCTTTAACAGTGTCAGTCTCTCTCAGAAAACCATACTCATGACTCGGACGGTAAAGTTTCTCAACTGTCAAAATATCTGTTTTGATTTGAACATTTGACAAGGCTTTATTGATCATGGTCGCGACAGTGAAAGTGTCATGTTTGCTTCTTAAAACAGGAATTCCTTTTTGATTGGCCAGTTTAAGCACATCATCATGAATCTGAAATCCACCTGTAACCAGAACAGCATTTTCATTTTCCAGCGCTAATAATTGAATACGAGTCCGGTCTCCAACAATCAAGAGTCCCCCATCATGAAGGTAGGACAGGATATTTTGTTCAGTCATGGCACCGATTGAAAACTTGCTAAATTCTCTCTCTAAACCTTCTTGCCCAGCCAAAACCTCAGAAGAAGTCACTTCTGCAATTTCTGCAAATGTTAATCTTTCGATAGCAACTTTCTGAGATTTAACACGGATAGTACCACTTCTTGGTCGAGTCTCCACAATTCCACGATTTTCAGCTTCTTTAATGGCCCGATAGGCAGTTCCATCACTGACTCCCAGATGGTTTGAAATGCTACGCACACTGACCCTTTTACCTACTGGTAATTCCTCCAAATAGCTTAGAATTTCCTGATGCTTACTCATTGAATTCTCCTTTTACATACCGAAATTCAAGATAATCCCGCATTTTTCTTGTGTAACGATCACTTCCCTTAAACTGACGAATCAAACGGAATCCAGACTTAAGGGCAACCCGTTGACTAGATTCATTTTCAAGATGGGTAATGATGGATAATTGTTTTAATCCAAATTCCTCAAAAGAAAGCTGACAAATTTTTCTAACAACCTCTGTCATAAATCCTTGCGACCAAGCATCTTTTCTCAAAAAATAGCCAAGCTCAGCTTCTTTTTTGATTTCATCTAACTTCTCAAATTTAATAGAACCAATCATTTGTTGATTTTTCTGGTCACAAATAGCCCACACTCCCAAAGGGGACTTCATAAAGTAATTGGCCAGTGCATATTGACTTTCTTCCAGACTTGCCTGAGTTGGGAAAATAAATTGTAAATTTTCAGGATTTGAGGCTATCTCATGGAAGTCTTGACTATCACTAAAAAAGAAAGGACGCAAATACAAGCGATCCGTTTCAAAAAAAGAAAACATTGCTAATTTGGTCCAAATATTCATAAACACCTCTACGGTTTAATCCTCAACAAGTGTAATATCCGCTCCTAGATTACGTAATTTTTCAATAATATCAGAATAACCACGTAAGATAAACTCGATATTTGTAATTTCAGTTTTACCTTCAGCCATAAGCCCAGCAATGACTAGTGCAGCCCCAGCTCTCAGGTCAGTTGCTTTAACAGTTGCCCCACGCAAATCACGTCCACCTGTGTACAAAATATGACCATTTGTTGTCAAAATGTCCGCATCCATCCTTGCTAGTTCAAAAACATGATTTACACGTTTTTCGTAAATCGTATCAACAATTGTACCACGACCATTCGCTCTTAGTAAAAGTGGGGTAATCGGTTGTTGCAAATCAGTTGCAAATCCTGGGTAAGGAGCTGTCTTAATATTGATTGCTTTCAAATTAGACTGCTCTTCGACAAAAATGCTGTCTTCAGATACAGTCATTCTCACTCCCATTTCTTCCAGCTTAGCAATAAATCCTTCTAGGTGTTCGTAAAGAACATTATTTATACGAATCCCCTTGCCGACTGCAGCAGCTAAAGAAATATAGGTTCCAGCTTCGATACGGTCTGGAATCACCTGATGACGGGTTCCATGTAATATTTCAACACCATCAATAATGATGATATTAGTTCCTGCACCACGGATATGAGCTCCCATATTATTCAAGAGAGTTGCAACATCAATAATCTCAGGTTCACGGGCTGCATTTTCAATAATAGTACGACCATTTGCTTTAACCGCAGCAATCATCGTATTAATCGTCGCACCAACACTAACCGTATCCATGTAAATACTTGCACCGTGAAGTCCTGTATCTTTAGCAGATAACTTCATGTTATCTCCCTCGTAGCTAACAGTGGCACCCATAGCTTCAAAAGCCTTAAGGTGTAGGTCAATAGGACGAGGACCTAGATCACATCCTCCCGGTAGACCAACTGTCGCTTCACCAAAACGGCCTAAGAGGCTCCCATAAAAATAGTAAGATGCACGAAGACTATTAATTTTACCATAAGGCATTGGAATATTTTGAACACCTCTTGGATCAATCTCCAAGACATCGTCATAACGCTTAACAGTAGCTCCCATCAATTCCATAATTTCGACAAGGCTTGCTACATCCGAAATATCTGGAACGCAATCCAAAGTCACCACATCATCAGCCAATATGATAGCTGGAATTAAGGCCACAACGCTATTTTTAGCACCACTAATAGTGATTTCACCTTGTAGTGGTAATCCACCATTGATAACAATTTTTCTCATTCTAAGTTTTCAATACTCTTTCAAGATTTCTAATAAGGTCTTTAAAATAAAGTATATCATAAATTTATCCTTTTTTCCATCCTTTTCAATTTTATTGGAGATAGTAAGCAATAAATCGGATTAAGTTGAAAGGTTGAGTCCATATTTTATGAAACATCTTTTGATACTAAAAAATCCTAAATTAAGAATTATAAAATACCCCAAAAATTAGATTTTCTATGTCTAACTTTTGAGGTATCGTTCAACTATAGAAATAATAGTCTTTTGGGGTGTTAATACTATGCGGAAATCAAAAATAACTCATGTCTGTGTCACCTCACAGATAATCTACTACTGACCTTCTCATCTCTATATTCAATTGCAAATAGTCGTATTTAGTTGACTCAGAACAAACTTCCGAGTTTTTTTATTAAGCATTGGAAGTGAGTTCTTTTTGATTCTCGTTCAGCAGGTTTTAAGACTTGTCCTATCCAGATAATATCTTTTTTGCAACCCACAATAACTAACAAATAGCTTTTCTTTACTCTACTACCGCTTCAGCGATTTCTTCACGGCTAATACCAGCGAAGTAGCGTGTGATATCAATGGTTTCTAGCGCTTTAAGAACATCTTCGCGTTCGTATTTAACGCCACGAAGGACATCTTCTACAGCTGCAACGTCTTCGATACCAAAGAAGTCACCATAAATCTTGATGTCTTGGATTTTTGATTCGACGACATTAGCAAAGACTTCGACCTTACCACTGGTGAATTTTGTTCCACGACGGACGTTAAATTCAGGTGATTTACCGTAGTTCCAGTCCCAAGTTCCAAACTTAGTATCTTTGATACGGTTAATTTCAGCTAGTTCTTCCTCAGAAAAAACGTATTCTGTCATCTCTGGATACTCTTTTTTCATGTATTCCAAGAGTAAATCACGGAATTCTTCGACTGTGATTTTTTCTGGTAATTCATTGACAATATTGGTGACACGAGCACGGACGGATTTGACACCTTTTGACTCAAATTTGTCCTTTGAAACCTTGAGGGCGTTAGCAAGGACTGACAAATCAACGTCAAAGAGCAAGCAACCGTGGTGCATGATACGGCCATTGATATAGGCTTGGGCATTACCACAGAATTTCTTACCGTCGATTTCTAAGTCGTTACGGCCTGTGAACTCAGCTTTAACACCGAGTTGTGCCAAAGTATTGATAACTGGAGTTGAGAAGCTCTTGAAGTCAAAAGCCTTGTTTTCATCTTCTTTTGAAATGATGGTATAGTTGAGATTGTTCAAATCATGGTAAACAGCCCCACCACCACTGATACGGCGAACCACCTCAATACCATTTTCGCGAACATAATCACGGTTGATTTCTTCGATAGTGTTCTGGTGACGACCAACAATGATAGATGGTTTATTGATCCAAAGAAGGAAGATTTGATCCTCATCCAAAAGATGTTTAAAGGCATATTCTTCCAAGGCGATATTAAAGGCAGTGTCGTTTGAATGATTGATAATATATTTCATGATATCCCTTTATACGATAGAGACTTGAAAACACCTTTCCAGTCTATTCTATCTTTGTTTTATTTTTTCTTAGGTGAATGGATGGCCATTCCTAAAACATCCGCAAATGCTTCATACATCACTTCAGAGTAGGTTGGGTGTCCGTGGATAGTCTTCAGCATTTCTTCAACAGTAATTTCCATTTCGATAATGCTCGACGCTTCATTGATCAATTCTGCAGCTGCAGGACCGATGATATGAACACCAAGGATTTCTCCGTATTTCTTATCTGCAATGACTTTTACGAAACCTTGAGCTGCATCTGAGGCAATGGCACGACCGTTAGCAGCAAAGTTGAATTTACCGATTTGGACATCATATTTCTCACGGGCTTGTTCTTCAGTCAAACCAACTGCTGCTACTTCTGGAAGTGTGTAGATAGCTGCAGGAGTCAAATTCAACTTGGCAACAGCATGATTTCCTTTAAGAGCATTTTCAGCGGCAACTTCACCCATACGGAAGGCTGCGTGAGCCAACATCTTAGTACCATTGATGTCACCTGGTGCATAAATGCCTGGTACAGAAGTTTCCATGTATTCGTTGACCTTGATGCGACCACGGTCTAATTCAAATTCAACATCTCCGATACCTTCAAGGTCTGGAACACGACCAATTGAAAGGAGAGCTTTGCTAGCGATGATATCGTCTTTTCCTTCAACTTTGATACGAAGTTGACCATTTTCCTCGATGATTTCTTGCAGTTTAGTACCAGTCAAGATGGTCATTCCTTTACGCTCAAGGATCAAGCGAAGGTTCTTAGACACTTCTGCATCCATAGCTGGCACGATACGGTCCATCATTTCGATAACAGTTACTTTTGAACCAAATGTCATGAAGGCCTGACCGAGTTCGATACCGACAACTCCACCACCGATGATGACAAGACTTTCTGGAACTTCGTTCATTTCGAGAATGTCATCACTGGTCATGACAAGTGGAGATTCCATACCAGGGACGTTGATCTTGCTGACTTTTGAACCACCAGCAAGGATGATTTTCTTGGTTTCAAGCAATTCCGAACCATTTACCAAGACATTCTTGTCTTTAGTGATGGTACCAATTCCCTTATGAACAGTAACTCCATAGCTACGAAGAAGACCTGCAACTCCGCCAACCAAAGTATTGACAACCTTAGACTTAGTTTCAAGGAGTTTGTCCATATCTACAGTGAAGTTTGGATTTTCGATTACGATACCACGGTTTGCGGCATGACCGATGTTTTCGATAATTTCAGCGTTATGAAGGTAGGTCTTGGTTGGAATACATCCACGGTTTAAGCAGGTTCCACCAAGTTCAGATTTCTCAACAAGGGCAACCTTACCGCCGAGTTGGGCAGCTTTGATGGCTGCAACATAACCAGCAGGACCTCCACCAATCACAACGATATCAAAAGCATCATCGCTCTTACCATCATCGTTTGAGGCACTTGCTACAGGTGCAGGGCTAGCTTCTGGCGCTGCGGCTCCAGCTGTTGGGATATTTTCCCCTTCTTCGCCCAGGTAACCGATAACTTCCGTTACAGGGACAGTTTCGCCATCTCCTTTGAGGATAGCAATCAAATAACCATCTTCTTCTGCTTCCAATTCCATGCTGACTTTGTCAGTCATGATTTCTAAAAGGATTTCTCCTTCTTTTACAAATTCTCCGACTTTTTTATTCCATTGGACGATTTGTCCTTCTGTCATATCCACGCCGGCTTTCGGCATAATTACTTCTAAGGCCATGTCTTCCTTCCTTTATCTATATCTTAAAAATGAATACTCTTGTTCTTAAATCAACATTGAGATTGGATTTTCAATCAATTCTTTCAAGTCTTTCATAAACTTAGCACCAGCCATACCATCTACAACACGGTGGTCAATGGTTAATCCTAGGCTCATGATAGGGCGAATCACAATTTCACCATTGACGACAACTGGCCTCTCGATTGTCGAACTGACACCAAGGATAGCTGAGTTGGGTTGGTTAATGATAGGACCAAAGGACTGCACGCCAAACATTCCCAAGTTACTGATAGTAAATGTTGAATTTTGCAACTCACTTGGAGCCAATTTACCATCCAAGGTACGGCCAATAACGTCTTTGAATGCAACAACCAACTCTGAAAGACTCATCTTCTCCGCATTGTAAACAACAGGTGTCATCAATCCATTATCCATCCCAACTGCCATGGCAAGGTTGACATAATTATGAGTAATAATAGTCTTGCCGTCTTCTGTCAATGAAGCGTTGATGTACGGGTGTTTCATAAGAGTCTTAACAACTGCAAGTGAAAGAAGGTCTGTTACAGTAGTCTTCTTCCCAGTTGCTTCCATGATTGGCTCAAGAACCTTCTTACGAAGAGTCAACATTTCAGTCATATCAACTTCATAATTGAGTGTGAAGGTTGGAGCAGTTAGGTAAGATTCAACCATCCGTTGGGCAATAACCTTACGCATTGGTGTCATTGGAATACGTTCAATTTCACCGTATGGTGTTACGTTATCAGGAACTTCTTCCACTTTTTCAATCTGAGCAGGAGACTTGATAGTATCGTTTTCAATATTTTCAGGAAGCAAGGCCAAAACATCCTTCTTCATGATTTTACCACGATGACCAGTTCCTTGGATTTCCTGCCAAGCAATGTTATGTTCGAGGGCAATTCGTTTTGCAAGTGGCGAAATGCGAACCACGTTTGTGTCTTTATAAGTTTCCACGTCTTCTTTGTGGACACGACCGTTTGCACCTGAGCCAGAAACGTCGTAGAGGTTGATACCTAAATCATCCGCTAACTTTCTAGCTGCAGGAGTCGCTCTTAGCTTGTCATCAGCCATGACCTCTCCAATTCTATACTAAGATATTAAGGACGCAGAGGGCAATGAAAAAATAGGAGATTGACGATGTGTTCGATGAACACAAGGAAATCTATCTTTTTTTCGCAGACCTCCGTCCGAATTCAACTCTACAAGCAACTTGGATACAACACGTATCTCAAGTTGCTACGGTTGCCGCTATCATGCGGACAACCTAGTAGACTTACTAATTCATTTGTCGAATATTATCGATTCGACTCACTCATGTCGCAACTCTTCAGATCACTTGGATACAACACGTGTCTCAAGTTGCTACGGTTGCCGCTATCAGCGGTCAACCTTGTAGACTTACTAATTCATTCGTCGGTTATTATCGAACCGACTCTTTTTGCTATAGGATACAGTTTTTTACATAACTTATCTTATGTAAATCTATTCTTTGTTATAAGTCTTACGGATGGCATCTTTGATGCTTTCAACTGTTGGAATCATTGCATTTTCTAGGTTTTGTGCATAAGGCATCGGCACATCTTCTCCTGCGCAACGGCGGATTGGTGCATCTAGATAGTCAAATGCCTCTGACTCTGAAATAATTGCTGAAATCTCTCCGATATAGCCACTTGTTTTGTGGGCATCGTTGACCAGAACAACCTTACCAGTCTTCTTAACTGAGTTAATGATAATATCCTTATCAAGCGGAACAAGGGTACGTGGGTCAACAATCTCAACAGAAATTCCTTCTTCTGCTAATTCTTCAGCAGCTTGAACCACACGGCGAAGCATTTTCCCATAAGTAACAACTGTTACATCCGTTCCTTCGCGTTTGATTTCCCCAACCCCAAGTGGTATTGTGTAGTCTGGATCAACTGGCACTTCCCCTTTTTGGTTAAATTCTGACTTGTACTCAAGGATGATAACTGGGTTATTATCACGGATAGAAGACTTAAGCAGTCCTTTCATGTCCGCAGGTGTACCTGGAGCCACAACCTTAAGTCCAGGAATGTGAGTAAACCAAGACTCTAGTGATTGCGAGTGCTGGGCGGCAGAACCAACTCCGTTACCAGCTGCACAACGGACAGTCATTGGAACCTGTCCCTTACCACCAAACATATAGCGTGTTTTAGCAGCTTGGTTGACGATATTGTCCATGGCAATGACAGAAAAGTCCATGAAAGTCATATCGACGATTGGACGAAGTCCTGTCATGGCTGCTCCTGCTGCTGCTCCAGAGATGGCAGCTTCAGAAATCGGACAGTCACGGACACGTTCTGGACCAAATTCTTCAAGCATTCCAACAGAAGTTCCGAAGTCTCCTCCGAAGACGCCGACGTCTTCTCCCATCAAGAACACATTTTCATCGCGACGCATTTCCTCAGACATAGCAAGGATAATGGTGTCACGGAAGGACATTGTTTTTGTTTCCATTTTATCTCTTTCTCCTTAGTCTGCGTAAATATCTTCAAATGCTGATTCAAGCGGTGGGAATGGACTTTCTTCTGCAAATTTCACAGAAGCTTCTACTGCTTCCTTAACTTGCGCTTGAATTTCTTCCAATTCTTCGGCACTTGCAATGTTATTTTCAATAAGGTAATTGCGGAGGTTTTCGATTGGGTCTTTTTGTTTCCACAATTCCACTTCTTCGCGCGTGCGATATTTACCAGGGTCAGATGATGAGTGACCGAGCCAGCGATAAGTTACACTTTCAATCAAGACTGGACCATTACCACCACGAACATAATCTACAGCTTTCTTAAATCCTTCATAGACATCGATGACATTGTTTCCATCTTCGATGAACATTCCAGGAATTCCATAAGCGGCGCTACGTTGATGGATATGTTCTACATTAGTCATTTTCTTGATATCCGCAGAGATACCGTAACCGTTGTTAATGCAATAGAAAATAACTGGCAGGTTCCAGATAGAAGCCATGTTCACTGCTTCGTGGAAAACACCTTCGTTGGTCGCTCCATCTCCAAAGAAGCAAACGACGATTTTTCCAGTATTTTGCATTTGTTGACTGAGGGCTGCACCAACAGCGATTCCCATACCTCCACCTACGATACCATTGGCACCAAGGTTACCAGCATCAAGGTCGGCTATATGCATAGATCCACCTTTACCTTTACAGGTTCCGGTGTATTTTCCAAGGATTTCAGCCATCATTCCATTAAGGTCAATTCCTTTGGCAATAGCTTGTCCATGACCACGGTGGTTTGATGTGATCAGATCATCTGGATTGAGAGCTAACATAGCACCCACGTTAGCTGCCTCTTCTCCAACAGAAAAGTGCGTCATTCCTGGCACTTTTCCTTTCTTTACTAATTGCGCAATTTTTAAGTCCATACGACGGATTTCTTCCATCTTACGGAACATTTCTAGCAAAAGATTTTTATCTAAAGTCGACATCTTCTTGCCTTTCTAACTTTCTTCTTACCTTACTATTTTACCGTTTTTAGAAAATACTGTCAAAGTTTTTCTAAAGGAAATTTCACAAAATAAAAAAGAAAACCCAATTAGAACAAGGGATTTTCTTACTAAGAATATTTTTTCACAAACTTTTTTAACATTTAGATTTTGCTAAGGATTCAAATCTCTTCATAATCACAGTTAAACGCCAACGGTAGAGAGCCCCGCTCACAATTAGACTAATAATCAAACCAATCCAGTAAGAATAAGCTCCAAAATCTGTTAGAGAGTCGAATACCATAGCCACTGGGATTGCTACGCCCCAGTAACCAAGCAAACCAAGGTAAAAAGGGATAACTGTATCCTTATAACCTCGTAAAATTCCCTGAAGCGGTGCCGCAAAGGTATCTGCTAACTGAAAGAAAAGACTATAAGTTAAAAAACGCGCTGTCAAATCAATAAATTCTGGGTCGTTACCATAAAGACTGGCCACATTTCCCCTAAAAATGTAAAGGAAGGTTAAGGTGAAGGCCGCAAAAATGAGGGCAGTCCATCTTCCTAGACCAATATAGGTTTTCGCATCATCAAACCGCTTGGCTCCAACTTCATAGGAAACGACAATAGCCATAGCCGATGAGATACTCATAGGGAAAGCATACATGAGAGATGAAAAATTCATAGCTGACTGGTGACTAGCGATAATCAAGGACGAAAACTTAGCCATAATCAAACCAACCACGGAAAAGATAGCCACTTCCGCGAAGACAGTTCCCCCAATAGGCAGACCTAAGCGAACTCCTTCCTTGATTTTATCCATATTAAGTGGAATTCGTTTCTCAAGGCGTAGGGCTTTAAGCTTCTCCTGTTTAAATAAAACCAGTACAGAAATTCCCAGTAAGACCCAGTAGGCCAAGGAAGTTCCTAAACCAGACCCAGCACCTCCCAGCTCCGGAACTCCAAAGGCCCCGTAAATCAAGAGATAGTTAAATCCACTATTGAGAGGAAGTAACAAAAGCATGAGATACATGGAAAGTTTGGTCAAGCCCAGCGAATCCAGCAAGGAACGAATGACACTAAAGAGCAACAAGGGGATAATTCCGATAGATAAAAACCAAAGATAGCGAACCGCTACTGCCGCCACTGGTGCTTCGAGTCCAATACGATTCAAGATTGGTGGTGCCAAGAAAAGCACCATCCCCAGCAAGACCACAGATAGACCCAAGGCCAAATAGATGAACTGGTAAAAATCAGACGCAACTTCTTCCTTTTTTCCTCGTCCAAGATGGTGACCAATGATGGGCACCAAGGCCGATACAATCCCTGTTAGAAAGGTAAAGAAAGGATTCCAGATACTGGTTGCCATAGACACACCAGCCAAGTCCATGGTATTGTATTGACCAGTCATAGTCGTATCAACAAAGGATGCAGAATAATTGGCAAATTGATAAATCAGGATAGGGAAAAATATCTTTAAAAATAAGATAAATTTGTCTTTAAAATGATGGGTCTGGTACATATAGGCTCTCTATTCTTTTTGTTTACAGAGCAGACTTCCACCTAGTTTTGATAGACGATTTGTCCCTTACAGATGGTATATTTAACCTGCCCTTTTAAGCTTTCACCAATGAATGGTGAATTAGCTGCTTTGGAAGCAAAATGGGAGTTCACAAGGCGGTCAACCTTGGCATCAAAAATAGTGATATCTGCTGGACCATTCTCAGCCAAGTAACCTGCTTCAAAGTTATAAAGCTTGGCTGGGTTGTATGTCATTTTTTCAAGTAATTCCATCAAGGTCAACTCTCCTGCTTCGACCAAATAGGTTAAGCCAAGGGACAGTGATGTTTCTAAACCAGTCATACCAGATGGCGCTTTGGTAATATCCTCAACATTTTTCTCATCTGCATGGTGAGGGGCATGATCAGTTGCGATAACTGTGATGACACCTGACTTGAGACCTTCGATAACAGCACGACGGTCTGATTCCAAACGAAGTGGCGGATTCATCTTAGCATTGCTTCCTTGTGTCAAAAGAAGTGCTTCCGTCTTAGAGAAATGCTGTGGCGCTATTTCTGCTGTGACTTGCGCTCCCAAACTTTGAGCGAACTCAACTACTTTAACACTTTCTTCCTTAGACAAATGCTGAATGTGAACATGAGCCTTAGTTGCATAGGCAATCATGACATCACGCGCCATCATAGCATACTCAGCTACTCCAGTCGCACCGCAGATATGGAAATGTTCTTTAGCAATGTTTTCATTAAATCCAAGAATCCCATTCAGACCTGGATCTTCCTCATGAAGACTGATAAAGGTATTGAGCTTTTTGGCTTCTTCCATGGCTTCCTTGACAACTTTACTGCTTTCAAGCGGAATACCGTCATCAGAAAAACCAACGGCACCTGCTTCTAAAAGCGCCTTAAAGTCAGTCAAGTCTTGGCCATTAAAGTTCTTAGTAATGGTCGCAACCGTCTTGACATTGATATTTTCCTTGGCAGCTGACTGGAGAACTTCTTGCAAGGTCTCCACGTCCGAAATGGTTGGACTAGTATTA
Source organism: Streptococcus mitis (assembly GCF_002096845.1). Classification (GTDB taxonomy): domain Bacteria; phylum Bacillota; class Bacilli; order Lactobacillales; family Streptococcaceae; genus Streptococcus; species Streptococcus mitis_A. The sequence continues at coordinate 31,035 of NZ_NCVK01000007.1, forward strand.
GCCATCATGACAACCGTTGTAAAACCACCTGCAGCGGCTGCTAGGGCACCAGTATGGATATCCTCCTTGTGGGTTTGACCAGGTTCACGGAAATGAACATGAATATCGACCAAGCCAGGAGCAACTACAAGACCACTAGCATCAATCTTTTCTGCTCCTTCTTCAGTGATTTCAGGCGCAATTTTGATAATTTTCCCATCTTGAACTAAGACATCACACACTTGATCCAAACCAGATTTGGGATCCATTACACGACCATTTTTGATTAGTAGCATCTACTTTCTCCTTTATTCATAGAAATCGACTTGGGTATCCAACAATTTATCACCATCATAAACAAACTTAGCTGAAAAGAAGGGTTTATCCTCTAAAAGCCACTCAACAAAGGTATGATCCCCTTCCCAAGTTGGCTTGCTCAAAACCTCATCATAGGGAACCCATTCTAGCGTTCCCTCATTGCAGTCAATCAAGTCCCCCTCGAACTCCGTCACTTTAAAAACATAGGTGTACCAGTCTAAATCTGGCGTAAATTCAGGAAAAGTGATAACACCTTTTAGAACTGGTTTGGCTTTGAGTCCTGTTTCTTCAAGGATTTCACGCGCCGCGCATTCCTGAGGCGTCTCTCCACGCTCCAGCTTACCACCCACACCAATCCATTTTCCTTTATGAACATCATTTGGCTTTTTATTGCGATGGAGCATGAGCAGTTCTTTCCCATTATCAATGTAGCAAATCGTCGCTAACTGAGGCATATTTTCTCCTTATCTAAGCCAATCAATTGGCTCTTGTCCTGTCTCTGTTAAGAATGCATTGGCCTTGGAAAAAGGTTTGGAACCCCAAAATCCTCTATAAACTGACAAAGGACTGGGATGTGCTGATTCGATAATCAAGTGGTGAGGATTGGTAACTAAGGCCTTCTTCTTACGTGCATAGGCTCCCCAGAGTACAAAAACTACTGGCCTGTCTAGATTATTGACCACCTGGATCACGGCATCCGTAAATGGCTCCCATATCTGACCAGCATGACCATTGGCCTGTCCAGCAGGAACAGTTAAACAAGCATTAAGAAGCAAGACTCCTTGCTCAGCCCAAGCTGTCAAATCATGGGATTTCTTAACGCCGATATCATCTGATAATTCTTTCAAGATATTTTGCAAGGATGGCGGAGCTGGAATAGAATCAGGTACAGAAAAACTCAAACCCTGCGCTTGACCTGGACCGTGATAGGGATCTTGCCCTAGAATAACCACCTTAACTTCTTCAAGCGGTGTGGTCAAGAGAGCCTGAAAAACCTTTTCCTTGGGCGGATAAACAGCCCCCTGAGCATAGACCTGATTCATAAACTGATTGATTTTCCCGAAATAACCCTCAGGTAATTGCTCCTTAATCAAAGCATGCCAAGACGAGTGTTCCATAGCCGACTCCTTCGTTTTTACTGCCTCTATTATAGCAAAAAGTGGCTTTCTAAACCACTTTTTACAGTTTATCTAAACAATCCAGCAAGTCTTGGTAAGAATGGACTTCGTAAGTCGGCTGGGCTTGTGTGTGATTTTCGAGGTGATGAGGATTGTACCAGATAGTGTCTATCCCAGCATTATTGCCACCTTGAATGTCGGCGGTCAGGGAATCTCCAATCATCAGCGTCTTTTCTTTGCTAAAGCCTGTAATCTGCTGACCAATCTTTTCATAAAAGAGAGCATCCGGCTTTTGTGTTTGCAACTGTTCTGAGATAAAGAATTGATTGAAATAAGGTGCTAGACCAGATTGAGCCAAACGCCCTGTCTGGATAGCAGTAATGCCATTTGTCGCAGCATACAAGTCATAATCTCGCTCGATGAGGATATCCAAGAGTTCATGAGCTCCCGAAAGAGTTTGCCCCTGCTGAGCGAGATAAAATTGGTAACGCTGAGCAAGTAACGTACCATCTTTCTCCAGTCCAAAATGAGCAAATAAACGAGAAAAGCGCGTGTTAACCAAGTCTTGTTTACTGATTTTCTTTTGCTCCAAGTCCTTCCATAGAGCCTTGTTCATAGGAACGTAATAGTCTTTATAAGCCTGAATATCTGCAACCCCTTCTTCTTTTAGAAGTTGCGTTAAAGCCACATCCTCAGCAGCATCAAAATCAAGAAGAGTGTGGTCAAGGTCGAATAGTAGAAATTTGTAGGACAATTTGGTGTTTTCCTTTCTAAAATAAACAACTTTCACTTCATTCGGTTGTTTAATGTAAAAACTTAAAAGTAGTAAAGTATAACAAAAATAATAGTTCCAATTGATTAACTAACCCATACTATTCTAGTGAATTATAGAAAAATCTTCTATAAATTCGAGCAATAGTTAAAATACAAACAAATATAATTCCCAAAATAGATAACACTATTTTCACAAAATTCATTTCAGAGCCTATTACATAGATATGAAAAAGAGGGGCTAGTCCTACACATAGAGACAATAGATAATTACTAAATCTTATCTCACCAATTCCTGCAAAAAAATGTTTCATTTTAAATATTCTCCTTTGAAGCCCCTAATGTTTAAAAATAATGACTGCTTAAAATTAAACAGCTCTAAAATCTAAATATTTGTCAGAGATAAGCTATACTAAGATTATTTTTTAAGCACAACTTTCTTGCTCTTATAGTTTAATTATATTATAACACTATAAAATTTTCAATTTAATTGATATTTACCATTTAATCATATTCGATGAGTTGTATTTTACAGATTAATATTATTTAGCCTTCTTTTTTAGTTACTTTTTAATTCTCAAATTCCCTTTGTTTATACAACCATAATATTATTGAAAAACAACTTGAGATTAAAGATTTTCATCCTCTTTTTATTCTGGTAGCACTACACACTCAACTCAACCAATTTATAAAATTCACCTTTCCTATCCATCAAGTTATCAAAAGAACCATCTTCAACAATAACTCCATTTTTCATAAAAAGAATTCTATTGTATTTTTTCAACATGCTCTTATTTAACTTATGCGTAACAACAAGAACCGTCAAATCTTGAATTTCTAAAATTGAATTTTCAATTTCAGTAGTAACTTTATTATCTAAAGACGAGGTAGCCTCATCTAATAATAAGATTGGTGTTTTTCGAATTAAAGCACGCGCAATACTAAGTCTCTGTCTTTCTCCCCCAGATAGATTTGATCCATTCTCGCCACATAAAGTTTGTAGACCTACTTCATTTTCTAAAATATAACTTTCTAAGCCAGACTGCTGTACAGCTTTTTTTATATCATCTTCAGTAAAGGATTGACTAAGGGTAATATTTGCTTTTAAAGTATCATCAAAGATATAAACATCTTGCTGAACAATAGTCATTAAGTTATAAAGGCTCTCTGCTGAAATAGCTTGCAAATCTTGATTATCAATTGAGATATACCCACTTGTTACATCATAGAAACGCAGTAATAGATTGAGTAAAGTTGATTTTCCACTACCTGACATACCTACTATTGCAATTTTTTCCCCCTTTTTGATCTGCAAAGATAAATGATTAAAAATCTTTTCCTCAGCATTAGGGTAGGAAAAATCTACATTTGAAAAAGAAATGACATCATCAAAATATTCTTTCGTTTTACCAGTTTGAAGTTCGATTACATCTTTTACCTCAAATGAATTCAGTGTAGCCTGACCTTCACGGAATTTACTCATTCCCATACCAATTTCATTTAGTGGCATTACTACAAAATTGACTAGTTGAACAATAGCTGTAACACTCCCAATTGTGGTATGCCCACCGAAGACCAGATACATTCCTCCACCAAAGGCTACTAAAAAAACAATCATCCCTGAAAGTTGAGAAATAACATTAGATAAAACATCAAATTTCCCTTTGATGAAATATATCTCATCCAATTTTTCGCTTTCGTTTTTGTAATCTTGACGGATAGCCTCTTTCACATTAAAACTTTTTATAACTAGAAACCCTGCTAAAATATCTTTAACCTTAGCTAAATATTTCTGATCGGCTATCATAGAACTATTTTGTAGAGAGGCTGATTTTTGTCCAATAAATCCTGAAATCATCATAGGAATAATGCTAGCAATGATAACTAATAAGGTCAAAAACCAATTACCTATAAACATGGCTACTAGTGAGAAAATCATTAAGGAAATATTTTTTGAAATATTAAAATACTGGTGCAAATAATCCTGCTCAATTTTCTTCATGTTCTCAGTTAATATTGAAATAAATTTCCCTGATTTTTCCATAGAAAATTCTCTATAATCCCTATCTAAAATAGATTTAAACACCTTATTTTTGTATCTTGACATAATCTGCCTAACAAGTTTATTTCTTAATCGAAGGGATATAAAATTAAGACTGGCATAGATAAATATTACGATAGCGCCTATGAGTATCGCTTGGGTTAGAGCTTCCCTATTTTGGGACATTCCACTATCAATTATAATTTTAATAGAATAAGCAAAAGCAATATTAGTTAAAGGAACTAGTATATTAAAAATCATGAAAGTATAAAAAGACTTCTTATGGTACTTTGTCAATTGTTTCATTCCTAATCTACCTCATAATTCTTAAATTTCATTTAGAAAATGTGACATAAAATATTCTTCTAAGTCAATATTCTCTCTCCTAAGCTCTCTCATAGAGACCTGTTCTAGCATTTCTCCATTTTTGATAACACCAATCTTATCTGCTATCTGTGAAATTTCCGATAAAATATGACTTGAGATGAATATTGTAACACCACATTCCTTAGAAAGAGACAACAAAAGATTCCGAATTTCTTGAATTCCTATTGGATCTAAACCATTGATTGGTTCATCTAAAATTAACAATTTAGGTTTTGTTAGGAAAGCCCGAGCTAAACCAAGTCTCTGTCTCATTCCTAACGAAAACTCTTTTACTTTTTTAGTCGTATTTTTTAATCCGACCATCCTTAAGGCTCTTATTATATCTGATTCGGTAATATTTTTCCTCATATATTGCGCATGAATTTCCAAAATTTCTTTTGCTGTGAGGTTTTCATAAAAAATTGGTGTTTCAATAACACTTCCAACCTGACTTAGAATCTCCTCTCTGTGATCTTGTAAATTTTTTCCAAAGATTTCAATACTACCAGATGTAACAGTTGATAAGGATAACATGCATTTCATTAAAGTTGTTTTCCCTGCGCCATTTGGTCCTAAAAATCCATAGATTTCTCCTTCAGAAATTTGTAAGTTAATACCACTTAAAATTTCTTCTTTATCAATTGTTTTAAAAACTTCTTTTATTTCAACAATATTTCTCATTTCTATCTCTCTTTCTATATCTAGCTTTAAATGCAAGAATTTTTCTTCAGGAGCATAAATACTAACTTATACAGTCTCTTCGTTTAAATAAATCATCACAAAATTAGCACTTTCCTTTAAATTTAGCTATACTACTTGATATTAATATCTTTTCTTGAAATAGTATAAATTGAAAATGAAACAATCATTAAACTTATGAAACTAGCAAATATTAAGAAGAATAAGTTATCAACAAAGTTATTCGTTAAACTGCCTGGACTTACATTCGAAAGTAACGCTGCTAAACCAAGTCCTGAAAGCATTGTTATAGCTATTGAATGCCTAATCATACCTAAAACAAATGGTAGTAACCCTATTAGTACTGTTGCAAACGTTATTCCAGCTAAGTTGATTAATTGACTAGCTATTGGGATATAATTTGATTCGGTTAAAACTGCTACTAATTTAATTAATAATTGAATAACTAAATGTGCAGTAAAATGAGCAATAAATGATATCAGAATTACTGTAAGCACTTTTCCCCATAGTAACTTTATTTTAGAAACAGGGTAGGAAAACAGCTGAAAAATTGTTCTTCGTTTAAATTCATCAATAATAATCGTAGACAATAAATAAGATTCGAAAATCAAAAATGCTGCTTTTGTAAATAAAGATGAAAATAATGAAGTTGCAATTGCCCAACCTTCCCATTTACTAGTAATTCTAATATTATTGGTACTCTGCCCAACAAACTCTCCTAGTTTATTATCAGTACCTAATCCCATAATAATGATTACTGTAATACCTAACACTATAAATATAGTACACAACCAGGCTAAAAATAATTTTGATTTTGAAACTTTATTTAATTCAATTTTAATAAGCGACAACATAGATTTTTCCTCCAAAAAATTTTGTTAATATTAATGGCACTATTCAAAAAGCACTTAACATACTTTCGGTATGTAAAAATTTAAAAACAAACATACCGTAGGTATGTATAGTAGTATTTTTAATACCATATCTAGAGTATGGTATTTTTTATATATCAATACGTAAAATTTATTTAGTACTTTTTAAGTGATCAAATAATTTGAAAATTACTTCCATCATTTCATCAGTAATCAACTGCACCCCTAGTCCTTCAAAAGTAAGTTTAATGAAATTCATTTTACGCTTTAATTCTTCTACTGAATAAATAGAAATTTGGAACCCAATCCAAATATTCAAAGTTAACACAATCAAATCAGCTAGCTCTTCAGGATATTCTGTTTTAATTGATTTATCTTCAACACCTTCGAAAACTTTTTCTCTAATTCCTGGTAAAAAATCAGAAAATAAATTTAGATACTGTTCGCCTAATAAACGTGGACTTCTTAACATAATTGAAGCTGAGTATACGAGTCTTTGTTGTTCAAAATTAGAAAAAGAATCCATCAAAGAATTTTGTATTTTTTCTAATGCAGTATCTCCTCTCCAATTATAATTTAGAATTTCTTGATTATTTTCACTAATGATTGATTGCAATATTTCATCTTTAGACTCGAAATGATGATAAATAACACCTTTCGTCAATCCACCTAACCCATCGATTATATCTTGTATTGAGGTATTATCAAATCCTTTTTCTAAAAATAAATCTTTCGAAACTTCTAATATTTTCCTTCTTGTTTCTTCCGGATTTCTATTCCTTGCCATTATAACTCCTTTCCAACATACTAACGGTACGTAGTCTCATTATAATGCAAGAAACTAATAATGTCAAGATTCTTACACTTTATCCCCTCTAATTTTCAAAATTCATTGGTAAAACACTATCCTATACAATTGACAGCTCAAATCTTTCAGAATAGAACTATCCTGACTATCTAATACTCTGAATTCATAAATATCTATGTAATTCTAGACCTAGAATTCCTATAAACTAAATGTTTTTACACTCTTCTAAGACATTGATTGCCTTAAATGTTAATTTTTAAAGAATTCTAAAGCTAGAATTGCTCTAAAACAAGAAAAACGAAGGTATTCGAAACCTAGAAGAACACATTCACACCTCAACTATGACACTTACAATTCTTCTGATGAGCTTTGAGTTTTTTCAGAGCCCAATCATAATGACTGGAGGTACTACTGACAAAGTAGGAACCTAGACTTGTCCCACCTGTCCACTTATAGACACCTTTGGTAAAGAGTTCGTCAGTGCTAAAGCCTTCCACCAACTCTAAAACCTCTCTATGTGATTGCACCAAGATTCTAGTTGCTTCTTCTAATGTCGTTTTCTGGTGCTTCTTCCAAAAAGCGACATTCATTTCTCCATAAGTTTTCCAATTATAAGGTTCAGGAAGAAAAGGTCTTTCGTGACCTTTTTGATTAGAATGTACCCAAGTCAAAAGTAACTGCTGCCATTCATAAAGATGGATCAAGACATCCCGCAGATTTTTATCCCTTTTCCAGTGAGCTTCTTTTTTCTTTTGGTCTCTTGAAAAATCAAATGGAGTCTGTAGCTCATCTTCACTTAGTTGGGAGATGAAGAGGTTAAGCTTTCATAATTTTCCTTAGAGACCAGCATTAGCTCCTCTTTTGTTTTCGGTCTAGGCACAGAGTTCTCCCTTCATTTTCAAGTAGGTTGAGGTGTTTTCTTACTTCATTATACCACACATAATAAAACTGGCTGTTTCTCTCAACAACCAGTTTTTTCATTTTTCAACTAATTACTTACTGTTTTTCTTCTGAAAGAAAAGTGATACTATAGCTAAGATAGCAAAAGCTATACCAACATACCAGTAGGGTTGATCTAGGGCTGTTGAACGACCTGATAGATTGACGATTCCGCGAAAAAGCATACCAGTTGTTAGAACAGCTACTGACGAGTTCCATAAGTTTAGACTGATTCGCCCTAAGTTTGGAATGATTTTCAGCAGTAATGCCAGAATGATGCCCCCTACTAGGGGGACTACAAAAAGATAGTGCATATGAAGGGAGGTTTCCCCAAAACTGAAAGACTCGTAGATACGGCTAAATACTAAAAAGAAAATAGTAAGAATGCTATAGCCGACTAGCGTCTTTTGGAGGCGTTTGTTTTTATTTTTAGTAACCGATGTAGACAATATCACTCACCGCCCTTTCTGATATTTTACTTCCACCTGTAGTCGGTTTATTGATTACCTGACCATTAAAGTAGAGAGTTGAAGAACCTCCACCATCTAGGTTGTAGGCCGTCTTCACTCCGTAAGATTTCATCACTTCTGCCATCTGGTAAAGAGACAAGCCCTTGCTCTCCGAGGTACGACCATCTGAAACAACAATGATATAGTGGTTTTCATCGATAATTCCAATAGCTGTACGAGGATTTGAAGCCATAGCCTGACCAACTTCTGTATTGACACCTACAGAAATCTCACCATTTTCAACTAGAGACGGACCAAATGCCAGTAGATTAACTACACCATCTTGAACTAACTGGTCAGCTGAGATTTGATTCTCGTAAATGATTTTAAAAGAGCCATCCTTGTAAATGGCAAGGTCACCATTACTGGCGTCTTCACGGACACTATCCCGATAGACGACACCATTACGGATAACATAACCTGAGCTATTGGCTCCATAGTAGTCGCCATTGACAGCTAAAATAGCATTGTTTTCAGCTGCTGTCACGGAGGTTTTAGCTGTGACGTTGGTTCCATAGGAGTTTTGAGCTAGGGCTGTTTTCAGATAATCTGCAGAGCTCAGAGTCACATCTACCACATAGATTTGCGTATCATTCACCGTCTTTTCAGTTAGATTGACACTGATATTTCCATCTGAATATCTGGTATCTGTTACTTGGGCATTTTTTGCTGCTTGACTTGCTACTGCTGTGTTAAATGTCGAGTTAGTATTAGATACAGTGGAGATAGTCTCTGCTAGTACGAATGTCTTTAACATCGAATAGGTAAAGGAACTTGTCAGAAGCAAGCCAAAGACCGAGGCGTATAGATAAGCTTTCTTAAAAAATTTCATACTGGATAACAAGTCCTTTCTTTGAAAATAAATCGTGTCTGAACAGTCCAAGATACCACAAAGAGAAGCATTCCTACAAAAATTTTAGCCATGAATAAATTGATTCCGAAACCTGTATTAAAAAGGCTAATTAGGAGAGTATCTAAGAAAAAGAGAACAACAGACAAGGTTAAATAACCTGCACCTGTTTTTAAATTACTTGCTTTATTTTTAAATACCAATTTTTTATTAGTCGAAAAGTTGAAGATAGAGCTGGTCACACGAGCCAGCCCATTTGATAGGAGGAGGTGTAAACCTGATGGAATAAAGCTCAAGAAAAGAATAGAAAAAGCATAAACTAGATAATCTACGATAAAACTACTAAATGATGAAAGAGCGAATTTCAAAATGTTTTTGTAAATCATTAAACCATCTCGAATAGGTCGGAAGTGAGAAGCTTGATTGTCGTTTATATAGACTGTTTCAATAGGAACTTCCAAAATCGGATATTGCTTGCTGGCTTCCAACAGCATGTTCATTTCATACTCATAGCGTTGTCCTTCCACTTCCATCATAAAAGGAATCAAGTCTGTCGTGAAAGCACGAAGTCCTGTCTGTGTGTCCGAAACTACTACACCTGTTTGGATTTTAAATAAGATACGTGTCAAGCGATTTCCAAAGCGACTACGCAAGGGAACTTTGCCAGTAAAAGCACGAACACCAAGAACCAGAGTGCTAGGATTTTCGTTGGCCTTGTTACTAGTGCAGAGTATGTCCCAAATCTTGTGTTGACCATCCGCATCTGCTGTAACGATAGTTCCAGGCATCTTGAGAGATTGAATGTAAGCAAAAGCTGTTTTCAAAGCCTGACCCTTACCTTGATTGATCTGATGACGAAGTACAGTCCCATAGTTTTCAGCCTGAGCAAATATTTCTTTACATTCAGGAGAACTACCATCATCAATCACAATGATAGAAAAATCACTCTTCTTGTGAATTTTTTCAATCAGTGTTAGCAAATTAAAATCAGGTTGATAAGCTGGAATAACTAAATAATTCATAGCTGTACCTCTTTCTTTTTGTTTGTATAAGTATACGTTCACTTGCTTAAAAAATCCTTATAAATGCTTTTTTATAAAAATAAATTGATGATTTCTCAAAAATAGACCACAAAGAGAAAACTCCATAGAAATGATTTCTACAGAGTTAGAACAGTATCTTTATAATAAATCTCTATAACTTATCCTTTAATTTCTCAACAAAGAGATAGGCTGCTGGACAGGTCAAGGTATTCTTAATCGTTAGATGGTTGATTTGATGGATCTTTTTACGGTCCGTATGGGGAAATTCCCGACAGGCCTTTGGCCGAACGTCATAGATGGAACAGAGATTATCTCCTCCTAAAAATGGGCAAGGCATGGATTTAAAAACCTTGTCTCCATCTTCATCCACCTGCAGAAATTCAGCTTCAAAAGCTGGTAATTTCATCTTAAAGTACTTAGCAATACGGGTGATGTCTGCTTCCTTGAAGTCGGGTCCCAAAGTCTTACAACAGTTAGCACAGGCGGTACAATCAATCTCCGCAAAGACTTCTTGGTGAATCTGCTGGGCTATCTTATCTAGATTTTTTGGTGGCTTTTTCTTTAGATTGGCTAAAACTTTTCGATGCTCCTTCTGCTTTTGCAAGGCTAGCTGGTGGTAATACTCAATATCAATTTCTTTAGACATGGTTTCTCTCTTATTCTAATTACTTTCCCCTATTATACCATGCCTCTGAGTCATTGAAAAGTGGACTTTACAAGACTATACTATTCCAAAATGCGTCAAAAAAACCTTGCAACTAGGTTACAAGGTTAATCACATTAATCGAAGTTAACGTATTCTTTTTGAAGTTCAAGAACTTCTTCCATTGTTGAACACTCTGTAAGGGCACGGTTAGCGTACTCTTCCATCTTAGCAGTATCCAATTTCTTCATCAAGCTACGTGTACGAAGTACAGATGTTGCTGACATAGAGAACTCATCCAAGCCCATTCCGACAAGAAGTGGAACAGCTTTTTGGTCACCAGCCATCTCACCACACATACCAGCCCATTTACCTTCAGCGTGAGCTGCCTTGATAACGTTGTTGATCAAGCGAAGGATTGATGGGTTATATGGTTGGTAAAGGTATGAAACTTGCTCATTCATACGGTCTGCTGCCATTGTATATTGGATCAAGTCGTTTGTACCAATTGAGAAGAAGTCTACTTCTTTAGCAAATTGGTCTGCAAGCATGGCTGCTGCAGGAATTTCAATCATGATACCAACTTGGATGTCATCCGCAACTGCAACTCCTTCAGCAAGAAGGTTTGCTTTTTCTTCGTCAAAGACTGCTTTGGCTGCACGGAATTCTTTCAAGAGGGCAACCATTGGGAACATGATACGCAATTGACCATGAACAGAAGCACGAAGAAGGGCACGGATTTGTGTACGGAACATTGCATCTCCAGTTTCAGAAATAGAGATACGAAGAGCACGGAATCCAAGGAATGGGTTCATTTCATGTGGCATATCAAAGTAAGGAAGTTCCTTATCTCCACCGATATCCATTGTACGAACAACCACTGGTTTCCCATTCATTCCCTCAAGAACAGCCTTATACGCTTCATACTGCTCATCTTCAGTTGGGAAGTCTTGAGAATCCATGTATAAGAACTCTGTACGGTAAAGTCCAACAGCTTCTGCACCGTTGTTGTTAACACCTTCAACGTCTTTTGGAGTACCGATGTTAGCTGCCAACTCGAAGTGTTTACCGTCAGCAGTCACTGTTTGAGCATCTTTCAAAAGGGCCCATTCAGCTTTTTGTTTAGCATAAGCTTCACCAGCTGCTTTAAATTCTGCCGCTTGTTCATCTGTTGGGTTGATAATCACTTCACCAGTAATTCCGTTAACGGCAAGGATATCACCGTCTTTCACTACTTCAGTGATGTTATTTGTTCCCAATACAGCTGCAATTTCAAGTGTACGTGCCATGATAGCTGAGTGACTTGTACGTCCACCGATATTTGTTACAAAAGCTTTTACAAAGTTTTTGTCCAATTGAGCTGTATCAGATGGTGTCAAGTCATGCGCAATCACAATTACTTCTTCGTTGATAGAAGCTGGGTTTGGCAATTTTTTACCAAGAAGATTTGCCAATACACGTTTTGTCACGTCGCGGATATCCGCTGCACGTTCTTGCATGTATGGGTTGTCTTCCATACCTTCAAAGATAGTGATGAACATATCAGTCACTTCTTTAAGACCTGCTTCTGCATTGACTTTCTTAGCACGGATTGTTTCTTTAATCTGACCAATCAATTCTGGGTCAGAAAGAACCATCAAATGAGCGTCAAAAACTTGAGCCGCTTCTTCACCAAGCGTACCTACAGCTTTCTCACGGATAAGAGAAAGCTCGTTTTGAGAAGCTTCAAGAGCTACATCCAAACGAGCCTCTTCTGCGTTTGTATCTTCGACTGAAACAGTCTCGAATGACAAATCCGGTTGAACGAGTAGATATGCTTTTGCAACTGCAACACCATCAGATGCTGCGATTCCTTTAAGCATTTCTGTCATTTTCCTTATGCCAATCCTTCTTTTTCCATTGTTTCTGAGATTGCAGCGATAGCATCATCTGCATCTGCACCTTCAGCTGAGATAGTTACGTCAGCACCTTGGCCAACACCAAGACTCATAACACCCATGATTGATTTAAGGTTAACTGATTTACCTTTGTACTCAAGAGTGATATCTGAAGCAAATTTGCTAGCAGTTTGTACCAACAATGTTGCTGGACGTGCGTGAATACCTGTTTCTGCCACTACGTGGAAATCTTTAGAAGCCATAGTTTGACTCTCCTTTTGTTCTTTCTTTTTTGAGTTATATGTGATAACCCTTACAATTTGGTATTATATCATCTTCTAGGATTTTTTTCAAGCATTTTATGGGATTTATTCGATTTCCTTTCAGATAACTTCCTGAAAATCTTCTATTCTAGATAACAAAACACAGGATATAGTTTTCCAAAAAACTACTTGTAGGATAATCATCACTATTTTACCAAACAAACACTACATATTGTGTTTTGTTTGGTTATGTAGAAAAACATACCACTATATTTAGTTTTAAATCGTTGACAAATTTTTAATTTCTGATATACTAAGATAGTATTAAATTTTGAAGAGGAGTTACACAATGGTAACCGTTTATTCTAAAAACAACTGTGTCCAATGTAAGATGACCAAGCGTTTCTTGGACAGTAATAATGTCGCTTATCGTGAAATCAATCTTGATGAGCAACCTGAGTACATCGATCAAGTTAAAGAGCTCGGTTTCAGCGCAGCTCCTGTTATCCAAACACCAACTGAAGTCTTTTCAGGTTTCCAACCAGGAAAACTGAAACAATTAGCATAATCTTAGTACATCATCCAGAAGAAACTGCTTCTAGGGCTAACTTAGAAGCCTTTCTTTTGTAATTAGATAAGGGAAATTTTATGGGATTAAAACATCTTGAGGACGTGACTTACTTCCGTCTCAATAACGAAATCAACCGTCCTGTTAATGGACAAATCATGCTTCATAAAGATAAGGAAGCCTTGGCTGCCTTCTTTAAAGAAAATGTAGTTCCAAACACTATGGTTTTTGATTCAATCAAGGATAAAATCAGCTACCTCATTGAACACAACTACATCGAAACAGCCTTTATCAAGAAATACCGTCCAGAATTTTTGGAAGAATTGTCTCAATTTATCAAAGACCAAAACTTCCAATTCAAGTCTTTCATGGCTGCCTATAAATTTTACAATCAATATGCTTTGAAAACTAACGACGGTGAATATTATCTTGAAAGTATGGAAGACCGTGTCTTCTTTAACGCCCTTTATTTCGCTGATGGGAATGAAGCTGTTGCCATCGATATTGCCAATGAAATCATCCACCAACGCTACCAACCTGCTACTCCTTCCTTCTTGAATGCTGGACGTGCTCGTCGTGGGGAGTTGGTATCTTGTTTCTTGATTCAAGTAACTGATGACATGAACTCTATTGGACGTTCTATCAACTCTGCCCTTCAACTTTCACGTATCGGTGGTGGTGTGGGAATTTCCCTCAGCAACCTTCGTGAAGCTGGCGCACCTATCAAAGGTTATGAAGGAGCAGCTTCTGGTGTCGTACCAGTTATGAAGCTTTTTGAAGACAGCTTCTCTTATTCCAACCAATTGGGGCAACGTCAAGGTGCTGGGGTTGTCTACCTCAACGTCTTTCACCCAGATATCATCGCCTTCCTTTCAACTAAGAAAGAAAACGCCGATGAAAAAGTTCGTGTTAAGACCCTTTCACTTGGTGTTGTGGTTCCAGATAAATTCTACGAATTGGCTCGTGAAAATGAAGAAATGTACCTCTTCAGCCCATACTCTGTAGAGCTTGAGTATGGTGTGCCATTCAACTACATCGACATCACTGAAAAATACGATGAATTAGTCGCAAATCCAAATATCCGCAAGACAAAAATCAAGGCGCGTGATTTGGAAACTGAAATCTCTAAACTGCAACAAGAATCTGGTTATCCTTATGTAGTCAACATTGATACGGCTAACCGTGCAAATCCTGTTGATGGTAAGATTATCATGAGTAACTTGTGTTCTGAGATTCTTCAAGTCCAAGAACCAAGCTTAATCAACGATGCTCAAGAATTCCTTCAAATGGGAACAGACGTTTCATGTAACCTTGGTTCAACAAACGTTGTCAACATGATGACTTCACCTGACTTTGGTCGTTCTATCCGTGCTATGGTTCGTGCTTTAACTTTCGTTACAGATAGTTCACACATCGTAGCTGTACCTACGATTGATCATGGAAATAGCCAAGCCCACACCTTTGGACTCGGTGCCATGGGACTTCACAGCTACCTTGCCCAACAACTGATTGAGTACGGTTCCCCTGAGTCTGTTGAGTTTACAAGTATCTACTTTATGCTTATGAACTACTGGACTTTGGTTGAGTCAAACAATATTGCGCGTGAACGTGGTATTACCTTCCATAATTTTGAAAAATCAGACTATGCTAACGGAAGCTACTTCGACAAGTATATAACTGGCGAGTTTGTTCCAAAATCAGACCGTGTTAAAGAACTCTTCAAAGACGTCTTTATTCCGAGTGCTGCTGACTGGGCTGAACTTCGTGACAAGGTTCAAGCAGATGGTCTTTACCACCAAAACCGCCTTGCTGTAGCGCCAAATGGTTCTATCAGTTACATCAATGACGTTTCTGCTTCTATCCATCCGATTACACAACGTATCGAAGAACGTCAAGAAAAGAAAATCGGGAAAATCTACTACCCTGCTGCTGGCTTATCAACAGAAACCATTCCTTACTACACTTCTGCCTACGACATGGATATGCGTAAAGTCATCGATGTTTACGCCGCTGCAACTGAACACGTAGACCAAGGACTTTCACTTACTCTCTTCATGCGTAGTGACATTCCAAAAGGTCTTTACGAATGGAAGAAAGAAAACAAACAGACAACACGTGACTTGTCTATCCTTCGTAACTATGCCTTTAACAAGGGTATCAAGTCTATCTACTACGTCCGTACCTTTACAGACGACGGTGGAGAAGTCGGTGCTAACCAATGTGAAAGCTGTGTGATTTAGTTTTTAATCAAAGGAATTACTATTTCTCTGTAAGTTTAGTAAGCTAGCATCAAAAGAGAACTTAATCAAACATTTTATAAACTAGCTAAGCACATGTAAAAGTCGGTTCTCCGACTTTTTGTGCGATACACTAAAGGAATTATCATAAAGCAAAAACGATTGTACAACAGCATTATTATATACAGAAAGAGATTTCAAATGGAAACTTACTACAAAGCCATTAACTGGAATGCCATCGAAGATGTCATCGACAAATCAACTTGGGAAAAACTGACGGAGCAATTCTGGCTCGATACACGTATTCCTTTGTCAAATGACTTGGATGACTGGAGAAAGCTATCAAATGTAGAAAAAGACTTGGTTGGAAAAGTCTTTGGTGGTTTAACACTTCTCGATACTATGCAATCTGAAACTGGGGTTCAAGCCCTTCGCGCAGACATCCGTACACCACATGAGGAAGCTGTTTTCAATAACATCCAATTTATGGAATCTGTCCACGCAAAATCTTACTCATCAATCTTTTCTACTTTGAATACTAAGGCTGAGATTGAAGAAATTTTCGAATGGACCAATACCAACCCTTACCTCCAAAAGAAGGCTGAGATTGTCAACGAAATCTACCTAAACGGTAGCCCACTTGAAAAGAAAGTTGCCAGCGTCTTCCTTGAAACTTTCCTTTTCTATTCAGGTTTCTTCACTCCCCTCTACTATCTTGGTAACAACAAACTAGCCAACGTTGCGGAAATCATTAAATTGATTATTCGTGATGAGTCTGTTCACGGAACCTACATTGGTTATAAATTCCAACTTGGTTTCAATGAATTACCTGAAGAAGAGCAAGAAAAACTCAAAGAATGGATGTACGACCTTCTCTACACTCTTTATGAAAACGAAGAAGGCTACACAGAAAGCCTCTATGATGGTGTTGGTTGGACGGAAGAAGTCAAAACCTTCCTTCGCTACAATGCCAACAAGGCACTCATGAACCTGGGACAAGATCCACTCTTCCCAGATTCGGCTGATGATGTCAACCCAATCGTTATGAACGGTATTTCAACAGGAACTTCCAACCACGACTTCTTCTCTCAAGTCGGAAATGGTTACCTTCTTGGTGAAGTTGAAGCCATGCAAGACGATGACTACAACTACGGTTTGGACTAATTCAATTATCCCAGAACTGATAACAAATATCATGGTTTGTTTAAAACAACCATGATATTTTTGTTTTTGTTTTCTTTTGTTTTTTAAATTGATTGATTGAATACTTTATGATAAAATAGTAATAGAAATAGAGGTGATAACGATGTTAAAGCAGGAAAAACTAGATAATATTCTAGAAACGGTAAATACAAAGGGAACTATTACTGTAAAAGAAATCATGACTCGCTTGGATGTGTCAGATATGACTGCTAGACGCTACTTGCAAGAGTTGGCAGACAAGGATCTACTTGTTCGGGTTCACGGTGGAGCTGAGAAAATTCGCACAGGTTCTATTTTAAACAATGAACGTTCCAATATTGAAAAACAAAGCTTACAGATTGCAGAAAAACAAGAAATCAGCCGTTTCGCAGGCCATTTAATTGATGAGGGTGAAACTATTTTTATCGGCCCTGGTACAACCTTAGAATCTTTTGCCCGTGAACTTCCAATTGATAATATTCGTGTTGTAACAAACAGTTTACCAGTCTTTCTCATCCTAAACGAACGAAAACTAACAGATTTGATTTTAATTGGTGGTAACTATCGCTCTATCACTGGAGCTTTTGTAGGAACACTAACCTTGCAAAACTTGGCCAATCTACAATTTTCTAAAGCCTTCGTTAGCTGTAATGGTATTAAGGACAATGCGATTGCGACCTTTAGTGAAGAGGAAGGTGAATCCCAACGCATCGCCCTCAATAATTCCAATAAAAAATACTTACTAGCTGACAACAGTAAGTTCAATAAATTTGATTTCTATACCTTCTACAATATCTCTGATATTGATACCATCGTTTCAGACTCTAAACTGAGCAAAGAAACCTTCGAACAACTTTCAAAACAAACAAAAATTATTCTTTCTAAACCATAAAACTGAGGATTGATAAAAAATAAAATGCGTCATATCAAGAAAATAAGGATCTTGATATGACGCATTTTTGGATGAAGATTTTTACAAAGAGTTTCCTAGATTATTTATGATTGTTGAAACGGTATAAAATCTGAATCAAAGGAGATATTATTCCGTTCTTCAGGACTGATAAAACTTAAAAAGATATTTTTAAATTCTTCTAGCTCATAGTCTGAATGGCAAATCCATTCTTTACCGGTAGAGACATACCATTTCCCAAGATTTTTCAGCTCTTCATTCGTCAAACAAGGTATTTGAGAACATTTATCAAAATTGATAATATAAACTTTTTCATAAATAGATTGGATAAAATCTTTGAACATCTTTTTGCCTCACTAAAATTCTATATCTAATTACTAATTCTACTACTCAATCACTTGAGTTTCTGCTACTTTCTTGTACCAGTGAGCTGATTTCTTAGGATAACGTTCTTGAGTTTCAAAGTCTACATAGAAGAGACCGTAACGTTTCTCATAACCGTTTGACCATGAGAAGACGTCCATCAATGACCAAATGAAGTAGCCTTTTACATTAGCTCCATCTGCAATAGCATCAGACAAGACCTCTAAGTGTTGTTTGACATAATCAATACGGCCATCATCGTAAACAGTATTATCAACGAACTCGTCTTTATAGCCGAGACCATTTTCAGTGATGTAAATCTTCTTGTAGTTCGGATAATCTTTCTTCACGCGCATGATTTGGTCATACAAACCTTGAGGGTAGATAATCCAATCCCAATCCGTACGTGGTACATAGTCAGGAGCTACACGACGACCAACACCTTTGATTTGGTATTTAGAGCTTCCTTTCTCACCCTTACCATTATGAATAATTTCAGTTTCTCCATCAAATGCTTCCATCCAGTCACTCATATAGTAATTAATTCCAAGGAAGTCGTTCAAGTCTTTCGCAACTTCTAATGCTGTGAAATCTTCTTCACGAAGATCCAAGCTACCACCATTGACTGATAAGATATGGTTGACACCTTCCATCGTTTCAGCTGAATAGTGACCTAGATAAGTTGCATCCAAGATAAATTTATTGTGGATGATATCTTCCAATTCAGCAGCGCGAACATCTGCTGGATTTTTAGGATCCAAAGGATACTTGGTCGGCAGAGCGTGAACAACACCAATTTCACCTTTATATCCTTTATCTTTATATAGCTTTACAGCACGCGCATGAGAAACCATCATATTGTGGTGCGATTGGAAGACTTTGGCAAGGTCATACTGAATACCTGGAGGGAATTTACCAACTAAATATTGACCATCACCGATTGGTCCAATTTCATTAAAGGTTGTCCAATAGTTTACTTCTGGAAATTCTTCAAAACAGAAGGCAGCGTAGTCTACAAAGTGTTCAATATTTTCACGGTTTAAGAAGTCGCCATTTGAGTGGAGAGCTTCTGGCGTGTCAAAGTGATGAAGAGTTACAAAGGGCTCAACATGACGTTTGTGACACTCTGCAAATAAATTATGATAGAATTCAACACCTTTAGCATTTACTTGACCGTAGCCTGTTGGGAAAATACGTGACCAAGCAATAGAAATTCGAATGCCATTGACACCATACTCTTCTGCTAGCTTGAGGTCAACTGGATATCGATTGTAAAAATCACTGGCTGGTTCGGCAGTGTACCAATAGTTATCTTCAAGATATTTATCCCACGCAACTGGTCCTTTTCCATCAGTATGTGTAGCACCTTCTGCTTGATAGGCAGCTGTTGCGCCACCAAAAATAAAGTCTTTTGGAAGTGTTTTTGTCATTTTTTTCACCTATTTCTTGATTTAAAATAAAGTAAAAGTGAGAGGAGAGGAGTCAGTGAGCCATCCTTCTCCATCTCACTTCTTGTACCAAGTCACCGAATTGTGACATGAGGAGGTAAAAACGATATCTTTTTACCGACGAATTAATAAGGCGATTAGGAAATTCGCCATAGCAATTTCCGTAACGAGAGGAAACTATTTCAGAGTCCCTATTATTAATCGAATTGTGACATGAGGAGGTAAAAATAATATTTTTTTACCAACAAATTAACAAGGCAATTAGGAAATTCGCCATAGCGATTTCCGTAACGATAGAAGACTATTTCAGAGTCCCTATTATTAATCGAATTGTGACATGAGGAGGTAAAAACGATATCTTTTTACCGACGAATTAACAAGGCGATTAGGAAATTCGCCATAGCGATTTCCGTAACGAGAGGAGACTGTTTCACAGTCCCTATCGTTAATCGAATTGAGCTTGTACGAATGCAAGAGCACCTTTTCCATCACGAGTTAATTTGATGTATTGAGCGCCTTCTGTTTTCGCAAGTTTAATACCGAGCTTATCTGTTTCTGCTTTCATGTCTTCAAAGTTTGAAGCAACTTGAGGAGCAAGTATAACAAGATCAAACTCTGGCAACATTTCACGGTGAGCACCATAGCCACCTGCTGCTGCTTTCACAGGAACATTGTATTCTGCAGCTGCCTTATTCAAAGCATTCGCAAGAAGTCCACTTGTCCCTCCACCTGCACAGAGAACGAGGACATTTGTTTCTTCAGTGATGGTATTTTGTGCTGCATCGACACCCGCTTTTTCAAGAATAGCATCTGCTTTTGCAGTGTTGAAGTTTGCAGCAACTTTTTCTTTCAATTCGTCATTAGACTTACCTGAACGCTCTTCTTCAAGAATTTGTTCATCATAGACTTTAAGGAATGGATAGTAAATGACTACGTCAACCACGATTAGAAGGGCAGCAAGAATGAATGATAGAACTTGGAAGTTAGTACCAAGAACTAGACCTAGTGGAGCTGGAGTTGTCCATGGTAGATTAGCAGTAAATGAGTTCATTCCAAGTGTTTCAATAAAGAACTTAAAGATCCAAACGTTTGCGATTGGAGCAAAGATAAATGGAATGAAGAAGATTGGGTTCAATACAAGCGGTGCACCAAACAAGATTGGTTCGTTTACACCAAAGAAGGTTGGAACTACTGAAGCACGACCGATTGCACGGTTACGTTTTGATTTTGTTAACCACATGAACATGAATGGAACAACCAGTGTCGCACCAGTACCACCCATGGTAACGATAAACATTTGTGTACCAGAAGTAAGAATCTTGTCTGCATGCATCCCTTGTTGGAGAAGGTTCAAGTTGACTTCGGCATTTGCATAGGTAATAGCTGCGATAGCAGGCTCAACGATAGATGGACCATGGATACCAACAAACCAGAAGAAGGCAAAGGCACCAAAGATAATGGTAATACCAAGGTATCCGTCTGCTGCTGAGAAGAGTGGTGCGAAGAATTTACCGATTGATTCTGCCACACTTGAGCCAACAAAATGACGAGCTAGTAGATCAAGAACATAAAGAGAAACAACAGATAGAGTGAATGGAATCACATCTTTAAAGACTTGTGAAATATTTGGTGGAACTTCGTCAGGCATACGAATGGTAACGTTGTTCTTAACACAGACCTTATAGATAGCTACGGTAACAAAGGCAGCAAGGAAGGCTGAAAGCAAACCTTTTGTTCCAAGGAAACCTGTTGCAAAGCCTCCTTCAATCGGATCAGCTGCCAACATCAACAAACCAACAATTGCTGCCAACAATGTTGACATATAGTTGATTTGATTAGTTTTCTCCATGCTACGGTTTACTGAGTCAGTCAATGACTTAGCTGTTGTACCAGCTACCAATAGAGCCAAAATCCCCATTGAATAGCTGTAAGGTTTCATCAGAAAGGCTACAACTTCATCAGACCATTTAAAGCCCCATGAGTTTGGCACAAAGGCAATCAAGATAAAGATGCTTGAGAAGAGAATAACAGGCATACCTGCAATGAAACCATCACGAATGGCACGAAGATAGATATTACGAGATAGCTTCTCAAAGAAAGGCTTTCCTTTCTCAATAAATGCAATTAATTTATTCATTACTTAACCCCTCTCTTATAGAGTTCAATTAAATGATGCATCAAATCTTTTAACAAGATGGTTGTCATCAAGTGGTCTTGGCCATGCATCATGGTTACACTATAAGCCAAATCTTCACCAGCTGCTTCCTTAGTCAATAGACTTGTTTGCGCGTGGTGAGCCTCTGCAATGCAAGAACCAGCTTCCTCGACTAATCTATCTGCTTTCGCAAAATCGCCAGCTTCAGCAGCCTTCAAGGCTTCCAATAATTTTGAACGAGCATCGCCAGCATAGGCTACGATTTCAAAACCTAACAATGTTACTTCTTCTCTATTCATGATAGAATTCTCCTTATATAGTTTTAAATAAATTTTTATGACAATAAACGTTGGATATGTAGAACTAGATAAACTCGTTCACTTTTATACAAATCAAGACCCGTATGTTGCGTAATCACATCATAGATCTTGGAACCAATCTCGAACGCTTTTGGATAGGATTGTTTAATGTGATCTTCCATATCCAGAAGTGATTGGTTATCATCTCTAGATCTGTCTAAATAATCCAAGAAATAATTCAAATGTATCATAAAACGATCATAGAAATGGTTATTCTCTTTAGTTCGTTGAATTGCATAGTCCGTTAAAACTTCTTCAACATTCCTGAGAATTTCTTTCCTCTTATCAATCGACTCCACAAGTTCCACTTCATTTTCACCTTCGGCATTAATGAAATGATAAGCAATCCGAATAATTTCGTCCCCAGGAAAATGATCCGCTAGCTTCTGGCGATAAATTTCAAATGCTTCATTTGCGATTTGAAAAGCGACAGGATACTTAGTGGAAATATCTGGTAGATTACTATCCTTGTACCTTCCTTGTGCTAGAGCTTGGTAAGAACAGTAAACATGATCTGTCAAGGTTACATAGAGATACTCTTGAATCGGATAGTGATATTTCTTTGATAGCTTATCAATGATCTCATAGGTCACTGTGATAAAATCTAGCGGAACATCTTTGAGAAGAGCCATAAAGTTTTCTCTTGACTCTTCGGTCTTCATCCGAAAGATTTTCTCAACCTGATGTTCAGCAATCAAATCCCCCTTCTTCTTTCCAAATGCAATCCCCTTACCAATCACAATCACTTCTTCTCCTTTATCATTTCTGACAAGCGAGACATTATGATTCATTGGATTTAGAATTCGATACATGTCAACCTCCTTTTATATCTTAAAGGTATATGAGTACAAAAAATGACCACAAATGAACTAGAAAATCAGCTGATTTCTAATTCACCTGTGATCATGCCTAATCTTACTTAGTAACACTCACCTTGTATTAACTTGTGATTTAAGTATAGCACAAGTAGGTTGTTTTGTAAACCCTTACGAATAACTTTTTTTACTTTATTTGAGCATATTTTTATCAAAAAATAAAACCGTAAACAAAATTAGAAAACAAGTGTTTATAGCGCAGAAAATTTCATCTCAATTCAAAAACAAGTGTACTAATAACTCTATATTTTTTTGAAAGCTCCAAACCAAAATCCATTATTCCTAATAAACAACTCATCACCAAAAGCTCTAGTATGTTTTGAACCGATTTCTAATTTTACAAGACGCATAGGAGCCAATAATTCAATTAACTCACTTTCTGTATAAACTCTTTCTAACATTGAATCTAGTTTTCTACGTATATAACCTTTTTCTAGTAAAGAATTATCCGGAATTGCGTCTCGGAAAATTCCATCTTTCCGTGGACAATAAAAATAATACATTCCTCCTGTTTTCAACATCCTTTTTACCTCTGAAAAATAGTTCTGTCTATCTTTTTCATCCACTATAAATGTAATCGCAGACATTATATCAAATATAGAATCGAAATGGTTGTCAGGAAAATCTAAACCTTTACCTACATCTGTCTGTGTTATATGACAATTAAATTGTGGAAATGACTTAGTCAATAATCGTTTTGCACTATCAGCGGCCTCTTTTGTTAAATCTACACCACAATAAGTATCCGCATAATGATTTTCAATTAAATAGTAAAGATTCCTTCCAAAACCACAACCAACTTCTAATACCCTACACTCATCGTTTTGAGTAACGATTTGATTTCTCAAAGAAAAAATCTTTTGAACTGCATCATTAGGAACTAAGCGTGTCTCTGTTTTTGATGATTGGGCGTGTAATTCTTCCCATTTCTTGTGATTATCTTCATTTAAAACAAATGTATCCATTGAACTCTCCATATCTCATTATCGTTTCTACATGATGAAATCCAGCACTCTTTAACATTTCTTTATTTTCAGCGTGAGTATGGTTAATCATAACTCCCTCCAAGCTCAATTGCTTAGATAGAATTTCTTCTGGACTAAATCCATGTTCTTGCTTGAATTTAATATAATTGGAAACTATCAACTTATTTACCTTCGAATCTGTCATGATTTCTTTCTCAAATAGAATAAACGCTCCACCTTCAACTAAAGATTCATATATTTTTGATAAAATCTTTATTCTCTTGTCTGGGAGAATAAACTGAAGGAAATAATAGCTAATAATTAAATCGCTGGGTTCTAACCTGGCTTCCTCCACGGAGCTTGTTATAAATTCAAGCTCAGGAAATTTTGATTGTGCCACCTGATTCATTTCTGGAATTTCTTCTATCCCGATAAAACGAACTTCTTTTTTAGACTTATGACGCTGATATAATTTACCAATCAGATTACCCGTTGCAGAGCCTAGCTCATAACATAAGGAATGGTCACGAATAAAAAAATCGCTTAGATGACAAACAAGGTTATGTCCTTCATCATATAAAGGAATAGATTGTCTAACATGCTCATCAAAATGTTGAGCTACACCATTACCAAAACTCCATTGTGTTCCATTTTGAATAACAATATCATTTCCAACTTCCATAGACTACTCCTCTTCTCCCTTGACTTTCCAGTTTACTAATACCAATGCTAACACAACCATCGAACCCCCAAGAACCAAATTCAATGTAAACGGCTCATGTAAGCCCATAATAGAAAAGATAGTTGAAAATACTGGAACTAAAAACAAGAAACTGCTAGCTACTGTTGCTCCCCTTTGTCCTAGACTATAAAACCACAGTCCAAACGAACCAACAGATGCAGGAATAATTAACCATATAAACCAAACCCAGCCCCAAAATCCTAAATTTAGAAAGTTATAACTTTCATGCACAGGTATTGAGAATAAGTAAAGGAATACCCCACCTAATAACAATTGCCAAGCTGTAAATATCCATGGACCGTTATCAAAAGGAATTTTCTTGGCGACAACTGTATTGATTGACCAACAAAATGAACCGAGTAAAGCAAACAAAGCACCTAAACTAAACGCAGATACATCTAGTCCAATACAAGTAACAACTCCAGCCACACCTAATATTAAGGCACTTATCTTCTGAATAGTCAATGTATCTTTTAACAAAAAATGTGCTAAGAAAGCTAACCAAAGAGGATTCGTAAATAAGATAATGGAAGACATAGATGACGACACATCATGAGCTAGGGCAAGATTAAGAAATCCCATGGTTCCAGCTGTCTGTAAGAGCCCGATAGTCACAACCAATATAAACCCCTTTATCTTGCTACCTTGACTTTTAGGAATGATCGTCCCTCCCTTGCAAAATAAAAACGATAATACTAACATCACTAACCCAGCAATAATAAATCGAACACCCCCAAGTAATAATGGAGGAGTCTTTTCAACTACTATAAGATATTTCCCAGTTGGAAAAGACGACCCCATAAAAAGTGTGGTAAGTAATATAGAAATCAAAAAAATAAAATTTGAACCTCGTTTCATTTATTTCGCCTTCTTTCAAAAGATATTGATGATATTTTTTGTCTTTTATTCTACTCTTTTAAAAATGAATGTCAAGAGATTTATCAAAAAATTCCAAGATTATTTTTTTAAACTCCTATGTATTGAGAAAAAAACAAAAAAAGACTATACTGGTAATTGTGGATAATGATTATCTTTTTATATGGAGGTACAAACATGCGATTGTCATCAGGTTGGGAACAGTCAGTCTATGTCTTACTCATGTTAGATCAGCTCCCTGAAGGAAAATATATCAATACAATTTCCTTGAGTGAACGGCTAGAAGTTTCAGATTCTTATTTGAAAAAAATTATAAAACTATTAGACAACGAAGGATTGGTTAAATCCGTTAGAGGGAAAAATGGAGGCGTTGCTCTTTCTAAACCCCTCAGCCAAATCACCTTTTACGATGTATTTGTAGCTATAGAAGGAAAAAATCGAATCTTTGAAAGTCAAAATCTTCTAAAAAAATTCTTAGGCAACGAGGAAAGTAAAAAGGCTAAAAGATGCGTCGTAACCAACTCTCTTGATATTATTGAAAACACTTTAGTTGCAACCCTGACTTCTATTACACTCAGCCAGGTAGCCCATCAATCTGAGATTAACTATGATTTAACCGATATCAGAAATTGGGTCAATAAATGCCAAAACTAGCTGGAGAAAAAATTCTTCAGCTAGTTTTTATAAATCCTTGACAAATAATTTTACAAGGACTATACTATATTTGAAGATATAATCTATCTTCTATATCTTCAATAATGATATTTCATTGCATACTTTTGGATAGCTAAAGAAAGAAGGTTCTTATGAAAGTTATTTTAGCTACTGACCAAGATAGTTTCCAACTGAAAGAAACCGTCAAACACTATCTGCTTCATTCTGGTTATGAAGTAATTGACTTCAACTCTACACAAGGCTCTGCGGATTTCGTTGATTCTACTGTCAATGCTATTACAGAGTTTAGAAAATATAAGCAAGCTCGTGCTATTCTTTTTGACAAGTTTGGGCATTCTTTTATGCCTGCTAATAAGTTTAAAGGTATTATCTGCGCCGCTGTTTCCGATGAACACTCTGCCATGATGACTATTCGACACAATTCTACTCCAATCATTACAATTGGTTCTGGAATTACAGGTGCTATTTTAGCAGTTGAAATAGTCAAAGCCTTTCTTGAGCACAACTATGATTCTGGTCGTCACCAAGTTCGCATTGATATGCTGAACAAGCTCTGCTAGGAGGTATTCCCATGAAAATTGCTCTCGGTTGTGATCACATTGTAACAGATGTGAAGATGAAGATTTCAAAACACCTAAAAGAACAAGGTCATGAAATCATTGATGTTGGTACTTATGATTTCGTCCGTACTCACTATCCTATTTATGGTCGCTTAATTGCAGAGGAGGTCGTCAATGGACGGGCTGACTTTGGAGTCGCCCTTTGCGGTACAGGTGTTGGAATTGCTGTATCTGCTGATAAAGTTCCTAGAACTCGAGTTGTACTTGTCGGAGATGTTGCGACTGCTCGTTCCGCTCGTGAAAATCTCAATGCTAATATTGTTGCTTTCGGTGGTGCAATCCTAGGTATCAATTTCATTAACAACATTGTAGATGAATTTATCAATACCAAGTACAAACCAAGTCCTGAAAAAGAGGAATTGATTGCGAAAATTGATAAACTATCTGAAGTGAGCCCAGATGTAGCTGCCAATGATCATATCTTCGATGAAGAGAATGCCAAGTGGAATCGTGGAGAATATCACGATTAACTTGCATTCCCTCTGATATATTTTATCTAACCTTGAGGATAACTAACTCAAGGTTGTTTTTATTTCATCAAAAAAAGTCTAGAGATATTTCTATCCCTAGACTGAAGTTTTTTTCACAATTTGAGTGCTACACACGTTCTTTCCATGAAGTTGCTGTTGTTTGAAGAACTTTGTTGAGTTCGTCAATGTTTTCAAATCCAGTTGTGCGAAGCCATTCGCGAGCTGCTGCTTCACCATCTTTGATGTAAGCTTCAACTGATCCAGCCCATGTAGCACGGCCACAAAGAACTCCGTTAAAGTTTGCACCTGATTCATGAGCAAATACAAGAGTATCTTGGAAGAGTTTAGCTGATACACCAGCACTCAAGTAGATGTATGGCAAGTTAGTTGCTTCATCTTGAGCTTTGAAGAAGGCTGCTGCTTCTTCACGTGTATAAACCACTTCACCTTCAGCGAAGCCTTCAACATATTTAATGTTAACAGGAACTTCTACTTTCAAGACATCAATGTTGAAACGTGGGTCTGAGAAGACTTTCATAGCACCAATAACTTTGTGTGGTTTTACTTTCGCATATTCTACAGAACCTGCATCAGCAATTTTTTCATCGTAAGCAAGGATTTCAAGGAAGAATGGGATATCTTCAGCCACACATTCAGAACCGATGCGTTCGATGTAAGCTTGTTTTTCTTGGTTGAGTTCGTCTGAGCTATCTACGTCATAGTAAAGCAAGAATTTAACTGCATCTGCACCTTCTTCTTTAATACGTTTTGCAGACCAAACATCCAAGCAGTCTGGCAAACGTTTTGTACTTGTTGTGTCATAGCCTGTTTTTTCATAAGCAAGGAGAAGACCAGCATTTTCATCAAGAGCTTTAGTCGCTGGAAGTCCATATTCAGGGTCAAGAAGCATAGATGAAGCGTATTTAGTCAATTCATCTGCTACCAAGACCTTAAGTTCTTCCATTTGAGCCACTGTTGGTTCTTCTGTTTGGTGTTGAGCCATAAGGCGTTTCAAAGCACCACGTTGGTCAAATGCAAGAGCTGAGATGATTCCTTTTTCATCAGAAAGTTTTTCTAAGCGTGCACGTTTTTGTTCTGTTAAAGCCATTTTATACCTCTTTTACTATTAATTGATCATATAGAGCTTGATAGTTGGCCATGTTAACATGACCAGTCATTTTTTCTTGAGCATTGAGCATACCAAGGACATTTGCCTTGATGAGTAATTCTGCATCCGATTCTTTATGAAGAAGTCCTGAAGAAATCCCTGCCACAGTAGAATCTCCAGATCCAACAGGATTGACTACCTGAATTCTAGGAATATCTACCTTGTAGAAAGTGTCGCCATGTTTGGCAAAGGCACCGTTGGCACCAAGTGAAACGATAATCCATTCAATACCTGCAAACAAAGGTTCTTGAAGGACTTCTTTTAATTCATCCAAGTCCTCAGAAACTTCTCTTCCTAGAAGTTGAGACAATTCCTCATTATTTGGTTTGATGACTGTTGGTTTATGTAGTGATTCAAGAACCGCCTGAAGTGCTGCACCAGAGCAGTCCAAGACAATAGGTTTTCCAGCATCATTTGTAATTTTTACAAGTTGAGCATAGTAGTCAACCGGAAGGCCAGCTGGCAGACTACCTGAGATAGCTACTACTTCAACTGACTCCAGAAGATTTTTGAAATGTTCCAAAAAGTCTTGACCTTCTTGTTCCAATACTACAGGACCTTTTTCAAGAACTTCTGTTTGATTGTCTCCGTGAAGAATAGCGATACAGTTACGAGTTTCTCCCTGAATAGAAAAGAAATCTTTCTTTACTTGATCATCGATATTTTCAACCAAAAACTCACCAAGTTTGCCACCCACTAAACCAGTAGCAAGAACAGAATCCCCAAATTCTGAAAGTACTCGGGTAACATTGAGTCCCTTACCACCAGCAGTTTTGGTTACATCCACCACACGATTGACAGTATCAATCTTTAACTCATCCAAGGGATAGGAAATATCAATGGATGGGTTCATTGTGACTGTTAAAATCATAGGTCACCTCTTAGTCGTGGTATTCTCCGCGATCCCATTTTTCAAGGAATTCAGTGAAGAAGTTTGCGTCTGTTTGTTGAGCATTGTGACTCTCAACGTGTTCAATTTTCGCAATCAATTTTTTGTTTTCTTCAGTTGGTTTGTATTCAGCATGGATGAAAGCTTCGATGATATCACACATGAGCAATTCACCAGTAATTTTACCACCAAAACCAATAACGTTAGCGTTCAATTGTTCTTTAGCATAAAGAGCTGTTGTCATATCACGAACCAAGGCAGAACGGACACCAGGAACTTTATTTACAGCGTTGTTGATACCAACACCAGTACCACAGATACATACCCCAAGATCAGCTTGACCGCTAGTTACAGCTTCACCAACTTTTTTACCAAAGATTGGGTAGTGAGTACGTGTATGGTCATATGTACCAAAGTCAATGACTTCATATCCTTTTGATTTCAAAAATTCTGAAACCGCCATTTTTTCATCTGTTACGATGTGGTCACATCCAATTGCAATTCTCATTTTTAACTTACCTTTCTTACTGTAATCTAATTAGCACATTTTGTTCAACATATCAACACGAATCTGGTGACGTCCACCGTCGTATTTACCGTTAACAAATCCTTTAGCAATGTTTTTAGCCAATTCATTACCAACAAGTTGTGCACCCATAGTGATCATACGTGAGTTGTTGTGGCCACGAGTCATATAAGCTGAACGTTCGTCAGATACTTCTGCAGCAACCATTCCTTTGATCTTAGTTGCGACCATAAATGAACCAGCTCCATAAGCATCAATCACGATACCAAGGTTTTGTTCTTCTTTGTTTACTTCTGCAGCAACAGCAAGAGTCACATCAACAAAGTCTTGACCTTCAGCTGTAACATCCACAACGTGGAAGTTTTCTTTTTCCAAGAAGTCTTTCACAACTTCTTTCAATCTCAAACCTGCAGCATCTGCACCGATAACAATAGACATATTGTATACTCCTTTTTATTTTTCTAGGCTAGTAAAGACTTTTATGGTTAGCAGTTTACCTACAAAAAGTTTTCTAGCAGTTTATTGACAAATTGGATTGAACGAGATGAATGACACCTTATTCAAGTTTAGGAAATCAGTTTCCTAGAAATAATTTTTCTCCACGAAAGAGAATATAACAAGTGATTGTTTGTTTGTTACAAACATCATTTGTTGCTTACAAACATAATATACTCCTATTTTATGAAAAAGTCAACAGTTAGTGTTTGTTTTTGTGTTTTTTAACTAAAAAATTTCGATGTCAAAACCAATTTGATCCACTTGACCAGGTTCTAGGAGACGAACATTCTTCTTATCTTCTAGATGATCTCCTTCTTCACGGGATGTTGACAAGCCAGACCATGGTTCAAAAGCAACGAAAGGACCTTTATTCAAAGTTGACCAGATAATGAGATTTGGAAACTCTGCAAAGTGCACTTTCAACCCTTTATCATGTTTACGAGAACGAAGGGCAATTGTTCTAGATTGTAATTCATCTAAGGTAACTGCGTCTGTACTGAAAAGATCATAACTAAGATCTAATTCCTTTTGCCCCTCTAGCCATGGACTTCTATCTTGGAAATCCAACATGCCTGTTTCTGGGAAAGGACGTGGAACAGAGCAAGTCTCTTCTTTCTCAAACTCTAAATAGTAATCTTCGTAGACTTCATCATCCACTAAGGGACAATTAAATCCTGGATGTCCACCAATAAAGTAAGGCATGACCTTACTAGTTTCTTTATTGAAAATTTTGTATTGAGTCCGTACTGTCTTTCCTGTAAGGATATAAGTGATTTCTAGTCGGAAATGATAAGGATAGTTTTGATAGCTATTCTCATCGTCCTCAATTGCAAAAGTTACACTCTTGTCTGTCTGTTCGACTAATTCAAATTCTTTCTTACGAACCAAACCATGACGAGGAATCTTTCCTTTGCTTTCTTGCCCCTTCTCATCTATATAGAAGGCTGTATCCTCTCTCAATGAACCACAAATGGGGAAGAGAACAGGAGATTGTCCACTCCAATAAGTAGCATCTCCTTGCCACAAATACTCAAGACCTTCAGCATTTTTTATAGAAGAAAGAGCCCCACCAAAACTGTTAAATTGAACTTTTAATTGTTCTGATTTTAATTCAATTACCATTATTTTCTCCGATTTCTTGATAGTTTATAAAAAACTAGGCTGTCACTCCTAATGGTATGACAACCTAGTTTCAACAATTTACACTCTACGAAAATCCAATTCAAACTTCGTCAGCGTCGCCTTGCCGTAGATATGGTCACTGACTTCGTCAGTCTTATCTACAACCTCAAAACTGTATTTTGAGCAACCTGCGACTAGCTTCCTAGTTTGCTCTTTGATTTTCATTGAGTTTACATTTTATAGGAGCGTATTATTTTGCTTTTGCTGCGTATTCTTCGTTACGTTTGATCATTTGTTTTCTGTACCATGCAAAGATACCGATATAGAATACAAGGAAGACTACAGCACCAAGGATTGCTTTGATATCACCTGTTGTAGTGTTACCAATTGTCCAACCAAGAAGTTTTTCGATTGGTCCTTCAAGAGTTGAGTGAGTAATCAATTGAGTTTGGCTCACACCTGCTGGGAAGGCACCTACACCTTTAGCAAGTTCTGTTGCAAATGGTGCAATAAGTGTACCTGAAAGAAGGAAGAGTGGCAACAAGAGTGTTCCGAAAATAATCATACGGAGCAATTTACCACGTGTTACAACCAAGAGAGCTGGAGTAACACCCATAGCGATGATACCTGCAAGTGGCAAGATACCATTTCCGACTTTTGAAAGAAGTACTGCTTCAACCAACATGATTGGTGCAAGTACGTTAGCACAAGCCCAAATTTCAGCACGACCAGCGATGAAAGGCCAGTCAAGACCGATGTTGAATTTACGTCCTTGAAGACGTTTAGTAGCAACGTTTGTAATACCTTGTGAAAGTGGTTCTACGGCAGCGATGAACCATGAACCGATAAGTGAGAAGAGTTCCAAAGATACACCGGCAGTCAAACCAAGAGACAACCATCCTCTGATAACAAGACGCCATTTATCTGCATCTGCAACACCTTCAATTGGATGTGGAGTTCCCATAATACCGATAACAATACCAAGAATGAAACCGATGAAGAATTTAGAACCCCAGAAACCGATTTTCTTGTTCAATTTTGCAGCATCAAAGTCATATTTATCAAGACCTGGGAAGAATTTTTCAAAAATCTTATCCAAAACCATGATAACTGGATTCATCATGTAGTTCATGTGAGTTGATGTCATTGGTGATGAACTTGGTGCGTTAAGAAGGTCATCAAATGTAGGTTTCATCAAGTCAGAGTTGATAATCTTCAACACACCAACAAGTACGATAGCTGCTGTAGCAATCAAGAGTGAAACCCCTTGGCTCACACCGTTGTTGTCTGCATACCATTTAATCAAAAGACCTGTGATAGACAAGTGCCAGATATCAAAGATATCAACGTCAAGTGTATCAGTTTTCTTCATAGCAAGCATCACTACGTTGACAATCAACATGATGAGCAAGAAGTAAAGTGTCCAAGCAGATCCCCAAGTGATTGTTGCAAGTGGTGCCCAACCAACGTCAGTGATACTCAATTGGATACCAGTGTTTTCAACGAATTTTGCAAGTGATGCTGAGAAAGCACCATTTAGCATACCGATGATAGCTCCGATACCTGTAAGAGCGATGGCAAGTTTGATACCACCTTCAAGCGCTTTGGAGAATTTCACTCCAAAAAGTAAAGCCAATACTGTCAAAATGATTAACATGATGACAGGTCCACCCATATCTAAGATAGGTGTGAAAAATTCTTTGATTAGGCCAAAGATTGCATCCATAACAGTTCCTCCCTTTTTTATGTTATATGAATGTTAACAAATTTGAATTAGCTTAACCCGTGCTCTTTGATAGCTGCTTCAATATTGTCAAATACTGGAGCACTCATTGCTGGGATACGGAATAAGATTGGTCCAGCTTCGATAACTGGAATACCTGGATCAAAACCAAGGTCTGTCGCAGCAATTGGTGTAAAGATGTCATAACCTTTGATAAGGTCTTCATTAACGTCTTTGACCATTACCGCATCACAGTGAACATCAAAACCGCGATTTGAAAGTTCTTCTTCAAGAGCACTTTTAATTTGGTGGCTTGAGTTAACACCTGCACCGCAGGCAGCAAGAATTTTAATCATATGGATTTCCTCCGATTTAATATTTTTAATTGACAAGATTAAGCGGTTGCTTCAGAGATATAATCGTAGAGGGCTTCTGGTTCAGAAATTTTAGCCAAATCTTCCAAATGGCCATTTCCTGTAAAGAAGTCCATTAACTGAGCAAGAATGTTGGTTTGACTTGAACTTGAGTTATTAATGATAAAGAAGAGCAAGGATACCTCTACTTCCTTATCTGGTGCAATCATATTATGGAAAGTCACTGGTTTTTCTAATCGAACGACCACAACTTTTTCAGCTAGATTATGAACAATATCTGTATGAGGAATAGCCACATTCGGCAAATCCTTACCCAAAAATTCCATATCTAAGCCAGTTGGAAATGACTTTTCACGCGTGATCAAGGCTTCACGATAGGTTGGAGTTACGATTTCTCGTTCTTCCAATAAAGTTGCAACCTGATCAAAGAGATGTTCTTGATTATCCGCTTCTAAGCAAAACACAAGGTTTTTGTCAAAGAAATGATCTAATCCCATAAGGTTTTCCCTTCTTTCCATTAACTTTATGCTATAAGTATAACACTATATGAAATCGTTGTCAATAATTTTCTGTTCTTTTTTGTCTCTTTTTTTATACTTTTGTTGTTTTTATGGTTTGTTGAGCCGAAACAAACATAGAAATAAACAATTCAAACATTTTTTCTGTTCTAGAAATAAAAAAGCAGACTATTTAAGCCTGCTTTACGATTGATTCTTATATAAATTTCCTATGAAGAAGGAAAAGCAATTATGACAACTTATTCTTCATCCATACTCAAGACGCTGAGAAAGGCTTCTTGCGGAACTTCTACTGAGCCGATAGCTTTCATACGTTTCTTACCAGCTTTTTGTTTTTCAAGGAGTTTACGTTTACGAGAAACGTCACCACCGTAACATTTAGCAAGTACGTTCTTCCGAAGAGCCTTGATATCAGTACGAGCCACAATCTTGTGTCCAATAGCTGCTTGAATTGGTACCTCAAATTGTTGGCGAGGGATGATTTTCTTGAGCTTATCAACGATGAGTTTCCCACGTTCATAGGCAAAGTCCTTGTGAACGATAAAGCTGAGGGCATCCACCTTGTCTCCGTTGAGAAGGATATCCATTTTCACCAGCTTAGACGGACGGTACTCTGACAATTCGTAGTCAAAGCTTGCATAACCACGAGTTGAAGACTTAAGTTTATCAAAGAAGTCAAAGACGATTTCAGCCAGTGGAATTTGATAGATAACATTAACACGGTTATCATCAATATAGTCCATGGTCACAAAGTCACCACGCTTGCGCTGAGCTAATTCCATCACTGCTCCGACAAACTCCTGTGGTACCATGATTTGCGCCTTAACATAAGGCTCTTCAATGGTTGCAATCTTAGTTGGGTCTGGGAACTCAGATGGGTTAGAGACGTCCATAGACTCACCATCGGTCAAATTAACTTTGTAAATAACAGACGGAGCTGTCATGATGAGGTCGATGTTGAACTCACGTTCCAAACGTTCCTGGATAACATCCATATGGAGAAGTCCAAGGAAACCACAACGGAAACCAAATCCAAGTGCCTGAGATGTTTCTGGTTCAAATTGGAGACTAGCATCATTCAGTTGCAATTTTTCAAGGGCTTCACGTAGGTCATTATACTTGTTTGACTCAATTGGGTAGAGACCCGCAAAAACCATAGGATTCATCTGCTTGTAACCATGTAAGGGCTCAGCCGCAGGATTAGTTGCCAAGGTAACGGTATCACCCACACGAGTGTCCTGAACTGTCTTGATAGATGCAGCGATATATCCAACGTCACCAGTCGCAAGGAAATTACGACCAACTGCTTTGGGTGTAAAAATACCGACTTCGGTCACATCAAAGGTCTTGCCATTGCTCATGAGCTGAATCTTATCGCCAGGTTTAACCACCCCATCCATGACACGCACTTGGAGAATAACCCCACGGTAAGCATCGTAAACAGAGTCGAAAATCAAGGCCTTAAGTGGCGCCGTCACATCACCCGTTGGTGCTGGCACTTTTTCCACGATTTGCTCAAGGATTTCCTCGATACCAATACCAGCCTTAGCAGAAGCCAATACTGCTTCGCTGGCATCCAAACCAATGACATCTTCAATCTCTGTACGTACGCGCTCAGGATCTGCAGCTGGCAGGTCAATTTTATTAATGACTGGCATGATTTCCAAATCATTGTCCAAGGCCAGATAAACGTTGGCAAGGGTTTGAGCCTCAATTCCTTGAGCAGCATCAACCACCAAAATCGCTCCCTCACAGGCAGCTAGCGAACGTGAAACTTCATAGGTAAAGTCAACGTGCCCTGGTGTGTCGATCAAGTGGAAAATATAAGTTTCCCCATCTTTTGCAGTGTAATTCAACTCGATGGCATTGAGTTTAATGGTAATCCCACGTTCTCGCTCTAAATCCATGCTATCCAAAAGTTGGGCCTGCATTTCACGACTGGATACTGTCTCTGTTTTTTCCAAAATGCGGTCTGCTAGAGTCGACTTTCCATGGTCAATATGGGCGATAATAGAGAAGTTTCGGATCTTCTCCTGTCGTTGTTTCAATTCTTCTAAGTTCATGATTCTCTTCCTTTCAGGGTATCTATTTATTATAAATTGTTTTTGACATTTTGACAAGACCATACCCTGCTAGGAGTACTAATCTTCAGCGACAAAGCCATCATTTTCGATAAAGTGGTGTTCTGTCATCCCTTGGTTTGTAAAGACAATCCCATGAAGGACACCACCATAAACAGCTCCTCCATCCATTCCAATCTTGCCATCTTCTGTAGTCCAAAGCTCAGCAGTACCACGCTCTTGCTTTAACAAGCCATAAACTGGTGTGTGACCAAAGACAATGGTTTTTCCAGTATGATTTTCTGCTTCGTGGAATGGTTTTCTAAGCCAGACTTTTTTATAATCTGTAGTTTCATGCCAGTCGTCCAAGGTCAAATCAATACCTGCATGAACAAAGATATACTTGTCTGTCTCTACCACAAACGGCATTTGATGAATAAATTCGACCAAGTCTGCCGCTTCAGTAGCAACACGCTTGGCATCCTCAACTCCATCAACTGGTGCATCCAAGGGACGACCTAGAATAGAGTTAATAGTTGTATCTCCACCATTACGACGATAGTGGTCATAACTTTCTTCTGGGTCATCTAGCCATGTCAAAAACATATACTCGTGGTTTCCTGACAAACAGATAGCCCCTTGATTGTCCACCAAGTCCTTAACCATTTCTAGAACACGGCGACTATCTTCACCGCGGTCAATCAAGTCCCCTAGAAAGAGCAACTGGGTCTGACCATCCCAAGTTTTGAGAAGGTCTTCTAGCATCCCAGCTTTTCCGTGAACATCTCCAATTACATAATAGTCTGTCATCTTATTTCTCCCTGTTTCTCAACAATTCTCTGGCTTGCGTCAGGGCTGCTTCCGTCACATCATCACCTGCCAACATCTTAGCAACTTCTTCCACTCGCTCTTCAACCGTCAAAAGACGAACAGTCGAAACCGTTGAATGCTCATTACTAATCTTCTCAATAAAGAATTGATAATCTGCAATCGCAATCACTTGTGGCAAATGGGAAATAGCCAGAACCTGACCATGCTGGCCAATCTTGTGAATCTTCTGTGCAATAGCCTGAGCTACACGGCCTGAAACTCCTGTATCCACCTCATCAAAGACTATGCTGGTCTTGCCTTCTTTACGTGAAAAGGCAGACTTAATAGCTAGCATGAGACGAGATAATTCCCCACCAGACGCAACCTTGACCAAGGGTTTAAAGTCTTCGCCAGGGTTGGTTGAAATGTAAAACTCGACCATTTCATTGCCCTCACGACTGAATTTGCCCTTGCTAAAACGAACCTGAAACTGGGCTTTTTCCATATAGAGGTCTTGCAGCTCTTGTTTAATCTCTGCTTCTAGCTGCTGAGCCAAGTCATGACGAGCAGATGCAAGCTGGCCTGCCAAATCAACAAGATTGACTTCCAATTTCTTGAGCTCGGTTTCCATGTCCTCAGAAGAAAGATTATTGCCTGTCAAAAGATTGTATTCTTCCGTAATCTTGGCAAAATAAAGCAAGACATCGTCTACAGTCCCACCATACTTACGGGTAATAGTATGAAGGAGATCCAAACGATTCTCAACCTGCATGAGACGATTGCCGTCAAAATCAAGGTCCTCAATGATAGCTTCCAAACGTTTGCTAATGTCTTCTAAAACATAGTAGGTCTCAGACAGAGAGCTTGAAATTTCACGGTATTCAGGGTCGTACTCTTCGACACTTTCCATGTCATTCATGGCTGAACGAACATTGGCCAGACTTGAAAAGTCTGCATTGTCCAACATACTGTAGGCATTGGTCAGTGTATCCGCAATATTTTTATGGTTGAGGAGTTTCTCTCGCTCTTGGTTAAGAGCCAAGTCTTCACCTGCTTGCAAGTTGGCTGCCTCAATCTCTGCCATTTGAAATTCCAACATTTCGATACGTGCCTTGTGTTCCTGTTGGTTTTTCTTGACTTCCAGAACCTGCTTGCGCATTTTTCGATAGGCATCAAAACTCGTTTGATAGGTTTCTTTTAAGTCCCAAAAGGCTGCATCGCCAAATTCATCCAACATCTGGATATGCAGTTGGGGACGCATTAACTCCTCTTGGTCATGTTGACCATGAATATCCACAAGATGTTGCCCAATAGCACGCAATACAGACAGATTTACCATCTGACCATTCACGCGACTAATACTCCGACCATTTTGCAAGATTTCCCGACGGATGATAATTTCATCCCCCATTTCCAAACCTTGCTCATCAAAAATTTCCTGTAAAAGGCGACTATTCTCAACTGAGAAAAGCCCCTCAATCTCTGCCTTTGGCGCACCATGACGAATAACATCTGTCGTCGCACGAGCTCCCAACATCATATTCATGGCATCAATGATAATCGACTTCCCTGCACCCGTTTCACCAGTCAAGACAGTCATCCCCTTTTCAAAATTGAGGGAAATAGCCTCAATAATGGCAAAGTTTTTTATCGAAATTTCAAGTAACATATAGACCTACCAATTTTTTACTTGTTCAAAGATTTCCTCAGCTAGACTTTCACTTCTGGCAATGACTAAAATCGAGCTATCATCAGCTAAACAGCTAAAAATCTTATCCGCAAAAGTCTCGGTTAACTGAGCTTTTACAAAAGCTGTATTTCCTGGGATAACTTGGAGATTGATCATCTTATCCATCAATTCAGCTGACTCAATATTATCCTCAGCCAGTTGCAAACTTTTCACGATTGATTTTGGCAATTCATAGACATAGGTATTATTTCTCAAAGGAATTTTGACAATACCTAGTTCTTTGATATCTCGTGATACCGTCGCTTGAGTGGCAGTGATACCTGCTTCTTTCAAATGTTCTACAATTTCTTCTTGCGTGCCGATTTGATAATCTGTCACAAATCGTCTAATTTTTTCAAGTCTCTCTTTTTTATTCATTTTTAAATTGACTATGCGCCCTCTCTACTACTTCTTCAATCTTAGCAAGAACCTGGTTACTTGCTGACTCTTCTTTTTTCAAATACGCTAAAAATTCAATATTTCCATGCCCACCTTGAATGGGAGAAAAGTCCAAACCAAGGACTGAAAAGCCTTCCTCTACTGCCATGGTTGTGACAGATTCAAGGACATTCTGGTGCACCTTAGCATCTCGAATAATTCCATTTTTTCCAATCTGCTCACGTCCTGCTTCAAACTGGGGCTTAACCAGAGCCACAACCTGACCCTGATTAGCCAACACACGGTGCAAGGCTGGAAGGATCAAACTGAGGGAAATGAAACTCACATCAATACTGGCAAAGCTCGGTTCCTTTTCGAAATCAGTCTTTTCAGCATAGCGGAAATTAAACTGTTCCATGCTGACAACCCGTGGGTCTTGGCGTAATTTCCAAGCCAACTGATTGGTACCAACATCAACTGCAAAAACTAACTCAGCACCATTTTGCAGCATAACATCGGTAAAGCCACCAGTAGAGGCCCCGATATCAATCGTGGTCGCACCATCCACTGACAAATCAAAGACCTGCAAGGCCTTTTCCAGTTTCAAGCCACCACGGCTAACATATTTGAGTTTTTCACCCTTGAGTTTTAGCTCAGTGTCATCTGGAATTTTCTCTCCTGGTTTATCAAACCGTTCTCCATTAAGGACTGCTACGACTAGACCAGCCATGACACCGCGCTTGGCTTGTTCTCGCGTTTCAAACAAACCCTGTTTATAAGCTAGTACATCCACTCTTTCCTTAGCCATTGATTCTCAAACTTTCTACTACACATACAATCGATTCTGTTTCAAAGGGAATCTGCTGGGCAATTTCTTCTAATTTGGCATTAGCTTGATCCAAAGTCTGGTTGCAAAAGGCAATAGCCTCTTCCAAGCCTAACAAGGCTGGATAGGTTGACTTTTCAGCCTGCAAATCCTTTTGTGGTGTCTTGCCGATTTCCTCAAAACTAGCTGTCACATCCAATACATCATCTCGAACTTGAAAAGCAAGCCCAATCAATTCACCAACAGTTTTCAGCTTTGCCTGCATTTCAGGTGCCAATTCAGCTATGATGGCAGCTGCTTGGAAGGGATAAGCTAGTAATTTTCCAGTCTTATTAGCATGGATGGTCTGGAGTTCTTCCAAAGACAAGTGCTGGTGTTCACCCTCCATGTCCAAAACCTGCCCTGCCACCATACCCAGACTACCTGAAGCAAAGGATAAGTTAGCAATCAAGTCCACCTTGATCTGACTTGGCAAATCTGCCTGCGCTATCAAGGCATACGGATCTAGGAATAAAGCATCTCCAGCCAAAATTGCCATAGCTTCACCAAATTTCTTGTGATTAGTCAAACGTCCCCGACGGTAATCATCATCATCCATAGCTGGAAGATCATCGTGAATCAAGCTCCCTGTATGAATCATCTCCAAGGCAGCGGCCACCTGCGCGTGAGCAGGTTTAATAGCAACCCGCAAGGCTTCCAGAACTTCTAACAATAGAAAAGGCCGAATACGCTTGCCACCAGCATGAATGGAATAGAGAACAGACTCTCGCAAACTAGAGGCAAACTGCTGGTCTCCATAAAAGTCTTCCAAAGCCGACTCGACAAGAGCTAATTTTTCTTGCTTCTTCATTCAAAATCACTTTCTGTTCCGTCTTCTTGCATGACCTTAACCAAGGTCTTTTCAGCCTTGTCCAGCGTCGCTTGGAGCTCTTTTGACAAGACCATGCCCTTTTGAAAGGCAGCAATCGCATCTTCCAGAGCAATTTCACCATTTTCCAAACTTTGGACAATGGTCTCCAGTTCTGCTAGATTTTCCTCAAATTTCTTTTGTTTTGACATCTTTAACCTCTAATTCTACTTGACCATCTCGCATCAAAAGCGTCACTTGGTCTTTTTTCTTCAAATTTTCAACCGAATCTACAACGAACTCTTCTTTTTTGACAATTGCATAGCCACGTGCCACGATTCTACTGGTATCCAACATCAACAAGGCTTCTGAAAGTCGCTTCACTTCAGCAACCTTGGCATCATAAACCAGCGCCATTTGGCTACGGAGAAGCTTGTCCAACTGACCTAGACGGTCTTGATAGCGTTGGATTTTAGTAACGGGTGATAATTGTACCAGTCGATGCGTCCTTGCTTGTACTATCTGTTTGTTATTAGAAATCCGTGTTCGCAAACTTTGTTTTAGGCGCAGTTGCAGTTGATCCAAGCGTTGCAAATAGCCATCATACAAGCGCTCTGGCTGTCTAAAGATGACTGACTGACTGCATTTTTTCAAAGCTTCTTGTTTCTTCGATAGGACATTTCGGACTGCTGTTGCCATCCGTTTTTCCTGATTTTGCAAATGAGCCAATACATCCAACTTGGTCACAGGTGTTGCTAGTTCAGCTGCCGCCGTTGGCGTTGCAGCTCGTCGATCTGCCACAAAATCTGCCAAGGTAACATCCGTCTCATGCCCCACACTAGAAATAACTGGCAAACGAGACTCAAAAATAGCTCGTACCACAATTTCCTCGTTAAAAGCCCAGAGATCCTCAATGGAACCTCCACCACGACCAATAATGAGCAAGTCCAAATCGTCCCGTTGATTTGCACGCGCAATATTTCGAGCAATTTCCTCCGCAGAACCCTCCCCTTGCACCTTGGTTGGATAGAGGAGGATATCGACACCAGGAAAACGTCTGCTGACTGTCGTAATAATATCTCGAATAACGGCTCCACTACGGCTGGTCACTACACCAATTCTCTTAGAAAACTGGGGCAGAGGTTGCTTGAAGCGTTCTTGAAACAGGCCTTCTTCTGTCAATTTTTTCTTGAGTTGTTCAAACTGAATCGCAAGCGCACCAACCCCATCGGGCTCTGCCTTTTCAATGATGATGGAGTAGCTACCACTTGGTTCATAGACCTGCACACGCCCAATCACATTGATTTTCATCCCTTCTTCCAGGTCAAAACCTAATTTCTGATAAATCCCAGACCAGATGGTCGCTTGAATAACTGCATGGTCATCCTTTAGGGAGAAATATTGGTGGGTAGGTCGTTTACGAAAGTTGGAAACTTGACCAGTTAAATAGACCCGTTCCAAATAAGGGTCTTTATCGAATTTCATTTTCAGATACTTGGTCAAAGTTGTTACCGATAAATACTTTTCCATCTCCACCTACTATTCATTTTCTTGCTCTTTCATGGGTATTATTATACCAAAAATATGCCTAAAAATCTCCATTTATGTACCATTATGAGAGAAAAATAGAAAAAGGAGGCAAGGCCTCCACATCTGATTATTTGCTGTTTCGAGCTTCTTCCAAAATCTTTGCAATCTTGGTCGTCAACAGGTCAATAGCAACTGTATTGCTGACTCCCTCAGGAATGACGATATCAGCATAACGTTTGGTCGGCTCGATAAACTGATGGTACATGGGCTTGACCACACCTAAATACTGGTCAATAACGCTATCAAGACTACGGCCACGCTCCTCCATATCACGCTTGATACGACGAATAATGCGCACATCATCATCCGTATCCACAAAAATCTTGATATCCATCAAATCGCGCAGACGCTTGTCCTCCAAAACAAGAATCCCCTCAACAATAAAAACATCTTGAGGTTCTTGGCGATAGGTTTTGCTGCTTCGTGTATGCTCTGTATAGTCATAAGTCGGAATATCCACTGGACGACCCGCCAACAATTCCTTAATCTGCTCGATCATCAAGTCTGTATCAAAGGCAAAAGGATGGTCATAGTTAGTTTTGATACGCTCTTCAAAGGTCAAGTGAGACTGATCCTTGTAGTATGAATCATGCTCAATCATGGAAATCTTTTCATCAGGAAAATGCGATAAAATGGCTCTTGAAACACTGGTCTTACCACCACCAGAACCACCTGTCACTCCGATAATGATTGGTCTATTTTGCATGCTATCCTCCGTTTTTTTATCCGTCGTCTATTCTATCATATTTTTTGCAAAATTTATAGTCTAGTTTTGGATAGTCTAGGGGAAGAATTCAAATCCTACACTCTAATTATACTAGTTAAAAACCTTTCGTGGCTTATAGAGATTATCCCGTTTTTCTAGAATGGCTAGCAATTTGTCATCTTCAAAGGCAGCTAATTCTTGTTCTGTTTGGTCGAGCTCGATAAAACGACCAAAGCGTACTTCTGTAGCCTCTTCTTGAGTTAGGAAAACTTTGACAAGGTCGCCTGTCCCAATCTCTAGAGGATAGAGAAAGTCCAATTGACCAGCCTCCACTTTTTCAGCAATTTCTTCCAAGGTAAGAGCATCTTCTAGTTGCAAACCAGCTGCACTAATACGAGTTAACTGAGACATATGGGCAGCATAGCCAAGTTTTTCTCCTAAGTCAACCGACAAGGTACGGATATAAGTACCCTTGCTACATTTCACACGAAAAGTAAAGCGTGCAAGATGACCCTCATAAGAAATCGGACTTGTCCGTTCAAATTGATAAATGGTTACCTGACGTTCTGGGCGCTCTACTTCCTGTCCAGCACGCGCATACTCATAGAGCTTACGACCATTGACCTTGACAGCCGAATACATAGGTGGAATCTGAGTAATAGGCCCCGTCAAGCTAGCAATCGCTCCATCGACAAGTTTTTCATCCAAGTGAGACAAAACAGGTGTCTCTGAGACCACTTCCCCACTGGCATCCTCAGTCGTCGTTGAATAGCCCAGAGTGATTTCCCCCTCATAGACCTTGCCCTCATCCTGCATGAACTCGACCATGCGTGTCGCCTTCCCAACTGCAATCGGCAAAACACCCACCACATCCGGATCCAAGGTCCCACCATGACCAATCTTCTTAGTTCCCAAAATCTTACGCAGTTTAAAAACCGCATCATGCGAGGTCATCCCCGCTTCTTTTTTTAAGTTAATAATACCGTTCATTTTTGCTTTCTACTCCCCCTTCAGAGCTTCAAATTTCGCTTTCATGGTTGGATTTTTACGGGTCAATTTTTTGACCGAAACATCTTCCAATTTATTGTTTGCGAGGCGAAGTTGATTCTCAGATGTGGTTAGGAATTTCTTAACCTCTTCCATGCGTTTGATGGCCTTGTCGATTTCATCGATAGCTTTGCCAAAGTTGGTCGAAGCTGAATTATAGTTTTTAGCAAAAGCTAACTTAAAGGCATCCAAGTCTTCCTCAAAATGTGTGATATCAATATTTTGCTCCCGAACCAAGGCCAATTCTTGTTTGTATTTTAGGGAATTAAGCGCCGCATTTCGCAAGAGTCCAATCAACTGGATAAAGAATTGAGGACGAACCACATACATCTTCTCATACTCGTGACTCACATCAACAATCCCCGTGTTAAAATAGTCGTTATCAGCCTCAAGCATTGTCACCAAAACCGCATACTCACAGTTCTTCTCCCGACGGTCCTTGTCCAATTCCTTGTAAAAATCTGCA
Organism: Streptococcus mitis; assembly: GCF_002096845.1. Classification (GTDB taxonomy): domain Bacteria; phylum Bacillota; class Bacilli; order Lactobacillales; family Streptococcaceae; genus Streptococcus; species Streptococcus mitis_A. The sequence continues at coordinate 75,853 of NZ_NCVK01000007.1, forward strand.
TTCTTGTGCTTCTTCTCTGTTCCGTCCGCTTCATTTTTCATTTCAAACATGATGGAAATAATTTCGACCCCATTTTCATCACATTCACGGAAGATAAAGTCCCCCTTAGACCCACGCGCAGAAACCTTGTTATCCTTCTCAAAGTAGGCATTTGGAAAGGCAAAACTGCGGACCTTGTTAAACTCACTCTCTGCATAGTGTTCCAGACTTTCGCCAATTGCCTTGGTAGATTGTTGAGCCTTGAAATTCTTGTAAAATTCGACTTGTTCACTGGCTGCTTTAAGCTGGGCTTCGTAGTTTTGCTTAACAGAAGCCAAAGATAACTCATTTTCTTTTTCTTGCAAGAGGAGTTGATTTTTGACCTGATCTCGTTCTTTTTCTAGGTCAGAGAGGGTCTTTTGCAGTTGATTTTCATGTTCCAAACGTAAGGTAGCCAATTGGTTTTCCAAGGACTGTACTTCCTTGTCCTTAGCCAAGAGAGCCTGATGGCTTGTCTGTTCAACCTCTTTCTTGGCCAATTCTTTCTCTGTATCAAAGTTTTGGATTTGATTCTGTAATTGAGCAATTTCTTTGTCTTTTTGAGCCAATTTAGACTGTTGTTCATTCATGGCCTTTTGCTCAGCCAAGGCCAGTTCCTGCTTCATCCGATCGTGCAATTCCTTATCAAACTCTGCTGTTCTCACTTGGGACAAAAGTTCGGCATACTGACTTTCATTTACTGTAAAGACTTCCCCACAGTTGGGGCATTTGATTTCGTTCATATCGTTCCTCTTTCTAGGCTTCTTTATCCATTATATCATGCCTGAGGGAAAATCAAAAACAGCGAGTCGAAACCCACTGTTTATCTTCTTTTACTTTAAATTTTCTCCAAGGCCAATCGCAAGTCTTCAATCAAATCCTCTACATTTTCAAGTCCGATAGACAAGCGGATTTGGTTTGGTGTGACTCCTGCTGCTTCTAGGTCTTTTTCTGACAATTGACCGTGAGTGGTTGTAGCTGGATGAACAACAAGCGATTTAGCATCTGCTACATTTGCTAGGTCAGAGAAGATTTCTAAATGATCAATTACCTTGCGTGCTTCTGCCTCCCCACCTTTGACATGGAAGGTAAAGATTGAGCCCACACCTTTTGGCAAGTATTTCTCAGCCAAGGCATGATAAGGACTATCAGCAAGTTTTGGATAGTTGACTTTTTCTACCTTAGGATGATTTACAAGAAAATCAACAATTTTCTCTGCATTTTGCACATGGCGTTCCACACGAAGAGAAAGGGTTTCCAGTCCTTGGAGTAACAAGAAGGCATTAAATGGTGACAAGGCTGCACCTGTATCACGGAGCAATTGAACACGAACAGCTATAATAAAAGCTGCTGCACCCACATCACGAGTATAGCTCAAATTGTGGTAGCTTGGGTCTTCCTCAACAAATTGAGGAAATTTCCCTGAAGCCTCCCAGTCAAAACGACCACTATCGACAATAACGCCACCAATAGTCGTACCATGCCCACCAATAAATTTAGTCGCAGAGTGAATGGCAATATCAACACCGTGAGAAAAGACGTTAATCAAATAAGGTGTAGCAAAGGTATTGTCAGAAACAAGAGGAATCTGATGCTTATGAGCAATCTCAGCCAATTTTTCCAAATCTGGAATATTAATCAAGGGGTTACCCAAGGTTTCAATCAGAACAAGCTTGGTATTGTCATTAATAGCTGCTTCCACTTCCTCCAAATTATCAACATCAACAAAGGTTGTTGTGATACCATAGCGAGGAAGAGTTTCTTTCAAAAGATTGAAGGTTCCACCGTAAATAGTCGAAGCAGCTACAACATGGTCACCAGCATGGGCAAGCGCCAAAATCGTATAAGTCACTGCAGCCATACCTGATGCGGTTGCAAGAGCTCCGACACCACCTTCGAGAGCTGCAATTCTTTCTTCAAAAGCAGCCGTTGTAGGATTTGTAATACGAGTATAGATATTACCTGGTTTTCTCAAGGCAAACAAATCGGCACCTTCCTGCGTGTCATCAAAAACAAAGGATGTTGTTTGATAAATCGGCACTGCACGAGACTTGGTAGCTGGATCCACAACTTGACCAGCATGTAGTTGCAAGGTTTCAAATTTAAAATCACGAGTCATAAGGCGACCTCCATATAGTTTCATTAAGGATATTGTAGCACTATCGACCTATCTTGACTAATACCTCTTTTTTATATTTTGATATAATGAGTGGCTATTACTTCTTACAAAAACGAAAAAAGCACGACTCAATCGTGCTCATTTTCTTAATCTACATAAGTATCTTCGTTTTTATTGAGGAAGGCGTATGGAAGACCCATCAAGAGGCCTCCTCCGATAAAGTTTCCGATGAAGGTTACACCCCAGTGGCGAAGCATATTCCCAACACCGAAGTTAGCAATTGAATCAGCAGCAACACTGAATTTCACAATAGCGAAAGAAGCAAAATTCGCCGCAATGTGCTCGTTTGTTAAGAATACAAACATGTAAATAGCTGACAACACAAGCCAAAGTTTGGCACCACCATCTTTGACCAAAACAAATGAAAGAATCGCAATATTTACGAAAATATTTGCCAAAATCGCCTCAAGCAAGATTAATTCATTTGAACGGCCCAACTTCATCTCAACAACCCCTGAGATGAAACTATCGTGTGTCAGATGTGCATAAGCTGCTGAGTGGGCAAAGCCCCAACCTGCTATCAAGGCCCCAATAAGGTTGAACAAGGTACAGTAAAGTAAAATCTCAGCTGTTTTTCTCCAAGAGATTTTTTTCAAGAAACTACCAGCAGTCAAAAACATCATGTTTGATGTTACCAACTCGGCATTCAAGAAAACAATGTAGGCCAATCCCCAAGCAAAGACAAATGGGAAGAGGAAGCGTCCACTACCTGGTGCAATTTTATTAATCAAGTCAGCCCCAACTGCACCAGCAGCTGTACTGAAAGTTAAGAATGCACCTGCGAACATAGAACGAATCGCATACTTAAATTTGCTTTGACTATAAAGACTTTCCTTCTTCTTGCAAGCAAATTCAATCTTTGAGATAAATTCTGAAGAAACCATAATAAACTCCTAAAAATTTTTTACCTGATAATTATATCACAAACTTTAGAATTAAGGAAGCGTTTTCTGTGTTTCATAAAAGTTTATTTTTATGAAAATCTTAAAAAATCAGTGAAATCCTGGATTTCACTGATTTGTATTAATAAAATTGTTTATATGGTTGATTGAAAGCTGTTAGGATTTCATCAGATGTTTGTGAATATTCTTTTGTTTCTTTCAAATCACCTTTTACAATAATACGTTCTGTAGCAGCAAGGTCTTCACAGGTTACTAATGTAATCTCATTGACCCCATCTCTATCATCAACTTCATCAACACGATCCGGTGTAACACGTTTGACTTCACGTATTTCATAAGTATAAACTTTATTTTTATCGGTTAGATAAATCTTCATACCATTTTTAGCGTTATCCAAAGGAGAAAATAACATTTTATTAGCATTATTGACACCAAAAATATGATGACTAGCTAGACTATAATTTCCTTTCCCCATCACTTGATCACGTTTCATCGTACCAGCACCATAGAAGAGATTGACATTATCAAGCCCTTTAAAAATTGGCAGATTCATTTCTAATTCAGGGACTGCAATTCCGCCGATAACTGGTAATTTTTGAGCATCCCATTGAGAAGCTAAAACCGCTTCAGAAGAGATCGCATTGACAGAATCAAAATCAAAATTTCCTTCTGTATCCTGATTTTCTTCTATTTTTTCTTTTGATACCTGACTAACTTGGTACTTATTGGTATTCCAAACTATGAAAATATCACGAATTTTAGCATTAAAAATCAAAGCAATTGATAGTAGTATCAGAAATCCTGCTAGGATATTTGTCAGCAGATTTTTTCGTTTGTTTTTCTTCTTATTATTTTTTTGAGACATTATGCTTCACCTTCTGTTTCGTTTTCTGTCCCAACTTCTTCTTTTTCTGCCGCTGCAACCGTAGTAAAGGTTACAATTTTAGCATCTTGATCCAGACGCATTACTTTAACTCCCATAGTTGAGCGTCCTGTTTGTGAAATATTGGCAACATTGGTTCGAATCATGACACCTGTATCAGTGATAATCATCAAGTCTTCATCACCTTTCACAGTCAAGAGACCTGATAGAGGACCATTTTTCTCAGCCACATTAGCCGTCTTCATTCCTTTACCACCACGACCTTTTGTTGGATATTCAGTCGCGACTGTACGCTTACCATATCCTTTTTCAGTAATGATAAGAACCTCGTCTTGATCAGTAATTACGCTAGCACCAACTACTGTGTCTCCCTCACGGAGATTCACACCTTTCACACCTGTGGCGATACGACTCATACCGCGAACGGCTGATTGATTAAAGCGAACTGCATAACCAAACTTGGTACCAATGATAATATCCGTATCTTCTTCTGTCAATAAGACATTAATTAGCTCATCTTCATCTTTAAGATTCAGTGCTTTAAGTCCATTTTGACGAATGTTAGCAAATTCCTTAACGCTGGTTCTCTTCACAATACCATGACGAGTTGTGAAGAAAAGATAAGCATCATCACTACGTTCAGACTCAACATTGATAATAGTCTGAATACTTTCGCCTTCATCCAATTTCAAGAGATTAACTACTGGTAGTCCTTTGGCCGTCCGACCATACTCGGGAATTTCATAACCTTTAAGACGATAGACACGTCCTTTATTTGTGAAGAAGAGCAGGTGATCATGGGTGCTAGTTGACACTAACTCTCGGACAAAATCATCATCTTTGACACCTGTTCCTTGAACACCGCGGCCACCACGTTTTTGAGCAGTAAACTCAGCTTGGTCCAGACGTTTGATGTATCCCTTGTTAGAAAGCGTAATCAAGACATCCGATTCTTCAATCAAATCCTCATCTTCAAGACTCAATACTTCACCGACCATCAACTCTGTACGACGTTGGTCGCCAAACTTACGCTTAACTTCATCCAATTCTTCTTTGATGATTTGAGAAACACGTTCTGGTTTAGCAAGAATATCTGCTAAATCCGCAATCAGAGCCAAGAGGTCATCATACTCAGACTGAATCTTATCACGTTCTAATCCCGTCAAACGGCGAAGACGCATGTCTAGGATAGCCTGACTTTGACGTTCAGAAAGCTTAAACTTACTCATCAACTCAGCTTGTGCTTCCGCATCTGTTTCACTAGCACGGATGATACGAATCACTTCGTCGATATGGTCCAATGCGATTAAGAGACCTTCTAAGATATGAGCACGCGCTTCCGCTTTTTCCTTATCAAAACGTGTCCGACGAACAACCACTTCTTTTTGGTGCTCAATATAAGCATCCAAAATCTGACGAAGAGACAAAATCTTCGGTACACCATTTTGGATAGCAAGCATATTGAAACCAAAGTTGGTTTGCATCTGGGTCATCTTAAAGAGGTTATTTAGGATAACATTGGCTGAAGCATCGCGCTTAACTTCGATAACAAATCGCACACCTTCACGGTTGGACTCATCACGTACTGCTGTAATCCCCTCAATGCGTTTTTCCTGAACCAAGCGAACAATATGCTCATGCACCTTGGTTTTGTTGACCATATAAGGAAATTCTGTTACAACAATGCGCTCACGACCAGTCTTAGTTTCTTCGATTTCAGTACGAGAACGAAGAACAATAGAACCTTTACCTGTTTCATAAGCCTTATGAATGCCTGATTTCCCCATGACAAGGGCACCTGTTGGAAAATCTGGTCCAGGTAAGACTTCCATCAAGTCCTTAGTTGTCACTTCAGGATTGTCCATAACTAACTTCACTGCATCAATGGTTTCACACAGGTTATGAGGGGGAATATTGGTCGCCATTCCAACGGCAATACCAGTTGCTCCATTAACTAAAAGATTTGGAAAACGAGCTGGCAAGACCAAGGGCTCACGTTCATTGGCATCATAGTTATCAACGAAGTCAACCGTATTTTTATTGATATCACGAAGCATCTCTAGAGCAATCTTGCTCATACGTGCCTCAGTGTAACGCTGAGCGGCAGCACCATCACCATCCATGGAACCAAAGTTTCCATGCCCATCTACAAGCATGTAACGGTAACTCCACCATTGAGCCATACGAACCATGGCTTCATAAATAGAGGAATCCCCGTGTGGGTGGTATTTACCCATGACGTCCCCTGTAATACGAGCAGATTTTTTATGAGGTTTGTCTGGAGTAACACCCAATTCATTCATTCCGTAGAGAATTCGACGGTGAACAGGTTTCAAGCCATCTCGAACATCAGGAAGAGCCCGCGCTACGATAACACTCATGGCGTAATCGATAAAGCTCGTCTTCATCTCCTTTGTCAGATTGACATTCACTAAATTTCTATCCTGCATTAATAAATGCCTCATTTCACTATTAGTAATTAATAATATTATACCATAATGTCCGCCATATTTCAGGTATCCAAATTAGCTAAAACGTTTACATCGAGAACTATAAGGCATATTCGTGACAAAGTTTTTTAAAAGTGATAGAATGAAGTTGTCTGGGGAAAATCCCCTAATAAAATTAAGGAGATGTTTAGAACAATGACTTCAACTAAACAACACAAAAAAGTTATTCTTGTCGGTGATGGTGCTGTAGGTTCATCTTACGCTTTTGCACTTGTTAACCAAGGAATTGCACAAGAGCTTGGAATTATCGAAATTCCACAATTGCATGAAAAAGCTGTTGGTGACGCGCTTGACCTTAGTCACGCCCTTGCCTTCACTTCACCTAAAAAAATCTATGCAGCTCAATACTCTGACTGTGCAGATGCTGACCTTGTTGTAATCACTGCAGGTGCGCCTCAAAAACCAGGTGAAACTCGTCTTGACCTTGTAGGTAAAAACCTTGCTATCAACAAATCAATCGTAACTCAAGTTGTTGAATCAGGTTTCAAAGGTATCTTCCTTGTTGCTGCTAACCCAGTTGACGTTTTGACTTACTCAACTTGGAAATTCTCTGGTTTCCCTAAAGAACGCGTTATCGGTTCAGGTACTTCACTTGACTCAGCTCGTTTCCGTCAAGCACTTGCTGAAAAATTGGATGTTGATGCTCGTTCAGTTCACGCTTACATCATGGGTGAACACGGTGACTCTGAGTTCGCTGTTTGGTCACACGCTAACATCGCTGGTGTAAACCTTGAAGAATTCCTTAAAGACACTCAAAATGTTCAAGAAGCTGAATTGATTGAATTGTTCGAAGGTGTTCGTGATGCTGCCTACACAATCATCAACAAAAAAGGTGCAACATACTACGGTATCGCAGTAGCCCTTGCTCGTATCACTAAAGCAATCCTTGACGATGAAAACGCAGTACTTCCACTTTCAGTATTCCAAGAAGGTCAATACGGAGTTGAAAACGTCTTTATCGGTCAACCAGCTGTTGTTGGTGCACATGGTATCGTTCGTCCAGTAAATATCCCATTGAACGACGCAGAAACTCAAAAAATGCAAGCATCTGCTAAAGAATTACAAGCTATCATTGACGAAGCATGGAAAAACCCAGAATTCCAAGCAGCTTCAAAAAACTAATTTAACTATAGACAACTCCTTGAATCATCAGGGAGTTGTTTTTTTCGGTATTTACACTCACATTACAAAAAGTATGGAACAAGCAACGATTTACTCTTTAGCTACAGTTGCATTAAATCAAAAGTAAAAACTTTGCCCACATACAAAAAGAGCCCATCATACAGGCTAGAAAGCTTGATATGAGAGGCTTTTTCATTTTAATTAGCGTACTGTACGGATACGCATTGTATTTGTACGAACAGCTTCTCCAAGTGGTACACCAGCTACGATAACGATATCGTCACCAGATTGTACAAGACCTGCTTCAACTGCTTTACGTTCAGCGATTTCGAACATATCGTCAGTTGAAGATGGAGCATCTGTCAACATTGGGATAACACCCCAGTTCAACATCAATCCACGTTCTGTCAATTCGTCGAATGTCAATGCCAAGATGTCAGCATTTGGACGGTATTTAGAGATCAAACGTGCAGTGTGACCTGTCTTAGTAAGAGTTACAACCAATTTGATATCCATCGAGTTAGTAGCATCTTTAACAGCTGAAGCCATTACTTCTGTCTTAGAGTTACGTTCAAATGAATCTGAGTTCAAACGACCGTATTCGTTAAGAAGAGTTTGAGCGTTCTTGTCGATTGTAGCCATTGTAGTTACTGACTCAAGTGGGTATTTACCGTTTGCAGACTCACCTGAAAGCATTGTTGCGTCAGTTCCGTCGATAACAGCGTTAAATACGTCTGATACTTCTGAACGAGTTGCACGTGGTTTTTCAGTCATTGTTTCAAGCATGTTTGTTGCAGTGATAACAACTTTACCTGCAGCATTGACTTTAGTGATGATCATTTTTTGGTAAACTGGAACCATTTCGAATGGTACTTCGATACCCATGTCACCACGAGCGATCATGATACCATCAGCAGCTTCGATGATTTCATCCAAGTTATCGATACCTTGTTGGTTTTCGATTTTAGCGAACAATTGAACATGGCCATTTCCAGTTTCTTCACAGATTGCACGAACTTCGTTCACGTCTTTTGCAGTACGTACAAACGAAATAGCGATGAAGTTGATACCTTGTTCAAGACCAAAGCGGATATCGTCGTTATCACGTTCAGCAAGAGCTGGGAAAGGAATTTTAGTGTTAGGAATGTTCACACCTTTTTGTTTAGCAATGATACCATCGTTTTCAACTTCAACTTCAAATTCACGAGTTGCGTCATCTTTAGCAACCACACGAAGACCAAGTTTACCATCGTCAACCAACACTTGACGACCAACTTCAACATCATCATAGATATCAAGAGCACCAGCAACGTTCAACGCAATCACTTCACGAGTTGATTTGATTCCTTGTTTAGTTGCAACACGGATTTTTTCACCAGTTTTGTATGAATACTCTTTAGCTTCACCTTCGAACAATTCTGTACGGATTTCTGGTCCTTTTGTATCAAGAAGGAAACCAACTTTTTTACCTGCAAGTTTTTCAGCAAGTTTAACAGTTGCCATACGCTCACCTTGTTCTTGGTGGTCACCGTGTGAGAAGTTGAAACGGAATGTGTTAGCACCAGCTTCAATCAATTTAGCAATGTTTTTAGCTGAAGCTTCAACATCAAGTTTTTCACCCCAGTATCCGTCCTCACCGAATTTTTTACCACCACGGATTTCTACCGCAGGACCCAAAGTTGCAACGATTTTTACACGTTTGTTCATGATTTTTGTGACTCCTTTATATATATGACCTTTTTGGTCTTATTAACTAAATTGTAAATTATGACAAGCTCTTATTCAAGCTAGATAGCTCAATATCGGCTTTGTGTGGATTGTTAACCACAATCTTACCTTCTGCAGTAAGGCTAAACAATGCTCCTTCTTCTGCAGTACCAAGAATTGGATTTTCAACCATTTTTTCGTTACGAATACCAACCGCAACACCACCGATACCTTCTTTAAGAAGTTTAACAGCATGGGCACCCATACGTGACGCCAATACACGGTCACGCGCAGTTGGAGAACCACCACGTTGAATATGTCCAAGTTCTGTCACACGAAGGTCGCTTGTATCCCCAGCTTCTTTTAGTTTTTTACCAAATTCAGCTGCTGACATCACACCTTCTGCCAAGACGATGATGTTGTGTTTTTTACCACACTCATAACCACATTTAATGCTTTCTACGATATCTTCAATCTTGAATCCTTCTTCAGGAATGATGATTTCATCAGCACCAGTTGCAATACCAGCCCAAAGAGCGATATCACCAGCGTTACGTCCCATAACTTCAATAACAAAAGTACGACGGTGACTTGATGATGTATCACGAATCTTATCGATAGCATCCATAGCAGTTGTAACCGCTGTGTCAAAACCGATTGTGAAGTCAGTACCAACGATATCGTTATCGATTGTACCTGGAAGACCGATAGCTGGGAAGCCATGTTCAGTCAAACGCATAGCGCCGTGGTAAGATCCGTCACCACCGATAACAACTACACCTTCAATTCCGTGTTTTTTCAATTGCTCAATCCCTTTAAGTTGCCCTTCAAGTTGAGCGAACTCTGGGTAACGAGCTGAGTGAAGGAAAGTACCACCACGAGAAATGATGTCTCCTACTGAAGCTGCATCTAGGGGATGAATTTCACCGGCAACCATACCAGCATATCCGTCATAGATACCAAACACTTCCATTCCTTCTGAAATTGCTTGACGAACAACTGCACGGATAGCAGCGTTCATACCAGGTGCGTCTCCGCCACTAGTCAAAACAGCAATACGTTTCATATTGGTTTATGCTCCTTTTTCTTTTAACATTCTTATTAATTATATCACATTTGATTTTAAAATTCTTCTATTTTCCGTATTTTTAGCGATAAATCGTTTTCATAACCATTTCATTCAATTTCGCTTCTAATTCATTGGATTTAGCTACAAAATGATGGGGAGAAACGATTGTTTTCTGTTCCTCTTCATACCTGATAATGACTGGGATTGGGCCTTTATACTGGTCTAAAATTCTCGAAATTTCTTGATCCGATTCATGATTTTTTACCTGTATCCAAAAGCGTTCAGCAACTGCTTCTCTTATTTCTTGTGCAATCATTTGCAGACGACCATCACGTGACTGGATTTTTCCTTTTATATAGTAGAAGGCTCCCTCTTTTATTTCCTGCCCAACCTGTCGATATAAGTCTGAAAAGAGGGTAACATCCAATTTTTTCTTACTATCATCTACCTGTAAGAAAGCCATGTTTTCGCCCTTTTTGGTACGAATTACTTTTATTTTCTGAACTTCAACCAAAATAATAGCGTAGCTATTTTCTGACAAATTCCCAATTGGGGTAATCGGGTAAATAGCCTTACTTGCAATAGCTTGTAGTGGATGTTTACTGACACCTATCCCTAAAAGCTCTTGTTCCATATAGAATTTTTCTTGATCTGTCCAATCTTCCGATTCCTGCCAACTATAAATAGTATCTCCAAACAAACTTCCTAACTCTTTTACAAATTCAAATAGATTAACTAAATTATTGAATACTTTTTGACGATTTTTTTCAAATAAATCGAAAAGACCAACTTTTACCAAAGGTTCTAGCAGAGGAAGTTTCAGATAATTCTCAGGTAATTTAGCTATAAAATCTTCAATGTTAGAATAGGGTCTATTTTCAAGAATCCATAGAGCTAAATCATTGCTGACTCCTTTAATCGATTTCAAACCTAGATAGATGGCCTTGTTGGCAATTTTATCGTGATAGGGAATAGTATTGATGGACAGAGGGACTACTTCAAAACCTGCTTCTAAGGCATCTATTACATAATCACTGTTGGCGGAATTCAACATGACCTGATAAAAAATGGCTGGATAATGCGTTTTGAAATAAGCCAACTGAAAGGCCAAGGCTGAGTATGCATAGGCATGTGACCTGTTAAAACCATAACCTGCAAACTTCTCCATGACATCAAAGACCTGCTCTGCCTTTTCCGCAGTATGTCCAGCTTCTAATGAACCTTGAATAAAAGAAGCCCTCATCTCATGCATAGCAGAGGCATCCTTTTTCCCCATAGCTCGGCGCAAAATATCGGCTTTCCCAAGACTAAATCCAGCAAATCGCTGGGCAACCTGCATAACCTGCTCCTGATAGAGCATAATGCCGTAGGTTGGAGCCAAAATATCCTCCAGCACTGGATCCAGAACCGTCACTCCTTCTTGCCCATGCTTTCTAGCTACAAAATTATTGATATAATCACTAGCACCTGGTCGATTTAGGGAAGTAGTTGCTACGACATCTTCAAAACAGACTGGTTGCACACGTTTGAGTAGGCGAATGGCACCAGGTTGTTCAAATTGAAAGATACCTTTTGTATTTCCAGACGCAAAAAGAGCTAGCGTTTCTCTGTCTTCCAAATCAATCTTGTTGATAACTATCTTAACACCTTCTGTTTCAGCAAGCAATTCTTGCATCTTCTGGACAAAGGTCAAATTTCTTAGTCCCAGAAAATCCATTTTCAAAAGCCCACTAGCTTCAACTCCATGAGCATCATACTGAGTCAGTGGAATTTCATCACCATGCTTTAGAGGAATGTAGTTGGTCAAATCTTGGTCACTGATTACAACACCAGCCGCATGGACAGAGGTTTGTCTTGGATAACCCTCAATCTTGCAGGCAATTTCAAAGGCTTTTTGGTATTCTAACTTACTATTGATTTGCTGACGAAACTGGAGATTGCCCTCATAGGCCGACTTAAGATTGTCCCGAAAACTGATTTTCTTAGTAATTGCAGATAATTCATACTCTGGAACACCAAAGCGTTTCAAGACATCTCGTAGAGCTTGCTTGGCTCCAAAGGTTGAAAAAGTAACGATTTGAGCTGCATGTTTACTGCCATATTTATTGCCAACATACCTGATAAAATCTGGACGATAAATATCAGGAATATCGATATCAATATCAGGCATAGTATAGCGTTCACGATTGAGAAAGCGTTCAAAAATCAGATTTTTCTCTACTGGGTCAATCCCTGTAATGTCTAAAGCATAGGAAACCAAGCTACCAACTGCTGAACCCCGTCCCATTCCCATATAGTAGCCATTCGAACGTCCAAAACGCAACAAATCCCAAACAACCAAGAAATAATCATCAAAGCCCATATCATGAATAACAGCCAATTCTTGGTCTAGACGGTCTTGATATTCTTTACTAGTCAACCCCTTCTGAGCAAGTCCCAGCTCAGCACGTTCTCTCAACTCTTCTACTGCTGGTCTCGCTGGATTAAAGCGAGGCAGTTTCAAACTAGTATCCAAATCGTAAGAAATACCTGAAATAAGCTTTTCTAAGTTTTCCAAGGCTTGAGGAAATCGTTCTAGGAATAATTTCTCTAAAGAACTTGCTGATATAAAAACATCTTGTCGCGAGCGTAAAGGGACTTCTCTGAGCGGTAGGTTTTCTTTGATTGCTGTTAATACTTGTAGAACTTCTCTATCCCTGCTTTCAAAGGCATTTACCCGATAGAGGGGCAAGATTGGATGATGAAATTCGCTGGCTAGTGTTTCCGGATAAACCCCTATATAGTAATCACAGCCTAGATTTAACAACTCCAGTCCATCAAAATAAGGCACAATTACCGCAATATCCTCCAAATACTGAGATAAAACTGACCAATTTTTCTCCCCCTGCATCTTGGCTGTTGAAAGCTTCATCAACTGCTGATAGCCTACACTAGATAGAGCTAAAAAGCGCAAATTCACATCTTTGTCATCTACAAGCACATTCATTTCAAGCCCTAACAAAGGATGAATGCCGTATTTTTTTGTAACCTCTAGAAACTCGAAAGCCCCATAAAGATTGTCAATATCCATCATAGCCAGATGAGTGTATCCATAGTCTTTTGCTACTCTCACATACTTGGTGATTGAAATGGCACTCTCCATAAAACTATAGACTGTTTTTGTATCTAGTTGTGCGATCAATTTACACTTCTCCTCTATCCTTCTCACTATATTATACCATTTTCAAAAAGAGAAAGACAAAAGCAATGACTCCTATCTCTATTTTATATTTTAAATAAGGCATTTTGGCTGAAAAAATAACAAATATATTTGCAGTAAAAATGTTTCTGTAAACTATTTTGAACTTTTTATCCCAATAAATGGATATCTCTTTTAAAGAAGTGAGATAAATCCACTCAAAATTCTTGTTAGATATCGTTTAATTTATGAATGCTATAGAATATCACATATTATTTCATATAAATTGTATTCATTATTCTTTAATTAATTTCTTTCTCACTTAATGATTCCCTTTCTCCTATTTTTTTGATATAATAACCTTAATTATTATTTTACAAGGAGGTTTTATGCGCTTTAATCAATTCAGCTATTTATCACTTCCAAGAGATACTATTTTATATGAATTAAAAAAGTATGGATTTGATTTTCCATCTGAGTCAACAAATAAAAAGATATTTGAGTCTTTTCTAGGTCGTTTCTTTTTCACTTATCAAGACACCAACTATCCACTTTCCATCCTAGCAGCTGATAAAAAAACAGACCTGCTAACATTTTTTCAATTAGAAGATGAACTGACAGCAGATATTTTTTATACTGTTGCTTTTCAACTTTTAGGCTTTTCTTATTTGGTTGACTTCGAAGACAGTGAAGCTTTTCGTAAAGAGACTGGATTTCCTATTATATACGGTGACTTGATTGAAAATCTCTATCAGTTACTCAATACTCGCACCAAAAAGGGAAATACTCTTATCGACCAACTTGTTAGTGACGGTCTTATTCCAGAGGATAATAACTACCACTACTTTAACGGCAAGAGTTTAGCAACTTTTTCCAGCCATGATGTCATTCGTGAAGTCGTTTACGTTGAGTCTCGTGTCGATACCGACCAAAAAGGGCTACCAGACTTAGTCAAGGTTAGCATTATTCGTCCTCGTTATGAGGGCCAAATCCCTGCCATCATGACAGCCAGTCCTTATCACCAAGGAACAAATGACAAGGCAAGCGATAAGGCTCTCTACAAGATGGAGGGCGAGCTTGAGGTTAAACCTGCTCATAAGATTGAACTAGAGGAACCTCAACTCAATCTCGTCCAACCTCAAGGCCAAGCTGAGCTTGTGTCAGAAGCTGAGGAAAAGCTAAGTCACATCAACTCTAGCTATACACTCAACGACTACTTCCTCCCACGAGGTTTTGCTAATCTCTATGTATCAGGTGTTGGTACCAAAGACTCTACTGGTTTCATGACTAACGGAGACTACCAACAAATCGAAGCTTATAAAAATGTCATCGACTGGCTCAATAGTCGTTGCCGTGCCTTTACCGACCACACGCGCCAGCGTCAAGTCAAGGCTGACTGGTCAAATGGAAAAGTAGCCACAACTGGACTTTCCTATCTTGGAACCATGTCCAATGGACTTGCGACTACAGGCGTCGATGGTTTAGAGGTTATCATTGCTGAGGCTGGCATTTCTTCATGGTACAACTACTACCGTGAAAACGGTCTGGTGACCAGCCCAGGTGGTTATCCAGGTGAGGACTTTGACTCCCTTGCTGAGTTAACCTATTCTCGTAATCTCTTGGCTGGCGACTATATCCGTTGCAATGAAGCTCACCAAGCTGACTTAGAAAAAGTAAAAGAACAACTAGATCGCAAGTCTGGTGACTACAATCAATTTTGGCATGACCGTAACTATCTGCTCAATGCTAATAAAGTAAAGGCAGAGGTTGTCTTTACCCACGGTTCTCAGGATTGGAATGTCAAACCACTCCATGTTTACCAGATGTTCCATGCTCTTCCTAATCATATAAACAAGCACCTCTTTTTCCATAATGGCGCACATGTTTACATGAACAACTGGCAGTCCATTGACTTCCGTGAGTCCATGAATGCTTTGTTGACAAAGAAATTACTGGGACAAGATACAGATTTCCAACTTCCTACTGTTATCTGGCAGGACAATACAGCCCCTCAGACTTGGTTATCACTTGATAAGTTCGGTGGGCAAGAAAACTTTGAAACCTTCTCACTTGGTCAAGAAGAGAAAGTCATTCAAAACCAGTACCCAGATAAGGATTTTGAGCGCTATGGTAAGACCTACCAGACCTTCAATACAGAACTCTATCAAGGGAAAGTCAATCAGATTACTATTGACCTTCCTGTGACTAAGGATCTTCACTTGAACGGTCGAGCTCAACTCAATCTTCGTATCAAATCCAGCACAAACAAGGGGCTTTTATCTGCTCAACTACTGGAACTTGGACAAAAGAAATACCTACAACCTTATCCAGCTGTTTTAAGTGCTAGAACCATTGACAACGGACGCTACCACATGTTGGAAAATCTCTGTGAATTACCATTTAGACCAGATGCACAACGAGTCGTGACAAAAGGTTACCTCAATTTACAAAATAGAAATGATTTACTGTTAGTAGAGGATATTACTGCAGATGAATGGATGGATGTGCAATTTGAACTACAACCTACTATTTACAAGTTAAAAGAAGGAGATACTCTTCGTTTAGTCCTCTATACCACTGACTTTGAAATCACCATACGTGACAATACTGACTACCACCTGACTGTTGATCTTGAACAGTCTACACTTATCCTACCTCACTAAAAAAGGAGTTAAATTATTATGAATAAATCTGAACACCGACACCAACTCATACGCGCTCTTGTAACGAAAAATAAGATTCACACACAAGCTGAGTTACAATCTCTTCTTGCCGATAATGATATTCAAGTTACACAAGCTACACTTTCGAGGGATATTAAAAGTATGAACCTCTCAAAAGTACGAGAAGAAGATAACTCTTACTATGTGCTCAATACAGGTTCTATCTCAAAATGGGAAAAACGCCTCGAACTCTACATGGAAGACGCCCTTGTCTTGATGCGCCCCGTTCAACACCAAGTCCTACTAAAAACCCTTCCTGGACTTGCTCAATCCTTTGGTTCTATCATTGATGCTTTGAGTTTCCCTGACGCTATCGCTACCCTCTGTGGCGATGATGTCTGCCTTGTCATCTGTGAAGATGCAGAGGCAGCCCAACATTGCTTTGAAGAGCTGAAACGGTTCGCCCCACCATTTTTCTTTGGTGAATAAACAGAAACTGAACTCAAAAACTGCAGAACTCTCAAAATTTTAAACAGTAGTGAATTGATGTCAGCTAACAGCTAGCGAATACAATAGCTGATTCCTACTGAAAAGTGAGCTATGCAGTTTTATACTCTTCGAAAATCAAATTCAAACCACGTCAGCGTCACCTTACCGTACTCAAGTACAGCCTGCGGCTAGCTTCCTAGTTTGCTCTTTGATTTTCATTGAGTATTAATAAAACAAAAAAAGAAATCTATCTCATAC
>NZ_NCVK01000003.1 GCF_002096845.1 Streptococcus mitis
GCTGTCTGGTTTGAAATACGCTTTACCAAGCTCTTTCAAACCTAGTCATCGTTGCGGGGGTGAGACTACGAAATCGAACTCTTCGAGTTACCGGACCTTCTCTCACTTTCTTATTTCAAGGTGAGAGGCTGAAAACCTCCACTGGAGGTTTTTCTTGCTTTTTAATTTCAGGGCAAGAAGCTAAAAAGGTCCCCCGGACCTTTTTACTCCCAAAAGTCATCAAAGACGGTGATGGGTAAGTGGCGTTTGTGTTGGCCTTTGTGCCACCAGTTTTCGATTCTTGTTTGAGCTTCTGGGCTGATTATTTTTCCTTCTAGGTAGTCGTCAATCTCTTCATATGTGACTCCGAGAGCTACTTCATCAGCCAGACCTGGTTTGTCTTCTTCTAGGTCTGCTGTTGGGACTTTTTCATAAAGGGCTGGGTCTGCACCAAGCTCCTGTAAAAGTTGTTTTCCTTGACGTTTATTGAGACGGTAAAGAGGGAGAATATCCGCACCACCGTCACCAAACTTGGTAAAGAAACCTGTGATATTTTCCGCGGCGTGGTCTGTTCCAATGACCGCTCCGCTATGGGAACCAGCAAGGGCATACTGAGCAATCATACGGCAACGAGCCTTGATATTTCCCTTATTGAAGTCTGAAACAGGACTTCCTGTCGCTTCAACTGCAGCTGTCATAGCATCTGCAGACTCCTTGATATTCACTACTAAACTGACATCTGGCTGGATAAAGGCTAGGGCTTTTTGAGCATCTGCTTCATCAGCTTGTACTCCGTATGGCAGGCGAACAGCTATAAATTTGTAGCTGTCATCTCCCGTTTCTGCTCGCAGTTCTTCCATAGCTAATTGAGCCAAACGCCCTGCCAAGGTTGAGTCCTGTCCCCCAGAAATCCCTAGTACAAAGGTCTTTAGGAAGGGATGTTTTTTCAGATATCTTTTTAAGAAATCAATGGAACGACGGATTTCTTCCTGGGCATCAATCACTGGTTTGACACCCAGTTGCTGAATAATAGTCTCTTGCAAACTCATTCTTCTTCTCCTTCGCCGAGGGCTTCCTTGCGCATTTTGTCAATCAAGTCCATCTTGTCTTGCCATACATCACGCGCCAAATCCACTGGATAGTGTTGCGGATTGAGCACGCGCTTGTACTCATCCCAAAGCTTGTCAAATTCCTTACGAGCATAAGCCTGAATCTCAGTCAAGCTAGGCAGGTTGTAAATCAATTTTCCGTCTTTGAAGATATCCACCAAGAGAGGAACGGCGTCAAAATTACGAACCGTCTTCTTGATGTAGGTATAGGTCGGATGGAACATCTTGATTTCTGTCATGCTGGCAACATCCACACCATCATAAGTGATATAATCGCCTTCTGACTTGCCTTTTTCACGACTGGTAATGCGCCACACCTGCTTCTTACCTGGCGTAGACACTTTTTCCGCATTATTAGACAGCTTGATGGTATTGCGCATCTGACCATTTTCATCTTCGATGGCAACAATCTTGTAAACTGCCCCAAGAGCTGGCTGGTCATAGGCTGTGATCAGCTTGGTACCCACGCCCCAGACATCAATCTTGGCCTTTTGCATCTTGAGGTTGAGGATAGTATTTTCGTCCAAATCATTAGAAGCATAAATCTTAGCCTCTGTAAATCCAGCCTCGTCCAGTTGCTGACGGACTTTCTTGGAAATGTAAGCAATATCCCCAGAGTCAATCCGCACACCCATAAAGTTAATCTGGTCACCCAGCTCACGCGCCACCTGAATTGCAGCGGGTACCCCAATACGAAGGGTGTCATAGGTATCCACAAGAAAAACGCAATTTTTGTGGGTCGCAGCGTAAGCCTTGAAAGCCTCATAGTCGTTACCATAAACCTGTACCAAAGAATGGGCATGGGTCCCCAAGACAGGAATGTCAAAGAGTTTACCTGCACGCACGTTACTAGTTCCATTGGCACCACCAATCACCGCTGCGCGTGTTCCCCAGATAGCCGCATCCATTTCTTGCGCCCGACGTGTTCCAAACTCCATCAAGGGCTCATCTTCAATAACCGAACGAATACGAGCTGCCTTCGTCGCCACCAAGGTCTGGTAGTTGACAATATTCAAAAGAGCCGTTTCCACCAACTGACATTGGGCTAGAGGACCTTCCACCTGCACAATAGGCTCATTAGCAAAAACCAAGTCCCCTTCTTGGGCAGAACGAACGGTCAGCTCCAACTTGAAATTGCGGAGGTAGTCCAAGAATGCCCCATGATAGCCTAGAGACTCCAAATAGGCAATATCACTATCTGAAAAACGCAGATCTTCAAGATAACTCACAATTCTTTCCAAACCTGCAAAAACCGCATAGCCATTCTTAAAAGGTTGTTGGCGGAAATACACCTCAAAGACCGCCTTTTTATTGTGAATCCCTTGGTCAAAGTAAACCTGCATCATGTTGATCTGGTACAAGTCCGTGTGCAATGTCAAACTATCATCTGGATACATACTTTTCCTACTTCCTTAACTAGAAATACATGAAAATTTTCAAAAACTTTCATGCATTCCAATAAATTAGTACTATTATATCACATTTTAGCTGGATTGAGAAAAGAGTAACAAGCTATTCACCACTCTCTAGTTCATCCATATCTTGTTCAAACTTTTTCTGAGCCCATTCACCATAGCTCTTCAGACCAAGATTGCCGATAAAAACCCAAGGAAGGTAAATGACATAAGTAATTGCCCAAGCAGACAGGTATTTAACGTTCAAAGGATTGTGCTGATAAATTTCTATGTTGAATTGATAATTCTGTAACATCAAAAGAGCCGTAATAGCCAATGTTAGGAAAAAACAACCCAAAATCGTAAAATGAAAACGACTATAGTAGGTCACTCCCAGATAACGGGCACGGTTGAAAAAGAAGAAAATTCCTACTATCAGAGTATAGACTAGAAAATTCGGATTAAAAAGAGAGGGAGCTAATACAGCCACCAAATAGCTTAGAAGCACAAGTCCAATGAAAAGGGTAAAGGATTCCGCTCCAGCTTTATTGATTAGTTGTTCTTCTCTTTCATCAAGTAATTGATAATGAATGAATTTATTTACCATCTTCTTCCTCCCAAAATAGTTGGTCTAGGGTTTTCCCTAAACATCTGCAAATGGACTGGCAGAGCGAGAGACTGGGATTATATTTTCCCGCCTCTATCAAACCAATAGTCTGGCGCGTCACCCCAACAGCCTCTGCCAGTTGACCTTGTGTTAAATCAAGCTCCACACGAGCTAATTTTAATCTTAAATTTTTAGCCACCTGCGTCCTCCTTATAGTTTTAATACTCATCTACTCTTAAAAAATCCAAAACCAACACAAGCTGTCAGCTATTTATTATAACCTCATTAATTAGCACTCCAATATTATCTTCAGCCTAAAATCAGTATGTTGTATTGTTTGAAATAAACTTCCTAGTTTGATGTTTTGTTTAGTATTAGCTTTAGTAGGGTCTTTTAAACGAGTTTTGATTGCTTGTGTTTTTTATTTAGTTGATTTCATATAACTATTATATAATGCTTTTGGAAATGAGTCTAGCATAAGACAAAAACGTGTACACAACAAGAGCAGGAGCATACCAAGATGACTGATTTTTTGCTGGATTTTAAATCTGTAAAATAATACTAAATGAAACTAAAATGAATACTTCTTGCTTTTCTTGAGAGTGAAAAAGTACAATAAAATGATTGTAGTGATTACCACAAGATACTGACTAATAGACATCGTATTTGAAGCCACAAATACAGGTAAAGAATAAAAAGGAAGAAGTTCAATTACTTTGATAAACAAATCATTACTAGTATTCATCATAATCGTATTTAATATATTAGGGATAAAGAGTAGCAAAGCTACTAAAATACCAAATACTAAGCCACTTTTCAATTTGTATAAATAGAAAATGTAAGATAATAGAAAATAAAATAGGACTAACAAAATTGTATTGACTACAATGGCTACTATAAAATCTAATCCTAAATCACCTGGAACACCCAATTTACTTACGATGACTAGTAGCACAATGCCATTCAAAGAATAAATAATGGAAACTGAGATGGCATATAGAAAATTGGACAAGACGTAAATCATCCGATTTTTCTGTTGATTATAAAATAAACTTATCGTATTGCGGGAAAAATCCCTGCTAATAATTCGGTTAGAATGTATAACAGCCATTAACATACCGAGCATAGCATAAAAATTTGAAATATGCTTAATACCAAGTGATGTCCCTTGAGTCTTTAGAATAAAGAATGTAACCAGTATCGGCGGTATAAACGAGATAATCAAACCGAGATATATTACGCCCGATGAATATAAATCTCTTATATTTTCCTTAAGAAAATTCAATTTATTTAATTTCATGATTATAACCTTCCTTTATTTTGAACGATTTAGATAAATATCTTTAAGCGTCTCTTTTTTAGTTTCAAAATCAACTACTTTAATAGAGTTTTCGTTAAAAAATTTAAAAAGCTCACTACTTTGAATATTCCCAGACATAGTAATTTTCAGTCCCTCTTCCTGAACAATATCCCCAAATTCTTGTTTGGTAATGAAAATGTCTTTATCTGTAGCTGATGAAAAAGCTATCTCAAACAAGCAATTATGACTATCTTTTCCTACTTTTTGGAATGTCAAAAATCCGTTCTCCAAGAAAAGGACTCTCTCACAAATTTCTTCAATATCTTCTAATTTATGACTCGATATTAAAATTCCCACATTTTCATTTAAAGCTAATTTTTTTAGAACCGCTAAAACTATTTGTGATGATTCAATATCTAAACCATTAGTCGGTTCATCTAAAATCAATATATCAGGTTCCGTAACGAGAGTTAGAAGCAAGGCTAATTTTTGTTTTGTACCCAAAGAATAGGTCTTTACTTTTTTATTAATAGACTGAGTCAAATCTAACTCTTGGATCAAACTTCCAAATCTTTCTTGATTGTAGTCAACACCATATAAATTTGACAAATATTTTAAATTCTCTAAACCTGTTTTAGATAAAAACAATTTTGGTTCTTCGATTAAATACCCAACATTATCACTACTTATAATATTCCCTGAAGTCGGTTGATTATTCTGAACAAGAATTTTCATCAATGTACTCTTGCCAACTCCGTTTCTCCCTACTAGACCAACAATTTCACCCTTATTAAGTGCGAAATTTATATCTTTGAGAATGGTTGAATGACCATAATTTTTACTTACATTTATAACTTCCATTTTTTAATTCCTCCATTAATATTCTTGGTTTTCTCTTTGATTCTCATTAATTTTAAAAAGTTGCGCCTCTTTTTAACAACATTATATCATATATCTAACTTAATGCAATATATAAATGTCATTTTGTAATATTTTACTAGCAAAAAAACTCTCTACCACTTAAATGATAGAGAGTTTTCTGCTTATTCAATTTTTTTCAAAACATCTACAGCATGGTAGGCTTTCAGATCTAATGTCTCAGCTGCCATTGTATTGTCCTCAATATCGTCTAGAAAGACACAATTTGTAGGATTTAACTGGTATTTATCGAGAATCCCCTTCATACTTATGTCAAGAACCCCTCTTTGCCTTATACTTTCATATTCACCTTACAAATCCTTTTGGTAATAAAATCTTTGTCCTGTGTAAGGATAGTCTTGCAAAGCAAAGACTTCCTTGTAGCCATGCTTCTGATAAAAGTCTGGTGCCTGGAACTGGTAAGTATTGACAAAAGCAAAACGACAGTTTCGATTCTTAGCTTCAGTTTCTGCTTGCTGCAATAGTTTTGAACCGATTCCTTGCCCTCGCAATTCCTCTTTTACAAACAAATACTCAATTTCCAACCAATTTCCAAAAGTCTCTGCTACTAAGCCTGCCAGAAGATTGCCCATCTCATCTTCAACATAAAGATTCAATGGCTCACTTTCAGCCTCTTCTCTTTTTGAACGGTTATAAACACGAATCAGATTCCCTATTTCTTGTGATTTATGGGATTCCTTATTTTCCAATCTAAAGTACATCTAAACCTCCTCAAATACTGTTACAGCTTGATTATAGTCTTATTTAAATAGACTGTCAAACTAGCAAAAACTCACCAACCTGAGTTGATGAGTTTCAAATTTAATACTATCACTGCTTATATTCTTTTAATTTATAATTCGATAAATAGGACTTCAACCCTTCTAAATCTGTAGTAGTATTAAACTGCAATTTCTCTAGCTTATCCATATCTACACTGTCATCTTTTTTGACTCCTGCAGCATAACTATAGTCTTTATACTGAGTATCTTTCAATCCATCTGACTTGGTTTCAGTAACTTTATAGATGATGCTTAGACCAATAATATTTTCATAAGCACTGTCACTTGATGAAAATATTCCTAAGTAAGTTCCTTGAGGTTCTAGGGTATAAGAAGATGAAGAGCTATTCTTGTTTTCAGACTTACTGTAGTCATCAATTTTCTTAAGAATCTCCTTTAATCCCTTATCATTTAATCCATTTACCAGATCCATCTACACGGTAACCATCTGGTGTACGTTCGCTAACAGCCATTTTACCATCTGATTTAAGGTAATAATCTCCTACCCATTTGTTACGAGCGTAGCTTCCTTCTGATGTCAAATAATAATATGATTTGTAGTTATTGTCATAAATCCACTCACTATTAGCCATCTTACCATTTGATTTGAGGTAATAACTTCCTGACCAAGCATTACGCGCATAGCTTCCTTCTGATGTCAAGTAATAGTAAGAACCGTAGTTGCCATCATAAATCCATTCACTCTTAGCCATGTAGCCACCAGACTTGAGATAGTAATTCCCTACCCAAGCATTTTCAACATACTCACCAGCAGCATTCAAATAGAAATAAGACTTATACTGTGAATCATAGATCCATTTGCTGATAACTTTTTGACCATGTTGGTAGTAAGAACGACCTACCCAACCATTCTTTCCACTTGGTTGTTCTGGAGTTTTTGGCTCAGGTGTTGGTGTTGATGTTGGCTTTAAGTTAACTTTTTCGTATTTAACAAATTCTCCATCTTTAATGGTCAATTTAATTGCTCCAACTAAAGTAAAGTAACCTGACTCGTGAGAAAGTACCAAATCCTTAAATGAAACTAGATAGGTTCCATCTGGGTAAGGGTTCCCATTTAGAAAAGATAACTTCAATTTTGCTCTACCAACATTTTTCTTAGCTTCCCCATTTGTAACTGGATTAATAACAATGAAAGTATTTGGATTTACCACCCGTCCTGTATTTGCTTCTAAAATTTCAACAGCCTTATACTGGCCAGTTGCAACAGTTACATCAGGACGTTCTCCAACAATTTCCAAGTACAAGTTTCCATCTAGACCCATCTGGGCAGTTACATCCGCATAAATCTTACGGTATTCTGCAGCTTCTACACTGCTTGTAGGGAGTACACTTGTTGTGATAACTCCTGCTGTTACGAGGCTCAACCCCATTACTGATCCTGTCAATACATGTTTTAGTTTCATCTTCTTTTTCTCCTTTTTTATTCACTAACCTTATAATAAAATTCGTTTGGATTGGACACTGTATCCACACTTTGGGTAATTAACAAACGATCCTTGCTACTGTCAGACGCATCTTTGAAAGTGGTATCACCTACATTTATATCTGGATGCACAACTCCTTTTGGAATAAGTATAACCGACGCACCACCGACACCACTGCTTGAGGTCATGCCAAAGCGAACCATATTATTTACAATCTTAGGTACTGTGTCAGTCAAGACTAAGCCATTTGTAAACCCATTTTCATCAAAAGTGACTTCTACACCATTGTTATTCTTCCAAGTTCCTTTGATACTGCTGAAGTTTTTCTGGTAAATCTCAGCCAGATGAGCACCAGGACCCTTGGCCTGCTCCTCTAGGTCAATAAATGGACGTTCTACCATAAAATCATCCACAGTCAACCAGTTCAAGCCTTCTAAATCCACCTCTTTAATCCCATCTAGCCCTTGTAAACTTGAAGGATCCTTGGTTTCTCTCAAATCATAGTTAACAGAACTAGCCTCCTGATAACGACCATCTGCAAAGAGATAAGTTTTAGCAACAGCCTCAGGTCTAGGAGCATTAAAATTTAGATAAGAAATCGCTCCATTCTCATAAGGAATGAGTATACGACGTTCTCCACCTGTCCCAGCAACTCCACCTGACTTGACCAGCTGGGCTCCCTGATCTGTCAGATAATAAATCCCAAGTAAAATTTTATCTTGCTTAATTAGCAATTCTTTCTTCCCATCCTTATTGATGTCGTAGAAAGTATAGCTGATGTCTATCCCTTTGTAATCAAACAAAATGGAATCAATATAAGACTCTTCCTTATCACCTGTCGAGTACTGTGGCATTTGTTGATTTTGCGCTGCCTTAACTCGCTCTCTATAGGAGTCTAAGATATTCTGATATACAATCTGGTAATCAATCTTTGCTTGTTCAGCTTTTTTATCTTTTGAAGCACTGGTTTGGACTGTAGCGTCAGTCGACTCTCCCTCACTTGTCTGGCTAGCTTGTTGTCCACAGGCTGCTAATAAAAGCACTGAGCTAGCCACTAACAAGCCACTAAAGATGCTTTTCTTGGACATAATACCTCCGTTATTTCTTTTTAAAAGATTTGCCAGCCAGTATACCAGTCGAATCTGAAGTAATGGTCAACTCTCCGCCTTTAATCTCATAACCTAGTTTCATTGAAGATAATTCAAAAGTCTTTTCTTTCTGGTTGACCTTCATCTCATATGTATGCTCCGTTTGCTGGCCCTCTGTTAGGAAACCAATCGTTTTTCCTTTTGTATGAACTTGTCCCTTATCACCCTTGATTTGGATAGTCACGGTTACTTCTTCCATAAATGGCATGCTACCTTGATAGACATAAGTCCCATCTGCTGATGAACAGGCTACTAAAAGCAATAGGCTAGTTACTAACGATAATACAAATGCAACTTTCTTTTTCAATTTTATCCCTCTTTTTTCTTTAAAGCAATTCCTAATCCTGCTAAGAAGCCATATCCTAATAAAGCTAGTAGGCTCACTTGACTTCCAGTATTTGGCAATGCTTTTTGTACAGCTTCTTGTTTCGCTTGAGACAGAACTGCTGGTGCTTGGTAGCTTGGTGCTGGTCCCACAGGTTTCACATCTTGGTCACCAGATTGACCTGGCTCTTTACCTGTCTTTTTGCCCCGTTCTTGACCTGGCTCTTTTCCTGGTTCTTTGCTCGGTTCTTGACTTGGATCCTTGCCTGGCTCTTCTACCTTAGGTTTTTCATTCTTAGGCTCATCAACTTTTGGTTGTTCAACTTCGTCAGGGTTTAGTGTTGGTAATTCATCTACTGTTGGGGCATCTTTTGGTGTTGCTGAAATACCGTCAGGATTTTGTTTTGTGTTCAAATCACTTGGAATGTCAGCCGTGATATCCAACTCTGGTAATTCATCTGCTGTTGGAGCAACTTTGGGTATTGCTGAAATAACACGGTTACCATCAGTATATACATTTAGCATCTTATCGATTGAAAAGATATCTGATTTGTATTTGTGGTCGGCTTGTGCTTGTGTCAAACGAGCTTTAGCATCCGCCAAGTCTTGTTCAGCCGCTGTAATGCGTTGTTCCACGTTTGTTTTATCAGCTTCGGCCTGTGTTAAACTTGAACGCAATTGTGGCAATTGTGCGTGTACACGCATAGCGTCATCACGTTTACTTATTGCAGCATCAATTTCACCTTGAATTGTGCTGATACGTGCAGTTACATCATTTACACGTTCTGTTGCCTTATCCAACTCTTTTTGTTTTTGAACGACAGCATCTGCTTTATCTTGAGCTGTTGCTGTAAGTGTGGTCAAATCAGATTTTGCTTGATTTAGAGCTGTTGTCGCGTTTGTACGCGCTGTAGCAATATCATTCAATTGAGCGTTTAAAGCATCCAACTCTTGAGTCAAGTCAGCTTTCTTTGCAACTAATACATCACGTTCGCGTTCTTGTGTCGCTTTTTGAGCTTTCAAAGCGTCCAACTCTGCTTGCATTTTTGGTCTGTCATCAATGATTTGACGTTTTACAAACACATAGTGCGTGTCCGCAATAAACTTCATCTTTTTACCGTAGAATGTCGGATTCATTGGGTCATCTTCGTTGAATGAGTTGACGTTCGCCCGATATTTTTTATCGGAATCGCTTTTAGTCACTAGGTAAAGTATTTGATAATCTTCATCCCATCCATAAGTGTTACCAGTACTCGCTAACGCGTTGAAAGACGTAAAGTATATTGTCTTTTCTTTACCATTAACTGTGGACATAGCTAGACCCATTTTACCACCCATTGGGGCTAACAAATTAAGACGGTGACCATAGCTATTACCTAGAAGATTGTGATAGTCAGAATACCAACCTAGTAATCTTTCGTAGGCTAATGTTTCATTTGTCACGATTCGATTGAATAATAAATACTCGCCGTCACGACCTAAAAGTTGTCCATAACCACCGCCTGAAATGTTTTCGACATCATTTTCCAGTTGTACGCGAGGTTTGTCACTCGGTGATTGTAAGTTTGTGTTATGACTCAAAACACCCGTGTTTTGCATTTCATCCGCGCGTTTTTGCGCATATGCAAGATAATCTTCGTCCACTGTCATATTACCCAATAAACCGTTATTGATGCGCAGTTTGTTGAGCATTTTGGCAAACGCGTCAGCAAATCCTTTATTGTCAACTTTGTAACGATATGCTGGACGTTCTTTTAATTTTCTAGTAACAGGATCAAACGGTTCTTTCTTATAATCCGCTAAAGCCTCTGTGAAATCAATCATGTCTTTAGTTGCATCAATTTCTTTGATGTCGACACCTTGGAAATTAACAGGTTCCATTTGTTTGTTACGATATGGTCCATGGTTATACGCATAATCATCTAGGTTGTCGTGAGCTGTATGGTTACGTTCATCCGGATTCAAATCAGTTGAAATAACTTTAACTCTATAGCTATCGATTTCACCTTGTTTCGCAGCAATTTTAGCGTCTGTAGCTGTGATTTGAGCACCTTTCGCATTCAAATCGTTATCCACGTTTGAAATTTTACCATTTGTGTCAGTAATATTTTTACGCACATTAGTGTCTGTAATCGCGTCAAGGTCTGCTTGTTTCTTATCGACATCAGCTTTCTTAGAGTCGCGAACATTGTCAGCTTCTGTTTTTGCCGTTTTAGCGTCGTCTAGAGCTGTGCGTGCATCACGTTCACCGTCTTTAGCTGTGTTCAAATCATTTGTCGCGTTTGCCTTGTCTGAAGTTTTGCTAGCAATAATATCATTTTGTGCGCTGATGATTGCGTTTGCATTATTAGCGGTATCAATGTCTTTGTTGATAGAGCTAATTTTGTCATCAGCTTTTACTTTATCAGCGTTTGCTTGGTCAACAACGCCTTGTTTGGCATTAACATCAGCTTGTGCCGTATCTACATTTGCTTTCGCTGTATTGACATCTTGTTCAGTAACATGAACAGGTTTCGTCTTCACCGTAGGCTTAGGCTGACTAGAATCAACCTCTTCTGCATGAGCCGTTGTATTTACAGTACCAGCCCCAACAAGAATAGTTGTCAAACCAGCACCTAACAAAATATCTTTTTTATTCATATTGTCTCCTTTTTATTTTTTTTGTATATTATACTGTAATTAATTCTCATTTTGGAACTTTCTACCGAAAATAGTAGAATTTTATCCCCCCCCCAGATTTTCCAAAAAAATCTACTAAAAACAGTAGATTTTTTCAAAAATGGAGAAATTTAAGTTATAATAAAATCAATAAAGCTTAAGGAGACTATCATGGAATTCAATCACTATGGAGAAATCATTCATAAAATCCGTCAAGATCGCAATATGAGCCTTAAAGAGGCTGCTGGAGATGTCATTACTCCCAATAACCTCAGTCGCTTTGAAAAAGGATTATCTTCTATCAAAGTCGATACTTTTTTTGAAATTTTGAGCAGATTTAATTTAGATGAGTTAGACTATGCAGAAGTGTTACATATTAAAAATGAGACTTCCAAAAGAGTAATGCAAATTCTAAATGCATTGTATAAAAATGATAGAACAAAAGCTAGACAAATACTCGGAAAGAAAAGTGAGTGGGGGAATATCATAGAGTATTACATACTAAAATTATCCATTTTAAATCAAGAAAATGAAATGGATAAATTGACTCCTGTTCAAGTAGAAGCTATTAATTACTTGCTCAACTATATATTTAGTATTGATACTCTTTATATTCGTGATTTTACTATTATTGAAATTCTTTTATCATTTAAGATTCAATGTTTTGAGTTAAAATTCCTTGAATACATCGAAAAACTAATTCTTAAAGGATTGGAAGATTCTCAGAATGATGAGTATTTTTCTCGCAGATATGCTATGACTGGAACGTTTTTAATTAGAACATATTCTCGCTATGGATACTACGATAAAGCAGAAAAGCTCATCTATAGGTTGAATATAATAATATCTCAAGGATTCTCTTACGATTTTGCAATATTTCCCCTATTTCTTTTAAAAATGTATGAAGTTTACAATCTACTTCGACAAGATAACCCTAAGGCTATTGAACAAGCTAATACTGTTATTCATTACATGGATAGCCAAAACAACCTCTTCCCACTAGCATGGCTGTTTGAAACTAAGAACATATTCATCCAAGACGTTCAACGACTGAATAAAACGGGCATTCCATTCCCTACGGAAGATGAAGAATAGCCATCAACATCCATACAGAGTAACATGTTTATAACTTCAAAAACACCAAAGTCACTTTAGACTCTGGTGCTTTTTGACTTGATTTTAAAGGAAAAACTCACCAACCTGAGTTGATGAGTCCTTATACTCTTCGAAAATCTCTTCAAACCACGTCAGCTTCACCTTGCCGTAGATATGTTATTGACTTCGTCAGTTCTATCTACAACCTCAAAGCAGTGCTTTGAGCAACCTGCGGCTAGCTTCCTAGTTTGCTCTTTGATTTTCATTGAGTATTAATCTATTTTCTAAATTTCCACTGGCTGTAAATCCCGAAACCGATAATCCAGATAGCTGAGCCGACTGCTCCTACAAATGTAGACTCTTGTAAAAAGAGGGTTACAAAGACAAAGGCAAAGAAGAGCATGGTTAAAGGATTTAGGAAATGATAGTGGGGCATGAGATAGCCATCCGCCATAAAGTCTGGTGACTTGCGGTATTTAAGGTGTGCCACCATGATCAAGATATAAATAGCGATATAGACACCTGATGATGATGCTGTAATCAAGGCAAAGGCATCGGAAACACCTGGCAAGATGTTAATAAAGGCTGCTAAGGCAATCAAGATTGCTGAAGCGATGATGGCATTTTGTGGCACATTATGGCGAGAAAGAGTATCTGCCTTGATAGCTTTTAAGAATGGATTTGGCGAATCATGGGCAATCTGATACAAATGACGACCTGTTGAGTAGAGAGTTGAGTTAAGAGCAGATGCCGCTGATGTCAAAACGACGAAGTTAATCAAGGCTGCCGCCCACTTGATACCGGCTAACTCAAATACTGTAACAAAGGGAGAATCAGCCGATGCAAGTTCACGCCACGGAATGATAGCCATGATGGCTAAGAGGGCACCTCCATAGAAAAATGCGATACGCAAAGGAATTTCCTTAACGGCTTTTGGCAAGACCTGACGTGGATTTTTGGTTTCAGAAGTTGTTACCCCGATAAACTCAATCATGAGGTAAGCAAAGAACACCATCTGGAAGGCCATGACAAAGTTCACTCCACCGTTAGGGAAGAGGGAGAAATTGTCGGCAATATTAGCCAAACTTGCTACTCCATGAGGTGTTTTAAAGCCTGTCAAGACCATAAAGGCTCCTGTTGCAATCATGGCTAAAATAGCCACAATCTTGACCATAGCAAACCAAAACTCAACTTCCCCAAAGAGCTTCACCGCAATCAAATTGACCAAGGCTAGAATGGTCAAAAATCCAATCTCAATCATCCAGCTTGGCCAGCTAGGGAACCAAAACTGAACATAGTGAGAGATAGCTGTGATTTCTGCCATACCGATAAAGACAACAGATAACCAGTAAGACCAAACTGCAAAATGTCCCCAACCCTTACCCAAATGACGAGTAATAAAGTTAATAAAGGTATGTTGCTCAGGATCTTGATAGAGCATTTCTCCGACCGCTCTCATCATAAGGAACATAAAAGCTCCTGTAATCAGGTAAATTAGAACAATCGAAGGTCCTGTCAAACTGATAGAACGACCAGCCCCCAGAAAGAGGCCTGTTCCAATAGTTCCAGCAATGGCCATAACCTGTACGTGACGATTGGTCAGACCACGCTCCATCTTATTTTGCTTCTTTTTTGAACTCATATAGTCTCCAATTCTTTTTAAACCTAAAAGGGAGTAATTGGGGCGTTTCCCTCCTTCTACTCCCTTTAATCATTAGGCTGTTTTTTCAACTTTCAAGATTTTTACATCATAACTACCAACAGGTGTTTCAATAGTTGCTGTGTCACCTGTTTTCTTACCAATCAAAGCTTGTCCAATTGGACTTTCATTTGAAACCTTACCTGCAAAAGCATCTGCACCAGCTGAACCTACGATAATATAAACTTCTTCTTCGTCTTCACCAATTTCTTGGATAGTGACTGTTTTACCAATCGCTACTTCGTCTTGGGCAACTGAGTCGCTATTGACGATTTCAGCATAACGGATTTTTGTTTCCAAGCTAGAGATTTGTCCTTCGACAAAAGCTTGTTCATCCTTAGCTGCTTCGTACTCACTGTTTTCAGAAAGGTCACCGTATGAACGAGCAATCTTAATGCGTTCTACCACTTCTGGACGGCGGACCAATTTCAATTCTTCTAATTCTTTTTCAAGTTTTTCCTTTTCTGCAAGGGTCATAGGATATGTTTTTTCTGCCATTTTTCTCAACTTTCCTTCGATAATATTGAATCTCTATCTGAGATTCTCATTTGTGTAGTCTTAGTTTGAACTACTATTTTGAGTAAGCTTGCTATTAACGTGTTCAGCTACATTCCGATCATGTTCTTCCTTATTGCTAGCATAGTAAACCTTACCATCTGTCACATCTGCAACAAAGTAAAGGTTTTCACTCTTAGTCTGATTGATACTTGACTCGATAGCATCCAAGCTCGGACTATCTACCGGACCAGGCATGAGGCCTAGATTTGTATAAACATTGTAGGGTGAATTAATCGATGTATCAATTCCAGCATCGTCGGCAAGACTAATCTTCTGACCAAGTTTTCCTTGGGCATACAAGATGGCAATATTGCTTTGAAGTGGCATACCAAGATTCAAGCGATTGTAGAATACACCTGCAATCATCTTACGGTCTTCCGTCTTAGCTCCTTCTTTTTCGACAAGAGAAGCAATGGTCAGCAATTCATTGACCGTCAAATTCTTAGACTTAATCGTACTGTAATGAGGTGCCAAAGTCTTGTCCATAGCTGCCAACATCTCATCAATCAAGCTTTCAATAGTTGTACTTTCCTTGATAGAGTAAGTAGCTGGGAAGAGAAAACCTTCCAAACGGTAACGAACGCCACTTTCCTTTGTAGGCAAGCTTTCAAGTAGACTAGGATATTTGGCAACTTCTTGGCTGATAAAGTTCTCATCTTGAACTTTTGCCAGAAAGGCATCCGCTGTTAAAGGCTCTTTGAAGTCACCTTGCAATTGACCTACAGCTTGTGCAATTTGATCAATCGTATAACCTTCTGGAATTGTTAAATTTGCAAGCGCAGGTTCTTGAGCTTCAGCTGTTCCACCTTTTTGCAATTCATGGATGATATCTTCTGTACTCATACTCTTTTGCAAATTGTAATAGCCAGACTTCAAATCTGAATAATTTTTATATTTCGCATAAAATGCGAAAATCACTCCGTGTTTAATCAAACCAGACTTTTCAAGAGTTGAACCAATTGTTTGAACATTAGCTCCTTCTGGGATTTGCACTGTCACATATTGTTTAGATGAAGCATCCACAGGCTGTAAAGATGACTGAACATACTGATAACCGAAGTAAGCACCTGCTGAAATCAAACCTAGGAAAATAAGTAGAGAAATGAAGAAGGCCTTAAATCCTGATTTTTTCTTCTTGGGTGACTTAACCGTCTCACGACGGCTACGACGTGGAGTTGCAGTCATTTCTTCTACAACTTTCTTTTCCTCTACTGGTTTTGAAGTAGGAACTTCTCTTTTTACCTCTCTCTGAGCTTCTGTCTTATAAGAAACAGCTACCCTCGTTGGGATTTCATTAAATTCCTTTTCTACTTTTCTAGGACTAACAGGTCCTGGAGTTGGTCTTGATACTCCCTCCGCTGATGGAGTAGAAGATCCTTCTTGACTCGGGTGACTAGGGGCAAGTGGAGCTTGTCTTACAGCCTCTTCTGCGGGAGAAGAAGGAACATCTTGACTTGGATGGCTTGGAACAGTAAGAGTTTCTCTTTTTATCTCATCTGCTGGAGAAGCTGGTACATCTTGACTTGGGTGAGTAGGCACGGTAGGAGCTTTTCTCATAATCTCCTCTACAGCTGATAGAGAATCTTCCATTAGCTCTTCTATCGACTGGTCATTTTTAGAAGAAAATTGGGGTTTTATTGAAGCTAAATCAACTTCCTCCTGATCTTCTTCATGTTTTTTAACTCGTTCTAAATCTCGTAAAATCTGATCTTTAAAGCTTAATTTTTCTTCTTCTCTTGACTTTTCACTCAAAAGTTTTTCCTCCTCGTTGACAATCCATAATATTATATCTTAAAAGTCTAGGAAAAGCAACCTATGATGCCTTGTCTTGCCTATTTTTTAGCTTCCCAGACCATATCATACCAAGTTTCCCCTGCAAAGGTTGACTGGGATAAGCCTTCGTTGACAAATCCGTATTTTTCATAGTAGGCGATGAGATAGTCATGACAGGTTAGGTTAATGCCTTCTCTCTCATCTTCAAGAGCAACTTCTTTCAAAGCTGTTAGCAATTTCTGCCCCAGTCCTAGTCCCTGTGCTTCCTTGGCAATAGAGAGACAGGTCACAGAGATATAGCCACCCCGCTCATGACTATAGTCTTTTATGTCTTCTGTAAAAGACTGATCTTGCAGATGGCGGTGTGGTCCAACTGGTCCTTCTATGTACCCCATGATTCTACCTTCTTTTTCTGCAACCAGAAAAGAGGTCCGAATTTCTCGCAAATGCGCCTCAAAAACAGAATGAGGAATGGCTTCTTCAACCGAGAAATTTTCTAGTTCAATCTCGACAATCCGATCCAAATCTTCTAATCTTGCTTTCCTAATTTCCATTGTACCTCCAGATAAAAAGGATTAAACCAAATCATACTAAAACCCTGGCTAGTTGCATAAAGGGAAGTTTCTTCATCAATAAAACCGTTCATTTCAAAATAGGAAAGCAGCCCATCAGGACTCTCCAAACGAATCCCCTTGTACTCCAGCTCAACTGCCACCTCTTTCAAAGCCGCAAGAAGAAGTGTTCCCAATCCCTGTCTCTGATGGTCAGACTCAATGACTAAAGAATGTACTTTTAGACATTGCGGATTGTCTGACTGGGAACTTGATAGAATATAGCCTAAAAGTTGATTTTCATCCCTAGCTAGAAGAAAGGTATCCGCACACTTACGGATACTTTCTTCTAAGATATGGGAAGTCAGCTGCTTTTCAGCTGGAAAAGATGTGGCCTGAAGTGCCTCTATCTCAGGCAAATCAGACTTACTTGCCTGAATGATCTTAATTGGAATTTCCATAAGAATATCCTACTGAACATTGCTTGTCAAGTTTGACAAGAGACGCTCAAATGAGTATTCATAGGTTTGGATGTCTCCTGCTCCCATAAAGACATAGACAGCATTGTCATGGTCAAGGAGTGGAGAAACATTTTCAACAGTGATCACTTGGTGTTTTTTGTTGATTTTTTGGGCTAGGTCTTCTACCTTAACATCACCATGGTCTACTTCACGAGCAGATCCATAGATTTGAGCTAAGTAAACTGCATCTGCTTGATTCAAAGCGTGAGCAAATTCGTCCAACAAGGCAATGGTTCTTGTAAAGGTATGCGGTTGGAAGACTGCTACAATTTCCTTGCTTGGGTATTTCTGACGAGCTGCATCCAAGGTCGCAATAATTTCTGTTGGATGGTGGGCAAAGTCATCGATAATAACTGTATCATTGACAATTTTCTCAGTGAAACGACGTTTAACACCGGCAAATGTTTTCAAGTGCTCACGCACCAAGTTCAAATCAAATCCTGCTGTGTAAAGAAGAGCAATAACGGCCGTTGCATTCATGATATTGTGGCGACCAAAGGTTGGGATGTGGAATTGACCCAATTCTTGTCCACGAAAATGAACGGTGAAGGTTGAACCAGTTGTTGAACGAAGAAGCTCACTAGCTACAAAGTCATTACCTTCTGCTTCAAAACCATAATAATAAATTGGTGCATCAGACGTAATTTTACGCAATTCTGCATCTTCACCATAGACAAAAAGACCCTTGGTGATTTGTTTAGCATAGTCGTTAAAGGCATTGAAAACATCCTCGAGACTTGTGAAATAGTCTGGATGGTCAAAGTCAATGTTGGTGATAATAGAGTATTCTGGGTGGTAAGGCATGAAATGGCGCTCATATTCGTCAGATTCAAAGACAAAATATTTGGCATTGGCCGAACCACGACCTGTCCCATCTCCAATCAAGAAGCTGGTATCTGTAATGTGAGACAAGACATGAGACAACATACCTGTCGTTGAAGTTTTTCCATGTGCTCCAGCTACTCCCATGCTAACAAAGTCACGCATAAAGCTACCTAGAAATTCATGATAGCGTTTGTAGCTGATACCATTTTGGTCTGCATAGGCAATTTCGACGTTGTTATCTGGACGGAAGGCATTTCCAGCGATAATTTCCATATCACCGTCTAGATTCTTTTCATCAAAAGGAAGAATGGTAATTCCTGCCTGCTCAAGACCACGTTGAGTAAAGTAGTACTTTTCAACATCTGATCCCTGTACCTTATGCCCCATTTGGTGCAACATCAAGGCTAAGGCACTCATCCCTGATCCCTTAATTCCGATAAAATGATATGTCTTTGACATGTTTCCTCCCCTATTCTGTAATTCTTGTCAGATTCAACTCTTGTGCAACCCGATGTTCTTGTTCTGTTTGTTTACTTTTTTTATTGTAGATTTGGCTCTTCTTTAGAAAATCATAGTTGTTTTTCTTTGGAGCAAGTGCTGACACTTCTTCATTCTTGGTAGGGATAGAATGAACTTCTTCCGCCAAGATATAATGAGACTGGGTCAATTTTTGGCTATATTTGACAAATTCACCAGGATTTTCCTTTTGGAAAGGCGCTGTCGGTTGATTGCCCTGTCTAACAAGGCCTGATTTAGAATGACGTCTCGTACGGCTGAAATCCTGAGTTAGATAGTTAGCAGAGCGTTTCTTTTTCAAGTCTGCACGCGCTTCTTCACGCGCCACCTCCGCATAGCTCTTTCCTTCTTTTTTAACTCCTAAAGGAGCCTTTTTAGGTTTCTCTACTTGCTTTTCAATCGGTTTTACTGGCGCCTCTTCAGCAATAGGAGCCCATTCTAAATAATTTTTATCTCGATACTCACCCTTGATATTACTGATCAGATCAGACTCATCATACAAGTTCATGACTGGCATTTCAGTCAACATGACCTCGTCATCTGACACCAATGGAAATCGTTCTTGTTTCATTTTCTATTTCCTTTCAACACTTCATTATAGCGTATTGTCTTGATTTTTCAAGTGCTGGCTTCAGAAATTCCCAAAATTTCTCTAATTTCTGCTAGGGTCAGACTGCCACGTGACTCTGTTCCATCCAATACTTGTGACACCAGATGTTTCTTCTGTTCTTGGAGTTCCTGAATTTTTTCTTCAATAGTTCCCTTGGTTACCAAGCGATAGACCTCAACCGTTTCTTCCTGACCCATCCGATGGGCACGGCCAATGGCTTGCGCCTCCACCGCAGGATTCCACCAAAGGTCAACCAAGATAACCGTATCAGCACCTGTCAAATTCAGGCCGACACCACCTGCCTTAAGGGAAATCAGAAAGGCATCTCTTTCTCCTTGGTTAAAAGCCTTGGTCATATCTTGTCTTTCCTTGGCTGGGGTTGAACCCGTAATTTTAAAGGATGTCATGCCCAAGTCTGGCAATTCTTGTTCAATTTTCTCCAACATTCCCTTGAACTGAGAGAAAATCAAGACACGGTGTCCACCGTCTGCCACCTGTAGTAGCAGGTCTCGGAGACTATCCAGTTTGCCACTGGCTCCCTGATAATCTTCCATAAAGAGGGCCGGAGTGTCACAGATTTGACGCAAGCGCATCAAACCAGACAAGATTTCCACACGACTTCGCTGAAATTCCTGATCTGACACTTGAGCCAGACGGTCACGCATCTGTTGCAACTGGGCTAGATAGATAGCCTTTTGCTGGTCTTCCAGTTCATTCTTATAAACTACTTCAATCAAGTCTGGTAATTCAGTCAGAACTTCTTCTTTCTTGCGCCTCATAACGAAAGGCTTGATAAACTGAGCCACTCGCTCTGCTGGTAATTTCATAAATTCTTTCTTGCTTGGCAAAAGTCCTGGCATGACGATTTGAAAAATAGACCACAACTCACCCAAATGATTTTCAATAGGAGTTCCTGACAAGGCAAAGACTGATGGCACCACAAATTGTCTCAAGGTCTGAGCGATCTTAGTCTGGGCATTTTTCATGACCTGAGCCTCATCTAAGAAAAGGAAGTCAAAGGACATCCCTTGATAAAGCTCACTGTCCTGACGGAAGGTAGCATAGCTCGTCACATAGATTTGATGGCTCTCAGCAAGAATCTCTTCACGACTAGCTTTCAAACCATGAACAACAGCCACATCCAACTGTGGGGCAAATTTCTGAAATTCATCTGCCCAGTTATAAATCAAACCTGACGGTGCTAAAATCAAGACCCTACTTTCTTTTGTCACTTGACTGGTCAAAAAAGCAATGGTCTGAAGGGTTTTACCAAGTCCCATATCATCAGCCAAAATCCCACCAAAACCATAATGATGGAGCATTTGCAACCAGCCGATTCCCTTTTCCTGATAATCTCGTAAGTCAGCCTGAACCTGAGTTGCTTGTCTAGGGAAGTCCTCTGGATGCGTCAAATCATGGGCCAAATTCTGGAATTCCTGTGAAAAAGAAACACGGTCACGCCCCTCAAAAAGATGAGCTAAACTGTAGGCCAAGGATTTCCGAGCCTGCAAGGTCCCATCTTTTAATTCAAACTGCCCCAGTTCCTGTAGATTTTGGCGAATTTTCTTGGTTTCTTCATCAAAAAAGTAGACTTGGTTAGACGAATCAATGTAAAAATCTTGATTATCAACCAAGGCCTGCATGGCTTGATCGATTTCCTCCTGAGCAATATCTTGAAAATCAAACTGAATTTCCAAGAGACCTCCCTTGGAAGTAATCTGCACTTGAGGGCTTGCTAGGTTATAGAGTTCTTCTACCTTGTCTGATAGGTCAACATGCCCGAGTTTTTCAAAGACAGGAATGATTTCGTGGAAGAAATGATAGACAGACTCCGCTTTTAAGGCCTGACGCCAAGATTGAAAGTCTGCTTCAAAACCAGCTGCCAAACAGACTTGGAAAATTCTTTCTTCTAAGTCAGCATCACTCGAAAATGGCAATTCTTCTAACTCTTGTCGGCTAGATACCTGTCTATCTCCATAATCAAACTGGATTTCTAAACGAATTCGATTATCCTCTTCCCTGTCAAAGTAAAAAGAGGGTTCAAAGGATTTAATTTGTAAACGTTCAGGAGCTGAAACGATCCCCATCTGGCTAAAGAGCGTTAGACAGGAAGCTAACTTATCTCGGTCACTACTATCAAATTGCAGGTATTTCTTCCCATGTTGATCCACAGGTAGCGCTTTGATTTCCTTAAGAAGACGTATCTGCTGGTCTGTTAGAAAATAAACCTGTCCTTTATGGAAAAGCACAGCTCCCTGATAAAAGACATTGACCCTAGGACTCTCACTGATTTCCATTTCAAAATAATCCGAGTATTCTGTTACTGTAAAGGCAAAGAGATTGGCATCCGCATTCATATCCTGAAAAAGCAGGGTTTGGTAACTATCCACTTGATGGTCAAATTGAAAATGCGGCAAGGTCATCAGTAAATTCACACCCTGCTCAAAAAAAGTCAGAGGGAAAAAGAGGTGCCGACCCTGGTTTTGGAAAAAGAGGTCTGGAGCCTGTCCTTCCTCCATCAGTCCACGCAAGAAAGTCAGAAGTTCTTGGCTGGCCTCATCAAAGGATTCCCAAGACAAGGATTCCTCATAAGTCTTGCCAATCATATACGACTTTCTCTGCTCGACAATCCTTAAAAAGAGTGGAATATCCCGAATGACATAGTATTTTTGGCTATTGATTTGCCCAATTCTCAGGGTCCACAAGATATGATTGGTTCCTGCTTCCACTTGCCCCACAGCCGATAATTCATAGGCACGTTCTGCTTTTGGAGGCAAGATTCGGTCCAAAAATTTACCACCCAAGGTCACCTTGGTTTCAACGGCCTCTTTTTCTTCATGACCTTCTTCTAGACTCTGCAAGATTTCCTGACCACGCTCATCATTTTTTAAAAAATGCTCCAGCGCCGCCAAATGCACACAGTAGCCCCTCTTTTGGAAAAAATCGCAGGCACAAAAAACCAAATCATCCTCTAAACTATAGCGCAGTTCTTCTTCTGCAACGCGAGCGTAGAGCCGATTGTTCTTTTCCTTGATGATGTCAACCTTACCAGTTTCATAAAGGGCAACGCCTTCGATACGGACTTTCCCCGGAATCAATTTAGCCATATTTTTACCTTTACCTTATCTTTTTATTATACCATATTTTCCCCTATGAAAATAGCCTTCTAGGATGACTTTTCTCCTAGAAGGCTGGATTTTTAACGTTTGGCAAAAGTCGTCACAATCCGCTGACAAACTTCTTGCAGCAGGGATTTAGGCATGGCTACATTGAGGCGGGCATGGAGACTTCCTTCCTCCCCAAAATCCAAACCACGGTTGAGGATAACCTTGGCTTCATTTTTCAACAGCTCTTGCAATGCTTCATCAGTCAGGTCATAGGCTGAAAAATCAAGCCAAATCAAGTAGGTTCCTTGCGGTTTCATGACCTTGATTTTAGTCTCTTTTCCAAATAGATCCACCACATAATTGATGTGGTCTTCAAAGACTTGC
The DNA here is from genome assembly GCF_002096845.1 of Streptococcus mitis. GTDB lineage: Bacteria > Bacillota > Bacilli > Lactobacillales > Streptococcaceae > Streptococcus > Streptococcus mitis_A. The sequence goes on from NZ_NCVK01000003.1 coordinate 23,304, forward strand.
TTGAGTTCCTCTAACCAATCTTTACCGTATCGATAGGCAGCTTCTGTCGCCAAATAACCCAGACCTGAAATTTCATGCTGGTTATTGGCTAACTGGCGTTTCTGGTAAGCCAGTCTCAACTTAGGATTTTCAATGACTGCATAGGAATTTTTTGTCCCAGCAATATTAAAGGTTTTAGTGGCACTGGTCAAGACGATAGCAAATTCTTTAAAGTCAGGGTTGACAGTATTGAAGGAATGATGCTTGTGACCAAAGAGGGCCAAATCTTGGTGAATCTCATCCGAAACCAAGAAAACACCATGTTTTTGGCAGAGTTGACCAATCTTCTCCAAGACTTCTTTTTCCCAAACACGTCCACCAGGATTGTGAGGGTTGCAGAGAATATAAAGTTTGACATCCTCTTCCACCAAATCCTTTTCAAGTCGGTCAAAGTTAATCTCAAACAGACCATCCTTTTCCACCAAAGAATTGGTAATCAATCTACGGTTGTTCAACTTGACACTGCGAGCAAAGGGTGGATAGACAGGTGTGTTAATCAGAACCGCTTCGCCTTCTTTTGTGAAAGCTTGAATAGCTGTTGAGATGGCTGGTACCACACCCTCGATAAAGATAAGAGCCTCTTTGTCAAAGTGGTAACCGTGTTGTGTGGCTTCCCACTTTTGAACTTCCTTAATTAAATCATCACTGGCATAGGTATAGCCATAAACCAGTTGATCAGCGTAAGTCTGCACGGCTTGGCGGATTTCAGGCAAGACTACAAAGTCCATATCCGCTATCCAAGCTGGTAGAACTTCACTATCCGTTTCTGCTTCTTTCCATTTATAGGTATGGTGCCCTAAACGATTGGGCTGGCTTGTAAAATCATATTTTCCCATCTTTGTCTTATCCTTCCAAGGCTTGGCGCAAATCTGCAATCAAATCTCTAGCATCCTCAATCCCAATTGACAAGCGCAAGAGATCATCTGTCAAACCATAAGAATGGCGCACTTCTGCTGGAATATCAGCGTGAGTTTGCGTCGTTGGATAAGTAATAAGACTTTCTACCCCACCTAAACTTTCCGCAAAAGAGAAGACCTTGAGGCTGTTCAAAATATGAGGAATGCGTGTTTCATCCGCTACTTTAAAGGAAATCATGCCTCCACGACCAGTGTAGAGCACTTCCTTAACTGCTGGAGAATCCTTCAAAAAGGCAACCACTTCTTGGGCGTTAGCTGTTGAGCGCTCCATACGAAGAGACAAGGTCTTGAGACCACGAATCAATTGATAACTGTCAAATGGAGACAAGACTGCCCCTGTCGTATTGAGATTGTAGAAAAGCTTTTCGTATAGTTCTACACTATTGGTCACAACCACTCCAGCCAAGACATCATTGTGACCTGCTAGATACTTGGTTGCCGAATGAAGAACCATATCTGCTCCATCTTCAATCGGACGTTGGTAAATAGGGCTGTAGAAGGTATTGTCCACCACCACTTTGGCACCCTTAGCATGAGCTAATTTTGCTAGTTTTTCAATATCAAATTCCAACATCAAAGGGTTGGTTGGGGTTTCAATATAGAGAACATCCACATCCTTCTCCAACTCGCCAATCAACTCTTCTTCTGTATTGGCATAGGTAAAATGGAAACGGCCTTCCTGCTCCACTTGATTAAACCAGCGGAAAGAACCACCATAAAGGTCACGCACTGCTAAAACCTTACTACCTACTGGAAAGACGCTAAAGGCCAATACAATTGCTGACATTCCTGAGCTAGTCGCTAGGGCATAATCTGCGGACTCAATAGCTGCCAAGACTTCCTCAGCCTTACTACGAGTTGGATTTTTGGTGCGCGTATAGTCAAACCCAGTAGATCGACCAAACTCTGGATGCTGATAGGTCGTTGAAAAATGAAGCGGTGTCACCAATGCACCTGTCGCTTCATCTGATTTGATACCCGCCTGGGCCAAAATTGTGTTGATGTGTAATTCCTTGCTCATACAATACCTCCAAATCTATAGTAACTATTGTACCACTTATTTTCATCAACTCATTTTCTTCTTTTCAAGAGCTAGTTATAGTTTCAAACTATAGACTTATACTAAATTCAAACCATGTCAGCGTTGCCTTGTCGTAGATATGTTACTGACTTCGTCAGTTCTATCCACAACCTCAAAACAGTGTTTTGAGCTGACTTCGTCAGTTCTATCTGCAACCTCAAAACAGTGTTTTGAGCTGACTTCGTCAGTTCTATCTGCAACCTCAAAACAGTGTTTTGAGCAACCTGCGGCTAGCTTCCTAGTTTTCTCTTTGATTTTCATTGAGTACTAGCTAGTAAAGCTAAAAAGAATCCAGAAAAGCTTCCAGATTCTTTTGTGACGATGATTGCTAGTGTTTACTTTGACTGAAAGAAATCCTGTTGGGCTAAATAGTCATAATGGTCTTTGTTAAATTGATATTGGCCCACACGCTGACCAATCTGACCGACATCCACGGCAAAAATATAGTCTTCATTTTGATAGTGCCAGTTCAGCCTAACTGTATTCAAGACTTTCTTATAAGTAAAATCTTGAACTTGATTCCAAGGCATCTCCACGACGTGATTAGAACGATTTTCAGTTATATCACTAATGTCCATCAAGTAGATTCCCTTAGTTGTGAATGCTATAAGCTTAGGCTTCACACTCGACTGAACATAGTAGGAACCGCCTATAATGAAAAAATCAATAAAGGATTTCAACCATGTCTTTTTCTTGAAGGCCATCAGAAAATTCTTTTGCCCTTCAATGCGACAAGTTGAAAGAAATGATACAATCTGTTTTTCTGTCGCAAACTCCATAATAGCGCCCATAATGTTACCTCCATAAAAATCACTAAATAGCCCGTTAAGAATTCTTCACTTAAAGAAGAACTTATCAATTATTGCTTTTTATCTTACTTTTACAGTAGACGGCATCCCTCCTATAAAATCATCCTAGCTTGTGTATACTTCAGTTAACACTGGGTAGATTTTCGAAAATAGTTTTTTACAAGTTTTTATTATATTCATTATAGCATACATCTAATAAACAATCTAAAAAATGTAATACTCTTCGAAAATCAAATTCAAACCACGTCAGCTTCGCCTTGCCGTACTCAAGTACAGCCTGCGGCTAGCTTCCTAGTTTGCTCTTTGATTTTCATTGAGTATATGCACTTTTCTTCCAAATTTGCCATCATTCTATTAAAAAACGACAGCTTCTTTCGAAACCATCGTTTTTTCTTGAAAAATCCTTATTTGACATGTTTTGCCAATTCTTCTTGGGCTTTTTTATTGGATTCTTCTTTTTCTTTCAGCCATTTTTCTTTGGCTTTTTCATATTCGTCTTTTGTAACTGTCTTATCTTGTAATTTGAGGTATTTATATGATTCAACCCCTTTATTACCAGCCAATGAATATGGTGTTGAGAAAGGAACAATTTTTCTCAATGTTGGTGTTCCACCAAGTGAAACATTTGGAATTGCTAGAGAGCTATCCACCAACCAAGCTTGGGCATCCGCATATTTGTCATAACGTTTAGCTGGATCTTGCTCCTTATTAGCTTCTTCCAACATTTGAGTGTAGACATCCAATCCAACAGCCTTGGCTTTATCATTGGCTTCACCTGGCTCTATACCTAGATTTTGCATCAAACCACCAGAATTAACGTTAAAGACGTCAAGATAGGTTGAAGGATCTTGATAGTCTGGACTCCAACCACCGTTGTAAAGATCGTAATCCTTCTGAGCTGCAGTCTGAGCCAAATAGCTTGTACTATTATAGTCCTCAGTAGAGAGTTGGTGAACATCAATCACAACATTTTCAGCACCTAAGACAGACTCGATTGATTGCTTCATAGAATTAATTCCTTGAATTTCAGCCTTATTGGTCAAATCTATAGTTTTATCTAAGTGGATAGGGAAAGTTACACCCTTAGCTTCTAATTCTTTCTTAGCTTCAGCAAATTTGGCTTTGGCTTTTTCTGGATTGTAGTATGGATCTTGAGCATCCGCAAAGTTGATTCCTTGCCATTCCTTACCATAATTGACCATCTTAGAGGCTACTACTTCACCAAAGTCTTTTCCATTGATACTTACGAAGTTTGGAGGAACAACCAAGTTACGCAAAATCTTAGTTGCACCATCTTCTCCCTGAGATTGAGCCCCGTAGGCTGTACGGTCATAGGCAAAATTAATGGCTTGACGGAAGTTTTTGTTAAGAACCGCTTCTTGAGTCGATTTCTTCTCAGCATCACTTGTCTTGGAAGTGAATTTATAAGATTTTCTATCTAAGTTGAAGTTTAAGAAGTAAGAAGTAGCATCTTGCATGCTATAAATGATATTGTCCTTATTCTTTTCTTTAATCCCTTCAAAGCTCGAACTATTTGGATAAAGACGAGCGTAGCTATAAGCACCTTCTACAAAGTTACGAGCCAGTGCATCTTGGTCACTACCATCATAATAGGCCAATTTCACATCATCTACAAAGACATTTTTAGCATCCCAGTAGTTAGGATTTTTCTTGAATTCGATGACAGATTTTGAAACAAAGGATTTCATCAAGAAAGGTCCATTGTACAAAATACTTGAAGGATCAACTGTTCCAAAATCATCCCCTTTTGATTTCAAGAAATCCGCATTGACTGGGAAGAGAATAGTTGAGGTTGTTTTTGAGTTCCAATAAGGTTCTGGTCGTGCCAAGGTATATTGAACGGTTTGGTCATCAAGAGCCTTGATTCCGACAGTTGAAAAGTCGCTTGTTTTACCAGTGATATAGTCATCTAAACCAGCAACGGATTCTTGCACTAAGTACAAGGCTTCTGATTTTTTATCAACCGCATATTTCAAACCAGTGACAAAATCTTGGGCAGTTACAGGAGCATATTCATCTCCATCTGCAGTATACCATTTAGCATCTTTACGCAGTTTGTAGGTATAGGTCAAACCATCCTGAGAAACACTCCAATCCTCTGCCAAGGATGGAATATAGTTACCATATTGGTCGTTTTCCATGAGACCATCTACCAGATTGGTCACAATATCAGTAGTTGTTGCACGGTTTTCTGCTAGATAGTTCAAACTAGATGGATCACTTGAGTAAACATAATTGTATGTTTTTGATGCTGTGCTAGAATTTCCACAGGCACTTAACAAAATACCTGCACTTAACACGACACCTGCAAGTGCTGCATACTTGGCCTTAGACTTTTTCATCTCCAGAACCTCCTGATTTAAATATTTGTCTTATTATACAACTTGAGTTTTATTTAGTCAATAGTTTTTTAAGTAAAAGTTAAGAAAAATAAAATTACCATCTACAAACTATAGGAATTATTCTACAAAATAATAAAAAAGAGAATAATTCAAGCATTTCGTGGTAGAAATGTTCAAATTATTCCTTTTATTTATAAAAAATTATTGAGAAATTTTTAATTTTGCTCGCAGGCGATCTGCTTGGGCTTTTCCAATCACCTTATCCAATAAACGGGTACGGAGACTCATGACTCCGTATACTCCTCCACCCATGGCACCGACAAGAGCTACATAAAGGAAGCTCCACAAACGTCCACTTGGTTGGAAGACAAATCCTAAAATCCACTGGATGGCACCTACACCGATGAACATAACAAAGGTCAACAAACTGATTAAAATGGTTCGCTTCAAAATCACCTTACGCTTGACACCTGTTACCTTACAAATATCTCGATACATCAAGACGTTAGGAATAATGAGACCGATAGTTGTAGAAATCAAAGGACCATAACTGTGGAAGAGGGCGATGGTAGGTATTTGCAAGACTAGCTTGGCAATCAAACCATAGATAAAATAGAGAACGGCCTTGCGGTTGCGGAACATAGCCTGAAGCATTGGAGACAAGACCATGTACAAGCCTAAAATAGTAGACTGCAAAACTGCAAAGACAAACAAGCCCATAGCCAAACTATCTGGTTTGCCATAAAAGACTGTATAAAGAGGTTCTCCTACCATAACCACTCCAACCGTTGCTGGTAGCAGGAATACAAAAAGCATGGTAATGCTGTCCTGAACGAGACGAGAAGCTGCCTTCAAGTCCCCCTTGACATAGTTTTCCGTCAAAAGTGGCAAACCGACACCCCCAATTGAAACTCCAACAGAAATCAAAATCATAGTGATTTTATTTGGGTTGGCTGAGAAATAAGAAAACATGACAACCAAGTCCTCATTGCTGTAGTTGGTAAACCAGCTCATACTATTGATAAAGGTCATCTGATCCAGAATCTGGAAGAGCTGGATGGCAGACCCAGTCAGGATAAAAGGAATGGCTTCCTTAATGGTATCCATTAACAGGTGTTTGCTATCAATCTTATCACGTGTTTCAAAGACTCTTTTGAGTAACCCTTCTTGAGCAAGGAAATAAATCAAAACTGCAAAACTAGCTACCATGCCGACAAAGGCCGCAAAGGTCGATTGGGTAACGGCTGCTAGGTAATCTCCTGAACCGAGCTTCATAATGATAAAGGTCGCTAGAAGCATCCAGATAACACGAATGACCTGCTCAGCAATTTGGCTCATGGCATAAGGTTTCAGGTTATTCATCCCTTGGAAGAAACCTCTGATAACACTCATAGATGGGAAAATCAAGACTCCCCAAGCCAAGCTCTGCATGATTGGGATCAGGTCTTTCCCTACACCCGACAAATCTGCTAGCCAAGGAGCAAAGACATACAAGATTAGGGCAAAAACGAGGCCTAGTCCTGTCATAAATCCTAAAAAGCTCCGAATCAGGGCAAAGCTATGCTCTTCTTCTCGCATGGTATTATACTTGGCAACTTGCTTGGCCACCGCAACTGGAATCCCTGCTGTTGAAACCAGCAAGAACCAAGCATAGATATTGTAACCCATGGTAAAGAGACCATTGGCCGTAGCCGCATAAGACCCCATCCAGATGTACCAAGGGATAATATAGATGGCCCCAAGCAGGCGACTGATAAAGTTACTAGCCGTTAACCAAGCAGTCCCCCGTAACATCTGGGCCTGCTGGTGATTGTTTTCGTGCGACATAGATTCCTCATTCAATTTTGATAACTAGGAAAAACTCCTTATCTTCCATTATAAACTTTTCCTTGTTACTTGTAAATTTGCGACTTTCGGTTTACAATAGAAAGTATGATTAAGATTGAAACCGTATTAGATATATTAAAGAAAGATGGTCTCTTCCGTGAGATTATCGACCAAGGACACTATCACTACAACTATAGCCATGTCGTATTTGACACCATCTGCTATGACAGTCGCAAGGCTAAAGAAAAGAGCCTCTTTTTCGTCAAAGGTGCTGCCTTTAAGAAGGAATTTCTGATTTCTGCCATCTCTCAAGGCCTCGGTTGGTATGTGGCTGAAAAGGACTATGAAGTTGGTATTCCTGCTATTATCGTTAGTGATATCAAGAAAGCCATGAGTTTGATTGCTATGGAATTTTATGGCAATCCACAGGAAAAACTCAAACTCCTTGCCTTTACTGGTACTAAGGGTAAGACAACAGCAGCCTACTTCGCTTACAACATCTTATCTCAAGGGCATCGACCTGCAATGTTGTCGACCATGAACACAACTCTAGATGGCAAGACTTTCTTTAAGTCTGCATTGACAACTCCTGAGAGCATCGACCTCTTTGACATGATGAATCAAGCTGTGCAAAATGACCGTACCCATCTCATCATGGAAGTATCCAGTCAGGCCTATCTGGTCAAACGTGTCTATGGTCTAACCTTTGATGTGGGAGTTTTCCTCAATATCAGCCCCGACCATATCGGCCCTATTGAACACCCTAGCTTTGAAGACTACTTCTACCACAAGCGTCTCTTGATGAAAAATAGCCGAGCAGTCATCATTAACAGTGACATGGACCACTTTTCTGTCTTGAAAGAACAAGTGGCAGATCAAGACCATGATTTCTACGGTAGTCAGTCGAGCAACCAAATCGAGAATTCCAAAGCCTTTAGTTTTTCAGCTACGGGTAAACTCGCTGGAGATTATGATATCCAACTCATTGGCCACTTCAACCAAGAAAATGCCGTTGCTGCTGGACTTGCTTGCCTCCGTCTCGGAGCAAGTCTTGAGGACATCAAAAAAGGAATCGCTGCAACCCGAGTTCCTGGTCGTATGGAAGTCCTCACTCAGAAAAACGGAGCTAAGGTTTTCATTGACTACGCCCACAATGGTGACAGTCTCAAAAAACTAATCAATGTTGTAGAGACTCATCAAACAGGAAAGATTGCTCTGGTGTTAGGTTCGACAGGAAATAAGGGAGAAAGTCGTCGCAAAGACTTTGGACTTCTCCTCAATCAACATCCTGAGATTCAAGTATTTCTGACTGCTGATGACCCCAACTATGAAGACCCAATGGCCATTGCAGATGAGATTAGTAGCTACATTAATCATTCTGTTGAAAAAATTGCGGATCGGCAAGAAGCCATCAGGGCAGCGATGACTATCACAAGTCAAGAATTAGATGCTGTGATTATCGCTGGTAAGGGAGCCGATTGCTACCAAATCGTTCAAGGCAAGAAAGAAGCCTATCCAGGAGATGCAGCCGTCGCAGAACATTATTTATAAGATAGTAAAAAATCAAGGGAAATGAAACCCTTGATTTTTTCTATCTTTATTTAAAAGCGTTTTTCAAACCTTCAACGGCACCTTCTACAGCACCTTTAGCATCTTCAACTACTTCTTTTGCCTTAGCAACTGTCTTTTCTACAGCGCCTTCTGCTTCAGTCTTGCTATCCCCAGTAACTTTACCAAATCCTTCTTTGATAGCGCCTGTTGCTTGTTCCAATTTGTTTTCAAGTGACATATGATTGTCTCCTTTAGGTTTATTCCGATATGTGTTACCGGTTACATATAGTTTATACGGAATGCTAAGGAAAGTCAAACAATGTGCTCAGAAACAAAAAATCAGGCCAAATAGAAAGTTAATCTTTCCTTATCAAAGTCGACGGCCAACTCATACTTTCCATCTTCATTTTGGACAATATAACCTAGGACAACCAAACTGTCCACAAAGATATCACGGCGTTTCTGCATAAGCTGATCTTTTTTGAGAAATTTTAGCAAAAAAGTTGTCATGTATTTGAGAGCATACTCAGGATTGACATCTCCTAAAATGGTATAGAGTTCCTGCTGTTTTTCTGTCAAAGGATACTGATGTTTGACCTTGTAGAAATAATTGGACAGGGTCATTTTTGTTCTCGCAAAGTCCGTCTTTTCAACTAGAATAGCTGCATTGGTTTGATTTCGTAATTCTGTCTCAAAACGTTGCTCCAACAAGGATTGATAGACCGGACTATCTTCTTTAACAAAAATCTCTTGATCCAGTTCGAGACTATCAAGTGATTTAAGCATAGGAAGATTAAGGTAATAACGCTTATTTTCCCGTAGAATCAAGCCTGCCTTTATATACTCTTCCATGAGTTTGTCAACTGCTACATCTGGAAACTTGGCCTTAATTTCCCGTAAAATCACATCATCATGCTGGTCCAGATAGCGGATCAATTCTCCAAAAAATGGCTGTCTCGTCAAACGAGATGGATTAAAAATCTGAATCATGAAGATTCCTTTCTTTACATTCTAACAGAGGCGATGCTGCCAACTGACTGGGATTGGTCCCCGGCTGGTTCAGAGGGACAGGTAGGCCTAGTTCTCTATAATACTCTCTCCAAAAATCACTAATCTCCCGCTCCCCATCCCCAAATTTCATGGGAATGGTTTCAAAAATGGGGAGAATTTCTGCCATGTACTGGGAACAGTAAAAACCAGCTCCATCTGGATAGAAAGAAGCATTGTAGGGAGCTCCCAGGTGTTTGCAAGCTTTTTCCTTCACAGACTGGATATCCATTTCTGGGTAGACATAGAGGTCGTACAAATGATTGGACTCAAAGAAGTCTGCTGGTTCCTGACAGATAACACCAGCCTGTCCACTAGCATGGTAAATCATCCCATCCAAATAAATGGCAACATGGTTATAGTTGCCTGTGGAAGTCTGGATGGCCTGTCCCATATCTGACTCATCTCTCACAAAATCATACTCTTCGAAAATCAAATTCAAACCACGTCAGCGTCGCCTTACCGTACTCAAGTACAGCTTGCGGCTAGCTTCCTAGTTTGCTCTTTGATTTTCATTGAGCATCAAATCGCCATTTTCTAACATGCTTCACTCCTAGAAAAAAAAGGAGCCGAAACTCCTTTCGATATAATTCAAACTAAACTTTCCTATTTTGAACTGACACTCAAAATCTTAAGCATTGAAGCTTTCAGTCAATTGAGGTACCACTTGTTTCTTACGTGAAACGGCACCAGCAAGGAAGGCATGATTGTTTTCAAGTTTGAAGTTGAAGGCTGCTTCGACCTTGTCCATATTGGCACCAAGAGCCAAGATTTCTGAGTTTGAGTTGACGATATCTGTAATCATCAAGACAAAGTCAGAGTAGCCGTTTGCTGTGTTGGCAGCTTGCATTGCAGCTTCAATTTCTGCTTGGCGTTCCAAAACTTCAGCGATATCAACTGTGTTTACTTGGGCAACACGGACATTATTTCCGTTCAATTCAAAAGTCTTAGCATCGATGTCAATCAATTCGTCAGCAGATTTGCTAGCCAAGTTTGTACCAGCTTTCAACATAGCTAAACCATACTCTTCCAAGTTTACACCAGCTAATTCAGCCAATTCAGGAGCAATAACCTTATCTGTTGAGTGTGTTGTTGGTGATTTCAAAAGAAGGGTATCTGAAATCAAACCTGAAAGCATCAAACCAGCAATCTCTTTAGGCACAGCTACACCATGTTCTTTGAACATACGATAAACGATTGAAGACGCTGAACCAACTGGCTCCAAACGCATGTAAAGTGGACTTGCAGTTTCAAAGTTAGCGACACGGTGGTGGTCTACAACACCATAAACTTCTACTTCAGCGATATCTGATACAGATTGTTGGAATTCATTGTGGTCAGTCAGGATAACTTGCTCTGCACCTTCTGCTTTGGCAGAAGTGATAACACGCGGTGCTTCCACACCAAAATAGTTCAAGACAAAGGCTGTTTCTTCATTTGGAGTTCCAAGGGCAACAGCTTCCGTATCCAAACCATAAGCTTCTTTTGCAAGGTAGGCAAAGGCTACAGATGACCCGATGGCATCTGAGTCTGGATTTTGGTGACCAAATACTAGAATCTTAGACATGATAATACCTCATTTTGTTTATTCTCTTTATTGTAGCATTTTTTTCGCTTTTTGACAAAAGTAAGAGGAGTCAAAGGACTCCTCACAATTGTTCAAAATAACTGATACTCTTCGAAAATCTCTTCAAACTACGTCAGCTTCGCCTTGCCGTAGGTATGGTTACTGACTTCGTCAGTTCTATCCACAACCTCAAAACAGTGTTTTTGAGCTGACTTCGTCAGTCTTATCTACAACCTCAAAGCAGTGTTTTGAGCTGACTTCGTCAGTCTTATCTACAACCTCAAAGCAGTGTTTTGAGCTGACTTCGTCAGTCTTATCTACAACCTCAAAGCAGTGTTTTGAGCTGACTTCGTCAGTCTTATCTACAACCTCAAAGCAGTGCTTTGAGCAACCTACGGCTAGCTTCCTAGTTTCCTCTTTAATTTTCATTGAGTATGAGTAAATTTCTATCTTGATTTTCAGATAAAAATCTTTCCTTCTGTGGTCTCTTCTTACGCTTGAGAAGGGCTTCTGCCGACATGGCTTCTTCCTTACTGGCAAAACCTTGAGCATAGATGAGTTTGACTGGCAAGCGTGCTCGTGTGTATTTGGCTCCCTTCCCACTATTGTGGACAGCGAGGCGTCTTCTCACATCAGTCGTATAGCCTGTATAGTAAGATCCATCACGGCACTCCAGCACGTACATATAAGCCTTATGATCCATAATAAATCTCTTCGAGTTCCGGCGTATAAGAGCCATCATCATTGTGGACAATGAGAGGTGGCAAGACCTTAAAGCCACTTGTTGAACCATCCTTGATAGCCTCAATCAAAAGCATATTGGCTTCCTTTTCTCTTTTTGGATAAACAAACTGCAGGCGCTTAGGAGCTAGATTATGCCGTTGTAAGGTATCCAAAATATCCAGAAGTCGATCAGGACGATGAACCATAGCCAAGCGCCCATTAGATTTAAGAATACTCTGGGCACTACGACAGATTTCCTGCAAATTGGTCGTGATTTCATGTCGCGCCAAGAGATAATGTTCGCTCTCGTTCAGGTTTGAATGAGGATCCACCTTGAAATAGGGTGGATTACACAAAATCATATCCACCTTACTTCCCTGGATGTAAGCAGGCATATTTTTCAAATCATCACAGATGACCTCCATCTGTTCTTCCAAACCATTCAAACGGACAGAGCGTTCAGCCATATCCGCCAAACGCTCCTGAATCTCAACAGCCAATATCTGTGCTTGAGTACGAGTGCTAGCAAAAAGCCCCACTGCTCCATTCCCAGCACAGAAATCCACAATCAATCCCTTCTTAGGGAAACGTGGAAAGCGTGACAAGAGAACACTATCCACCGAATAGCTAAAAACCTCTCTATTTTGAATGATTTTAATATCTGTCGAAAAGAGCTGGTTAATACGCTCTCCTGATTTTAATAATTGTTCTTCTTCCATGATTCTATTATAGCAAATTTATATTAACATTACAAAAGGTAGGAGGTTCTAACTAGTGCTTCTTCTTCAAATGTTGAAGGGCTTCCTTAGTCCAAATTGGCATCATTCGTTTGAGAGGAGCGAAGCCATAGTTAAAACGATCGCTTGAAAAGCGTCTCCGTCTTGGAAACTGGTGCTTTTCTTCCTCCAAAGTACGGATAGAAAGACTAGCTTTCCCTGTAAATTCATCTAAATCCACTACTTGAACCTGAACCTCTTCATCGACTTTCAAGGCTTCTTGGATATTTTCAATAAAGCCTGTCCGAATCTCTGAAATGTGAATCAGCCCCGTATCACCCGTCTCTAGTTCAACAAAGGCTCCGTAGGGCTGAATCCCTGTAATACGCCCCTTTAGCTTATCACCGATTTTCATCTTAGTTCTCGATTTCAATTGTTTCAATCACAACATCTTCAACTGGCTTGTCCATAGCCCCTGTCTCAACAGCAGCAATAGCATCCAAAACAGCGTAAGAAGCTTCATCAGTTAACTGACCAAAAACCGTGTGACGGCGGTCTAGGTGAGGGGTTCCACCTTGGTTGGCATAGATTTCCGCAATCGGTTCTGGCCAACCACCACGAGCAATTTCTTTCTTAGAATAAGGCAGGTGCTGGTTTTGGACGATAAAGAACTGGCTGCCATTGGTATTTGGACCAGCATTAGCCATAGAAAGAGCACCACGGATATTGTAAAGTTCTTCTGAGAACTCATCCTCAAATGATTCACCGTAGATTGACTCGCCACCCATACCAGTTCCAGTTGGGTCTCCACCTTGGATCATAAAGTCCTTGATAATACGGTGGAAAATGACACCATCATAATAGCCATCTTTAGAAAGAGCTACAAAGTTAGCCACTGTTTTAGGAGCATGCTCTGGGAAGAGCTTGATACGCAAGTCTCCGTGATTGGTCTTAATAGTCGCGATAGGACCTTCTACTACTTCAATGTCTACTTGTGGAAAATGCAATTCTTTTTCTACCATACCAAATCCTTCTAAGGCATCAAAAATGCCATCTTCTTCTAATGTTTTTGTAATATAATCTGCTTTTTCTTTGATGTTATCATGAGAAATTTCCATTGCAACGCTGATTCCAGCATAATCAAAGAGTTCCAAGTCATTCAGCCCATCTCCAAAAACCATGACGTTCTCTGGTTTGAATCCAAGGTGTTCCACAACTTTTTCCACACCCGTCGCTTTGGAGCCTGAAATCGGCACAATATCAGACGAATGTTGATGCCAACGAACCATGCGAAGTTTGTCTGAGAGACTATCAGGCAAGTGCAAGTCATCTCCCTTATCTTCAAAAGTCCACATCTGATAGATATCTTCTTTTTCATGGAAATCTGGATCTACATCTAAATCGGGATAAATTGGATTGATAGCTTCACTAATCATATCGGTGCGAGTCGACAACTTGGCATCATGACTCCCAACCAAACCATACTCAATTCCTTCTTGCTTAATCCAAGAGATATACTCCTCAACATCTGACTTCTCAATCTGATGTTGATAAATAACCTGACCTTTTTTATCTTCAATATAGGCCCCATTCAAGGTCACAAAAAAGTCAGGCTTGAGTTCACGAATTTCTGGCACGACACCAAAAATCCCTCGTCCAGAAGCAATACCTGTCAAAATTCCTTTCTCACGTAATTGCTTAAAAACAGTTGGGATTGAAGCTGGAATAAAACCTGTCTTTGAATTCCGCAATGTATCATCAATATCAAAAAAGACAATCTTAATCTTCTTTGCCTTGTATTTTAATTTGGCATCCATCTCACTACCTCTTTCAATCTAACTCTTTCCATTATACCATAAAGTAGCCTAAATCCCACATCCCCAATAAAATCCTTATCTCTTATCCGAATTCCTTTACTAGATACAAAACCAAATCATCATTATTTTGGCTAGTTGCATTCATTTCCAAGGGTTGATTTCGATACCAGACACCTGTCCCATCTGGAATGTAGCCCCGTTTGATATACAATCTCTGAGCAGGACCATACCCCAAGTGCAAACCTACACCAAGAGTGACCTTACTCGAAACAAACTTGACTCGTTTTTCTGCTTCTTCTAGCAGTTGATTACCAATCCCTTGATTTCGAAAAGGCTCAAACACATTAAAATCTGATAATTCTGGATAGACTTCTGCAAAAGGACCATGTTTAGCAGAGGGCAAAATGGTAACGTAGCCCGCTACAGCACCATCAATCTCTGCAACTAAGACTTCTCTATCCCCACTTTCCTGTTCCAGAAAATATCTAGCCAAAATTTCCTCTCTACCAGGCCAACCTTGATTCATAAATCCATGAGATAAGGATTCAATATCAGACTTAATCATATTTCTAATCGTACAATTCATCTTTGTCTTACCAATCTTTACTCTTTCTATCACCATTATAGCACGCCAAGGTCAGAAAAAAACTATCTCGTGAAAAAAGACCCAACCGAGTCTCAATTCGCTTTCTTGTTTCAAAGCTCATGAAAAAGAGGTCCACTGAACCTGAAAAAAAGACCCAACCGGGTCTTTTCTTTAATCTTCGTTTACGAAAGGCATCAAAGCCATTACGCGAGCGCGTTTGATAGCTGTTGTTACTTTACGTTGGTTTTTAGCTGAAGTTCCTGTTACACGACGAGGAAGGATTTTCCCACGTTCTGAAACGAAACGGCTAAGAAGCTCAGTATCTTTGTAATCAACATATTCAATTTTGTTTGCTGCGATGTAATCAACTTTTTTACGGCGTTTGAATCCGCCACGACGTTGTTGAGCCATGTTTTTTTCTCCTTTATAATTTTACTTGTCCATTAGAATGGTAAATCATCATCTGAAATATCCAATGGATTTGTTGCTCCAAATGGATTTTCATCACGTGAAAAGTCTGGTACTGAATTTGTAGGCGCTGAATAGTTTGAACTTGGTGCAGAGTAAGCTCCACCTGTGTGACCCTCACGCACACTACGGCTTTCCAACATTTGGAAATTCTCAGCCACGACCTCTGTCACGTAGACACGTTGTCCTTGCTGGTTATCGTAACTACGAGTCTGGATACGACCTGTCACCCCGATAAGTGAGCCTTTTTTAGCCCAATTAGCAAGGTTTTCAGCCTGTTGGCGCCACATAACGACATTGATAAAATCAGCCTCACGTTCGCCATTTTGACTCTTAAATGTACGGTTTACTGCAAGAGTAAAAGTCGCAACTGCTACATTTGATGGGGTATAACGCAACTCAGCGTCACGTGTCATACGCCCTACAAGTACAACATTGTTAATCATAGTTTTTACCTTCTTACGCGTCAGTTTTGACGATCATGTGACGAAGAATGTCAGCGTTGATTTTTGAAAGACGGTCAAACTCTTTAAGAGCTACGTCGTCGTTTGCTTCAACGTTAACGATGTGGTAAAGTCCTTCACGGAAATCTTTGATTTCGTATGCAAGACGGCGTTTTTCCCAAGTTTTTGATTCAACAACAGTTGCACCGTTGTCAGTCAAAATAGAGTCAAAACGTGCTACCAAAGCGTTTTTAGCTTCTTCTTCAATGTTTGGACGAATGATATAAAGAATTTCGTATTTAGCCATTGATATGTTCCTCCTTTTGGTCTAATGACCCCAAGACTTTGCAAGGGGTAAGTGAGGTTCGCTCACAATAAACTATTATACTAGAAAAAATTTTTTTACGCAAGTAAAAACTCTAGAATTCGAAAAAACGCCACATGGACGTTTTCCTGTTCTTATGGTTTGATACGGTGCAACATACGTGGGAACGGAATGGCTTCACGGATATGTTTTGTTCCTGCTGCGAAAGTTACCATACGCTCGATACCGATACCAAATCCACCGTGTGGAACTGTACCGTATTTACGAAGGTCAAGGTAGAATTCATACTCTGTACGATCCATGCCAAGTTCATCCATCTTAGCGACAAGGGCATCGTAGTCTTCCTCGCGCATAGAACCACCGATGATTTCTCCATAGCCTTCTGGAGCAAGCAAGTCTGCACAAAGCACGCGCTCTGGATTTCCAGGAACTGGTTTCATGTAGAAGGCCTTGATGGCTGCTGGATAGTTCATGACAAAAGTTGGCACACCAAAGTGGTTTGAAATCCACGTTTCGTGTGGTGAACCAAAGTCATCACCATGCTCAAGATGTTCGTAGTCAGCGTCTTCATCATTTTCATGCTCTTGCAAGAGGTCAATAGCTTGATCGTAGGTAATGCGTTTAAAGGGCTCTGCAATGTAGCGTTTCAAGAGTTCTGTATCACGTTCCAAGGTTTCCAAGGCTTGAGGCGCACGGTCAAGAACACCTTGTAGAAGAGCTTTTACATAAGCCTCTTGCAAGTCAAGTGACTCATCGTGTGTCAAGTATGAATACTCTGCGTCCATCATCCAGAACTCAGTCAAGTGACGACGCGTTTTTGATTTTTCAGCACGGAATACTGGACCAAAGTCAAAGACACGACCAAGAGCCATAGCACCTGCTTCTAGGTAAAGCTGACCTGATTGGCTTAAGTAAGCTGGAGTTCCGAAGTAGTCTGTTTCAAAGAGTTCTGTTGAATCTTCTGCCGCATTTCCTGAAAGAATTGGACTATCAAACTTCATGAAACCGTTCTTGTCGAAGAACTCATAAGTCGCATAGATAATAGCGTTACGGATTTGCATCACTGCTACTTGCTTACGAGAGCGTAGCCACAAGTGACGGTTGTCCATCAAGAAGTCTGTTCCGTGTTCTTTTGGTGTGATTGGGTAGTCTTGAGATTCACCAATCACTTCGATGTCTGTAATGTCCAACTCATAACCAAACTTAGAACGTTCGTCCTCTTTGACAATTCCTGTCACATAAACAGAAGTTTCTTGGCTCAAGCGTTTGATGACATCAAACTTTTCAGCTCCTACTTCTTCACCAAATTTTTCTACAAAGTTTGGTTTAAAGGCTACACCTTGGAAGAAGGCTGTTCCGTCACGCAATTGCAAGAAGGCGATTTTCCCTTTTCCTGATTTGTTGGCAACCCAAGCGCCAATCGTCACTTCCTGACCAACATAGTCTTTTACATCAATAATCGTTACACGTTTTGTCATTGTTTTTCCTTTTCTTTTTTATTCTTTATGGCAAACCACTTCTATATTGTTCCCATCTGGGTCAATCACAAAAGCAGCGTAGTAAATCGGTTGCTCACTGCGATAACCAGGAGCTCCATTGTCTCGCCCACTTGCCTCTAAGCCAGCCTCATAACAAGCTTGAACCTCTTCCTTATTTTCTGCTAAGAAAGCAAAGTGAATAGGATCTTGTGTCCCCTGAGCCAGCCAAAAATCTCCACCAGGATGAGGGCTGTTTGGGGCAAGAAAACTGATTAGAGAAGGCGTCCTAAAAGCCAATTTATAGCCCAAAGGAGCGAGAAATCTCCTATAAAATCTTTCTGAAATTTGTAAATCCTTTACCTTAATTTCAAAATGATCAATCATTCTCACTACCCATAAATGCTTTCAAGCGTTTAACTGCTTCTTTAAGCGTGTCTAGGTCTGTCGCATAGCTGAGGCGGACATTTTCTGGCGCTCCAAAACCTGCTCCTGTTACCAAGGCCACTTCAGCTTCTTCTAGGATAGCGGTTGTAAATTCTGTCACATCCGTATAGCCTTTCATCTCCATGGCTTTTTTAACATTTGGAAAGAGATAGAAAGCTCCTTGCGGTTTGACCACTTCAAATCCAGGCACCTCAGCAAGAAGGGGATAGATGGTATTGAGACGCTCCTCAAAAGCCTGACGCATGCTTTCTACCGTATCTTGCTCGCCTGATAGAGCCTCAACTGCTGCATACTGGGCTACTGCTGACGGATTCGAAGTTGTTTGACCAGCAATCTTGGACATGGCAGCGATAATTTCTGCTTCTCCGACGGCATAGCCAATCCGCCAACCAGTCATAGCATAGGTTTTAGACACACCATTGATGATCACTGTTTGCTTGCGAATCTCTTCCGATAGGCTAGAAATCGGTGTGAATTCATGGCCATTATAGACCAAGCGACCATAGATATCATCTGCTAGGATGAGAATATCCTTTTCTACAGCCCAGTTTCCGATTGCCAAGAGTTCCTCACGGGTGTAAATCATTCCTGTCGGATTGGATGGTGAATTCAGCACCAAAACCTTGGTCTTGTCTGTGCGAGCTGCTTCTAACTGCTCTACGGTCACCTTAAAGTGATTGTCTTCCTTAGCAGGAACAAAGATTGGTACCCCTTCTGCCATCTTGACCTGATCTCCATAGCTGACCCAGTAGGGGGTTGGGATGATAACCTCATCACCTGGATTGACCACAGCCATAAAGAAGGTATAGAGAGAATATTTGGCTCCAGCAGCGACTGTCACTTGATTTGGCGCTACAGAATAGCCGTAAAAGCGCTCAAAGTAGGTATTGACCGCTGCCTTAAGTTCTGGCAGACCTGAGGTTACTGTATAAAAAGAAGCACGCCCATCTTGAATCGATGCAATGGCGGCATCTTGGATATTTTTTGGAGTAGTGAAATCTGGCTCACCCAAGGTTAGAGACAAAATATCTCTGCCCTCAGCCTTCAGTGCTTTAGCACGGGCTCCAGCAGCCAAGGTTACACTTTCTTCCATTTCTAAAACACGGTTGGATAGTTTCATAGGCCCTCCTTATTGACCAATGCTCCTGTTTCAAAATCTACTAGATAAAAATCAGAGCCTGACTTAACTTCCCAGATAGGCTTGTCTTGATAACGGCCAAAGGTAATCTTGTCAATCTCGCCAGCTCCTTTTTCCTTAGAAAGAGCTTCTGCTTTTTCTTGTGAAATACCCTGATTTAGCTGATAAACGTAAATCTTATGGTCATCTTTTCCGATCAGGACAGCAAGTACTTCTTGTTTTTTATTACGACCAAGAACACTATAATAAGATTCCAAGCCATTGTATAAGTCAACTTGATCAGCCTGCTCTAATCCTGCATACTGCTGAGCTAATTTTTCTCCTTCACTTTTAGCTGTTTGATAAGGTTTCATACTCAGAAACACTAGATACAGAAAGGAAGCACTGATAACCACAAACAAAATCGTCATCCCTAGACCATACTGCCACAGTAGATTATTTTTTGCTTTGTTTTGTCTTTTTTTCACTCGTCTATTTTACCATCTATTAGGCTTTATTACAAGTGAATGCAAGAATACTCTGCGAAAATCCAATTCAAACTTTGTCAGCGTCGCCTTGCCGTACCCAAGTACTGTCTGCGGCTTGCTTCCTAGTTTGCTCTTTGATTTTCATTGAGTATAAGAAACCAATTCTATTTCTTCCTTCAAAGCAAACAGATTTTTCTTAGTTAAAACCGAGCAAGAAAAGTAAAGACACAAGCGAAATCAAGATATTAAAAAACTTGAGCTTGGCACTCAAGTTTTCGTAATTTTTTTGATTTATGGAATCATTTTATCATCCATTCTTTTAGCCATTTTTCCTAAAAAGATAGCCAGTAGAAGGCCAACCATAACTAAAAAGAATCCTAGATAAAGAAATGTTACTACAAAGCCTAAATGGTCAATCAACCAGCCTGTCAGTGGGAAGAAGACAATCATACTCAGGCTAAACATCATAGAGTAGACACTCAGCATGGTTGCCCTTACTTCACTTGGAAGGCGCTCTTGCAAATCGTTGTCAAAAATGGGCTGAAAAAGAGCATATAGAGCATTACTAATCAAATAAATCAAAATATAGATTAGAGGTGTTCCAAAATAGGACAGCAGGTAGGTAACTCCAGTCAGCAGGACGAGGACAGGGAAAAGCTTCAAGGCAGCATATTTCTTTCCAATCTTACTCGCTAGATAGACTGCGACGATATTCAAGAGACTACCAAGTAGCATAACTGCTGAAATTTGCCAACTACTTAAATCTGGTAACTGATTTTGATAGTAAAAATAAAACATGCACATGAGTGTTCCAACAATCTGAGACAAAATCATCCAGTTGAACAGCATGGGATTTCGCTCCAACTCTTCCTTAACAGTCCAAATAATCTGTTTCATGGTCACACTATCAGCTTTTTCTAGCTTGACACTGGGTTCTTTCAGCATCCAAATCAAGACAAGAACTATGATAGAAGTGGCAATCATGATATAGTAGGTCAGGTGCAATTGGCCATGGACAAAAAATCCTGCCAAAACTGTCCCCAAAGATCGAGTTCCTTCTAACACTCCTGATAGGAAGCTTGAAATGGATAGATAGCGTTCTTTTAGTCCAGCCTCTACAGCCGAGTCATAGACCATTGCTGCGCTTGTTCCTGAATCAAAATTATAAGACAAGGCACTCACCGCCATTGCTAGGGCATAAATCCAAAAATTCCCCTGCCCAGCCAACATAAGAATAGAAGACACAATTCCTGCTATTCTACTTAAATAAAGGTTGGTTTTATAGGAATAACGGTCAGCTAACATACCAGATGGAATTTCACAGAGAAGACTGGTAGTATGAAAAATACTCTCCAGAAGTCCAATCTGCCAAAGAGACATGCCGTTTTGACTGAGAAAGAGAATCCAAAAACTAGTAATCCCTAGAAATGCAAAAAACTCAACTCCGGCCATCAGGCCAATATTTTTCCGATAATTTCTTATTAACATCTTTTCTCCTTAACAAGTGTATTATTATTATTTCTTTTGTCCGTCACTTGTTAATCTTTGCCTTACATGATCTCCACCCCTTTTAGAAGCATTCTTCAATGCCATTATTGTTCCTTTAATGATTTATGAAATGATACCGGAAAATAGCTGTTCTGCGGTTTCTATTGCGAGTTTTCTTGTTTATTTTAGCACTTATGTCATCATATTACAAGAGAATATAGGAATACTCATGGAAAATCGAAGAAAAGCAGAATCCAACGGAAACAGTTCTTACTTTTTCAGTCACAAATGACTAGAGTTTCTGCAATTTTATAATATTCAAATAAACTCCGAGCAAATTTCTTGCAAGTTGCCTTATTTTGTTGTAATATATTTTATAACAACGAGAAAATTCTCGTAAATTTAAAAAAAGGAGACACATCATGTCTAAAAAAGTATTATTTATCGTCGGTTCACTACGTCAAGGTTCTTTCAACCACCAAATGGCTCTCGAAGCTGAGAAAGTACTTGCTGGTAAAGCAGAAGTTAGCTACCTTGATTACTCAGCCCTTCCCCTCTTTAGCCAAGATTTGGAAGTTCCAACACATCCAGCTGTGGCTGCAGCTCGTGAAGCGGTTCTCGCTGCTGATGCCATCTGGATCTTCTCTCCAGTCTATAACTCCTCTATCCCTGGAACAGTGAAAAACTTGCTTGACTGGCTATCTCGTGCCCTTGACTTGTCTGATACACGTGGAGCTTCTGCCCTTCAAGACAAGTTAGTTACAGTATCATCTGTAGCCAATACAGGTCACGATAAACTCTTTGCTATCTACAAAGACCTCTTGCCATTTATCCGTACACAAGTCGTTGGCGACTTCACTGCTGCACGTGTTAACAACTCTGCTTGGGCAGACGGAAAATTGGTTCTTGAAGAAACAGTCCTAAATTCACTTGAAAAACAAGCTCAAGACTTGGTTAATGCTATCAAGTAACTAAAGTAACTAACATAATAAAAGCGAACAAGACTACTTTTCTGACACTCAGAAGGCTAGCTTGTTCGCTTTTTTCTCATTTATAAACTAATACTCAATGAAAATCAAAGAGCAAACTAGGAAGCTAGCCGTAGGCTGTACTTGAGTACGGCAAGGCGAAGCTGACGTAGTTTGAATTTGATTTTCGAAGAGTATAAAATAGCTGATGATACATATTGTCCAATACAAAATATATTTTCATACTTCCTTAACAAAAATCAATTCCTGTAGCTGGGACAGGTCCTCTCGGTAGTTAAATCCTGCAAATCTTAAGCGACGTGCTTCCTCCACAGTTTGTACTTGATTTTCTATTAAAGCTGTTAGAAAGGCCCCGCGCGCTTTCTTGGAGATAGTTGAGTGGATTTTCAACTGACCGCCCTTATCCTCCATAAATTTGAAGGTCACCATTTTTTCTCTAATTTCCTTAGAAAATACAGTCTCAAACTCGGATGACAAGAGGGAGAAAATCACTTCTTCCGTCTTCACAGCCTCATCATAGGCTGACTTCCAATGGCTTTTCAAAGTCTTACCTGCGACTTTTAATTTCATTAAAAAGTCCAAACGGTGAGGGGATATGGGTGACAAGGCTGGAACGACACCGTACAAAGCCGAGGTGATAAAGACATGATTTTCAAGATAGGCTTGTTCTGCCTCAGTCAGTTTGTCTCTCTTAATGTGACGATACATGAGACCATCAAAGAGTTTCAAGGCTGGGTAGTGTTGAGCAGTTTGACTTTTCAAAGCTTGGATATGTTGAAATTCTTCCGCCGCCTTCTCGGCTGAGATCTTATAAAAAGTTTCCAAATCACTAGCAGAATAGAGAGCCAAGGCATCAAGCACAGGCTGACTTTCTGGTTTTAAAGGAGTTGCTGCGATACTCGGCAAGTCTGTGTTCATTTCTTTTGCTGTTGGGATTAAAATTTTCATATTGATAGTGTAGCATATTTTTTGGCCACAACCAAGAAATTCATCTGAAAAACCTCGGTTTGACCGAGGCTTCTCTATTTATTTTGGCCATCCTAACCAGACAGCTACGAGAACAAGTGCTAGGCCAGCTAAACTTGTTAAGATAGATAAGAATTTATCTTTTTTCTCCTTGAACTGAGAAAAACCTATCTTCAAAGCGAGCAGTCCGAGTAGCATTGAAGCAACCATCACATAAAAACCCATTTGTTTGTCCTCCATTAGTCTTAATTCACCTTATTATAATATATATTTCTTAAATAAACCTTTTTTACTGTACCTTAAAGGTCTTGAGATAATTGTCTTTTCCTACTTGACCTTCAAAGTTTTTACCATTTTCTAGGTAAGGAAGTTCATCAGATACAGAAGCCTTGACCTTGTATATCTTGCCATCAACTTTAAAGAAGTAGACGGTATCTCCCTTGATAACAGCTGATTTGAGGTCTGCTACCACACCCTTGATACTTTCTTTGGTTTCATTGTCAATTTCAAGGTCGTTTTTATTAGCATACTTGCTGAGCAATTCTTCCACTGTAGTAGCTACGATAACATTTTGGTACTCGACTGCGTCTACCAGGGCGTACTCTTTGACCAATCCAGCATTGTCCTTCAAGCCCATGATGTACAAAGGCTTGTCATTGAGGTTGATGAGGATTGGGAAGGTTGCCTTGTATGATTTCTCTTGGACAGCACCTTCGGCTGATTCACGGGCCGATTCTTCAGTCGCTGAAGCCAAGCTGTACTTGGTGATTTCTCCTGTTCGCATATTTTCAAGTATGAAACCAAGATTACTTTCATCTGCATTGGTCGATGTCACACCTGTGTAAAGATAGATGTCATTGCCGATAGATAAGTAATTATAGCCCTTGGTAGTCTGGGTCACGTTTTTCTTGGAAATCATGGCATTCCAGAAACCGTCCTTGTACTTGCCGTTGTAGTTGATTTGCTCGATGGTTTCCTCAGCTGGATAGACCCTGTCCACCCATTCTGGAACATCTGCCAAGCTGTATTCCTTGGTTTCTCCATTTGTGGCATCCAAGATAATGACTGAAACAGGACGAGGAACCGCCAGTCCAAATTGCTTTTTGTAAACCGTTGCTACATAGAAAGGATTACCCTCATCGTCCACCTCGAAAGATGGAGTTTTGAAGATCTTGGTTGGGTACTTCAAGCGCAGGTGACGCTTGACATCGCGGTTAAAATACTCCGAGTCCGAATACTTGATTGGTGTCTTCAAGTCCACCAAGTCCGCATTCCCGGTTACCATGTCCACCTTGATATACTCGCCGATTCCCTTGGCCTGATTGTTAAACCATTTGATAGGATCTGCGTATTCTAGTGGCGTAACTCGATAAGGTTTCCCATCAATCGTCAATTGGGTATAGGTATCTGCCGCTACATACTGCGATACCTTGTCCGTTAGGGAACCCAAGTAGCGGTCGCCAATTTTTTCAGCAGTACTTCTATCTAAGATTGGAACCTTACTGGTGTCAGTCTTAGGAAATTCAGTGAAGTCTTTTTCCGTAACCGTGACTACATTGGCATAATTTTTAGCCTGAAAAATGCTGGAAGTCACTAAGGAAACCAAGGCTGCTAAGAGAAGAATTCCTCCAATAGAAGCTAAAAGGATTTTCCCTAACCGATTGATTTTGAAACCCTCTAGATTTAAGGCAGCTTCCGCCTTGCCGTGGCGCACATGAACCGTTTTGACAAGGTTTATCCCCTTGCCAAAGCCAAATAAGATTGCCACAAGCAGCAAATGCCCACAGAGGAAAAAGAGAAATTCCCAGCTGGTCAGGTTAAGAGGCGGTAAAAAGATATACCAGGTCGTTGCGATAAAAATAAGTTCAAAGACTATTCGTTTCATTTGCTTTCCTCCTAAATGATTCGTCCTTCCAAGTGATCCAGTTCATGCTGGCAAATCTGGGCTGGGAATCCTGTCAAAGTAATGGTCTGTTCCTGCCACTTACTGTCACGATAAGCAACGGTTATGGTTTCATAACGCTTAGTAGGTCTCATACCTACAAAGGACAAACAGCCTTCCTCTGTCTCATAAGTTCCTTCAAAGGACAGGAGCACTGGGTTAAACATGACCACAGGAACCAAGCCAAGATTGAAGATAATCACGCGCTTCTGCACCCCAATCATATTGGCAGCCAGACCGACACAGGTCTCACGATTTGCTAAGAGCGTATCTTGTAAATCTCTGGCAAGATACAGATCTTCCTGACTTGCCGGCTGAGACACCTGAGATAAAAATAAGATATCCTTCACAATTTTCTTTTCCACTTCCTCACACTCCTCTTGATGTTTACTATATTATAGCAATTATAGCACAAAAGCCGATAACTGCAAGCCCTTTCCCTCAACTGTAGCAAAAAGCCATCCGAAGATGACTTTTTTGCTATTTAATTTCTTTATAAGTTACTTCCATACCACGCTTAACAGCTGGACGATTGGCAATTTTTGCTGCCCAGTTTACTAAATTCTGGTAACTTGAGGCATCTAAGAATTTTGCAGAACCTTGATAAAGATTTCCTTGAACTAACTGTCCATACCAAGACCAGATAGCAATATCTGCAATCGTATAGTCATTGCCTGCAATATAAGGTTTCTGAGCCAATTCCTTATCCAACAAATCCAACTGGCGTTTCACTTCCATCGTAAAACGATTAATTGGATATTCCAATTTTTCAGGGGCATAATTAAAGAAATGTCCAAATCCCCCACCTAGAAAAGGTGCAGCACCTGCTTGCCAGAATAGCCAATTCAAAACTTCTACCTTTTCCACAGGATTGCTTGGTAAAAAGGCTCCAAATTTCTCAGCAAGGTAAAGAAGAATATGAGCAGACTCAAAGACTCTTACTTCTTCAGTCCCAGACTAATCCAACAAGGCTGGAATCTTGGAATTTGGATTGAGCTTTACGAAGTCTGAACCGAATTGATCCCCATCCATGATAGCAATCTTATACAAGTCGTAAGCCGCTTGCTCAAAACCAGCTTCTAGTAATTCTTCCAATAAGATAGTGACCTTCACACCATTTGGTGTTCCCAGTGAATAAAGCTGAAAAGGTTGCTCTCCTTTTGGTAAGTCTTGTTCGAAACGTGCACCTGCTGTAGGTCTGTTTAATCCCGTAAAGGCTCCTTGATTACTAGCTTCATCCTGCCATACGGTCGGTAATTGATAAGCTGACATCAGAAACCTCCCTTAAATCGCATTCTTGTCAAAGCCGAGTTTGCGTTGGATAAATTTAACGATTTCGACGATGATAATCATTGAGAAGCTTCCGCCCATAACGATTCCCCACTGTGACAAGTCTAGTTTGGTTACATGGAAGATTCCTTCAAGTGGTTCTACAACGATTGTTGCCATGAGAAGGATGAAGGATACCAAGATAGACCAGTTGAAGGTCTTAGACTTGAATGGACCAACTGTCAAGATGGACTGGTAAACAGACTTGACATTGTAAGCATGGAAGAGCTGAATCAAACCAAGGGTTGCAAAGGCCATAGTAAGAGCATCTGCATGAATGGCATGATTGTCACCAACATGAACTGGGTAAGCAATCGCAAGGCCATAAACACTCATAACAATAGCTGCTTGGAGTACACCTTGATAGATGATAGAACTAAAAACACCACCTGAGAAGAAGCTTGCCTTGCGTCCACGTGGTTTATGGTTCATGACACCAGGCTCAGCAGGTTCAACACCTAGAGCGATAGCTGGGAAGGTATCCGTTACCAAGTTGATCCACAAGAGATGAACTGGTTGTAAGACGTCCCAACCAAACAAGGTTGATAGGAAGATGGTTAATACTTCAGCAGTATTGGCAGAAAGTAGGTACTGAATAGTCTTTTGAATGTTTGAGAAGACCTTACGTCCTTCTTCAACTGCAACGATGATAGTCGCAAAGTTATCATCTGCAAGAATCATGTCAGATGCACCCTTAGAAACCTCTGTACCAGTGATTCCCATACCGATACCGATATCTGCTGTTTTCAGAGCTGGCGCATCATTGACACCGTCACCTGTCATAGCAACGACTTTACCTTGTTTTTGCCAAGCCTTGACGATACGAACCTTGTGTTCTGGAGACACACGGGCATAAACAGAGTATTGACCAACTACTTTTTCAAATTCTTCATCAGAAAGTTCGTTGAGTTCGGCACCAGTTAAAACGTGTCCTTCTGTATCATTTGCATCAATGATTCCCAAACGTTTAGCAATAGCTTCTGCGGTGTCTTGGTGGTCACCTGTAATCATGATTGGACGGATTCCAGCTTCCTTAGCCACACGAACAGCCTCAGCAGCTTCAGGACGTTCAGGGTCAATCATCCCAATCAAACCAGTAAAGATTAAATCATTTTCAAGCTCTTCAGAAGTGAGGTTTTCTGGAATGCTGTCGATAATCTTATAAGCACCTGCAAGGACACGCAAGGCTTGGTGGGCCATTTCAGAGTTGTTTGTATGAATGAGGTTTGTAACCTTCTCATCAATCGGAGCAATATCCCCAGCCTTATCACGAAGAACACAACGTTTCAAAAGTTGGTCTGGCGCACCTTTAACCGCCACAAGGAATTTACCATCTGGCAATGGGTGAACCGTTGACATGAGCTTACGGTCAGAGTCAAATGGCAACTCAGCTACACGAGGATATTTGTCTAAAAATCCTTTAACATCGTAGCCCTTGTCCAAGGCGTACTGGATGAAGGCTGTTTCTGTTGGATCACCAATTAGGTTTCCTTCCACATCGATTTTCGTGTCATTGGCCAAGACAACTGAACGAAGTAGGGGCATTTCAAGACCCAGTTCAATGTCATCAGCTGAGTCATGTAGGACTGCATCGTAGAAGACTTTTTCGACGGTCATCTTGTTCATGGTCAGCGTACCAGTCTTATCAGAAGCGATGATTTCAGTTGAACCAAGTGTTTCTACTGCTGGCAATTTACGAACGATAGAGTTACGTTTGGCCAAAACTTGAGTACCAAGGGCAAGAACGATGGTTACGATAGCAGGAAGCCCTTCTGGAATGGCTGCAACGGCAAGCGCAACAGAGGTCATCAACTCACCAAGTGGGTTTTTTCCTTGAATGAAGACTCCAACTACAAAAGTAACAAGGGCAATGACCAAGATAGCATAGGTCAAGACCTTAGAAAGGTTGTTCAAGTTTTGTTTAAGTGGTGTATCAGTCTCATCCGCATCTTGAAGCATACCTGCGATATGACCAACTTCAGTGTACATCCCTGTATTGACAACAACACCCATCCCACGACCATAGGTCACGTTAGAGTTTTGGAAGGCCATATTGACACGGTCACCAATACCTGCATCTGCAGCAAGCTCGACTGTCAAGTCTTTTTCTACTGGAACAGACTCACCTGTAAGAGCTGCTTCTTCGATTTTAAGAGAGTTGGCTTCTAGCAAACGTAGGTCTGCAGGTACTACATCACCAGCTTCGAGAGCGACGATATCACCTGGTACCAATTCTTTAGAGTCAATCTCCGCCATATGCCCATCACGAAGAACGCGGGCAGCTGGACTAGACATGGATTTGAGGGCTTCGATAGCTTCTTCTGCTTTTCCTTCTTGGTAAACACCAAAGGCAGCATTGATGATAACCACGGCTAGGATGATAATGGCATCTGCGATATCTTCCCCACCAGAAGTCACGACTGATAAGATAGCGGCCGCAACTAGTATGATAATCATCAAATCCTTAAATTGCTCGATGAACTTGACCAGTATTGATCGTTTCTCGCCTTCTTCGAGTTCATTGTGGCCAAATTCGGCAAGGCGCTTTTCCGCCTCACTTGATGACAAACCTTGCTCGGTCGCATCCA
Organism: Streptococcus mitis; assembly: GCF_002096845.1. GTDB lineage: Bacteria > Bacillota > Bacilli > Lactobacillales > Streptococcaceae > Streptococcus > Streptococcus mitis_A. The sequence continues at coordinate 52,412 of NZ_NCVK01000003.1, forward strand.
CAGCCTTCAAGACCTCTTCAGGACTCTGAGTGTAAAACGCTTGGCGTTTTTGTTCTTTTGACATGTGTCTCCTCCTTGACATTGTGTGCAAAACAGGCCCTCTATTTCTCATCGTATCTTTTCACGACAAACAAAAAGAGACCTGTTAATCATAACAAGTCTCGCTGTTTAAGATAGTGCCGGAAAGCATACTTTTCAGTATAAAATTCGGAATGACGACACTATCACAGGTTTCTGCCAGCTACTCCCTTGAGTAGTACTATTATACCAAATTTTGGGGAGTTTTCAAGGATTAAAATCCGATGAAACACTATCTATATCAAAAGTACGATCACTGATAATATACCTAGGACGGCGTTTTGTCTCCAGATAAATCTTTCCAACATACTCACCAATTACACCCAAACTAATCAATTGAACTCCACCAAGTAGGCTAACTATTACATAAGTGCTCGCCCAGCCAGCCACAACCGTACCAGCAAACTTACTCCATATAACCCAAATAATCAATAGAAAACTAAAGAGTGACGTCAAAACACCAAGGCTTGTAATCAACCGAATCGGTTTGATTGATAAACTGGTAATTCCATCCATAGCTAAACCAAGCATTTTAGAAAGTGGGTAATGGCTCTCGCCAGCAATTCGTTCATGGCGCTTATACGAAACGTAAGAATATTTAAAGCCAACTAAAGGCATTAAACCACGAAGAAAAAGATTGACTTCAGTAAATTTTTCTAATTCCTTTAAGAATCTTTTAGAAACCAATCGATAGTCGGCATGATTAAAAACAACTTCTGCTCCAAATAAGCGTAGTACCTTATAGAAACCTTCAGCTGTAATTCGTTTAAAAGCAGAATCCGTGTCACGATTATCCCGTACACCATAGACAATTTCCGAACCACTTTTATACTCCGAAACCATATTGTCCATGCAATTAATGTCATCTTGTCCATCAGCATCAATGGTAATGACTATATCAGCAAACTGAATAGCTTCATACATACCTGCAAGAACGCTACTCTGATGCCCCCTATTACGACTTTGCGACACACCAACTACAGAAGGAATGGAATTAGCATAACTTTCAATCAGTTCCCAAGTCCGATCCTTACTACCATCATTTACATACATGATTTTACTAAGAGGATGGATTTCTTCTTTCTTTACTAATTGTTCAATTTTTTCAACAAACATTGGATTAGTATGTGGTAAGACTTGCTCTTCGTTATAACATGGAATAACTATATATAAAATTGGCTTTTGTCTACTCATCTTTTTCTCCTAATCTTTTTAACCCAAAAGGAAAGTTAGTTCCTCTAAACATCCTGACTATCAATTCACAGCCCAAAATTGTCAATATGGCTACAAAAATTGTTGTTATATATTGATTAACAAAAATTCCAGTATATTTAGTAGACAACTCTTTAACTAATTTTTCTACCAATACCAGAACTATCGGCGAATGGACTCCATAATAAATCAATGTTTTTTGTCCGATTGATTTCATAATGGAACTCTCTGGAAGTGTTTTAAAAAATATAAGAACACTCCAAATTCCTGAAATAGCTGCCAAGTAAAATAAGAAATGATTTCCAATTTGCTGATAATACAAATCAACAATTTGATAGCCACTCACTCGATAGTTTAGTTTACTACTATAATTGGTAAGAATAAGGCCTATCGGTAAAAAGTAAATTGAAAAATACTTTTCTAATTGATGTAAATTATTCTTAGTCCATACTCCCAGTAAGATGAAAATCAGAGCAACAGGAACTAAATCAATATTCCAAATCAAATAATACTCCCTATTATATACCTTCTGTCCAAGATAAACTAAAACCAAGAGAGATAGGATTATTATCACCCACTGACCCACATTCCATCTTCTCTTTAAAATAAAGTAGCTAAAAACATGAGACAAAAACAAAACATTCAAAAACCACAATTGAAAATAAATATGCAAACGATCTGAAAGCAGTAACTGTTTTATAAAATGAAGAATATTGAAACTCAAAACTTGATCAGGGTACATGACAAAAAGTTGAAACAGAAAAACAAAACTATTCAACAGGAAAAAAGGAACGACTAAACTCTTTACCTTATTTAAACAATAGCCTGAGAAAGTTTCATACTTTCTAATATTCAAAGTAAAACCAGATAAGAAAAAGAACAATGGTATGTGGAATGCATAGAGAAGCAACTTAGCATTATTTGGGACGAAGCTACTATGTCCAATGATAACTAATATAATCGCTAAACCTTTAGACATATCTATGTAACCAATTCGGTTCTTCATACTATCCTCCTGTTCCTAATTTTAATCGATAAACGCTCATATCTGAAGTGACTGATTCAACTTCCTCAAAGTAAACATCCTTCTGATAATGTTCTTTCATAATTTTTTTAACACTATCCATATTCCCTGAGGAAGTGGACCAAAAGAAGAGAATATTCTGATTGTTGATTGCAGAAGACAACAGATTTTCAGGATCTTCAACTCCGTATTTCTTCATTTGTTGATAATAATGAGGAGAAAAAGTTTGCCAATTCCCTAATGTTGTCGTATTTGTCACTAACTGATTAGATCTTAATTTAAATGTTGACAATGTAGGCTGTGAAGTTACCAGAGTACCATATCCACCAAAAATAATAAGTTTATCTGAATTTTTCTGTACAAGATCTTGGTATTCTGATACTATTGACGATTGAATATAGGGAAACCAATACAGTTCTTGTCCAAGCTTATTTATCCATACCGCTCCTCCTAGTATTCCCATTATTTGTATGCTAAGAAACACCTGCCTCTTATCAAATAAACTTCTTTTTTCATAAAATGATCGAGCATAAAAAATAAATACTAATAAAAAACATACTATTAGAGGGATATATACGCGCTCTACTACCCTCTGTCTAACAAAAAGAGCTCCAATTAAAAGTAAAGGGAAAATCGGTACAAACCATCCGTATAGCTTCTTAGGCTTAAAAATCAAAAACCAACCAATCAGCATTAAAGAGAAGGTTGTCAGAATACTATTCTTAAAAAAATCTGATATCATTTGATGCAGATTAAACGAGTATTTCTCTGGAAGAGAACGAACAGATTGAATGTTTGTTAAAAGAGTATTACTTAAAGCTTTTTTTTCAGCAAATAACCAATAGGTGGAGACATTCAAATCATTCTCACTTACCCCCAAAGCTTTAAATTCATTCGCATGTCTTTGATAATCAATAGCAGGATAATCTCTCAAATTCGTACTTAGGGAATTCCATATCAAATACTCCTGTACATCAGCTTTCCCCAGTGTATATAGTCTATTGGAAGCAAAAATGAGTAAAATGACACTAAATAATAAAACAATTTCTTTTCTTTTTTTAGAACATATCCACTCAAAGATCAGAAAAGGGAATAACAGTAAAATAAAGCTAGATATAATCTGAGGTCTAATTGATAAACCAATGAATAATAGTGATAGTCCTGAAATATACCTTTTGTCAAATAGTAAAAAAGTTGCTGCTGTAGCTGATAAATATGCAATAACGGAAAAAGAAAAATATTTAATAAGTATCAATTGAGCTAAAAACACTATTGGAAGCAAAAGATACAGTTTTTTCTTATAAAAAAAGATTGCATAGACACCAAAACTAATACAGTAAATACTAACTAAAAAACAAAAATAAATATTCCAATTTGTAAAAATTTGTTGCAATAAAACTAAACCGGAAGATAATAGAATTCCCATATAAGGTAATAACATATTTCCCCCAGATAATATAGTTTGATTTACCATGATATCATCTACAACAGGATATTCAAAACCTCTCATTGATATATAGAAATAAAAAAATAAAAATGGCAAAAATAAAAAACTTAAGTTAAGTAGCCTACTGACCATATTTTTATTTATCATTACAAGCTCTCTTTCGAATAAATATTATCCTTCAATTCTATCATATTTCCTAAAAAAAAAAAGCATTTTCTGCTTTGTATTTTCTTAGTTTTAGCTTAGTTTTATCCGTCCTATTTGAATTTTCCCTTGAAAACCAGTATAATGGTAGAATGCTATGTGACTAGAAAGGAAGTTGAATGAAGCAATCTATCTCAAATCTCAAGTTAGCTGAACGTGGGGCCATTATCAGTATTTCGACCTATTTGATCTTGTCTGCAGCCAAATTAGCAACTGGTCATCTTCTTCATTCATCCAGTTTGGTAGCCGATGGTTTCAACAACGTGTCGGACATCATTGGAAATATTGCCCTCTTGATTGGAATTCGAATGGCCCGCCAACCTGCTGACCGAGACCACCGTTTTGGCCACTGGAAGATTGAGGATTTGGCTAGCTTAATCACTTCCATCATCATGTTCTATGTTGGTTTCGATGTACTTCGGGATACCATTCAAAAAATTCTCAGTCATGAAGAAACGGTCATTGACCCTCTTGGTGCAACCCTAGGAATCATTTCTGCAGCGATTATGTTTGTAGTTTATCTCTACAATACTCGCCTCAGTAAGAAATCCAACTCCAAGGCCCTCAAGGTTGCCGCTAAGGACAATCTTTCTGACGCTGTCACCTCACTTGGTACTACTATTGCCATCCTAGCTAGCAGTTTCAATTATCCCATTGTGGATAAACTGGTTGCTATCATCATCACCTTCTTTATCTTGAAAACTGCCTATGATATCTTTATCGAGTCTTCCTTTAGTCTTTCAGATGGTTTTGACGACCGTCTGCTTGAGGATTATCAAAAGGCCATTATGGAAATTCCCAAAATCAGCAAGGTTAAGTCCCAAAGAGGTCGTACCTACGGTAGCAACATCTACCTGGATATTACGCTAGAGATGAACCCTGACCTGTCTGTTTTTGAGAGTCATGAAATCGCGGATCAGGTCGAGTCTATGCTGGAGGAACGTTTTGGGGTTTTTGATACCGATGTCCATATTGAGCCAGCGCCTATCCCTGAAGATGAAATTTTAGACAATGTCTATAAAAAATTGCTTATGCGCGAGCAATTGATTGATCAGGGAAATCAACTGGAAGAATTCTTGGCTGACGATTTTGTCTATATTCGTCAAGATGGAGAACAGATGGATAAAGAGACCTATAAAGCCGAAAAAGAGTTGAATTCTGCTATCAAGGACATTCAAATCACTTCCATCAGTCAGAAGACCAAACTCATCTGCTATGAGTTAGATGGTATCGTCCATACCAGTATCTGGCGTCGCCACGAAACTTGGCAAAATATCTTTCATCAAGAAACTAAAAAAGAATAGAGAAATCCTGTCATGAGACGGGATTTTTCTATTCTTCTAGCTATCAAAGTCACTTAGATACTCATAGCGTTCGTATTTTTCAAGGAGTGCTTCGTTTTTCTCATCTAGCTCTTTCTGAAGAGTAGCCAGTTTGCCAAAGTCAGAGCCGTTGGCCTGCATTTCCTCTTCAATAGCAGCGATACGGTTTTCCAAGGCTTCAATATCACCTTCAATACTTGCCCACTCCTGCTTTTCTTGGTAAGTCATGCGTTTCTTGTCTTCTCTGACCTTGACCACTTTTTCCTTTTCGGCTTTTTGCACCTGATTGGCCATCTCTGTTTCAAAGACTTTTTCATCAAGATAATCGGTATAATGACCAAAGAAAGGACGAATCTTGCCATCCTCAAAAGCGAGAATCTTAGTCGCTACCTTATCCAAGAAATAGCGGTCGTGACTAACAGTCAAAACTGGACCAGCAAAGCCTTGCAAGAAATTCTCCAAAACTGTCAAGGTCGCAATATCTAAGTCATTTGTCGGTTCGTCCAAGAGAAGAACATTTGGTTTTTCCAAGAGCAGTTTGAGGAGATAAAGACGTTTTTTCTCTCCCCCAGACAATTTCTCAATCAAGGTTCCATGCGTCGAACGTGGGAAAAGAAACTGCTCCAGCAGCTCTGCAATCGAAGTCGTAGAACCACCGCTGGTCTTGACCTCCTCTGCCACTTCCTGCAGGTAATTGATCACTCGCTTACTTTCATCCAAGTCCTCAATTTGCTGAGAGAAATAGGCGATACGAACTGTTTCTCCAATCACAACTTGCCCTGCTGTCGGTTCAAGACTTCCTGCAATCAAGTTAAGGAGAGTCGATTTCCCAACACCGTTGTCCCCAACGATTCCAATACGGTCTTTAGCCTGCACCAAGAGATTAAAATCTTGCAAAATGGGCTTGTTTTCATAGGCAAAGGTAACATCCTGAAACTCGATGACTTTCTTCCCAATACGACTGGTTTCAAAGTTCATGGTCAAGTCTGTCTCAGCAACTCCGCCTGAAACTTCCTTTTTCAGGTCGTGGAAACGATTGATACGAGCCTGCTGCTTGGTCGCACGCGCCTGCGGTTGTCTGCGCATCCAGGCCAATTCTTGCTTATAAAGTTGTTCCTTTTTGTGGAGAAGAGCCGCATCGCGCTCGTCCTGTTCCGCCTTAAGGCGAACATAATCCTGATAATTTCCCTGATATTCGGTCAAGCCTGCTCGGTCCAACTCGAAAATCCGTGTTGACAAAGCGTCTAGGAAATAACGATCGTGGGTAATAAAAAGGACGGTCTTCTTGGAATTTTTCAAAAAGAGGGTCAGCCACTCAATAGTCGCAATGTCCAGATGGTTGGTCGGCTCATCGAGAAGCAAGAGGTCGTGGTTGCCAAGTAAGACTTGCGCCAACTGAACTCGTCTTCTCAGACCACCTGACAATTCCCCAACTGGAGTGGATAAGTCCTGAATACCCAGCTTACTAAGAACCGTCTTGACCTGACTCTCAATTTCCCAAGCTTGGAGGGAGTCCATTTCTGCCATGACTCGTTCCAAACGCGCCTGCTTGTCCTCACTGTAGTTGAGCATGAGAAGTTCATACTCACGAATAAGCTGGATTTCCTTGAGGTCGCTAGATAGAACCGTATCCAAGACCGTCTTGCTATCATCAAAATCAGGATCTTGAGTCAAGTAACCAATCTGGTAATCATTCTTAGCTGAAAAGGGACTAACATCCCCATCAAATCCAGAAACACCAGAAAGAACATCTAAAAGGGTGGTCTTACCAGTCCCATTGACACCGATTAAACCAATTCTATCCAAGTCATGGATGATAAAGGAAATATCCTTAAAAACGGTCTTATCACCGACGGATTTACTTAGTTTTTCAACGATAAAATCACTCATTTTTTCTCCCTTAGATAAGCATGGATGGCTTGACGGTCATTTTCCAATTCTCCATCGACAATAGCAAACTCAATCTCTGTTAAAATCTCTCCCAAGTCTGGTCCCGGCTGATAGCCATATTCCTTGATCAAAATACCACCATTAATCTGAATTTCTTTCTTATCATGAATGGTCAGACTCTGGTAAGTTTCTGTGATGGCTTGTGGGTTGACTTCTTTTCCTTGGGCCTGACGAAGATTTTCAGCCTGTAAAAGCAAATTCAAGTCAAATCGGTAACAATCACGCTTACTCAATTTTCCCTTTTCACGCAAGGCCAAAATAGTCAGTAAATCCTGTACCTGCTTGGCAAACTGACGTGAGGTCTTCCAAGCCTTCAAAAAGGGCTGTGCATTTTCAATCTCCAAAGCCCACAGTAGAGCCGCCCAAGCTTGCTCTGAAGATTCAAAGGTGAAATCAGTCTCTAAATCAAACAGTCTGTTGAGCTTGTCCTGGCTAGCTGCCATACCAGGGAGATAGTCATAAGCTTGACTCTCAATCATGGAAGCCAAGCCCCTTCTCCAAAACGGAGCCAGCAAGAGTTTATCAAACTCGACGAAGGTACGCTCTACAGAAATTTTCTCCAAAAGCGGCGTTAAGGTCTTCATAGCTTTAAATGTTTCTGACTCAAGTTCAAAGCCAAGGCTGGCCTGAAAACGGAAACCACGCATAATCCGCAGAGCATCTTCGTTGAAACGCTCACTAGCCACTCCAACTGCTCGTAAGACTTGATTTTCCAAATCTTCTAAACCATGGAACAAGTCAACAATTTCTCCTGTCTCATCCAAGGCAAAGGCGTTGACTGTGAAATCACGGCGTTTGAGGTCTTCTTCTAGCGAACGCACAAAGGAAACCGCACTTGGTCTGCGATAGTCCACATAGACATCCTCTGTCCGAAAGGTGGTTACCTCATACTCCTCATCCCCATCTAAGACCAAGACGGTTCCGTGCTCGATTCCGATATCAGCTGTTCGCGAAAAAATCTGCTTGGTCTCCTCTGGATAGGAAGACGTCGCAATATCCACATCGTGGATGGGACGATTGAGGAGGGCATCTCGAACAGAACCTCCAACAAAATAGGCCTCAAAACCTGCTTCTTTAATTTTTTCTAATACTGGTAAAGCCTTCTGAAATTCAGAAGGCATTTGCGTTAATCTCATAATAAGTGTTCTAATCCATAGACAAGCTCATGACGCTTGACAACTTCTTTAATTCCCAAATTGACCCCTGTCATGAAGGAGCTGCGATCATAGGAGTCATGACGGAGTGTCAATCCTTCTCCCTGATTGCCAAAAATGACTTCCTGATGTGCTACCAAGCCTGGCAAACGAACTGAGTGGATGCGCATGCCATCAAAGTCAGCACCACGGGCACCTGCAATCAATTCTTCCTCATCAGACGCACCTTGCTGGATAGACTCTCTAACTTCTGCCATCAACTCAGCTGTTTTAATGGCTGTTCCACTAGGAGCATCCTTTTTCTTGTCATGATGGAGCTCGATAATCTCCACATTTGGGAAATATTTGGCAGCCTGCGTCGCAAATTGCATAAGCAAGACAGCACCCAAGGCAAAGTTAGGAGCAATCAAACCACCCAAATCTTGAGCACGAGAAAATACTTTTAGCTCTGCAATTTCTTCACTAGTAAAGCCTGTCGTTCCAACTACTGGAGCAAAGCCATTTTCAAGAGCAAAACGTGTATTTTCGTAGGCAACAGCTGGAGTAGTAAAATCTACCCAGACATCCGCTTCAAAGCCTGCTAAATCAGCCTTATCCTTGAAAACAGGAATACCCTGCCATTCTGACTCAGACTCAAAAGGATCCAAAACTGCTACCAAGTCCAAGTCTGGATCAGCCAAGACCATCTGACAAGCAGCTTGGCCCATCTTTCCCTTAAAACCAGCAATAATTACTCGAATACTCATCTCTACTCCTGTCTAAGATACAAAGGACGTTAGCTGCCCATGAAAAATAGGGAATGGCGCTGACTTTCCACGAAAGGCCAGACAGGCATCTTTTTTCAAGAGGCAGGTAGTCCGTGTTCAATTGCTAAGATACAAAACCTGTAGGAACACAAAGTGAAAATAGGAGTTTTGATCAAGAAGTGTCTACTCCTTGGAAGAACTATCTTTTTCACAGAGGGTTCCAGGCGTGTTCAACTGCTAACTTCTTAACTAGTATAAAAGTGGCAACTAAATCACTGGAATATAACCCAGAGCAATGCTTCCTGCTCCTAGGTGGGTTCCAATGACACTACCAAATGTAGCTAGTGAAATATCTGAACTCAAGCCAGACTCAACCAAGTGCTGACGCAATTCCTCAGCCTTTTCAGGAGCATTCCCATGAATGACAATGACCCGGTATTGACCTGAAGCCGTTGTTTCCTTGATAATTTCAATTAAGCGCTTGGTTGCTTTCTTTTCAGTACGAACTTTTTCGTACACTTCAATCACACCTTGGTCGTTGAAATAAAGGATTGGCTTAATGCTTAGCAGATTGCCCAAAATGGCAGCCCCATTTGAAAGACGTCCACCTTTTACCAAATGATCCAAATCATCTACCATGATAAAGGCTGACGTACGGCTGATTTGAATGGCTAGCTTATCCTGAATGCTGGCAAAATCATCGCCATGGTCACGCCAATTAAAGACGCTTTCAACCATGATACCCAGAGGAGCACTTGTAATCAAAGTGTCTGGAAAGGCAATGGTTAAGCCCTCATAATCATCGACCATGTACTGGATATTTTGGTAAAAACCTGAAATTCCAGAAGATAGGAAAAGTCCCAAGGCATGGGTATAACCTTGTTCTTTGAGCAAAGTTAAGATTTCATCTAACTTGGCAATACTTGGCTGACTAGTCTTAGGCAATTCAGAAGCCTGAGCCATTTTTTGGTAAAATTCCTCAGCAGTCAGATTGATACCTTCGACATACTCCTCACCATCAATATTGACAGGAATATCCAAGACATACAAATCTTCTCTTTGCAAGGTCTCTGCACTGAGATAGGCAGAAGAATCTGTGATAACAGCTAGTTTCATATTAGAACTCCAAATTGATTCCTGGTAAGTCTAATGCAATTTCAGTTACTTCGTAAGTCAAACGGTTGAGCATATTCAAACATGGACGAGCCAAAGTTTCCACTTCTTCTTGGCTCAATTCACTTGGTTCATTGACAATACGGCCATCGATATGATTTACCTGTGAAATGGTTCCACTGATGACGAACTTATCAAATACAATCATAAATGTCAAGATGACAATCAAGGAAGTCACTTGATTTTCTTGATCATGTTGGAGCAATTGGAAGTTCACATCCACCTTAGTTTCAGGAGCTCCATTTTCATTTTCCCATTCAAAATTACGCGCATCAAAATGATACTGACTAACAAATTCTTGTTCACGTTTAAGATTCATGTCTTTCTCCCTCGGCTACAATATTATAAGCTATTGTACCATAATTTTTTATTTTCATCTAGTTTTCTAGGATTTAGTCAATCCCAATTTCAGCTCGAACTACGTCTGCGATGGTATCAACATAGTAGTCTACTTCTTCTGTTGTAGGCGCTTCTGCCATAACACGCAAAAGAGGCTCTGTTCCACTTGGGCGAACAAGAATACGACCATTCCCTGCCATTTCTTCTTCCATCTTCTCGATGATAGCCTTGATAGCTGGCACTTCCATAGCCTTTTCCTTCATGGCATTTTCCACTCGGATATTAACTAATTTTTGTGGGTAAATGGTTACTTCTGCTGCCAACTCTGACAGGCTCTTACCAGTTTCCTTTATGATTTTTGTCAATTGAACAGCAGATAATTGACCATCACCTGTTGTATTGTAGTCCATCAAGATGACGTGACCAGACTGTTCACCACCGAGGTTGTAGCCTGATTTTCTCATTTCTTCAACAACGTAGCGGTCGCCAACTGCAGTTACTACCTTGTTAATACCTTCACGGTCCAAGGCCTTGTGGAAACCAAGGTTGGACATCACAGTCGTCACGATTGTATTTTGGGCCAATTGTCCTTTTTCAGAAAGGTATTTTCCGATGATGTACATGATTTTATCACCATCGACGATGTCGCCATTATCATCGACAGCAATCAAACGGTCACTGTCTCCGTCAAAGGCCAAACCGATAGCTGAGCCGCTTTCTTTGACCACTTCTTGAAGGGCTTCTGGGTGGGTTGAACCAACATTAAGGTTGATGTTAAGACCGTCTGGTGTTTCCCCTATAATAGTCAATTGAGCTCCAAGGTCTGCAAAGATTTGACGGGCACTTGTAGATGCTGCACCATTGGCTGTGTCCAAGGCAACCTTCATTCCTTCAAGAGGGGTTCCAGTTGAAACAAGGTATCCTTCATACTTACGCAAGCCTTCTGGATAATCTACCAAGGTTCCCAAGCCTTCTGCACTTGGACGAGGAAGAGTGTCTTCATCAGCATCTAGCAGGGCTTCAATTTCTGCTTCTTTTTCGTCATCTAGTTTGAAGCCATCACCACCAAAGAACTTGATTCCGTTATCAAGGGCTGGATTGTGGCTAGCAGAAATCATGACACCCGCACTGGCTCCCTCAGTTTTGACCAAGTAAGCTACTGCTGGTGTTGCAAGGACACCAAGTTTGTAGACGTGAATCCCTACAGAGAGGAGACCTGCCACCAAGGCAGATTCTAGCATTTCCCCTGAAATACGTGTGTCACGTCCTACAAAGACTTTCGGTGCTTCCGTTTCATGTTGACTAAGAACATAGCCTCCAAAACGTCCTAGTTTAAAGGCCAATTCTGGTGTTAGTTCTACATTAGCTTCTCCACGGACTCCATCAGTCCCAAAATATTTACCCATTTTTATAAAATCCTTTTCATATTTTTAATTCGTTTTTGAACTAGTTGTTTTCGTTGACGAAGATGTCTCCGATGAACTACTTGTACTTGAATTTGATGTGCTTGAACTTGGTGTCACAGGCTTTGTAGTGACCTTCATTGTCGTATCAAACGGAGTGATAACTACTGGTAAGACTACCCCGTTGCGGTCGATTGCCTGCAAAGGTACTGAACCACTATAGTTACCTGTAATCCTTTCGCTGGTTGGTAAAAGCGCAATAACTTTGTCAATCTTAGCTAATGTTTCCTGGTCAGTTGTGACCGAAACTCGTTCGTTTGACACGGTTACACTATCAATTTGTAGCTTAGGATCAATCTGGCTTTGGTCAACTTGTGGCACAACAATCATCCCATCTCGCTTAACCTTCTTCCCAACTTTCACTGTAATCTTTTGAGGCGTTGCCACAGCGGTCAATCCACTTGGAAGATTTTCAATGTTCAAGGGAACTTCAATCGTTCCAACACTAGCATCTGTCAAATCCGCTGTGACCTTAAACTTACGAGTGCTTTCCTGCATTTCACTGGCCAAGGTCACACGATTGGCACCTGTCAGTACAACTGAAACCTCTGATGCAAATCCGCTGATGAAATACTGGTCATTATCATAGTGAATATCGATGGGAACATTTGCTATCGTATTGGTGTAGGTTTCTGATTTGACCTGCCTTACCGTATTGTTATTTTGAAAATTAGTCGATGTTGCATAGATGAATAAGACACAAGCAAAAAAGAGAGATGAAATGATATATAGACTATTTTTTCTCATATTTCCAACCTCCTAGCAAACGGTCCTTGAAACTGATTTTTTCCTCAACAGCTGGCAAAAGAATTGCTCGTAGCTCTGCTTCAAATTCTTCAATCGTCAAGTCGTGCTTGAAAACACCGTTATAGGTAATAGAAATGCCACCTGTTTCCTCTGAGACGATGAAGGTCAAGGCATCGGATACTTCTGACAAACCGATAGCTGCCCGGTGTCTGGTCCCAAATTCCTTGGAAATCCCTGTGCTTTCTGTCAAGGGCAGGTAGGCAGAAGTTACCGCAATCCGATTTTCTCTGATAATCACAGCACCGTCATGTAGAGGAGTGTTGGGGATAAAGATATTAATGAGGAGTTCAGCTGAAATATTGGCATCCAAGGGAATACCTGTCGCAATGTATTCTTGCAAGGTCCGAACTCGTTGAATGGCAACCAAAGCACCAATCTTACGAGGACTCATATATTCAACTGACTTGACAAAGGCACGAATCATTTTCTCTTCTGCACTAATTTGAGTAGTAGAAAAGAAATCTGTCGCCCTTCCCAAGCGTTCCAAACCAGTTCGAATCTCTGGAGAGAAGATAACAACCGCAGCAATGACTCCATAAGTGATAATCTGATTAATCAGCCAAGAAATCGTTGTTAAACCAAGGATATTGGCCACGACCTGGGCTAATACAAAAATCAAGACCCCCCGTACCAAAATCATAATCTTGGTGCCAGCTATCGCTTTTGTAAAACGATATAAAATATAGGCCACAATCAAAATATCAAACAGATTGATGGCAATACTCCAAGGACTAGAAAACAAGCTAGTCCAATATTGCAGGTTGGATAATTGTTGAAAGTTCATCTGCTGTCTCCTCTCTGTCCAAACACGTTCCTTTCTATTATACCATTTTTCTGACATTTTTTTCCCTATCCTACTTCATTTTAAATTAAAGAAAAATATGATAAAATAAACTGACTAGAAAAAACAAAGGAGAAACCATGTCTCAACTATATGATATTACCATTGTAGGTGGTGGTCCCGTCGGGCTTTTTGCAGCCTTCTATGCCCACTTACGCCAAGCCAAGGTCCAAATCATCGACTCTCTTCCCCAACTAGGTGGACAACCTGCTATTCTCTACCCTGAAAAGGAAATCCTAGACGTACCAGGTTTCCCAAACCTAACTGGAGAAGAGTTGACCTACCGCTTGATTGAACAGTTAAACGGCTTTGATACCCCTATTCATCTCAATGAAACGGTTCTTGAGATTGAAAAACAAGAAGAAGGCTTTGTCATCACAACTTCTAAAGGAAGTCACCTGTCTAAAACTGTTATCATCGCTATGGGGGGCGGTGCCTTTAAACCACGTCCGCTGGAACTAGAAGGCGTTGAGGGCTATGAAAATATCCACTACCACGTTTCCAACATCCAGCAATACGCTGGTAAGAAAGTGACGATTCTTGGTGGAGGAGACTCGGCTGTGGATTGGGCTTTGGCTTTTGAAAAAATCGCACCAACTACCCTTGTCCACCGCAGAGATAATTTCCGTGCCTTGGAGCACAGTGTCCAAGCCTTACAGGAATCATCTGTGACCATCAAGACACCATTCGTCCCTAGCCAACTCCTTGGAGATGGAAAAACGCTCGATAAACTTGAAATCACAAAAGTCAAATCTGATGAAACCGAAACGATTGACCTAGACCACCTCTTTGTCAACTATGGTTTCAAATCTTCTGTCGGTAACCTTAAAAACTGGGGTCTGGACCTCAACCGTCACAAGATTATCGTCAACAGTAAACAGGAATCTAGCCTAGCAGGTATCTATGCTATCGGTGACTGCTGCTACTATGACGGAAAAATTGATCTGATTGCGACAGGGCTTGGAGAAGCACCAACTGCTGTCAATAATGCCATCAACTACATTGACCCTGAACAAAAAGTACAACCAAAACACTCTACTAGTTTATAAAAAGAACCACGAGTCCTACGATTCGTGGTTTTATAGTTCATCAGCTAATTTGTTAGATCATATCTTTCCCTTCTTCTAGCACAAATAAAAATGCCTATCAAACTGATAAATCATGTGATATAATAGAAACGGCACATCTGCCTTAGAAGGGAGGTGGAGCCTATGGTAGATTACATCTTCACAAATATTATTCTACCCTTGGTGGTCGGTATCGTCCTGATAGTCATCGAAAAATGGCTAAACAAGAAATAGCGACCAACCCACCTTTCTAGCGTAGACTAGAAAAAGCCCTTGCTTTTGTGGTTATCAGCAGGGGCTTTTTTGTAGTTATGGTAGACTACATCTTCACTTCTCCACTATTATCTCACATCCATCTTCAGTTGTCAAAAGAAATCTCTGACATGCTGAATTATAAATGCGCTATAATATTTAAGGTGCTTCTACACCGCCTACGAAAGAAGGTGAGATAGCCCATGATGGAATTAGTACTCAAAACTATCATCGGACCAATTGTGGCCAGTGTCGTTCTTTGCTTAGTCGATATAGTAGATTGAAATAAGATGTGAACAAATCGATTAGGAAAGTCAAATTACTTTCTATAAATATTTTAGCAGCCATGACATACTAATGTAGATTCAATCTACTATAAATGGCTAAACAAGGACAAATAGTGTCAAAAAAGATCCCAAGCTTAATGTGGAAGTTAGCTCGGGGTCTTTTCTTAGTCCATGATATAGAACTAATACTCAATTCCTCTTTATTATCTCACATGCTCTGTTCAATTGTCAAGAAAGAGGTGTTTTATATCTTTATAACTCATCGGCTATCTTATTGATTTTTCTGAGTCTGTGGTTGACACCACTTTTGGTCAGAGGGGTGCTGAGGCTATCTGCTAACTGCTGGATAGAGTAGTCTGGGTGCTGAATCCGCAATTGCGCTACTTCCTGCAAATCCACTGGCAGATTTTCTAAGCCCATGATATCTTTGATTTTACTGATATTGTTGATAGTCTTCATGCTGGCAGAAACTGTCCGAGCAATATTGGCTGTTTCTGCATTATTGGCCCGATTGAGGTCATTACGGGTTTCTCGCAAAATCTTAACCCGCTCAAAATCATCACGCGCCTGCATGGCTCCGATGACAATCAAGAAGTCCATAATGTCTTCAGCTCGCTGAAGGTAGGTCACTGCCCCCTTCTTGCGCTCAAGAACCTTGGCATCCAGTAAAAACTGCTGGAGAAGAGAGGCAATCCCTTGCGCGTGGTCCAGATAAACAGAACTGATTTCCAACTGGTACTTGCCTGACTCAGGGTCACGAATGCTTCCATTTGCCAAGAAAGCGCCACAAAGATAAGCACGACCTGCTTCCTCATCTGATAAAATCTCCTCATCAATACCTGTTTCCAGGCCAAAGAAAGAGTCTGCCAAGTGCAAATCACTCAACAAGTCCTGCACCTTTTCATCTGTAAAAACGGTATAGACTCGATTCTTGCGAAGATTGCTCCGTTGGTGGTGGCGAATTTCCGATTTGATTTCATAGAAATGGAGAAAGGACTCATAGAGGTGACGAGCCAGCTTGGCATTTTCTGTCACGACTGACAAGGTCAAACCCGAAGTCGAGAGACCAATACTACCAGACATCTTGATAATGGCAGACAATTCATGTCGGCTCAGATGGTGTTGACCTAAGATTTCTTCTTTTACTGCTACTGTGAAACTCATTTTCTCACCTGTATAATCCGCATCAACTCATCCACAATCAAATCTCCATCGTGGAAGGCACCCCCATTTTCCAGACGAAGGAAGTTGGATGAAATCACGCGCGGAACTTGCTTACAAAGACCAGCAAAATCATGTTCCACCTGCACCAAGTATTCATCAAAACGGTTGGAATTCATGTATTCCTGAGGCACTTTTTCGATATTCACCAAGACAGTGTCGATAAAAGGTCGGCCAAGGTGACGATGCAAGACTTCCACGTGGTCGCTATCTGTAAAATGTTCTGTCTCCCCACGTTGGGTCATGATATTGCAGACATAGGCGATTTCTGCCTTGGTTTCCAAAAGCGCCTGCCCGATTTCCTTAATCACGATATTTGGCAAAATCGAGGTAAATAGAGAACCAGGTCCGAGGACAATCATGTCACTTTCAAGAATGGTCTGCACCACTCGACGGCTAGCTAGAGGCGTATCATGGTTGAGGGTATTGGTCACATAGACATGGTCAATCATGCCTGGATGGTCTGCAATATGGCTCTCTCCAGCCACTTCTGTCCCATCCTGAAAGACTGCATGAAGGGTCAAGGGATGGTCACTGGAAGGATAAATCTTCCCAGTGGTATGGAAAAATTTGCTCAGCAACTGCATGGCATTATAGGTCGAACCCTGCATTTCTGACAGGCCAGCGATAATGAGATTTCCCAATGGATGGCCAGCAAAGGCTCCAGCATCTTCAGAAAAGCGATACTGAAAGACTTTCTCATAAAACTTAGGCATATCCGACATGGCCACAAGGACATTGCGAAGATCACCTGGCGGTGTCAACTGCTGCATATTTTTTCTGAGTTCACCTGAAGAACCACCATCATCTGCCACCGTTACGATAGCTGCGATTTCCACATCTTTTTCCCGCAGACTCTTAAGAATGACAGGGATCCCAGTCCCTCCACCAATCACCGTTATCTTTGGTTTTCTCATGAACGGTTTACCGTTTCCTTTCTTCGGTCTTTGTCACGATGCCCTTCATTAACAGGCCAATTCTTGGATAAGTCCTGCGCCAAGCGTTTAGCAAAGGCCACACTACGGTGTTGTCCACCCGTACATCCCATGGCAATGGTCAAAACGGACTTACCTTCCTTTTGGTAACTTGGCAAAATCGGTTCAATCAAGGCCAACAAATGTTGATAAAAGTCTTCGGACTCTGGATGGTTCATGACATAGTGATACACTGGTTCATCTACACCCGTTTGGTTTCTCAGTTCTGGTAGGTAGTAGGGATTGGGCAAGAATCGGACATCAAAGACCAAATCTGCATCAATTGGGATTCCATATTTAAAGCCGAAAGACATGACTTCGATACGGAAAGACTGGGCTTGCTCTTGATCTGAAAACTGCTCTGCAAGGGTTTTGCGCAGCTCACGTGGAGTGAGTTCAGTCGTATCCACCACATTTTGGCTCATATTTTTCAAAGGCGCCAAGAGCTCACGTTCCAGCTTGATTCCATCCAAAATCCGTCCGTCTGCTGCTAGTGGGTGACTCCGTCTGGTTTCCTTGTAACGAGCGACCAATTCCTTATCAGCTGCATCCAAAAAGAGAATTTTAAAGTCCAGTTCTTCCTTGTTTTCCAACTCATCCAAAACATCTTGAATCTCTGAGAAGAAAGAACGGCTACGCATATCTACTACCAAGGCCAACTTATGGTCATCTTCCTTTGTTTCCACCAACTGCAAAAACTTAGGCAAGAGAGCTGGCGGCATATTATCAATAGTAAAATAACCCAAATCCTCAAAGGACTGAATGGCTACAGTTTTCCCTGCACCACTCATTCCTGTCACAATCACCAAGTGAAGTTGTTTCTTTGTCATCTTTTTCTCCTTATATCAAAAGAAGTTTGGCAACACCAAACTTCAACTAGCTTATCCAATCTCTGCGATGACTTCAATTTCGACTTTTACATCACGAGGAAGACGAGCTACCTCCACAGCTGAACGAGCTGGAAATTCCTCTTTAAAGGCCGTTTGGTAAACCTCGTTAAAAGGAACGAAGTCGTTCATATCGCTCAAGAAGCAAGTTGTTTTGACAACATGGTCAAAATCTGTTCCTGCTTCAGCCAAAATAGCACCAATGTTTTTCAAGACTTGTTCTGTCTGTTCTTGGATCGTTTCTCCAACGATTTCCCCAGTTTCAGGAGATAGGGGAACTTGACCACTGGCAAACAAAAGGTTGCCAACGATTTTCCCTTGAACATATGGTCCGATAGCCTTTGGAGCTTTATCTGTATGAATTGTTTTTGCCATTTTCTTTTCCTCACAATTTTTCTAAGATTGCATCCCAAGCCTCATCCATCCCTGCCTTGCTGACAGATGAAAAGAGGATAAAGTCGTCACTTGGGTCAAAGTTTAATTTCTTTTTGATTGCTGATTCGTGCTTGTTCCATTTACCACGAGGAATCTTGTCCGCCTTGGTCGCAACGATGATAACCGGAATCTCATAGTACTTGAGAAATTCGTACATCTGCACATCATCTGCTGATGGGTCATGACGGAGGTCAACTAGACTAACAACTGCACGGAGATTTTCCCGATTCGTTAGGTACTCCTCAATCATGCGCCCCCACTTTTCACGTTCCTTTTTAGAAACACGGGCATAGCCATAACCAGGCACATCTACAAAACGCATCTTGTCGTCGATATTAAAGAAGTTGAGAAGCTGAGTTTTTCCAGGTTTTCCTGATGTACGAGCAAGATTCTTACGGTTCAACATAGTGTTGATAAAGCTAGACTTGCCAACATTAGAACGCCCTGCTAGCGCAATCTCTGGCAGTTCATCCTGCGGATAGTGTGACTTATTAGCTGCACTGAGCAAGATTTCAGCATTGTGTGTATTAAGTTCCATAGTCACCTCTAGGCTGTTTCTAGGATTGGTTTATCCGTTCCATCGACAGCTTCTTTTGTGATGCGGACCAATTTCACATTTTCCTGACTCGGTACTTCAAACATAACGTCCAGCATAGTTTCTTCGATAATTGAGCGAAGACCACGCGCACCAGTTTTGCGTTCGATGGCTTTATTGGCAATTTCTTGAAGGGCTTCGTCGTCAAATTCCAACTCAACATCGTCATAAGATAACAAGGTTTGATATTGTTTGACCAAGGCATTTCTTGGCTCTTTCAAGATACGAACCAAGTCATCAACCGTCAATTGTTCAAGAGCTGCAAAAACAGGCAAGCGTCCAATCAACTCAGGAATAATACCAAATTTTTGAATATCTTCTGCTATGATTTCTTGCATGTAAGAGCTGTTTTCGTCAATCGCCTTGTTGTTTTGACCAAAGCCAATAACCTTTTCACCCAGACGTTGTTTGACAATTTCTTCGATACCATCAAAGGCACCACCCACGATGAAGAGGATATTTTTGGTATCCACTTGAATCATTTCTTGTTGTGGGTGTTTGCGACCACCTTGAGGTGGCACGCTAGCAACAGTTCCCTCTATAATCTTGAGAAGGGCTTGTTGCACCCCTTCACCAGAAACGTCACGTGTGATCGATACGTTCTCGCTCTTCTTGGCAATCTTGTCAATTTCATCCACATAGATAATCCCACGCTCTGCGCGCTCAATGTTAAAATCAGCAGCCTGCAAGAGTTTGAGGAGGATATTTTCCACGTCCTCACCCACATAACCAGCCTCAGTAAGAGCTGTCGCATCCGCAATGGCAAAAGGCACATTCAAGCTCTTAGCCAAGGTCTGAGCAAGGAATGTTTTCCCTGAACCAGTTGGGCCAATCATCAAGATGTTTGACTTCTGCAAATCCACATCTTCTGACTCTTCACGCGTATCGTGGAAATTGATGCGTTTGTAGTGGTTATATACTGCTACTGCCAAGGCACGCTTGGCACGATCTTGACCGATTACATAGTGGTTCAAGATATGGAGGAGTTCGATTGGTTTTGGTACCTCAGACAAGTCTGCCAAGACTTCCTCAGCCAACTCCTCTCGAATGATTTCCTGGGCCAACTCCACACATTCATTACAGATAAAGGCGTTGTTCCCAGCGATTATTTTTTGTACTTCTTCTTGGCTTTTGCCACAAAATGAGCAATAAACCATCATATCATTATTCCTATTTGTAGGCATGATTTCCTTCCGTTCTATTCTATACTGTTATTCTATCTAAAATAAGGTCATGTAAAAAGCATGGACACTATTGACCAAATTGGTAAAGGCATTTAACCAGAGCAGGACAGAAAGTCCATAGCGCTTTTTACGAAAAGCCTGTGCTCCTGCAAGCAAGCAGACCAAACACAGCATGGCTGTGAAAAAACCAAATATACTACGTTCCATTAGACTTCCTTTCTCTTGCGGTATTGGATGGTAAAATCATAAGGATTCTTCTCATCTTTGGCGTAAAATTTACTTGAAACTGTCTCAAAAAGAGACAAATCAAACTCTTCAGGGAAATAGGTATCTCCCTCCACCCGAGCATGAATGTGAGTCACAATCACTTCGTCAAGATAGGGTTCAAAAGCCTGAAAAATCTGCTTTCCACCAAGAATATAGAGATTCTTTTCTTGAGCCTGATACCAGTCCAAGACAGACTGGACATCATGAAAAGTAGCAACTCCATCTATCTTTTCTTCCGGGTTACGTGTCAAAATCAAGATTTCACGTTTTGGAAGCAAGCGGCGTTCCATCCCATCAAAGGTCACACGCCCCATCAAGATAGCATGATTCAGAGTTGTTTCTTTAAAGTGTTGCAATTCTGCTGGCAAATACCAGGGCAGACGATTGTCCTTACCAATCACACCCTCTTCATCCTGGGCCCAAATAGCTACGATTTTTTTAGTCATGCTTCCATCCTTTTCACTGATAGTACTATTTTATCAAAAAACTCAAAAAAAGACTGGTTTGGAATAGCTTACAGAATAGAAAAAATCTGTAAGAAATTTCCTACAGATTTATATATTTTCTATTGTTTCTTACAAACCAGGTGCTTGTCCTAATTCTGCCGCAAGCATCCAGACTGTTTTTTCAAGGTCAGCCTTAGCTCCAACAAAGATATCATTGGTTACATCATCGCCTTCTTTATCTGTCACATCCAAAGCTTCTTGGAAAAGCGTGATGAGGTAACGATAAATTTCAAGGACACGTTCCAAACTTTCTTCTACATTGCGGAACTCTCCAACTTCTTCTTCGATTTCACTGTTTTGAAGGAACTCTGTCAATGTAGAGAATGGGCTACCTCCGAGTGTAATCAATCGTTCGCTGATTTCATCTAAATGACCATCAAGAGCATCCATGTACTCATCCATTTTTGGATGCCATACAAGAAATCCACGACCACGCATGTACCAGTGTACTTGGTGCAAAGCCACGTGGGCCACGTATAAATCAGCAACAGCTTGGTTCAATACTTCCTTTGTTTTTGCCAATGCTACTGGCGCTGTTTTTGTTAATGATGCTACATCTTTTACTGCTTCTTTTTTCAATTCTACCATTTTCTTTACCTCGTTCATTATTTTTTGCAACCACTTCTTAATGATTACTATCTTAGTATACCACTAAGAAAAACCAATAGCAAGTCAAATGACCCACATGAGAAAAGTTGCAATAGACTGATAATTTAAGAATTTTTTAGAGAATATTAGAGTCAATTTCATGTCTATTTTTTAATAAAGAAAAGAAAAAGAATATACAAACTTCTAGCAAACTGAATAAGAACTATTAAATTGTACAGTGTATTATTGAACTACGATATTTCTTAAATAGACTGTCAACAAAAAATCTATTTTTATTTTATAGAAACTTAAAAGTAGGGGAAGTGTCTTCAACTACGACATTATCATCTTGATCAGCATCTTATACTCAATGAAAATCAAAGAGTAAACTAGGAAACTAGCCGCAGGCTGCTCAAAGTACATCTTTGAGGTTGCAGATAAAATTGACGAAGTCAGCTCAAAACACTGTTTTGAGGTTGTGGATAGAACTGACGAAGTCAGTAACCATACGCACGGCAAGACTACGTTGACGTGGTTTGAAGAGATTTTTGGAGAGTATTGGCTCAGGAAACGAATACTAACAAAGTGTTAAACAGCACAAGAACGACCTTACCCCTCTTGAAATGAGGAACAAGGCCGTTGCTTAATTTTTTATTATTTCATCATTCGCTTTATAGAAAACTGTTTTCTTCTAGAGATTTCATTTTTAAGAAACTGTCTAGCTAATGCTTTTTCTCATTAGTCATTCCATGGCGCTCTTATCAAGTATTTTCGCGATAGATATTAGATATTCATCACTTAAAAACTGAGAAAACTACCATAAAATTTAATTGAAGAAATATAAAATTCCTTATTTCTTAAATATAGACTGTCTGAAATCATCTGTCTCACGAAGATAAGCGTTGTAAATCTTTTTCTTGAGCAAGTTGACCCAACTAGATTCAACACGGCTAGTCGCATTAGTAATGTTACCTACATCCTCTGCTACTGCTTCATCCATCAGTTTCTGCATCTGTGCGTAAGAACGAATAGTTACTTTCTTAGTACTATTTGGATTTCTAAGTTCGTACTCAATAGTGATCGGCTTAAGCTTTGTCAGCTGATCAATTCGTTCCTTATACATGGCCTTCTTGAAAGCTACCCAAGAGTCATATTCGCCCTTAAATACATTTTCCAAAACTTTTTGGTCTGTCACTAGACCTACATCCCTTCCAGACCATCCGTCCCACGTTTTCTTACCTTCATCAAAGGCTTCCTTAGAGTACTTACCAGAAACATAAGGAACAAATCCTTCATGATATCCCTTGGCTGCCAGTAACTCATAAGCCGTACGTCGGAACATAACATCCCCTGGCGCCCCTTTAGGATTGCTCAATGCTGAGTAGATTGGTGAGAAGAGGCTAAGACTGAGGTAGCCATTCCGTCCATATTTACCACTATCCTTATTCTCTCGACGCGTAATCACATCATTCTCAATCAAAGAGTAGAAACTAGTTAGCTGCTTAATTTCCTCTGCAGTGAAGGTTCGTGTCTGGTTACCAGCATGGGTTTCCTTACCATACTTATCTGTAATGTAGTAATTTTCCATCTTTCTGAACCACTGAAGCTTAGCATCATCACTCTGCTTAAGCATAGAAGTACCTTCTAAGTAATCGAGTGTATAGACCATATCAAACATACCATGAACATAGTGTTGCAAGTCTGCTGCGTTTTGAACACGCTCTTTGAAATTATAGGTATGCATCCGTGTCTTAGAATCTTTATCCACCTTGAAGAGGGTATTAAGAGTAATAGTTGGTTCGTCAGGGGTTGGAGTAGACTGCAAGAGTCCTCGAGCATAGAGTTCAGCTCCCAGACCTTCACGACGATCATTGCCCTCAAAGTAGATGCCGCCGTCAGAGTTATGGGTCATTTCATGCGTATAAACAGAGTTACCATAGTCTTCCAATAAACGAGCAGCGTCAAAGTGGGTTACACTTCCTGTAGCATAGGCATTGTAGCCCTTACTTGGATACCACTTGCCTGCTGGTCCAAAGAACTCCTGCATAGCTAACGATTTCTTATCATTAGCTGGAGCCCAATATCTTTGACCAGTACTATCTTTCATTAGGAATCCATCGTAAACTAGTACGGAACGGAAAAGCTTGTCCCTGCTTTCTGGACTTAGAATCTTGTACCAGAAATCATAATGATCGCGCTGATATTCAGCTGATTTTCTAACTCTATCCTCGACATATTCTACCAACTCTGCATCTGTCCTTACCTTACCATCGACAACATCTCGGTAACGATCATAAGCACCCATGGAGATAGTGGACATATTGGAGATGACATAGACACCTTTCTCACTCATAGTCAAGAGTGGTAGAAGCATGCCCTTATATTCCCAATTATCAGCAGTAATCTTATCATAAACGCCGACAGAATACTTGCTCTTGCCCTCAGCTGTATCCTGAATCTTTCTAGCCTCTGCTATATCTGACTTAGACTCTACGATATAAGCTTTTGTATTGGTCTTGAGCCATTCATTATTAGTCTTGTATGGTAAGAAGAGCTGACGGTAATTTTCCAAATAATTGAAAAGTCCACGCTTACCAGTCGATTCAGAGAGCGAAGCATCATAAGCTAAATGATTGTTCTTTGCTTTAAGATTATTCATTCCTGACTGACCTAATGAAATAATGGTATCTATCGTTGAAGCACTATGATTTCCAAAGAAATCAAACTTATAAGCAGATAAATCTTTGACATTAATATTATCATAATTAATATTATACCAACGGTTAAGATAGGTAAGCCCAAGCAAGAAGGCTTCCTTATTGGCTGTAATCTTGTGAGCTACATAGTCAGCCACAACATTGCCTTCAGTATTGATTGACGTATCCATAGCCAGAACTTTGCGTAACTCTTCTGAGAGCTTGGTCTTGACTTGTTCAAAGGATGTATCAAGATAAAGATCATCCAAGGAAGTGTCAGCATTTACACCTAAAACAGTTCGCATGGCTGGTGAGTCAAGAACTACCTTATTCAACTCTGGCAGTACTTGATTCAGAACTCTGCTATAGTCTGATAAGAAAGCTTCAGGTGTATAAAGAAGATCTAAGCCATTTACAGTGTATTCTGCAATTGCTTGGTTCTTAAACTCTCCTTTATAAGTCAGATTCAGGTAATCAACTGTATTATCCTCGAAGTGTAACATCAAACGGTCAATAGATGCCTTATTACTATTAATATCAGTGATAATCTGGTCACCTTTCATTGGAACAACATCCAACAAATATTCTGTATTGAGCTTATGATGATCTGGGAGTTTATTTCCATAGCTAATGATTGTCTCCTTGTTATAGAACGGAAGGAGTTTTTCCATATTGGAATAAGCTATCAAACGATTTTCTCGAGCATTCTTCTCTTGAGCATAGTTAACAGAATAAAGATTAAGATTCGTGTCCTCTAGATTTGTCGTAATATCTAAACTAGCTAGCTTCTCTTCTGCCTCGTTCAGAGTCAGTGTTGAAGTGACAAACTTGTCATTTTCCAGCGTTTGATTTCCTTCAACGACATAAGCTTCCGTAATACGATCATTATTGTAGGCTTGATCTCCAGAAATACTATAAACATTCGTACCACTAATATTACTGATAACATTGTCAACCAAGCCATTGAAATAATTGGATCCTACGATACCGCCAATCTGACCATTCTTAGTAGTATTTTGAATCTTTCCAGTTACATAAGAACGACTGATACGGGCATTGTTCTCCAAACGACCAACCAAACCGCCGAATCGTTGGTTGTTGGCTCTAGCGCCTGCTAGGATGGTCACATCTGCTCTGCTTTGACTGAGCAAGGAATCTCCTCCCTTAAGATTAGCAACCAAACCACCAACATTATATTCTTTGCTCTGTTTCTCGTTTGCCTGGATGACACCAGTGAAGGAACTGTTGGAAATTTGTGTGTTTGTTGCACTAACAACCAGCCCCGCCACATTAGAAGCATTGCCTATCACCGATACTTTACCTTGGACAGAAACATCTGTAATTCGAGCATTTTCTGCACTCCGAGCTAAGGCAGCAGAGTCATAGCTACCCACAATATTGACATCCTTCAAATCCATACCAGAAACAGAAGAACCACTCTTGAGGTTTTCGAACAAAGGCTTAGCTAGATTATAGATAGCATACTGCTTACCATTATGATTGCCAGTCAGACTACCTGTGAAGTTCCCTCTAAGATAAACATAATCCGCAGGTGCCAGACTAACCTCACTGGCATCCAAATCAGCTCCCAAAACATAATTACTAGCCATATTTTTCTTCATAGCATCTATCAATCCAGCAAAGCTAGTGTAAACATTTTGCTGACTAGGAACTGCCTTACTGATATAGAAGTCGTAGCCAGACTTATAGCCTGTCTCATCTTCTTGAACCAACTCAGGCAACGAGACTGTTACTCTGTATACATCTTTTCCGTCTTTTTGGATTTCAGAAATACTGTGAACTGGGAGAAGCATTTCCTTAGCTTCACTTGATTTGACTTTGACAAAGTAGTTTGACAGATCTTTAGGCATGGAACTCATTGATACCAGTCGCTTGTATTGGTCATTATCTTTACTGTAAAACTCAACTGAATCAACATCTCGGAAGGAGATCTTCTTATATTCAAGTTCAAATTCACGACTGTCTGTTTCAAATTCAGTGACACTACCATTGTCCAGCTCATATGTCAGCTTGGTTTTCAAAGTATACGCTGTGTAGTAATCCAACTCTCCAATCTTTAGACTGTTATCGAAATTAGTGATTGGAAGAGTACGAACAAGCTTATCCCCCTGATATAATTCTGCAGTGGCTGAACGGAAGGATTTTGTTTGGTCTTTCAAGCTATATTGGATCGCAACAGACTTATCATCTGCATTTTCAGTCAGGCTTAGAATCGAAACTATTGGCTTGACTTTTGACACTCCATTGAGTGCTTCTTTGGCGACTTGCAGACTAGCAAGAGCTTGATTGACTTGTACTTGTGTGGCCGTTTGACTATTCAGAACTATTTCTGACTTGGCTAATTGGTCTGTATAAACTGTCTTCTTATCCGAATCAGCATTCTTATATTTAGCAGAAGTTTTAACAGTGACATTTAAATCGTACTCAGTCTGAAGAGCAGTTTTGACAACCTCAAGACCACTCAATTGTGCCTTAGCCTGTTTGATTTGTTCCACCAGTTGATTGATTTCTGCTTGACTGGCTTGGGATTGAGTAAGAATCGCCTGAGCTGCCAGCAATGCAGAATCATAGTTAGATTGATGACTTTGATCATCATTGAAATAACGTGCCTCTGCTTTAATCTGAGTTGCTTCTGTCAATAAATTATGCAGTGTAATTAAGTCGAACTCTTCTAAAGAATCTGCTGTCGGTGCATCATTCGGAACCATAGTCGGCTTAGCTGTACCAACTTTAACAACCTGGGTAACTGGGGATAGGGTCTCCTCATTTGACATCTCTTGACGGTCAATTTCCTGACCATTAGAGCTGTAGATACGAGTCTTAATCGTACGCTCACCTTGAACTCCCGGGGTTACAATGTTACGACTGCCTTGGACAAGTTCGTCCGTTTCTTCTTCACGAACTGCGAAGTTGATTTTATCTACTCGAATTTCGTCAGTGAAGGTTAACGGGTACTCTGGAAGAGATTCTGCTTTCGGTGCATCATTCGGAATCATAGTCGCCTTAGCTGTACCAACTTTAACAACCTGGGTAACTGGGGATAGGGTCTCCTCATTTGACATCTCTTGTCGGTCAATTTCCTGACCATTAGAGCTGTAGATACGAGTCTTAATCGTACGTTCACCTTGAACTCCCGGGGTTACAATGTTACGACTGCCTTGGACAAGTTCGTCCGTTTCTTCTTCACGAACTGCGAAGTTGATTTTATCTACTCGAATTTCGTCAGTGAAGGTTAACGGGTACTCTGGAAGAGATTCTGCTGTCGGTGCATCATTCGGAACCATGGTCGGCTTAGCTGTACCAACTTTAACAACCTGGGTAACTGGGGATAGGGTCTCCTCATTTGACATCTCTTGACGGTCAATTTCCTGACCATTAGAGCTGTAGATACGAGTCTTAATCGTACGCTCACCTTGAACTCCCGGGGTTACAATGTTACGACTGCCTTGGACAAGTTCGTCCGTTTCTTCTTCACGAACTGCGAAGTTGATTTTATCTACTCGAATTTCGTCAGTGAAGGTTAACGGGTACTCTGGAAGAGATTCTGCTTTCGGTGCATCATTCGGAATCATAGTCGCCTTAGCTGTACCAACTTTAACAACCTGGGTAACTGGGGATAGGGTCTCCTCATTTGACATCTCTTGTCGGTCAATTTCCTGACCATTAGAGCTGTAGATACGAGTCTTAATCGTACGTTCACCTTGAACGCCCGGTGTTACAATGTTACGACTGCCTTCTGTAATCTCATCTGTATACAGCTCGACGATAGAAAAATCTATCTTTTCTATTCTTATAATGTCATTTATACTGAATTTCAACTCTGGAATTTCGTGAACTGGAGCTGTGTCTGGACTTGTACCATGCTCATCTAAGTCTGGAACTTCGTGAACTGGAGCTGTGTCTGGACTTGTACCATGCTCATTTAACTCTGGAACTTCGTGAACTGGAGCTGTGTCTGGACTTGTGCCATACTCATCTAACTCTGGAACTTCGTGAACTGGAGCTGTGTCTGGACTTGTACCATACTCATCTAACTCTGGAACTTCGTGAACTGGAGCTGTGTCTGGACTTGTACCATACTCATCTAACTCTGGAATTTCGTGAACTGGAGCTGTGTCTGGACTTGTGCCATACTCATCTAACTCTGGAATTTCGTGAACTGGAGCTGTGTCTGGACTTGTACCATACTCATCTAACTCTGGAACTTCGTGAACTGGAGCTATGTATGGATTGGTGCTATAGTCTACTAATGATTTATCCTTATGAGAAGAATAAAGGCTATTTCCCTTTTTATCCTCATTCTTTAGATAACCAATATATTCAAAGCCATCAATATGCAAAGGTTTTGGAAGAGATTCTCCAACACCTAAATTTATACTTTGATTATACGCAGCAAGCTCAAGGTTGGTCACAGCCAAGGCAGTCGGAGATAGTAACACAGACCCCATTCCTGTTACCAATAAGATAGACGATAAATATCTCTTGCCACTCTTAGCCCTAGCAAATATTAACACTAAGAATGTAAAACCCGCAACTGCAAAAATTGACTCCCAGACCCCAGAGTAGCCGGTCTGAGGTAATGCTCCATATCCTAATTTTTGATCTTTGGGACGATAAACTAAGTAATAGCTTTCTGATATCTCTTCAACATGCTTTGGAATATCTCTGATCAAGATAGACTTCTCTGCTTCAGTTAATTCAGATTCCATTACATAATAGTAGCTCACTTGAGCTGACTGTCCATGTGAAATCTCTGTAGCTTTAACAGGGGATAAATCTCCAGCTATTAGACTGCTAAAAAAGAAGCTTCCAATAGTAGCCGAGACTAATCCAACTGACAATTTTCTAAAAGAAAAACGCTGACGTTTTTCTCCATAAAACCATTGTTTCATTTTAATTTTTTTCCTCTTAAATATAATATGCCATACTATCTATTTTACCCAATTATAGTTAATTATTCAAATTTTTAGTCAATTTTTTCAGTTTGAAAATACTTTTAAACAACATAATACCAAGTTACAAGCTTTTTAAATTTTCTTAATATAATTGTGAAAATATACAAAATAATGAACTTCTCCACATTGTACAATTTACACTGAATAAACAGAAAAATAAAAAATATATTATATTTTCTTGATTTTAAACAAGGAGCATTAGATTACATCAAAGAGGGACACAGCCGTGTCGAAGCAGCTAAAGTTTTTGATGTTGGCGTCAGAACTCTCTTCACGTGGGAAAAGAAATTACGTGAACAAGAACACTTAGAGCGGAAAAACGAGTCGTCAAAAAGCGGAAGATTCCTTTAGAGGAATTGAACGCCTTTCTTAAGTGAAATCCCAAATATTTTTGAATGTTTAGAATGCTTTTTTAAAACTATAGTAGAGTTAATCCAGAACGCTGCAATGCTGCTTCTAAAGCATTTTTCGAAATTATATAGTATGTTGAGTCTAGAATAGTACGCCCTTATTGTTATAGTCAATTGAAATAAGAACAAGACAAAAGAGCCTCGAAAAAAGTACTACAACTCGATAATACATTTTTGAGGTTCTTTTTGATATGAGCCCATGTTTTCTCAATAGGATTGTACTCAGGTGAGTAGGGAGGAAGAGGTAAAAGTTTATGCCCAAACTCTTCGCATAAAATCTCTAGCTTAGCCATTCTATGGAATCTTGCATTATCCATAATAATAACTGATGATGTATCTAATGTTGGTAAGAGAAACTTCTGAAACCAAGCTTCAAAAAAGTCGCTCGTCATCGTCTCTTCGTAAGTCATTGGAGCGATTAACTCCCCATTTGTTAGCCCTGCAACCAAAGAAATCCTCTGATATCTTCTTCCAGATACCTTACCTCTTATTATCTGACATTTTAATGAGCGACCATATTCTCGATAAAAATAAGTATCGAATCCTGTTTCATCAATATAAACAGGTGCTAAGTGCTTTAAACTATTAAAATTCTTAAGAAATAAAGCTACTTTTTCTGGGTCTTGTTCATAGTAGGTGTGGTTCTTTTTTTTCGAGTGTAGCCCATAGCTTTGAGAGCATAGTGGATGGTAGTTGGATGACAGCCAAATTCAGCAGCTATTTCAGTCAAATAAGCGTCTGGATTGTCAGTAAGATAGTTTTTGAGTCTATCTCTATCAACCTTTCTTGGTTTTGTTCCTTTTACTTGATGGTTTAGCTCTCCTGTTTTCTCTGTTAGCTTTAACCAGCCATAAATGGTATTACGTGAGATTTGGAAAAGGTGTGATGCTTCTGTTATACTACCTGTTCGCTCACAATAAGAGAGAACTTTTTTACGAAAATCTATTGAATATGCCATAAGAAACTTATGCCACATTATGTACTGTTTTTAGTTCAGTTTGCTATATTATGAAAAATCAGTTTGAATTTCTCAATCAACTTGTTCACATTCTATTTCAATCTACTATAGAAAACGAGCATCTCCAAGTGTGGAAATACTCACTTGTTTTATGGTTAGAGGCCAGTTTTTCCCAGCTTCCAATACTTTTACAGTTGACAAAGATCTTTATATCGAAATCTCCATCATAAAAATTGTATCAATAGGTAGCATAAAATACTTTGACTACAAATAGGTGGTAAAATTTCTTTTAGCTAGTTAACTTGAAACCTCACTTTCTTAAACCTACATTTTAATACCAAACACTGACATCAACACGACCTCGAATTCCTTTTAAGTATTCAGATGAAGTATACTGCCATCCTTTTTCTCCTGAATAATGAGGATTATTCCAATCAAGTGCATCCGTATAGGCTGCAACCCAGTTAACATGTTGTAAAATATCTGGATGATTTAAACGAGTTTGTAAAAGTTGACGGTAGCTATAAACATTCACATTTTGATAACCAGCCTGTTTCATTGTTGCCATATACTTGTTGATAATCTTGACCCAGGTTCCAGTATCACTTGGAGCTCTCTTAGTCTTATTGCCATATTCCCAGTTCTCAACATCGTAGTAGATAGGATAAGACAAGTTCATCTTGTATTTTTTCAAGAGTTCAATGGTTTGATTAGCATCATTCTCAGCATCGGTCTCATTTTCAGCATAAGTATAGAGATAAACACCGTAAGGAATTCCAAGACGGTTTAACTCCTTAATATTATGAGCCAATTCCTTGTCCTCAGTTCCACTATAGCCCAAACGAACAATGACTCCATCTACTCCATTATCATCGATGACCTTTTTCCAGTCACTGATACGACCATTGTGCTCACTGACATCGATGACCTTTTTAACTTGATCAGTCCCAACTTGTTCTTCACGATGGTTAAAGAAATAACGTCTGCCATTTCGGTTAACCCAGCCAACATTCAAGTCTTTCTTTTCTTTTAACTCACCTGAGTCAGAAAAAATATAGCGAGCATCATCCATGACTAATTCACCAGTCGCCATAGCACCACTTTCTGTCAAATAGTAGTTACCCTGCCACTCATCTTTAGCCATGTAACCCCACTTCTTGAAATAATACCACTTTCCGTCTACCTTTTGCCACTCTTGATTAGCATAAGAGCCATCAGACTTGAGATAGAAGTAAGACGAATAGGCTGGATCATAGAGCCATTCATTTTGCATCATGGCACCTTGACCATTTAGGAAATAACTTCCCTGCCATTGACTTTTAGCCATATAGCCCCATTTCTTAAAATAGTACCATTTACCTCCAACAGCATGCCATTCCTGGTTAGCATAAGAACCATCGGACTTCAGGTAAAACCAATTCTTATAGGCGTTATCATAAACCCATTCATTTTTGGCCATATAACCGCCTGATTTCAAGTAGTAATTACCCTGCCATTCATTTTGAGCATAACGACCATCTGATTTAATATAAAACCAAGCCTTATAGTAGTTATCAAAAATCCACTCACTCTTAGCTTTAGAACCATCAACCTTTACATAATAGTCCCCATCCCAGTGGGCAGAAGCATTGGTCTTTACTCCTTCGCTCGTTTGAGTTTTATTAGAAGACTGATTTTGCTCTGAACTACTTGAAACTGTCGTTGTATCCTGCGAAGTTTTTGAAACTTCGGTTTCATTTGCAGCGACGTGACTAGTTGCCAAGCCAAGTAAACAGATACTTGCTAATCCAATTTTTCCAATCTTTGTTTTCAATCTTTCCTCTCCTATAAAAAATGGAACAGACATCTGAATGCTGTTCCACCTAGCTTTTGCTACTGATTATTTTACAAAGTCAAGCAAAGCCAAGAAGCTTTCTGCTTCAAGTGACGCACCACCAACAAGGGCACCGTCAACGTCTGGGCAAGCCATGTATGAAGCAACGTTTTCAGGTTTAACAGAACCACCGTATTGAACACGAACTTTGTCTGCAACTTCTTGACCAAAGTCAGCAGCTACAACGTCACGAACAACTTTACACATTTTTTGTGCATCGTCTTGTGAAGCTGATTTACCAGTACCGATAGCCCAGATTGGCTCGTAAGCGATAACTGATGCAGCAACTTGTTCAGCAGTCAATCCAGCCAAAGCAGCAGATACTTGAGCACCTACAAACTCAGCAGCTTTACCAGCTTCGTAAGTTTCAAGTGACTCGCCACAACAGATGATTGGAAGCATACCGTTTGCAAAGATTGCTTTTGCTTTTTTGTTGATATCTTCGTCAGTTTCATGGAAGTAGTCACGGCGTTCTGAGTGACCGATAACAACGTAGTCAGTACCGATTTCTTTCAAAACTTGTGGGCTAGTTTCACCAGTGAAAGCACCTGCATTTTCAAAGTAGCAGTTTTGAGCAGCAACTTTAAGGTTTGAACCTTTTGCAGCAACAAGAACAGTTGTCAAATCAAGAGCTGGAGCAGCGATACCTGCTTCAACAAGATCTGATGAAGGAAGTTTTGATGCAACTGCTTCAACGAATGCTTTAGCTTCTTCTGGATTTTTGTTCATTTTCCAGTTACCAGCGATAAATGGTTTACGTGACATTTCACATACCTCTTTTTTCAATTTATTTTCTATTTATTTTATCACAATTATACACAGCTTGCAAATCTTACTCGGATTTCAAACCTGCTTGCATGGATTAATCCTTCCAAAGATCCATAGCATTTCTGAAATCTGCAGATACCTGTGTCAACTGAGGATTGCTGGCTTCTCTTTCTGCCCGCTTAGCCTCAATTTGAGCCACACTCTTGATTCCTTCATGGCGCCAATTTCTCAAAATGGCCTGAATGTACTTCCAGTTTGCTTTTCCATTCAAAATAGCTTCACGAAGAGCTTCCTTAATCAAGTCAGCACTGGTTCCATCTTCCTTTAGCGTCTTGGTCAAATCCTCAATCTCAAAAGGGGTCAACAAGCGTCCCAACTCCTGCTGGAAAGTTTCCACCAAATCCTTGAGCTGATTTTGAGGTGTCAACTGGTCTGAACTTGAAGTAGGAGCTCCAAGCAAGTCATCCAAGCGTTCCAAGGCTAGACTGGCATCAAAAAGCAATTCGATTTCGCCATTTAATTCTATCGTTCGATACTGAAGCAGCCCCCTCTCAGTCAGATTGGAAATAGCCTGATTGACATCCGAAATTTCCTTGCCAATCCTTTCAGCAATCTGGCTTGGCGACATTTCTTCTAAGCCAGTCGTATTTTGCAAATAGAAAAATTGCCAGACTAGAAAATCGTCGCTAGAAGGAAAAAGTTCCTTAAAATGCAAGAGCAGGGCACTCGGTAAAACCAAGTTCCCTGATTTAAAAGCGTCTAAATATGTCATAATTCCTCTTATAAATACCCATATGCAGATGCATCATCTTCTATCTTTCTCCAGTCAAAAGGCGTCTCCTGATAGACCGCATAATTCACCCAGTTACTGAAAAAGAGGGCTGCTGATGAAGACCAACAAAGACAAGGCGTCTGATTGACATCATCATCCTTAAAGTAATTTTCTGGAATATGTGGGTCTAAACCTGCATCACGATCCCTAAAATACTCTTTTGCCAAGGTATCACGGTCATATTCCAAATGCCCAAAACTATAAATTTCTCGTAAATCACGACTAGCCAAAATCGAAACCCCAACCTGTGGCCCTTCTGATAAAATCTCGAGATTGGTTTTGTTTAAGACCTCTTCCTTAGAAATCTCCGTGTGCCGTGAATGAGGGGATACATAGCTATCGTCAAAGCCTCTAAATAGAAGGTGACCCTCTTTTAAGGTGTCCTGAGGATAAATACCTGATAGCTTACTGTCCATCTGGTATTTTTCCACCCCATAACGCAGATAGAGTCCCGCCTGAGCCCCCCAACAGATATGAAGGGTCGAATAGACATGGGTCTTGGACCACTCAAGCACCTGGGTAAATTCCTCCCAATAGTCCACTTCCTCAAATGGTAAATGCTCAACTGGAGCCCCTGTGATAATCATCCCATCAAAATACTCATCCTTAACCTCTGGAAAAATTTTATAGAAGGTCTCCATGTGCTCTGAACGAGTTGTTTTAGAACGGTGGCTCTCCATATAGAGAAAATCGATATCCAGTTGTAGAGGTGTATTGGCCAAATGACGTAACAACTGGGTTTCTGTGACCATTTTCTGTGGCATGAGATTTAAAATTAAAATCTTCAAAGGACGGATATCTTGGTGGGCCGCACGTTGATCATCCATGACAAAGATGTTCTCTGTCCGTAAAATCTCAACAGCTGGTAATTTTTTATCAATTCGAATCGGCATAACCCTCTCCTAACTGTACTCTTTCAGGAATCATTGCATATGTTTGAAACTCTTCGAAAATCAAATTCAAACCGCGTCAACGTTGCCTTGCCGTATGTGTAGGATACTGACTACGTCAGTTCCATCTACAACCTCAAAACAGTGTTTTGAGCAACCTGCGGCTAGTTTCCTAGTTTGCT